>NZ_CP029984.1:0-660233 GCF_003293675.1 Gardnerella leopoldii
CAAGAGTGGCTATATTGCAACGGTTTTGCGGCTGGTTGGGGGAGTATTCAAGAGTTTCCTGAGAGTTTTCTGAGAAAAATCTTTAAAAACCTTGAAATTGACATTTTTACGAAAAATAACGCATAATACTGTATTTTTTATTCTTGAAAATAGTTTGACTGAAATATTTTTATAAAAATATGAATGTTTTTTGTTAATGAGTTGTGTGTTGGCTCTTGACTTTTTCGAACGGGGGGGGGTATGTTAATAGCAAACGCCGGTCAGTCCTAGTTTGACGGGCGTGTGTGGCTCCGGTTGGAGTTACACAGCAAATTTTTCTTCGTGTACCTAGCACGAAGGAGAAGAAGAAAGGAAAAATATTATGTTGAATAAGAAGGCTATCGCCGCATTCGCTGCTGGCGCCACCCTCCTCTCCGGTTTCGCTTTTGCTGCACCAGCAATGGCTGATAGTGCGAATTTACCTCAAACAGCCATTGAGAATGCTAAGAAGCAGGAAAAGGCTGATGCAGCTGAGTTGGCTAAAAAAGTTGAAGAGAACAAAGCTAAGGAAAATAAGGCAGTTTTAGATAATCTCGATAAGTCCAAGGCTTTTGACAACTTCCTTAACGGTTCCGAAAAGGGAGACATTGTAAATGGTTCTTTGGGCACCTTGAATGGTCGTGGTGCTGCAGAGGTTTCAGCAGCTAGGTCCAAGGCTAATGAAGCTACTGCTGCTTTGAATGCTTTGAAGGCTAAGTGGGCTGATATGTTGGCTCAGGCTGATTATCTTGACGCTGAAGGTGAACATGAAGCTGCTGCTGCTTTGCGTAAGGCTTACTACACTAATGTTCCATTCTTAGATAGTATTTCTGCTGCTACTAAGAATGAGAAGGAAGCCAAGGATGAGCTTGCTAAAGCTGAGAAGGCTTACAAGGAAAGTAAGGAACGCTTTGCTAAGTTCTTGAACAATCTTGGTGGCAAGAAGGCTGATGTTAAGAAGTCTGATAAGAAGTCTGATAAGAAGGCTGCTGCTAAGACCCCAGTTGCTGCTGCTCCATTGGCTAAGACCGGTGCTGCTGTAGCTTTGGCTGCTGTTGCTGCTTCCGTGCTTGCTGGCATGGGTGCTGCTCTTCGCAAGATCCGTCACTAAGCTGTTAGCACATTAAGTGTGTTGATTGTTTAATGATTTGTGAGCGTGCTGTATGTAAGTATGGTGCGCTCACTTGTTAAATCTTTCACTCAACGTGCCGTAAATACTGTTCAGTGTTTTGCGGCGAGTTGCTTGTAGGCTGTTTCATAATTTTACTGTTTTGCCAGATCTCTTTCTTGACAGTGGGATTGTGGTATGGTTTGTGAGTGGGACTGTTGAGTGTAAGGCTGGTTTATTTTTAGGGAGATAGGCCAGTTTATTAAGGGCTTGGGTTTAGTGCTTTTATTTGGTACTTATTCTCCGAGCCCTTTTCTTTGTATTTACGTACTTATTTACTTACCTGCTTACCTACCTATCTACTTAGGCACTTACTCTTTTTGCTTTTCCTATTCTTTCTTATACTTGAATCATTAAAGGAAAATAAATAGTTTTCTTAGTTATTTAGATTATTTTGCTTATGGATAGGTGGTGTTTCATGTTACAGACAGAGCAACTTATAGATAAGCTAAAAGGTAAGGGTGTTACTTTTCAAAAATGTACAATTAAGGATGCTATTTCATTTTTGAATGAGCATAATTATTATGTTAAGGTCACTGCCTATAAAACCAATTTTCATAAGCATAATGGTAAATATGTGGGTCTTGATTTTATGGCTCTAAAAGATTTATCTACTATTGATATGTATTTACGACGTTGGATTATTAGTGCAAGTCTTAGCGTGGAACATTCTTTAAAAGTTAATATATTAAAAAATATACAAGAAAAAAATATTGATGAATTCAGTATAGTAAGTGAATATATCGCAAAGTATCCACGCATTATAACAGAGCTTAATAACAGACGTTCTACTGCGTATGTAAAGACTATATTGGGTAAATATACTCACCCCAAGTATCCTATATATGTTTTTCTGGAAGTGATTCCATTTGGAGAATTTGTTAATTTTTATAAGTATTACTGTTCAAAGTATGAATATAATGAATTTAATTGTACATTGTTGGATAGCATAAGGAATATACGAAATGCTGCCGCTCATAGCAATTGTGTTATTCATGATTTAACAAATAAAGATGGTTTTTACAATAGTTATTTAGCTTCTAGACTTGTTAAATTATTGCCTGATGTAAGAAAAAGGACTATTCAAAACCGATTAAAAAATAACTGTGTGCAAGATTTTATTTCGCTGCTTATTGCGGTGGATGATGTTATAAAAAGTGAGGATTTGAAGAATCATTGTTTACAGGAAATCAAAGAATTGTTTGACGGTAGGATGATTAGTAATAGGGACTTGTATAAGTCATCTACATCAGTGCAACAGATGTATACTTTTTGTAAAGAGATTGTATATAATGTACAGCCATCATAGTAATTTATTAGATACGATTTGAAAACGAAAGTTTTGCGGGCGATGCATTTATGCGTCGCCCGATTTTTTTATTTGCTGGGTTATAGGCCAAGAAGCGGTATTGTTTTTGTATGAACGTAGAGGAACTGCCGCGCGCGTCATGTAAAAGTGGGTTGTTGGCGTGTCGCACAAGAGTGGCTATATTGCAACGGTTTTGCGGCTGGTTGGGGGAGTATTCAAGAGTTTCCTGAGAGTTTTCTGAGAAAAATCTTTAAAAACCTTGAAATTGACATTTTTACGAAAAATAACGCATAATACTGTATTTTTTATTCTTGAAAATAGTTTGACTGAAATATTTTTATAAAAATATGAATGTTTTTTGTTAATGAGTTGTGTGTTGGCTCTTGACTTTTTCGAACGGGGGGGGGGTATGTTAATAGCAAACGCCGGTCAGTCCTAGTTTGACGGGCGTGTGTGGCTCCGGTTGGAGTTACACAGCAAATTTTTCTTCGTGTACCTAGCACGAAGGAGAAGAAGAAAGGAAAAATATTATGTTGAATAAGAAGGCTATCGCCGCATTCGCTGCTGGCGCCACCCTCCTCTCCGGTTTCGCTTTTGCTGCACCAGCAATGGCTGATGTTAACGTTCCAGATTGCCCAGCGAATAAGGCAGATTGGAATCTTAAGAGCAAGAATGAGTCTATCGCTGCTTTAGCTAAGAAGGCTTGGGATGATGCAAAGGCTGAAGTTCCAGCTGTTCCACAAGAGCCACAAGAGCCATCTAAGGCTGAAGTTAAGGCTTTGTATGTGGCTGATGGCAATGATGGCAAGCTTAAGATGGTGACTCCTCTTCCTAATGGCACCAAGCCAGAAGATGCTGCAGCTGCTCAGTCATATGTAAATCAGAAGAACAAGTATGTTGGAGACAAGGCAACCTACGATGCTAAGCTCGCTGCTGCTAATGATGCTCATGCCCAGTATCTCAAGGCTTTGGACAACGTTAATAACTGCTCTAACCCAGATCCAACTGAGGATCAGATTAAGAGGGCTCTTATTAACAAGGTTCGTCTTGCTAAGATGAACTTGGACAATAAGGATGATGAACTTGCTGTTGCTAAGAATAAGTTCAATGATGCTTATAAGGCTTTGGTTGCTGCTCTTGCTGAGTTCAATGCACGCGTGAATGCCTTCAATGATGCTCAGGAAAAGCTCAATGCATTCTTGACTTCTGGTACGAATGATTCTGCTACCGAGACTCGTTTGCGTGATGCTGTGGACCGCGCTAAGGCTCATCTTGTCCGTGCAATGAATGCTCTTGACAAGGCTACTGCCGACTATAATGCTGCTTTGGCTGCTGCCAAGGCTGCTGTAAAGGCTTATAATGAGGCTTTGGCTCTTTACAAGGCTGTTTACAATGAGGCTGTTGCTGCCGGTGTGAACCCATCTTTGTTGCCACCAGTTGTGACTTCTGATCCTTTGGCTCCAACATTCCCAGCTGTTCCTGGTTTGAAGCATGCTTATGCTTCTGCTATGAGCGGTAAGTTTGGTAAGGAAGTTCAGGCTGCTGCTAAGCAGGGTCAGAAGGGTAAGGATACCAAGGCTTCTGCTCAGCAGAACAACAATGCTAACGGTGCTGCCGCTGGTGCTAATGGTGCCGCTGCTGCTGGTTTAGCTAAGACTGGTGCTGCTGTAGCTATGGCTGCTGTTGCTGCTTCTGTGCTTGCTGGCATGGGTGCTGCTCTTCGCAAGATCCGTCACTAAGCTGAAATCTGATTCAGTGATGAATCATTTGGGCTTTAGCTTATTGGTTGATCGTTGAGTCGGTTTTACTGTGAATTACTTAGTCTAGTGTGCTAAAAGGTGCGCTAGACTAAGTGCTTTTATAAAAATTTTGTGCTTGGCACGCTGTGTAGATCTTTTAGTTTTATACAGCAATTACTTGGTTTGCGTTTGCTTGTTGATATGGTTTGCCAAATTTCCTTTTTTACTATTGATTCAGGCTTCGTTAGCCGATTAATGCTGAGCGCTTTGCGTTGTTGCTTTCCGCTAGGGACGGTTGGTAATATCGCAAGTTTCGAGGCTCGGGAGTTTCTTCCGAGCCTTTTGTTATTTTTATGCTTAAAATCAACAAATACTAGCGCAATATACACAAAGCATGACACAATAGTAAGTAGTATGTTTTTTGAAGGGAGCAGATCACGTGAGTGAGCGACAAACCGTGCAGCGCTGGATGATTACAGTTGGTGGTGTCGAGCAGGCACGTGTGGGTGCAGGTCAGTCTGTAGAGATTGGTCGAAAGCCTATACGCCCGTTGCGTGAAGATGGTTTCGCGCGCGTCGACATAGTAGATAACAAACGTTCTATGTCAAAGAGGCATGCGCTGCTAATTGTAGACATGCGAGGCGTGGCAACAATACGAGATTTGCATTCGACCAACGGTACGTATTTAGTCAGCGAAAATGGTGATTTGCTGCGTCTAGAGCCTGATGTTGATTTTCAACTTCCAGATAACTTAATGCGCATGCAATTCGGTGATGTTCCTGTTGATTTTGTGCGTGTAGAAGAAGAATCTGCTGAAGTTGAAAAAGATAACGCAGTGCGTAATCTGTTCTCTTATGCTACAGATGAATCGCATGATGAGCCTGCAGCTTCAGATTTATCGGTAGACCAAATTCTTGATTTGCGCGCTGGTGAGCCAACAGGTGTTTTCCATGCTCAATCAGTTTCGCATCCTGGGTTGTCTTGGAAACAAGGCATGCAAAATCAAACTCAGCTCAATGATGATTCGCAAACAGATGTTGCTCCAATCAATCATGATGTAACTTTGCCTGTTATGCGAGAGCAGCAGGAGGCTCCTGTAGAGCCGCGTAATTTATTTGCAGATGCGCAAGCAATTCAGCAAGAAAGTGCGACTAAAGAAGAACCTTCTCAACAAGATTCTGTGGTTTCTGCAGTTGATTCGGTTTCTGCAGTTGATCAAGCTGATTCGGTTGCTCAGGTTTCTTCGGTTACGCCAGTTAATTCGGAAACAAATGTATTGCAAAACGAAAGTTCTCAAGAATTTCCAGTATCTCCATTAAATTCAACTGAAACTTTTGCTGAAAATATTGTCAATACTTCAGCTTTTAATAGTGCAAATACAGGTTCTAATAATCTCGATATTAACAGTTTTGGCTCTACAAATCTCGGTACTACAAGTCTCGACTCTAATAATCTCGATATTAACAATTCTGATGCGGAGTACACACCTGCATTTGAGCCAGGCTCCGTATTTGAAAAAGTATCAAAAGGCGAATTTGACTCTCAAGAAAATGTAGTGGAAGCCGGCGGATTCACGTCAAAAGAAGCTGAAGAAAGTAGTGATTTTTCAAAGCAATTTGAGATGGCGCAATATTCGCAGTTGCTTCCGTTCTTGGCTGCAAACACTGGGTTATACGATGACTTGTACGCGTGGCTCGCAGCTCAAGGTAATTCTGAAGTAGATGCTGCACTAGCTAGAAACAGCGGTTATAGTGCATATCGCAAAGCTATTGAACAGTAAGCAAGTAGGGTGGGAATATGAGTGATACAAACAACGTGGAGCAGGATTCGTCAGAGCAAGTTTTTACTGATGCAGTAGTTGAAAATACTACGTCAGAGGATGGTTCTTTAGAAAAATCTGGCTCTAATAATACGAACAGCGCTCGTACTAACGCTTTACAACATATAGTTGAGTGGAAGCAGCAATATCAGGCTCAGCTATCTCCTTCTCCACTAGAAGATATAACGCAACTTGCTGCTCAATTAGAGTTGACGCATGCTCATCCTTCCGGAATTGCGCAACTTTTTGCAAGCGGAAAAGTAACATTAAAATCTTTATTCCGGGACGCTGGAATGTTGCGAGCTGCTGGGCGAAGGCTAGATCGAGTTTTTGAAGATAGAGACGCAAAAGCGCACGAAAGTGGTGTTTCCGAGCTTTCTTTAATAGTCGGTGTTGCATCGTGGAATGGCAACCATGTGCCTGTTCTTACGTATCCTGTGAAAGTTGTTCGTGACACTAATCAAGATGAAACCTCCGCCACTATTTATTTCTCTGGAAGTGTTGGGCTGAACAATTCGCTTGTGTCGCGTTTAAGTGAGCGTGGTGTTCAACTTAGGGAAGATGTTTTATTCGACGGATCTCAATATGAAAGTGGAACGCCAGAAACTTCTGTAGTGTTTGATGCTATTTGTAAGCAAGCTCGCTCAGCTTTTCCAGATTTTGATATTGAGCGCGATATTATACTTGGCTGCTTCACAGATGCTGGTTCGCGTTTCGTAGCAGAAAGTGAACAAATTATTAACGCTTTGCAATCTGGCAATGTTGGGAATGCAATGATTGACGCTATGGCTGGCGATGATCGAGCTATTCATAAGCTTCAGTCTGCAAATAAGCCAGAATATAGTCCTTTCGACGCAGATCCTCATAGCGAATGCGAAGTTGGTGAAGTAGATAACGTTGTGCGTTATGCAGCGGAGCTTGTTGCTTCTGGAAAATCTCTGTTCGTGGATATTGATTCGGGATCGGATTCAGCTGCGATTGCTGCTGCGATTGTTTCTCGTTCTGTGATTGCAGGACGTTCTGTGTTGTATGTGCCTAATGTTGTTGAACAGCAGAGGCGTTTCCGTTACACGTTGAATACGCATGAAATTTCCTCATTAGCATTAGACGTTGCGGATGGTCATATTGCTAAGCATGTCGATGCGCAGTTGATTGCAGCAGTTGGCGCTAGACATAGTATTGCGACTTCACGATTTGAGCAGGTTGCAGATGAGTTGGTTGGAGTGCGTTCTCGCCTTACTCGTTATTTAGGTGATCTTCATGGTATCAACGAAACTTGGGGAGTATCTGCATATCAAACAATCCAGAATCTTGCAGCAATTGCAATGTTCCCAACCCATCCGTCTACGCATGTGCGTTTAGATGTTGCCGCAGCGCACGCTATGACCGGTCATATTGAGGAGTGGTCGAAGAAATTCCACCAAGCCGATGAACTTGGAGAGTTTAGGATAAATCCTGAAGATACTCCTTGGTTTGGCGCGTCGATATTTGACGAAAATGAAGCTATATCTGTATATCAGCGTGTTGTAGACGTGCTTCTTAAGCTTCTTCCAGCAACTCGAGAACAAGTTAAAAGCACTGTGCAAAGCTGTGGTTTCCCTGTGCCAACAACAGCTCGTGAGTGGAGTCGTCAAGTTACAGTTCTCAAAAATTTGCGACGTGTACTTGACGTATTCCAGCCTGAAATTTTTGAGCGCGATTTAGATGCAATGATTGAAGCGAGTAAGCCGAAAGCTCAGCGTAAAGCCGAAGGCACAATTATGGGCTTCTGGGAACGTAGACATCATGTTCGTGAAGCGCGCAGCTTGCTAAGAGTTGGAGCTAAAGTCGATGATTTGCATGAAGCATTAAAGATTGTTGCGCAGCAAGCAGCTCAGTGGCGTACTTTCGTGCCTCACGGCGGATGGCCTGTTTTGCCGCCAAAATTGGATGATATTGTAAATACTCAAGAGTTATTAGCAAGGCATTTAGTTGCTCTTGATGCAGTGTTAGCAACAACTCTTAAGGGCGCAGATCTTGAAAATATTGAATTTGCGCAGCTCGAAGCTCGTTTGCAAGATTTACATGACGACAGAGCATCTCTAGATACTCTCCCTGGTCGTTGCAATTTGGAACGCGAGTTCAGCAAAGCGGGCTTATCTGATTTAGTCAGCGATTTGCGTCGTCGCAACGTTACAGGTAATGCAATTGACGGTGAGTTGCAATTAGCTTGGTGGACTACTGTTTTTGAAGATATCGTTAATTCTTCTGCAATTATTTCTCACCAAGATGGCTCAGCAATGCAAGATGCTTCTGATCGATTCGTGCAAGTTGATACAGAACATGTGCGTTCAATCGGTCCAATGGTTCAGCAAGAAGCTATGAGGCATTTGTGTGATTTGTTGTTCTCGCATACGCAAGAAGCTAATCAGTTACATACTATGCTTGCCGGAAACCGTTCTGGAATTACTTTTAATAAATTATTGCGCAATTATGCGGAACTTGTTTTGGCTGCGAAACCAATACTTGTAGCTATGCCATCTACTCTTACTATGATGACTCCATTGAGACCTATTGCAGATACTGTAATAATTGATTCGGCATCTCATATATCAAATATTGAGTTGCTATCTATTTTGTCTCGTGCTCATCAAGTAGTAGTTTTAGCACATAAGCAAACAATAAGTTCTGAAAGCTTGCGTTCGCTTATTTCATTACTCCCATCTGTAACAGTAGTTTCTAGAGCAACAAGGCGCTCGCTTCGTTTAGCGCGATTCTTGGAAGAACATGGTTACGGAAAGTTGCGTCATGACGTTCCTGTTGAGCGTTTGCAAGGTAAAGTTCGTTTGCATCAAATTGAAGCAACTGGAGTTCCAGTAATGTCTTCTGGGCTTATTGAAAGCAGCCAGCGTGAAATTGATGAAGTAGTTGAGCTTATTCGTCAGCGTGCGAATACGTTTACGGTTGTTCCTTCAAGCTATGTGCTTGTTGTAGTTACGTTGACAAACGTGTTCCGCAGTCGTTTGGGAGCTGAGTTGAAGTCTTTGTCTATTAAAGACGAAAACATGGCTAGATTCTTGCGACATGTGAGACTTTTGGGCGTTAATGAAGCTTCTGGAGCAATAGCAACAGATGTAATTATGTCGCTTTGCTATGCAAAAACATCTCATGGCAGACTTCTTCAGCAGTTTGGATTGCTTGAAGAAGAAGGTGGAAGCAGTATGCTTCTTGACGCTTTGGCTCTAGCTCGTCGTCATCTAGATATTGTTAGTGCGTTTACATCTAAAGATATGGAAGATGAGCGTTTGCACCAAGATGGTCCAAAGCTTTTGAAGAGTCTTTTGCAATGGGCTGAGAAGTTAAGTGATAAGCCGCTTCGTCCAGAAGATGCTAACGATGTTGAAGCGCAAATTGCTGCAGAAGCTGCGCAAAGGAATGTGCTATTTACTGATTTAGCTGAGCGTATTCGCTCGCGTGGATTAAAAGTTGCAGTCAACTATGGCTTCGATAATGGCGTTAGAATTCCTCTAGTAGTTGGACTTGCGGATAAGCCATTTGCTGTTGCTGTGCTTACGGATGATGCGCAATTTATGAGCGTGCAATCAACTCGTGAACGTCATCGCATGATTATTCAGGATTTGGAATCCTTGGGCTGGTCAGTTATGACAGTGTGGAGTGTTGGAGCTTTTGTCAATCCTGAAAAAGAGGTTGATCGTGTTGTTTCTCGTCTCGGGGAATTGTATGGTGACAACGAATGAGTAAATACGATCCCAATAGAAGATCTCCCCGCAGGTCGGTTAGGGTTGTTCGTGAAGGCTCAGAGCTTTTTGATGCAGATGGCGTTAAACTCGAGCCTTCTGACGAGCTTACTTTGCAACAGCGCAATCAAGACGACGATAATCGCATTTTAAGCGAATTGCCGCCTCACTGGGCGGTGTTTTCCGAGCGTATGAGTTGAGCTTGAAATACGCGAGAAGTAGCAGAATGATTTATTCTTGTTGCTGCTTGTTGCTGACTGGCTATTATCGCTAATTGCTAATAATTACCGCTGATTTCTACTAATCGTGTACGTATTCCATGACGGCAATCTCATTGTGACAATTTCATGGCAATAATTGCCAAAGAGGGGTTTGCAGACTGAGCTTGTAATAATCGCAACGCATCTGCAGCAGGCATAGCAAGAGTGGTAGTATTCTGCTGATTTTGTGAAGCTTGAGTGTTTTGACTTATTTGCATCACCATAACATTATGAACTACGCTAACATAGCGTTCGTCAATTTCTGCAATATTGTTTTCTTCAATATCGTGGTTTTTGTTTTTATCGTTATTTTCTGCAGTGCTACTTTTAGATTTTTCGCTGTTTCGGCTTTCTGCATTTTGAGAGTTAGAAATTTCTTCATCTTGCACAGGCTTGCTAAAAGCTAAATCGATTTTTTCGCCAGGAAGCAGTGTGTGATCTGCACTAGCTAAATGAATGGTAATAGAAGTGAATCCTTTTGGAATGCGCGGAATTTTACTTAATAGTGTTTGCAAAATTGGCATGCCTTTACGTATTTCACATGTTGCAACAATAGAAGCATTCGCGCTTATATTATTGGATAGCGCTTGATTAAATACTTTATGCTTAGGCACTCGAACGTATGCAATATCGTTTACGCTAACGCGTGAACCTTGCTGAATATTGTGTTTAGCTACTGCTATGACTTGAGTCTCTTGTGAATCAATAATAGTTGACACAACGAGTAAAGCCATCATTCCAGCACATAGCACAATAATGATTTTCCGCACGAAAGCGCGTTGCCTTCGCTGCAATAACGCACTATTTTTTGCGTTATTTTGAGATTTAAATAAAGAAAAATTTATGCTCATACTTGCATTTTGAAATATAAAAAATGCAAGAGCAAGAAAAATTGCGCACTGTGGATAAAACCTATTAGCGCGCAATATTTAAACAATAATTAATATTTATAATTTTACAAAATCATTTATCGGTTCGATAAAAGCCTTTGCCTTTAAAGTTGATTGGAGGAGCGGAGTACACTTTGTGCACTGCATCTTTCCCGCACTGAGGGCAAATGGTAATAGGGTCATCTGAAAATGATTGATGTTCTGAAAAATCGTATCCGCATTGCTTGCAACGATAATGATAAGTAGGCAAAAGTCCCTCCGAAGTTACACGAGCACGTAAGTAGAAACTTACTGTTCCTTCACATATCCTAGTACATACTATGACAGTTATTATAGGTGTTAAATTTGCTTAGTGAATGATTGCGGCACAGCATATTGTGTGATGGCGCGCGCAATAATCCCACATTTTGGCGACACGCCGAAATGTTTATGTTGCTACACATCCTATGACTTCCTTATATTAATAGTTATGGGTTATGAATCGGTGAGTGCGGTACTCGTATTAGTCATCCTCGTAGCCTTATGGTTCGGGTGGTTGCCTAAACGCACGGTTAACGGCATGAAGTCTATGCTTGAACATCGCGAGGATAGGTTTTCACCAACACTTCATCTTGTAGGTGAGTGGAGTACTACGCGTATTTGCGACGGTACTAGTATGTTGGCAAAAGGGGCTTGTATGCAACCGACACAACAAAAACGAACATTAACTCCTGAATATATTGCGCGCATTCGCGCTGCTAGGCGTGCTGCGATACGCCGTCGTTGTGTGTTGGTAGTTGCGCTTGCTGTCTTGACTTTTGTCGTATTCTTAGCAGGATGCTCTGGTATATTTTCTCCAGTTTTTGCTCTTATTCCTGGAGCTATGTTGGCAGTAGTGCTTTATTTTGGAGCTCGTGCTTCTAAGCATGCTCGTGCTTGGGAGGCGCGTATTGCAACAATGCGCGCTGCTTCGAAACGCAAAGCTGAGGATGAATTATGTGAACGCCGCAATAGTGCTGTTATACGTCAGTTGAAAGATTATTCTTCTGCATCTGATTCTGATTTTAATGGAGAAATCAACAGTAGTGATGCGATTTCCCAAAACGACAGTGCTGAGTATTCTGTATCTCAGACTGTAGTGCCTGTTCGAAATGGCGCATCTCGTGACAATACTGAAACTTCGGTTATGGAGCAGAGCGAAATTCGTGTTGCGTTACATCGTGCGGAGCAAGAGCGCAATGCAGCGTTGCGTGAGCGTTCGTATAAAGAAGAATCTGAATCTAAAGAATCTAATATCGTTGAAGCGGAAAATAAAGACGCATACGATTCTTCTAACGCTTCTGTGGCTTCGGGGCAAAACTATCAGTCTAATCAAGATTTAATTTCGTTCTCGCTTGATTCACAAACTAAGTCTGATTCAAGTAATGCTAATTTGGCATCTCGTACTCCAGAAAGTTTGGAAATTAAATCAACTAAGCAAGTAGTTAAAGCTGTACCAGTTGCTAACGCTGATAGTGCTGCTGCCGCTACTAATTTTGTTGCTGCAAACTCTTCTCAGTTCCACGAAAAAGAAAAAGTAAGCGAAGTGGATGCTCCAGAAAGTTCTGAAGACTCACTTGGTGTGGCAAATTTGCATGATGTTCTTGCTCGTCGCAATGCCTGATTTAAGAGTTTTCTAAAAATTTTCTTAAAAGATTAGCACTCGAGTTGTTAGAGTGCTAAATTCGCGCTATTATGAGGCACAGAGCGTAAGTGCGGTTGCGGACGTGATCGTCAGCCTCGTCGGATTGTTTCTTGCGTACGAAATTAATATCTCTTATGAAAGGGGTGGCAACAGTGTCGATTAAGCTCACACCGTTGGAGGATAAGATTATTGTTAAGCAAGCTCAAGCGGAAACTCAGACTGCTTCTGGCTTGTATATTCCAGATAATGCCAAGGAAAAGCCACAGCAGGGTGAAGTTCTTGCCGTAGGTCCTGGTCGTCGTGACGATAAGGGCGAGCGCATTCCTATGGATGTTAAGGTTGGAGACAAGGTTCTTTATTCCAAGTACGGTGGAACTGAAGTGCATTACGAAGGTGAGGACTACTTAATCGTGTCTTCTCGCGATGTGCTTGCGATTCTTGGCTAGTATTTAGCCGGTTGAAACAATAAAACTTACGCTGGAAATGACGGAAACGTTATTCCCAGCGTTTTTTATTGCGGTACGTAAGAATGTGCCGTGAAATATTTGGATAGCCGGCAGAAACTTTACGCGGTTGTAAGGTTTTGGTTGGATTTTGGCTTGGAAACGGCAGAAAGTTTACATGGCTGTAAAGTTTTGGTCGGATTAAGGCGATAAAGCGGCAGTTTCTTTACATGCGTGCGCAATTTTAGTCGGATTTTCGCTATTGCACAGTTAAGGTATGTGTAGAGTATGATGGAGAAGTATGACATACAAACACCGCAATATTGTAGATACAATTCCTAGCTACAAGCAGGGTAAGCCAGCTCCTAAATTGGACGGCATTCGTGCGTATAAGATTTCTAGTAACGAAAATCCTTATGAGCCTTTGCAAAGCGTAAAAGAAGCAATCTCAAATCGCGCGCTTAATGTAATAAACCGTTATCCTAATATGCGTGGCACAGAAGTTGTTGAAGAACTTGCTAAGCGTTTTGGTGTGACTGCAGACGAAGTAGTGCTTGGTTGCGGCTCTACGGAAGTTATTACGCAGCTTGTTGACTTGGTTGCAGGTCCGGGAGATGAGGTCATATATCCTTGGAGAAGCTTTGAAGCTTACCCGATTATTGTAACGGGAGCTGGTGCTACAAGCGTTCAGATTCCTAATCGTGCCGATGGTTCTCACGATGTTGACGCTATGATTGCAGCTATTAACGATCGCACGCGTTTGATTATTTTGAATAATCCTAATAATCCAACTTCTGCTTCACTTAGCGAGAAGGAAGCTCGCAAGGTGTTAGATGCTGTGCCAAGCGACGTTCTTGTACTTATTGACGAAGCTTATGTGCAGTTTAACACAGCAAAAGGCACTGCAAATGGCATAAAGCTGTACCATGAGTATCCAAATGTAGTTGTTGCTCAAACGTTCTCCAAGGCTTATGGATTGGCAGGTTTGCGCATTGGTTATGGTATTGCTCCGGCTGAAGTCGTAGACGGTATGCGTAAAGTTGCTGTGCCATTTGGAGTGTCTCAAATAGCGCAGGTCGCAGCTTTGGCTTCTTTGGAAGATGACGCAAGCAAGGAGATGAGTACTCGTGTTGCATCTCTCGTTGCTGAGCGCGAGCGCATTGTTGAAGCTTTACGCGAGCAAGGCTGGAATATTGAGGATGCGTACGCAAACTTCTTCTGGATGCCATTTGGGGCAGATACTGAGAAAGTAACAGAACATTTTATTGCTGCAGGATTGTCTGTTCGCGCTTTTGCTGGTGAAGGTATTCGCATTAGTATCGGCGAGCGCGAGGCTAATGACAGAGTTTTGACAGTTTGCGAAAATTTAAAAAAAGAGGGTTTTTCGCTAAATAACTAGCTTTTTGCATAAAAGTTTTGCTTTCGGCGTGTCTTAATCTTGCATTAGTCGCGATTTCGTGGCAAAATAACAAAGTTGCCGTTTGAAGTTCACTTCTTACGGAGACTGCTGGCGGGTTTCCCAAGTGGTCAAAGGGAGCTGACTGTAAATCAGCCGCTTCGTGCTTCAGTGGTTCGAATCCACTACCCGCCACGCCTCGATAGCTCAGTGGTAGAGCACTTCCTTGGTAAGGAAGAGGTCGTGAGTCCGATTCTCACTCGAGGCTCTCTGGCGGGGTAGCTCAGCTGGCTAGAGCGTACGACTCATAATCGTAAGGTCAAGAGTTCGAGTCTCTTCCTCGCTACAACGGCCAGTAGGAGACTGGCTGGCCAATAATGAATTGTAGAGGTGAACGAAATGGCAAGCAAGAGCGCCGACATCCGTCCGGGCATTACGATGGCATGCACGGAGTGCAAAGAGCGTAATTACATCACGACGAAGAATCGTCGCAATACGCCTGATCGTCTTGAGTTGAACAAGTTCTGCCCACGCTGCGGCAAGCATACGCTTCATCGCGAGACTCGCTGAATTTTCAGCTTACTGCGCTCACGGTTTTGGCTTGTTTAAGCTTGTTGCTAGTTGCGCAGATTTTATGCTTATTACCCCGCTTAATGCGGGGTTTTTGTTATTTATTGCTGTTAATATTTAAACCATGAGTATGCAAGCATCTTTAGTAAATAATCCATCATTTGCAGATATAACAACTGTTGGCGTAGGTGGCAAAATTGTGCGTTTTATAGAGCCCAAAAGTCGCGTTGCTGTTATTGAAGCGGTAGAAGATGCTGATGAGGCTGGTCTGCCTTTATGTGTTATCGGTGGCGGCTCTAATATGCTTGTTAGCGATGAGGATTTCAACGGCGTTGTTGTGCGAGATGCTAGACGTGATATTCATGTGCTTGATGAAGCAGCACCTTCAGAAGATGGCATTGATTTGCAAAGTGGTGCTCATTTAGTGCATATCAATGCTGAAGCTGGTTGTAATTGGGATGATTTTGTTTCACATACGATTTCTCTTGGCTTAGAGGGTGTAGAAGGTCTTTCTGGCATACCTGGCACTGTTGGGGCTTCTGTTGTACAAAATATTGGCGCTTATGGTCAAGAAGTATCTCAAAGTGTTACTTCCGTAGAAGTTTGGGATCGCGAAACAAAATCAACTATGGAGTTGCAAAAGGATGCTTTAAATTTTGGGTATCGCACTTCATTGCTTAAAAAAAGCATGTACTCTTCAGTAGGAGTCCCTGTGGACTCGTATTTTCCTACTCCTCGTTACGTTGTACTGTCTGTTACTTTTTGTTTGAAGCATAATTCAACCGGCGTTGTTTCTCATTCGCAATTAGCTAATGCTTTGCACGTAGAATTAGGCGAGCGCATGCAAACAGCAGCAATACGTCGTGAAGTTTTGCGCGTTCGTGCTTCTAAAGGCATGCTTGAGGATGCTTCTCGTTACGATAAGCTGTGGATGCGTGGTACAAAGTGTGCTGAAGGTGTTGAATTTGCTTTGCGATTGCAAAGTGAAGACTATGTTACTGGTGAATTTTTAGAGGGCGATAATATTTACAGTGATCGTCATAGTTGCGGTAGTTTCTTTATGAATCCAATACTTAGTACTAGTGAAGCCGATACTTTGCCAGAAGATGCTCCTAAATTTGATGCAATTATGCAAGATGGATCGCATGGTATAAAAACTTCTGCAGCTTGGCTTATTGACCATGCTGGATTCCATAAGGGTTTTAGGCTTATAGAAAATGGGAAACCTTCGCCTGCAGGTCTTTCTTCATTGCATACTTTGGCGCTTACCAATCGTAATAATGCTTCTTGTGACGACATTGCAAATTTGGCAAAAACTATTATCCGTGGTGTGCAAAGTAAGTTTGGTGTAACGCTTATTCCTGAACCTGTTGTAATAAATATTTCTATAAACTGAAAATTTTACGAATATAATATGTTTTATGCAGTAATATATAAGTTTATTGTTTAAATTTTCACAAATAATAAAGGAACACACGGTAAAACTACCGTGTAAGCAATGTTTTGTGTAATATTTACCTACATTATCTATATAAATTTTTTATTTAATTACATTTACAGGAATAAATAAAGAAAATTAAGTAGAAATTTTATATAGGTGAAGTCGCAACTGTTTCGCAAATTTATTAATTCGCTTCTGATTGCGGCATACCTTTATACCTATACCTCAACGAAAGTGCGTTTATTATGCAAATATGGAGAAAGAAGTCTGTTGAACAGACTATCGCTGAGACTATGGATGGTGAACGCCATCTTAAACGTACATTAAATGCTTGGGATTTGGCAGTTATGGGTGTTGCTGTCGCTGTTGGTGCCGGTATTTTCTCTGTCGGTGCTCAGGCTGCAGCATTCCATGCTGGTCCTGCTGTAATTATTAGCTTTATTATTGCAGGCATTGTATGCGGTTCTGCTGCAATGTGCTACGCAGAATTTGCTTCAATGATCCCAGTTGCTGGATCTGCTTATACGTTTACATATACTACAGTTGGTGAGCTTATTGCTTGGATTATTGGCTGGGATATGATCCTAGAAATGCTGATGGCTGGCTCAGTAATTGCAAAGTATTGGGGCGTTTATCTTAACGATTTAATGAAGCTTTTCGGTTTGAATATGACCACCAGTTTTAACGTAGGTGGTTTCACTATTGATGTTGCTCCAATTATAATTGTTGCATTCTTTACAACTATGCTTGTCCTTGGAACTAAGCTTTCTGCACGCTTCGACGGCGCTTTAACAATCTTGAAGATTGGTATCGTTCTGTTCGTGGTTGTTGTGGGCTTCTTCTACATTAAAGCTTCCAACTTTACGCCATTTGTGCCACCTGCAACCGACGCTGCAAGTGTAAAGGGAATAGAAGTTTCTGGCGTTATGAGCCAGCCTCTGTGGCAGTGGATAACAGGCATGCAGCCAGCTGTTTATGGCGTTCCAGGTATTCTTTCCGGCGCGGCCCTCGTGTTCTTCGCGTTTATTGGTTTTGACGTTGTGGCAACCACAGCAGAAGAAACTAAGGATCCACACAAGAACATTCCACGAGGCATTGGTCTTGGATTGTTTATTGTTACTGTTCTTTACATCCTCGTCGCAGTCGTAACAACTGGTATGGTTTCCTATAAGGATTTGGCAAAGCAAGCCGCTCCTTCGCTTTCTACAAGCTTCGAACTTGTGGGTGCTACTTGGGCTGCAAAGATTATTTCCCTCGGTATTGTTATTGGTTTGACAACCGTTGTGATGGTGCTTTTGCTCGGTCTTACGCGCATTATCTTCGCTGTGAGCCGCGATGGCTTGCTTCCACGTAGCTTCTCTAAGGTAAGCAAGCGTGGTATTCCTGCAAGACTTCAGATTGTTGCTGGTATTGTTGTGGCAGTCGTTGCTTCCACTCTCGATATTGGCATTCTTTCCGACATGGTGAACATTGGTACGCTTTCTGCATTCCTGCTTGTTTCTGCTGGCGTGCCGATTATGCGTATGCGCAGACCAGATTTGCACCGTTCATTTAGCGTTCCTGGTAATCCATGGCTTCCGCTGTTTGCAGCACTTTCTACATTCTGGCTCATGCTTAACTTGTCTGTGCTTACGTGGATTCGTTTTGCAGTGTGGCTAGCAATTGGTTTTGCGGTGTACTTCGGTTACTCTTACCGCAATTCTTTGCTTGGCAGGCAGTTGCGTAAAGCTAAGCAGCTCGGTGTTCCGGTTGAAACTTTGTTTGCTCAAGATGCCGCTGCTGCAGCGAAGGTAGCTGAAGGAGAAACAGAGGAGCAGGCTCGTGCAGAAGTTCAAGCTGAGGCGTCTGCTGCGGCCTCGCAAAATAATCAAAATTAATAAATTATTTATTTAGCAAGAAGTCGGCATACGATTATATTCGCATGCCGACTTCTTGTGTTATAGACTTTTCAAAAATGTTCTATAATAGAAAAGTTGCATAAAAGCAGAAAGGAGGGCGTTATGCCATATGTAATCGCAGAGCCTTGCGTTGATGTAAAAGATAAAGCGTGTGTAGATGAATGCCCTGTAGACTGCATTTATGAAGGCGATCGAACGCTTTATATTAACCCGAACGAGTGTGTGGATTGTGGAGCTTGCGAACCGGCTTGCCCAGTAGAAGCTATTTTTTATGAAGATGATTTGCCAGAAGGCTGGGAGTGGTATCGCGATGCTGCGGTTGATTATTTCGACAAGCTCGGAGATTTGGGAGGAGCTACAGATGCTGGAGCTTCCGGATGGGATGAAGCTCGCGTTGCAGCCTTGCCTCCGCGTTCAGATAAAGCAAGTAATTAATCATTTGAAAAAGTATTGTTTAATGTGGCGCGAGTTCATAATCCAATATGAGCTGCGTTGTTGCCGTATTTTTTGCGAACGGCATCTAAAGCGTGTTCTGCGTGACGCAATCTAGTATTTTTATTCATTGCGGACATGCTGTTTTGTGTAGGATTTTTAGATTCGCGAGTATTTTCCTCCAGAATATCGTTTAGAGAAGGCTGAAGTGAAACCTTATTTGTTGGCACAAGATTATTCGCTGTAACACCAGCTAAACGAACTGGGCTTAAAAGCTTTGTATTATTGCCTCCAAGAATGTAATTATGCACAGTTGGATTAGCTTTAGAAAGCAAAACAACGACATGCTCGTAAAACTCGTGTGTTGAATCAGTTGCGTTTTGCAAAGTAGAAGATCTAGTAACATAATGCAAGTCGCCAAAGCGTAGTTTTAACGTTATAGTGCGTGCCATAAGTTTTCTGTTTCGCAACTGTTGAGTTACTTCGCTGCAGCATTGCTGTAGTAATTGTTTAACAGCATTCTCGTCCGTGGTATCTGTATCAAGAGTTCGCTCACTTCCAATGGATTTTTCAGGGGTATGTGCAGTCACAGTGCGCTCGTCTATGCCCCTAACTGATTGATATATCATTCTTGCTAAGATTTGCGAACCTGTTATGCGAGTAAGCGTTGCTTCGTCAACATTTTTAAGCGACGTAACAGTAGATAAGCCCCAATCCTCAAGCTTATGTATTAAAGATGAGCCAATTCCTGGTATTGCGCGCAATGGCATTATTGATACAAAATCTTCATTGCATTTTTGCGGAATAAGAAGCATTCCATTAGGTTTTGCATTAGTGGAAGCCATTTTTGCAATAAGTTTATTGTTAGCAATACCAACTGAACATGTGATATGATACTTTTCAAATACTTCTTTTCGTACCCAAGTTCCAATATTTACAGGCGATTTCCACTGTAATAAAGCCGATTTA
Source organism: Gardnerella leopoldii (assembly GCF_003293675.1). NCBI lineage: Bacteria > Bacillati > Actinomycetota > Actinomycetes > Bifidobacteriales > Bifidobacteriaceae > Gardnerella > Gardnerella leopoldii. Next base: position 19,753 of record NZ_CP029984.1, read on the forward strand.
ACATTCATATAGCATTCGTCAACAGAAACTTTTTCAACTTGATTAGTAATATGCAAAAAAATATTTTCAAAAATACTTTTGGAAACGCTTGAATAATAAGGAATGTCAACTGGCAAGAAAACTCCTTGTGGACAAAGATTTCTAGCTTTAACAACGGGCATGGCGGAATTAACGCCGTAAGCGCGCGCTTCGTAGCTTGCTGCAGAAACAACAGCACGATTGCCTGTGCCAATAATAAGCGGCTTTCCTTTAAGCTCCGGATGTCTTGCAACTTCTAAAGAAGCATAAAATGCATCCATGTCGACGTGAAGTATGTTACAACCTGAGGTGTCGTGCCCCCAATCACGTTTCGCTGCTTGTACTCTCGGTGCTGTACTCATAAGTTTATAATAGAACAAACGTTCGATTTTATGGAAAAAATTTGTGGATTAAACTAATGTTTTTGTAAAAAAGCGTATGTCGGATCAATATTCATGTAGGGTTGTTGCTATGAAGCAATTTGTCGTCAATCTTTTACATCGCATGCCTGTGCTGCTTATTATCGTCATTGAGGCTTCAATGGTGTATACAGCAACTTCTGTTGCAAAAGTAGCTTTTAGCCAATTGGATCCTCTGTATGCAGTGTGGTATCGAGTAGGATTTATGGCATTGTTGCTTTTGGCTTGGAGAAGACCATTTTCTCGCAGCAAACGTAGTCTTTTACCAAAAACGCTACGAGAATGGGGGATTGTTGCAGCTGTTGGCGTGTCGTTAGTTGCTATGAACACTATGTTCTATGTTGCTATTAGTTGCATGGCTGTTGGCGTTGCGGTAACCATAGAATTCATAGGCCCCTTGCTTGTAGCTGTTATTACAGGTCATGAATGGCGAGAGCGTGTGGGAATTGTGATTGCTGTTTGTGGCATTATGCTGTTAGCTAGTGCTTCTATACATAGTTCAGTAAGCCCACATTTTCTAATTGGGTTATTCGCCATTCTTGTTGGCGGTTCAATGTGGGGCCTATATATTGTTTCAGGTCGCATGTTGGCAAAAAGTTCACACGCTATTGATCGTGTAAGTGTTGCAGCTCTTATTGGTTGGCTGCTGCAGTCTGTTGTTCTTGCTGTTCCTGCAGTGCAGCATGTTATTTCGCCTAAACCAGAAGCTACTTGGGCTGCTCGCCCTGGTGGTTCTTTTGCTTTACTTGCGTTAATGTTGGTTATTGCAATATGCGCTTCTTTCTTCCCAACTTTGCTTGATCAGGTTTTATTGAAACGTGTTACTTCTGCAAAATACTCTGTTATGCAAGCGTTGTATCCTGCGATCGCGGTTATTATTGGAATGGGATTTGGTGAAATTCCAACATTGACTGATATTGCAGGAATAATTCTTGTTATGTTTGCTGTAGTCGTAACGTTTTCTGGAGATCATAATCCTGTGTAGCACTGGATATTGTTATATTAATGTTATCTTAAAGTGTGTCGCCAAGCTTGTTTACAGTCCTTAAGAGGTGCTATAGTGTCAATCTGTTGCTGTTATGTACAGTAAACAAGTGGAGTCATGCCTGAGTGGCCGATAGGGGCACCCTGCTAAGGTGTTAGTCGTGTAAGCGGCTCGAGAGTTCGAATCTCTCTGACTCCGCGGGTTACTCCGGATTGCTTTTCGCGGTCCGGAGTTTTTGTTTTTGTTTTATCAATTACGTATAGAAAACGTGCAGTATGCAATTAAAATACGCTTATTTTACACTTTAGAAATAAAAAATAATATATCAAAAGAAGAAATTGTGGATTTGTGAATAGCTCCGTAATTTTACTCAAGCTTTTAACCACAATAGTAAAAAAATATTTACTCATACTTTCTTTAAGCTCATAGTTGACTCATGAATGCTTATTAAAAGTGTTCAAAATAATATTTAAAGGGTTGGGCTAAAGGAGATTTTTATGAAAAAGTATGGAGGGAAGCATAATAGTGCTCGTAGCGATAACAATATGCGCGCTAGTATGAAACGTAAAACTATTCGTAGTCTGTCAGCATTTTTTGCTTCTATTTTTGTAATTCCTGCTATATTCTGCACGCAGTCAGCTTTAGGTTATTATGATGAACCTGGTGTATTTTATAAGGTTTCAGACAAAATAGAATGGCTTAAAGATCATACTCTTCGCACAAAGCTTGGTCCTACACCAAGTTATTGGGGCAAGAAACATATATCTTATTGTATTGAATCAAGTGTAGATTTTGGTCGCTCATCAGGTGATTGGAAGCAAGAACTCGACAAAGATTATCGCATTGCTGCAGAAATGATAAAAACTTCTAGTAATAATGACGATTTGCTTACTCAAACATCTATAGCTTTCGCAATGCACGATCATTTTGATCTTAAAAAAGATGAGTGGAAAAGAGCTGTAGATAATGGTTTTGAAAAAATCTCTACTGAGGATTTGAAAAAAACATCTAAGAAATTGTGGGAAGAAGCCGAAAATAATACTCCTATGAACTTAGAAGTTAATCAAGAGTATACTTCAGGAAAGCATGCTGGAGTTGTGCATGTAAGGGTGAAAAATATCAAGGGCTATGCTCTTAAAGATGTTCCTATTAGGCTTGAATCTGAAGATGCTTTAGTTGAGTTTAATGATGGTAAACAATCTGTTGAATTAAAGTCCAAAGATGAAGTAGTGAATATTCCTTGGAGTTCTAAGAGAAATGGTACTGCCATCGTTAAAATTGGATTTTTAGCTCCTAAAGCTGAAAGATATTATTCACCTGAATATCAAGACGAGATACGTTCCATAAACGATGCTGAATATAGTGAAAAACTTGCTTTCGGAGTAAAAGACAGTTTCCAGCCGACTCTTACTTCAAAAGTTGCAAAACATGAGCTGCATGTGGGCGAGAAGGTTGATAGCACAGTAACCAGTGGAGTGTTGGCAAAAGATAGTTGGTTAAATGGAGTTACTTTGCGTGCCCAAGGATATTATTTCGTTGGATCTGCTAAAGATATTTTGCAAATTAGGCAACGTAACAATGGCGAATCTGCAGTTCAATACCTGAAACGTATTAGAGCTTTGCCAGATTTGCGACAGGTTGCTGCAGCAAAAGCTGACTTTTCTAAAGCTAACGAAAGTGTGAATGCTAAGGCTAAACGCGCAAATGGCGATATTAGTGCATCAGATTTGAAGGAAGCTGAAGATTACAAAGTCGCTGATAATGAAGCTGGTCTTTTTGGCACATGGGTTTGGATTATTTCTCGTGATGCGCAGAAAAAAGAAGATGCAGATAAATTAGATGATGAAGTTGTGAAAGTATTTGGTTCTGCAGATTCTACTTCTGTATACCAAGCAACTATAAGTTCTGATGTTGTTACAAAGCAGAAAATTGTTGGTATTGGCACAGAAATTGTTAGTGAAATCACTGTAAGAGGTCTTCCGGAAACATATGGATCGTTTAAAGGTAATGAAACATATGGTTTTAATGCCGACAAGAAGGCACACATTCGCGTTTGGTGGGCTGGAGAAGGCAGTGAAAAAAGCACTAAAAAAGATAATGAAAAATATATGCCGGGATCTAAAGGTGAAGCAGCCGAGCAAGAGCCAAAAGAAGATGCGCATCATCATTTAATTGATAATTGGGAGGTTCCAGCAGTAAATGGAGTTTATAAGGTTGGTAATGGAAGCATTACAATGCGCCCTATTGCTGGAGTCAATAAATCTTCTTCGGATCCGAAAGTTTTGAAAGATAATGTGCATATTCGCGCTAACAAAAATAGTGAGTCAGGATGGTATGTGTTTGTTTATGATTTTCCTGGTTCTTCGCGCGCTTTAGCTCATAAATCTGCGTATAACGGATTGTGGAGTCGTGCCTTAGTTGAACCGAATGTTTTAACTACTCCTGTATCTGTTACAACTAGAGTAAGCGATGAAAAGGTTAAGGCTGGTGAAAAGTTCCACGATAATGCTCGTATTACTGGCACGTTGCCAAAAGGCAGTTACGTAGTGTTTAGTGCATACGAGTATGAAGATGGTAAGGAAAATAAGAGCGATTGTGACGGAGCTAAATGTAACGATGCTAAGAATGGCGACGCTAAGAATAGTGAAACTAAAAATAGCGGTACAAAAAACAGTAATTCTGAAACTAAGGAAACTAAGGAAGCTAAGGAAACTAAGGAAGCTAAAGAAACTAAAGAAACTAAGGAAACTGCAATATCTGTTGAAATTGAGAAAAAAATGCCTCAATCTCGCGTAAATATTACAGATAAGCAGGCTGAAGAAAGTAAGAAGTCTTCTATTTCTGTAAGTTCTGCAGATATTACATTAGATCATGAAGGAACTATTTATTGGAAAGCTGAAGTTTACGATGCTCAGGGTAATCCTTTAGCAACTCATGTATTGGGTGTAGAAGGAGAGACTGTGCAAGTTTCCGGCGGCGAGGATCGTTCTAAGAATGATAAGAATGATGGAGATGATGAGCATGATGCAAATGATGAGAAAAATGAAGAAACTTTGAGTAATGAAACTGATGAAAAAAATAGTAATGAAAATAAGGAGAATGGTAAAGAAAGCAAAGAAAAAGTAGAAGAAAATCATAGTAAAACTGGTAGTGATGAAACGGTTAACAGTGATGATTTAACTGATTCAAAAAATGATGGGAACGATCATACTTCCAATCAACATGTCGGTACGAATAGCAACGAAAATGCTAGTAAGAATTATGCTAATCAAAGTAATACAATTCCAACATCGCTTGCTGTTACTGGCGCTTCTTCGGTAACTGTGATACTTCTTGCTGTTATTATGTTAACCTTTGCTTCAGGTTTATCGTTAGGTCGTTTTTCAGCTATAGTTCCTAAACATGGGAGAATGTCTACTGGGGCACGGCATAGCGAAATTCCTCCAATGAGGCGTAGATTAGTGCAATAATATGTTTTGATATAGAATATTTGACGCGTTAGTCTATTGAGATCTTTTTGAAGTAGATTAACGCGTCATTTTGCAATAAATAATACGATGATGCATAATATAGATACAACGATTTATTGTATTAATTTGTATATGATGTTATAACCTTTGTGTGGTTATGTAATTGATAAATCGGAGTAACGATGAAAAGTTATGATATTGATAAAGAAAAACTGATAGTACGCATGCATCGAGTACAAGGTCAGCTTGCAGCAGTCAATACTATGATTGAAAACGATGCGAAGTGTCAAGATGTTCTTATGCAGCTTTCCGCTGCAACTGCTGCTTTACATTCTTTAGCAGTGATAGTGGCAAGGGAACATGTCAATAAAGAAATACATGAATCTGTAAAAATTGGTACCGAAGGAGGTGCCGATGCAGCAATGGAAGATATTTCTGGTATCATTGACAGGTTATTGCGTTACGAAAAAGCGTAGTATTGGTAGTATCTAGTGATTAATTCGCATAATATTCTGCACACTGTTCGTCAATTGCAATCGCAGCCTTTCGAGGCTTCTTTCGTAGAGAAAAAATCAGAGTTTATTGGATGTATTTGTCATATTGACAATCTTGACGATGCTGTGGAATTTATGCAATCAGTGCGTTTTAAGAATCCTAAAGCTCGTCATGTTGCTTATGCTGCAATTTGTGGCTCATCGAAAGCTCAATTGCGTGAGCGCATGAGTGACGATGGTGAGCCAACTGGAACAGCAGGAAAACCAATATTAGATGTACTTAGATCGTCAAATTTAACAGATTGTGTAGTAACAGTAACGCGATATTTTGGCGGTATTTTGCTTGGAGCTGGTGGTCTAACCAGAGCTTATGCGCGTGCGGCAAGTATGGCAGTAGAATCTGCGCAAATAGTTGATATTATTACGTGCACTCGTTTTACTTGCAAGTTGCAATATCAACAATTGCGAATGTTGCAGCATATTGTAAGCCAAATGGAAGGCATAATTGACAACGAAATCTATGGTGCTGAAATTTCTCTTAATATTGCTATTCCAACTTTAAAATCACAAGAATTTCTTGATATGGTTCAGAATGCTTTTTCTGGAAGCGTTGTGCCGGAAGCAGATGGTACTCTAAGTAATAAGCTGATAGATACTAAGCGTTAAAGGTGATTTCATGGAAAAGACTAATGAAAAAACAAACACTACTGACGATTCATCTTATGAACCTTTAACTGCTGTATATGAGCATTTACGACATAGCGAAGATTCAGCTGAGCTTCATGAATTTGCTAGGAGAGAATTACCGGATCGATCAGATCAAGCGGCATTTTCTAGAGCCACTTCCTTGCTTGAAGCAGTTGCAGGTAATATCAATACTCCAGAAGAAGACCGTATTTATTTAGCTACAGAAATGCCTTTTCCAAACATATTAGTGAAACTTTCTGAAGATTCTGCTGATAAAGTGCGTTTGGCTGTTGCTGAAAATAAAAATGCTAAAAATTGGTTAGTTGGAAGACTTACTAAAGATTCATGTAATGCAGTTCGAAATGCTGCATTATGCAATCCAAAAGCTTCTTGGAAAATGCGTTTAGAGGGTGCGCAATCGGATGGCATAAGTGCTGAAACATTGAAATATTTGGCCTCCCTTGGTGTTAGTGCAGAAGAAAACGCTCCAACTGTATTAGCTTCCATGGTACGAAGAGCTGTTGCGTTAAATCCTGGTGTTCCACAAAATGTGCTGCAAGAATTATGTAACGATAAATCTGAAGATGTATCATCAGCGGCGCGCAGTCGTTGCTAACGCGAATAATGGAGCGTATGGATAATACAACAGATGAAGAAGTAGCAATGAAGCCATTACACCGTCTTGCTGAATTAATGGGCGTTGGCGTGAGTTTTATTGGTTCAGATAATCAAAAACACGAGATTCAAGATAACGTATTAGTTTCGGTTTTAGGCGCATTAGGCGTGGACGCTTCGACCAATGAGGCAATAGAAAAATCTACAAACGACGTTTTAGCGTATCGACATGGACGCATTATTGCGCCAACTATTTTGCACACTGTTGGCAAATGTGATGAAGTTACAGTTAATACGGGAATATTAGAATACCCAGTTGCAACATTGACATTGGAAAATGGTGAACAATATAAAGGCGATTTAACTATTGTTCCTAACGAAAATGATGTTGCATACCCTGTAAATGGAAAATTTGTTGCAACATCTCTTATAAAAATTCCTGAAGATGTGCCAATGGGTTATCACACATTGCGTGTGACGGTTGGTGAGCGTCAAGAAGAGGCAACACTTATTAGTGCTCCAGAAAGCATTGATACGCTTAATTCCTTGGAACCAAATGGAGAACAGCTTTGGGGATGGATGGCGCAACTTTACTCAATCCGTTCTTCAAAGTCTTGGGGCGTTGGTGATTTTGCTGATTTGGCGACTCTTCTTACTGAAGCTAAGCAAAAAACTGGTGCTGACTTTGTGCTAATAAACCCAATGCATGCAGGTGAGCCTATAACTCCGCTTACTCCATCTCCATACCTGCCGGTTGCTCGAGGAATGGTAAATGTAACGTATATTCGCCCAGAAAGTATTCCTGAGTACGAAACGTTAAACGATAAAACTCGCAAAGAAATTGAAAAGCTTCATGGACAGGTTGAGCCGCTTAACAATGACGCGCAAATAATAGACCGTGATTCCATGTGGCGTGTAAAAATGCGTGCATTGTGGCTGATTTTCAAGGCTGGTATGTCTGAAACTCGCGCTCGCGTTTTTAATGAGTTTAAGCAGGAGATGGATGACAGGCTTGAATCTTATGCTACTTGGTGCTTGTGCTATGACAAGTGGGGTGCTCCAAAGGGTGACGATTGCTGGGAGAGGACTCTTACTAAGGATTCTGATCAAGTTCGCGAATTAGCTAATCGTTTCCCAGATACTCTTGAGTTTTATCGTTGGCTTGAGTGGGTTGCTTTTACGCAATTGCATGATGCTCAAGTTGCTGCTCGTAACGCTGGTATGAAAATCGGCATTATGTCTGATATGGCTGTTGGCGTGCATCCTGCAGGATCTGAAGTTTGGTGGAATCCAGAGCGATTTGCTAACGGAGCTACTGTTGGTGCTCCGCCTGATTACTTCAATCAGCAAGGTCAAGATTGGTCTCAGCCACCTTTGCATCCATTTGAGCTTGAGCGTACTGGTTTTAAAACATACCGAGATATGGTTCATGGAATGTTTGCTTCAGCAGGCGCTGTTCGCATCGACCATATTCTTGGACTTTTCCGCTTATGGTGGATTCCAGAAGGTTCAGCTCCAAGTGGCGGTGCTTATGTTTACTACGATGCTGATATTATGCTTGGCATTTTGGCAATTGAAGCCGCTCGCGCTCACGGTGTAGTTGTTGGCGAAGATTTGGGTGTTTTGCCTGCAAATGCTTTGGAAGTGTTGCGCAAGAAGGCTGTGCTTGGTTGCACGGTTGAATGGTTCGAAGAGCGTGACGGCGAATTCCGCACTCCAGACAAGTGGCGCGAAATGACGCTTGCATCTGTAAATACGCATGATTTGCCTCCTGCTGCCGGCTATTTGCGCTATGAACAGGTTAATATTCGTGAGCGTTTGCACTTGCTTACTGGTTCTGTTGAAGAATTCCGCGCTGGCGCTGAGGCAGAGCATCGCGCTATGATGCGAATGTTGGTCAAAGGTGGTTATTTGGATGCTCAGTTGCTTGAAGATGAGGATGCTCATACTCAGGAGATTATTGAGGCATTGTATCGCGCTTTGAAGGATGCTCCTTCGCGTTTGCTTGCTGCTTCTTTGGTTGATGCAGTTGGAGAGTATCGTACGCAAAATCAGCCTGGAACGAATGACGAGTATCCAAATTGGCGTATTCCGTTAGCTGATGGTGAAGGCAATCCTGTGTCTTTGGACAATATGTTTGATTTGCCTAGAGTGCGGTCGCTTTCAGCAATTATGAACGCGTGACGTTTTGCGATTCGTTTTGCGATTCGTTTTGTAATTCGTTTTGTAATTCGTCGCAGCCTTATATAAAATATACATTTGCAAGTAGTCGCCACTTGGCGATATACTTGCAGATTGTTGTGTTTCCCTAAGGGGTCCTTCAAAGCGCTTTTCCCACTCGCCATCGAGGACTTTCAGGGAGCCCACGGATTATGAGTAAAATATTTTCTATAAACCAAGAAAATATACGCTCGAAACACAATAGAGAAAAGGTACGATTGTGAAGACTTTCACACCGAAACCAGCAGATTTAACTCATGACTGGTACATCATCGATGCCACTGACGTGGTACTTGGTCGTTTGGCCTCTCAGGTAGCAATCTTGCTGCGTGGTAAGAATAAGCCAACGTTTGCTCCTCATGCTGATTCTGGCAATCACGTTATTATTATTAACGCTGAAAAGATTGCTTTGACTGGCAATAAGTTGAGCAAGGAACTGTATTCCCACTCTGGTCGTCCAGGCGGCCTTCGTCGTGATAGCTATGCAGAGCTTTTGGAGAGGAATCCAAAGCGTATTATCATGACTGCCGTTAAGGGCATGCTTCCAAAGAATCGTCTTGCTAAGGTGCAGCTTGACCGTCTTCGTGTGTTCACCGGCGCTGAGCATCCGCACACTTCGCAGAAGCCACAGGTCTTCGAGATCGCTCAGGTCTCTCAGCAGGCTAAGTGAGATCAAGGAGAATAGATATGGCAGAAAATAACAACTCCGCGGTTCTTGAGAACGAAGAAGAACTGACTAGCTACACCACTGAAACCAATGCTGGTGCAGGCACTGGTACTTCCGCCATCGAGCCAGGCTATGGCACTGGTCGTCGTAAGGAAGCTGTTGCTCGCGTGCGCTTGGTTCCTGGCTCCGGCAAGTGGACTATCAATGGTCGCACTTTGGAGGAGTACTTCCCATCTCGTTTGTTGCAGCGCGAAGTGAATTCACCAATCGTGTTGCTCAAGCTTGAAGGCAAGTTTGATGTTGTAGTCCTCGTTGACGGTGGTGGTACCACTGGTCAAGCTGGTGCTATTCGTTTGGGTGTTGCTCGTGCATTGAATGCTATCGATCGCGATGCAAACCGTGTTGCTTTGAAGAAGGCTGGCTTCTTGACCCGCGACGCTCGCGTTGTGGAACGCAAGAAGGCTGGTTTGCACAAGGCACGTCGTGCACCTCAGTTCTCGAAGCGTTAAGTTTCGCGAATTTATATTTGCAAATGGCTCCTGGTTTTGCTGGGAGCCATTTTTTGTATTTTTTATTATTTATTAAATTAAATTAAATTTGTTGAGTAAATGTTATAAATAGTGTGCAACTAGCCGTTAAAATTGACATTCTAGAAAATTTATCTATTAATTGAACATAAATTATTACAAATAAGAACAAATAACGAACAATAGAGGATAAAGCTCGCTCATAAATAGCGCAACTCGCTTCAAAGATGCGAAAGTACAGCAAAGAGGCTAAATTGTGACTTGTATCACATATTTAGCGGTGAATACTAAATTAGTCTGCTCATAAGTCTATTGGTACCGCTGGTGGAACTATCGAGGAGGATACTCATGGTTGAGGCACAACACCAAGCCGAGACTGGCAAAACTGCTAGTGCTGATGACGTTGCGTTAGCTGCTCAAAATGAAGTTGATCAACTTGTTGAAAAAGCAACTGTCGCTTTGAATGAGTTTGAAAAGCTTAATCAGCAGCAAATCGATCATATTGTTGCTAAAGCTTCAGTGGCAGCGTTGAATAAACATTTGGTTCTTGCAAAGATGGCTGTCGACGAAACAGGTCGTGGCCTAGTAGAAGACAAAGCTACAAAAAATATCTTTGCATGCGAACATATTACGCATTATCTAGCAGGTCAAAAAACAGTTGGTATTATTCGCGAGGACGATGTTCTCGGAATTGACGAAATAGCTGAACCGGTTGGTATTGTTGCAGGCGTAACTCCAGTTACTAACCCAACTTCTACAGCTATTTTTAAGTCGCTTATTGCACTTAAGACTCGTTGTCCAATTATTTTTGGATTCCATCCTTTTGCGCAAAAGTGCTCTTCTGAAGCAGCTCGAATTGTTCGCGATGCTGCTGTGGCTGCTGGTGCGCCAAAAGATTGCATTCAGTGGATTGAGCATCCTTCAATTGAAGCTACCGGTGCATTGATGAAACATCCAAAGATCGCAACTATTCTTGCAACAGGCGGTCCTGGAATGGTTAAGGCAGCGTATTCTTCAGGAAAACCTGCTCTTGGTGTGGGTGCAGGAAATGCTCCTGCATATGTCGATAGTGACGTTGATATTGTGCGCGCTGCAAACGATTTGATTCTTTCAAAGCATTTTGATTACGGAATGATTTGTGCAACAGAGCAAGCAATTATTGCGCATAAGGATGTGTATGAGCCATTACTTCGCGAATTGAAGCGCAGGAAAGCATATTTTGTTAATGCTGACGAAAAAGCTAAGCTTGAACAATATATGTTTGGATGCACTGCATATTCTGGAAATACACCAAAACTTAATTCCGTTGTTCCTGGTAAGTCTCCGCAATATATTGCGCACGAAGCTGGATTTGAAATTCCAGATGATGCTGTGATTTTGGTTGCAGAGTGCAAAGAAGTTGGCGAAATGGAGCCGCTTACTATGGAAAAGCTCGCTCCTGTACACGCAATGCTTCGTGCAGAAAATAAGGAACAAGGCTTCAAGATGTGCGAGCAGATGCTTGTACATGGAGCTGGTCACACTGCTGTAATTCACACAAATAATCAAGATCTTGTGCGCGAATATGGTGTCCGCATGCATGCTTGCAGAATTGTTTGGAATTCTCCTGGATCTCTTGGTGGTGTTGGAGACATTTACAACGCGATTGCTCCTTCGCTTACTCTTGGATGCGGATCTTATGGTGGAAATTCCGTTTCCGGCAACGTACAAGCTATAAATCTTCTTAATATTAAGCGTATTGCACGAAGGAATAATAATATGCAATGGTTCAAGATTCCGGCTAAAACTTATTTTGAGCCGAATGCTATTCGTTATTTGAGGGATATGTACGGCGTTGAGCGCGCAGTTATTGTGTGCGATAAGGTTATGGAGCAACTTGGCGTAGTCGATAAGATTGTTGATCAGCTTCGTGCTCGAGATAATCGCGTTAGCTTCCGTATTATTGATTACGTTGAGCCTGAGCCAAGCGTTGAAACAGTTGAGCGTGGGGCTGCAATGATGCGTGACGAATTCCAGCCAGACACAATTATTGCTGTTGGTGGTGGTTCGCCAATGGATGCTTCTAAGATTATGTGGCTTATGTATGAGCATCCGGAGATTTCTTTCGCTGATTTGCGAGAAAAGTTCTTCGATATTCGTAAACGCGCATTTAAGATTCCGCCTCTTGGCAGCAAAGCTAAGCTTGTTTGCATTCCAACTTCTTCCGGAACTGGTTCTGAAGTTACGCCTTACGCTGTTATTACAGATCACAAGACTGGATACAAGTATCCTATTACGGACTACGCTTTGACTCCAACGGTCGCAATAGTCGATCCTGTTTTGGCTCGTACGCAGCCGCGTCGATTGGCATGCGATTCTGGTTTTGATGCCTTAACTCATGCTATGGAAGCTTATGTTTCTGTTTACGCAAATGATTTTACGGATGCTATGGCTTTGCATGCTTCGAAACTTATTTGGGAAAATCTCAACGATTCTGTGAATTGCGAAGATTCTCAGCGCAAGGTTGAAGCGCAAGAAAAAATGCATAATGCAGCTACTATGGCTGGAATGGCGTTTGGTTCTGCATTCTTAGGAATGTGCCACGCTATGGCTCATACTATTGGTGCTTTGTGCCACGTTGTACACGGTCATACAAACGCAATTTTGCTGCCTTACGTTATTCGCTATAACGGTCAAATTCCGCAAGAGCCAACTAGCTGGCCAAAGTACAACCGCTATATTGCTCTTGAGAGATATCAGGAGATCGCTAAGAATCTCGGTGTAGATCCTGGTAAAACCCCTGAAGAAGGCGTTGAAAATCTTGCTCGTGCTGTTGAAGAGTATCGAAATGAAAAGCTTGGAATGGACGCTTCGTTTAAGGCTTGTGGCGTAGACGAAGAGTACTACTGGTCGATACTTGACAATATTGGCATGCGTGCTTACGAAGATCAGTGTGCGCCTGCAAATCCTCGTATTCCGCAAATTGAGGATATGAAGGATATTGCTATTGCTGCATATTATGGTGTTTCTCAAGAAGAAGGCCATCGTATGCGTTTGGAGCGTGAAGCGGCGTAATTATTTGCGTATTTAGTTAATAATGGCAGAAGCTCAACTAATTGTAGTTTCTGCCATTTTTTGTTGGAAAATAGCCGACACGCCCGGTTTTTAATAATCGAAGGTTGATGGTTTAATTACTTAGTTGCCTGTTTTAAGGCTCGCATATTGTAATTAAAAAAAGCGAGCGCGGAAGCAAAAACTTTGAATCGAAATCTTTTTGTATGAATAGGTTTTTGATGCCGCGCACTGATGTGGAATTACCCTAGGGGTTTATTCTCGCCGGTGCCCTTGAATTCAGGTTGGTAAACAGTAAACGAATCGCTAGAAAGGGCGGACGGCAATGGCGGGACAGAAAATCCGCATCAGGCTTAAGTCCTATGACCATGAGGTCATCGACCAATCGGCGAAGAAAATCGTCGAGACGGTGACGAACGCGGGCGCCACAGTAGTGGGTCCGGTTCCTCTGCCGACCGAGAAGAACGTGTTTGTTGTTATCCGTTCTCCTCATAAATACAAGGATTCTCGCGAGCATTTCGAGATGCGCACTCATAAGCGCCTCATTGACATCGTAGATCCAACGCCAAAGGCTGTGGATTCTTTGATGCACATTGACCTGCCTGCGGATGTAAACATCGAGATCAAGCTGTAGGAAGGGGGAGAAAGTAATGTCGCAGAATAAGAATCGCACTGCATTGCTCGGCCGCAAGCTGGGTATGTCGCAGGTTTGGGATGAAAACGGCTTCTTCGTCCCCGTAACTCTGGTTGAAGTTGCTACTAACGTAGTTACCGCTGTAAAGACTGTAGAGTCTGACGGTTATTGCGCAGTACAGCTCGGTTATGGCCAGATTGATCCTACCAAGGTGACTAAGCCATTGGCTGGTCATTTTGCAAAGGCTGGTGTAACTCCTCGTCGTCACCTCGCTGAGGTGCGCACCGAGAACGCAGCAGATTATCAGCCAGGTCAGGAATTGACTGCTGAATTGTTCGCTGAGGGTTCTGAAGTAGATGTCACTGGCACTACCAAGGGTAAGGGCTTTGCTGGCACTATCAAGCGTTGGGGCTTCAAGTCCTATCGCCGTACTCACGGCTCGCACAAGAACGAACGTCGCCCAGGTTCTGTGGGCGCTTGCGCAACTCCAAGCCGCATTTTGAAGGGCAAGCGTATGGCTGGTCGCATGGGTCATGTGACTTCCACCGCGCTTAACCTCACAATCGTTTCTTCGGATGTCGAGAACGGCATTCTCGCTATTAAGGGCGCTGTTCCAGGTCCTAAGGGCGCAATCGTTCTCGTCCGTTCGGCAGTGAAGGGAGCCTGATAATTATGGCAAACGTAACTCTGAACGTCACTGATACTAAGGGCAATGCAAGCGGAACCGTTGAAGCTCCTGCTGAAATTTTCGGCATCTCCAACGAAGACGTTTTAGCTCACGGTCCACTGGTTCATCAGGTCGTAATCGCTCAGCTTGCTGCTGCTCGTCAGGGCACCCATGCTGTGAAGAATCGTGCTAATGTTTCCGGCGGCGGTAAGAAGCCATGGAAGCAGAAGGGCACCGGTCGTGCTCGCCAGGGTTCCATTCGTGCTCCTCAGTGGGTACATGGTGGCGTTGTTCACGGTCCAGTTCCTCGTAAGTACGATCAGCGCACCCCGAAGAAGATGAAGGCAGCTGCTCTTCGCTACGTTCTTTCGGATCGTGCAAATGCTGGACGTATTGCTGTAGTTGACTTTGGTATTAAGGATGTTCCATCCACCAAGACAGCTGTTGCAGCACTTACTCCTGTGACCAATAACCAATTCACTACTGTTGTTCTTTCTCGTGAGAACATCAATGAGTGGATGTCTGTACGCAACATTCCAACTGTTCACGTGATCTTCGCTGATCAGCTCAACACTTACGATGTTGTTACAGCTCAGTACGTCGTCTTCTCCAAGGAAGGCTTCGAAGCCTTCGTTGCTGCTAAGACCGAGCCTGTCGTTAAGGAGGCCTGATTTAAATGGTCGCAGTCCATAACCCAGCACATGACGTAATTCTTAAGCCAGTTGTTTCTGAAAAAAGTTACGCAGCTTCTGATCGTGGTCAGTACACTTTCGTAGTGGCTCCAGATGCTAACAAGGTTCAGATCAAGCAGGCTATCGAAGAAATCTTCAAGGTCAAGGTGACAAACGTTAACACTTTGAACCGCGCTGGCAAGTTGAAGCGCTCTCGCACCGGTTTCGGCCGTCGTGTGAACCAGAAGCGTGCTATTGTCACCGTGGCTGAAGGTCAAACGATTGACATCTTTGGTAACTGAAGGCTAGCCGAGAAAAGTAAAGGAATACTATATTATGGCTATCCGCGTTTATAAGCCGACGACTGCAGGCCGTCGTAACGCTTCGGTTTCGGATTTTGCCGAGATCACGCGTTCTACGCCTGAAAAGTCGCTGGTACGCAAACTCAGCAAGACTGGTGGTCGTAACTCTTACGGCCGCATGACTTCTCGCCATCGCGGCGGCGGTCACAAGCGTCAGTATCGTCTCATCGACTTCAAGCGTTGGGACAAGGATGGCGTGCCAGCAAAGGTCGCTCATATTGAGTATGACCCTAATCGTTCCGCTCGCATCGCTTTGTTGCATTACGCAGACGGTGAGAAGCGTTACATTATCGCTCCTGAAGGCGTTGCCCAGGGTGATGTTATTGAGACCGGCGCTCAGGCTGATATTAAGCCAGGCAACAACCTGCCTCTGAAGAATATCCCAACCGGTACCGTGGTTCACGCAATTGAACTTCGTCCACTTGGTGGTGCGAAGATTGCTCGTTCCGCTGGTGCCGCTGTTCAGCTCGTCGCTAAGGATGGTGCTTATGCGCAGTTGCGTATGCCGTCTGGCGAAATTCGTAACGTGGACGCTCGTTGCCGCGCTACTGTTGGCGAAGTAGGTAACTCCGATCACGCCAATATCGAGCTTGGTAAGGCAGGTCGCGCACGTTGGCTTGGTCGTAGACCAATCACCCGAGGCGAATCCATGAACCCTGTGGACCATCCACATGGTGGTCGCACCCGTGGTGGTAAGCCACCAGTTTCTCCATGGGGCAAGGGTGAGGTTCGTACACGTCGTCCAAAGAAGGCTTCGAACAAGATGATTGTTCGTCGTCGCCCGAATGGTAAGAACCGCAAGTAAGGGAGTGTCGAATAGATGACTCGTAGCATCAAGAAGGGCCCTTTCGTCGACGCCCACTTGCAGAAGAAAGTCGACGAGCAAAACGACAAGGGTACGCACAATGTCATTAAGACTTGGTCGCGTCGTTCGATGATCACTCCTGATTTCATTGGACACACCTTTGCCGTACATGATGGCCGCAAGCATGTGCCGGTATTCGTTACCGAAGCCATGGTTGGTCATAAGCTCGGTGAGTTCGCCCCGACCAAGACCTTTAAGGGTCACGTGAAGGACGACAAAAAGGCACGCCGCTAAAGGAGAGTTAGGACACATGGAAGCTAAAGCAATCGCTCGTCACGTCCGCGTGACGCCGCGCAAGGCTCGCCGCATGGTCGACCTCATCCGAGGCAAGCGTGCAAGCGAAGCTATTACCATTTTGAAGTTTGCTCCTCAGGACGCATCATTGCCGGTGCGCAAGGTTCTTGAAAGCGCGATCGCTAACGCTCGCGTTAAGGCTGAAAAAGCCGGTGAACCATTCCGTGAGCAGGACTTGGTCATCAAGGAAACCTATGTGGACGAGGGTGTAACGCTTAAGCGTTTCCGTGCTCGTGCACAGGGTCGCGCTGCGCGCATTAACAAGCGCACAAGCCATATCACTGTTATCGTCTCGCTTAAGGAAGGAGCCCGCTAAAGATGGGTCAGAAGATCAATCCTTTCGGCTATCGCCTGGGCATCACCGAGAATCATCGCTCTAAGTGGTTCTCTGACTCCAACAAAGCTGGCGAGCGTTATCGTGACTTCGTCCTTGAGGATGACAAGATTCGCAAGGAAATGAGCCATGACCTCGAGCGTGCTGGCGTATCTCGTATCGTTATCGAGCGCACTCGTGATCGCGTTCGTGTAGATATTCACACTGCTCGTCCGGGTATTATCATCGGTCGTCGTGGCGCTGAAGCTGAGCGCGTTCGCGCAAAGCTCGAGAAGCTCACAGGCAAGCAAGTACAGCTCAACATCTTCGAAGTGAAGAATGCTGCACTTGACGCTCAGTTGGTTGCTCAGGGAATTGCGGAGCAGTTGACAAACCGTGTTACATTCCGTCGTGCTATGCGTAAGGCACAGCAAGATGCAATGCGTGCAGGTGCCAAGGGTATCCGTATCAAGCTCTCCGGTCGCCTTGGTGGCGCCGAAATGAGCCGCTCTGAGTTCTATCGCGAGGGTCGCGTTCCACTGCAGACTCTTCGTGCCTTGATTGATTACGGCTTCTTTGAAGCTAAGACCACATACGGCCGTATCGGCGTAAAGGTCTGGATCTACAAGGGTGATATGACCGAGCGTGAGTTCGAAGAGCAGCAGGCTCAGCAGGGTAAGCGTGAAGGTCGTCGTGGTGGCGATCGTCGTCCACGTCGTGGCGCACGTCCTGCTAACCAGCAGAAGGCTGCTGAAGCACAGGCTGAAAAGCCAGCTGAAGCTGCAGCTGCTGAAGCTCCTGCCGCAACGGAAACGAAGGAGTGAGCAGATGCTTATCCCAAAGAGGACTAAATATCGTAAGCAGCACCGTCCTACCCGTAGCGGCATGTCTAAGGGTGGCACCGAGATCGCTTTCGGCGATTTTGGTATTCAGGCGCTGGCTCCGGCTTACATCACTAACCGACAGATCGAGGCAGCTCGTATCGCAATGACTCGCTACATTAAGCGTGGCGGTCGTGTGTGGATTACGATCTTCCCAGATCGTCCATTAACCAAGCACCCGCTTGGTGCGCGAATGGGTTCCGGTAAGGGTGCTCCAGAATTCTGGATTGCCAACATCCACCCAGGACGCGTAATGTTCGAGATCGGTGGTGTTTCTGAGGACATCGCTCGCGAGGCCTTGCGCCGCGCTATCGATAAGCTCCCAATGAAATGCCGTGTTATTGCGCGTGAAGGCGGTGACATCTGATGCCAGTCGGAACTGCAGACTACACCATCAAGAATTTGAACGAGAAGACAAATGCTGAGATCGAAGGCTTCTTGAAGAAGTCTAAGGAAGAGCTATTTAACTTGCGCTTCCAGGCAGCAACTGGTCAACTCGAAAACAGCGCTCGCCTCAAGGCGGTCAAGCACGACATTGCCAGGATGTATACTATCCTGCGTGAGCGTGAACTCGGCATCAGCCAAGAGCCTGGCGCCACTGAGGTCAAGGAGAAGTAAGCATGGCTGAGAACCAAGAGCGCAACTTCCGCAAGGTTCGTCGCGGCTACGTCGTGTCCGAGGCCATGGACAAGACAATCGCCGTTGAGCTGGAGCAGCGTTCGACACACCCGCTTTACGGTAAAGTCGTTCGCTCCACCCGCAAGGTCAAAGCCCATGATGAACACAATGAGGCACATATTGGCGACCTCGTGAGTATTATGGAAACTCGGCCACTGAGCAAGACCAAGCGTTGGCGTCTCGACTCGATTATCGAGCGCGCCAAGTAAACAAGTTCGGCAAGGCTCCGCGCTTCACCTGTGTCTGCTACTGTGGTAGACACAGGTGAGTGGGGAGAACCAGCTCGGCTAAGGAGAATCAATGATTCAGCAGGAAACGCGGCTTCATGTCGCCGACAACACGGGTGCTAAGGAGTTACTTGCCATCCGCGTGCTCGGTGGATCGAAGCGACGCTATGCCGGCATCGGCGACATCATCGTCGCCTCCGTCAAGGACGCGATCCCTGGCGGGTCGGTCAAGAAAGGCGACGTAGTTAAGGCTGTCGTCGTCCGTACTGTCAAGGAACATCGCCGTGTCGATGGTTCCTATATTAAGTTCGATGAGAACGCCGCCGTAATTCTCGGCTCCGGTCGTGAACCAAAAGGCACTCGTATCTTCGGACCAGTCGGTCGTGAATTGCGCGATCAGCGCTTCATGAAGATTGTGTCCCTTGCTCCGGAGGTGATCTGATATGGTAGCCAAGATTAAGTCCGGCGACCAGGTGAAGGTCATTCGCGGCAAGGATCGCGGTAAGGAAGGCAAAGTAGTTCGTGTACTAGCCGATGACCGTTTGATCGTAGAAGGCGTTCAGGTCGTTAAGAAGCACGTTCGCGCCACCCAGCAGGGTCAGCAGGCGGGCATTGTTTCGGTTGAGGCTCCAATCCATCGCTCTAATGTGATGGTTATTGATCCAGAGACCAAGCAGCCTACACGCGTTGGCGTGATTGTTAAGCAAGAGGCTCGTGACGGCAAGGTTAAGACCGTGCGCGTGCGTGTCGCCAAGAAGTCCGGAAAGGAGCTGGCATGACCGATACTACAGTTGAGTTGCCGGCAACTCCGCGCTTAAAGCAACAATACAAGGATGAAATCGTACCAGCCTTGGAGAAAGAATTCGGCCACACTAATCCTATGCAGGTGGCTCGCGTGCAGAAGGTTGTCGTCTCTATGGGCGTCGGCGCTGCAGCTCGTGATTCTAAGCTCATCGAAGGTGCGATTAAGGATCTCACTTTGATTGCCGGCCAGAAGCCAAAGGTAACTAAGGCAAAGAAGTCTGTCGCTCAGTTCCATTTGCGCGAAGGTCAGGCTATCGGTGCTTACGTAACTCTTCGTGGCGATCGTATGTGGGAATTCTTGGATCGTTTGCTCACTCTGGCTTTGCCTCGTATCCGCGATTTCCGTGGTATCAATGGCAACCAGTTTGACGGTCAGGGTAATTACAACTTTGGTCTTACGGAACAGTCTATGTTCCATGAGATCGATCCTGACTCGATTGATCATCAGCGTGGTATGGACATCACCGTGGTGACTACCACCAAGGACGATGTGGAGGCCAAGTCTTTGCTTAAGCACCTCGGTTTCCCATTCAAGGAGAACTGAAATGGCAAAAACCGCTCTGAAAAACAAGGCGGCCGCCAAGCCGAAGTTCAAGGTACGCGCTTATACGCGTTGCCAGGTTTGTGGTCGTCCTCACTCCGTGTATCGCAAGTTCGGTCTGTGCCGCATCTGCCTTCGTGAGAAGGCTCATCGCGGTGAGTTGCCGGGTGTTACGAAGTCCAGTTGGTAAATATCGACGCTGAAGGTCCACTGCTTGAAGACAAAGTTCTCATATAGAGGCGGTGGAAACCACGGCGAGAAAGGGCGTTAGCCCACATGACAATGACAGATCCAATCGCAGACATGTTGACACGTCTGCGTAATGCGAGCGCGGCAAAGCACGATACCGTGGAAATGCCGTACTCCAAATTCAAGGCGAATATCGCCGAGATTCTGAAGCACGAAGGCTATATTAAGGACTTCGCTGCTAAGGAAGCTAAGGTTGGACAGACGTTGGAAATTACGTTGAAGTATGGCTCCAATGGCCAGCGTTCTATCCAAGGCATCAAGCGCATTTCTAAGCCAGGCTTGCGTCGTTACGCAAAGTCTGATGCTTTGCCAATGCCTCTTGGTGGCCTCGGTATTGCTATTATCTCGACCAGCTCGGGATTGTTGACTCAGAAGGAATGCCTCGATCGAGGCATTGGCGGCGAAATCGTCGCCTACGTATGGTGAGAAAGGAGAGCTGAAGATGGCATCGCATATTGGTAAGCTCCCCGTCGACATTCCTGCAGGCGTGGAAGTAAAGATTGAAGGTCAGTCCTTCAGCGTCAAAGGCGCTAAGGGTTCTGATTCTTATGAAATTCCAGAGGGAATCACCGCAGCAGTCGCTGACAATCAGATTGTTCTGACTCCAGTTGACGATTTGCGCCCAACTCGTGCAAAGCATGGTTTGGCTCGCGCAATTGTTGCTTCTATGGTGAAGGGTGTGCATGACGGCTACACCAAGACTTTGGATATTGTCGGTACCGGTTATCGTGCAGTGATGAAGGGCAAGGGCATTGAGTTCTCGCTCGGTTATTCTCACACTATTACCGTTCAACCACCGGCAGGTATTGAGTTCGAGTTGCCAAATCCTAACCAGGTAATCGTAAAGGGCACCGATAAGCAGACTGTTGGCCAGGTTGCTGCTAACATTCGTAAGCTTCGTGCTCCAGAACCTTACAAGGGTAAGGGTATTAAGTACACCGATGAACGTATCCTGCGCAAGGCTGGAAAGGCTGGTAAGTGATATGAGCGTTAAGATTTTCGGTAAGGGTACCAAAGTCGCACGTTTGCGTCGTCACGCCCGTCTTCGTAAGCACATTGCCGGCACAGCTGAACGTCCTCGTTTAGTTGTTTCCCGTTCTAACCGTCATATGGTTGCTCAGATTGTGGATGATACCAAGGGAATTACTTTGGTAAGCGCTTCCACTTTGACTGCTGACTTCGCTGGTTTCACTGGCACGAAGACTGAAGCTGCAACCAAGGTTGGCGAATTAGTAGCGGCTAAGGCGAAGGAAGCGGGTATCACCGCTGTAGTCTTCGACCGTGGCGGTAACAAATATCATGGTCGCGTCGCAGCAGTGGCTGAAGGCGCCCGTCAGGGAGGTCTGGCACTGTGAGCGACAACGAAAAGGAAACCCAAGTGGCTGAAGAAACTCAGAACACTCAGGCATCCGCTGAGGAGCGTAACGATGATCGTCGTTCTCGCCGTAACAAGGGCGAGGGTAAACGCGGCGAACGTCGTAATCGTCGTGAAGAAAACCGTGGCGAAGAGCTTCTGGATCGCGTAGTTACTATTAACCGTGTTTCCAAGACCCACAAGGGTGGTCGTACCTTTAGCTTTGCAGCACTTGTTGTTGTTGGCGACGGTAAGGGCACTGTTGGTGTTGGTTACGGCAAGTCTCGCGAAGTTCCAGCTGCTATTGCTAAGGGTCAGCTTGACGCTAAGAAGCATATGTTCACTGTTCCACGCATTCGTGGTACCGTCACTCATCCAGTGCTCGGTCACGATGCTGCTGGTACTGTGTTGCTCCGTCCAGCTGCTCCAGGTACTGGTGTAATTGCTGGTGGTGCTGTGCGCGCTGTTATGGAATGCGCCGGCATTACGGACATCCTCACCAAGTCCATGGGCTCTGCAACTGCTGTAAACGTAGTGCGTGCTACTGTGGACGCTTTGAAGAAGCTCGAAGAGCCAGAAGAGATTTCTGCTCGTCGTGGTCTTTCTCTTGAGGAAGTCGCTCCTGATGCTTTGCTCCGTGAGCGTGCTGCCGGCATTGCCGAAGCTCGCAAGGCTCGCGAAGAAGCTCAGGCCGCCAAGGCATCTGAAGCAAAGGATGGTGAGTGATGTCAAATTTGAAGATCACTCTGGTGCATGGTTTAGTTCATACAACTGAGCGCCAGCGCGCGAATGTTCATACGCTCGGCCTTCATAAGATTGGTCACAGCGTAGTTCGCGAGGACACCCCCGTCAATCGTGGCTTGGTTATGGCCGTTCGCCACTTGGTGAGCGTCGAGGAGGTCGACTGATTATGGCTAACGAAGAACCAATGCTGCATATGCACACGTTGCGTCCAGCTCCAGGAGCTAAGAAGGATCGCATCCGTGTAGGTCGTGGTGAAGGCTCTAAGGGTAAGACCTCAGGTCGTGGTGATAAGGGCACAAAGAAGCGTTATCAGGTTCGTCCTGGCTTCGAAGGTGGCCAGCTCCCACTGTACATGCGCTTGCCTAAGTTGCGTGGCTTCAAGAGTCCTTTCAAGAAGGAATTCCAAGTCGTCAACGTTGCAGATCTTGCTGAACTTTTCCCAAAGGGTGGCGAGGTTACTGTAGCTGACCTTATTACTAAGGGCGCTGTACGTGATGGCTATCCTGTGAAGGTTCTTGGTGATGGTGAATTAACTGTTGCCTTGACTCTTAAGGGTATGAAAGCTTCTGCTTCTGCTAAGGCAAAGGTTGAGGCTGCCGGCGGCTCCATCAGCGAAGAGTAGTTAAAGGCTACTTAAAGCTTGATGCAGTTATAAATCTGTGATAGTCCCTCTAGCATTGTCTAGAGGGACTATTTTTATCACCAAAACTCACCAATAACCTATTTCAGTAGGTACCGTGGGTTAAACTATTGCCTCAGAGTTTGTTTTTTGCACTGTTGCGCCTAGGAGTGCGCGAAAAAAGGGAGGAAGACCCAGGTGAAAACGTTAATCCAGGCCTTCAGGACGAAGGAGTTGAGGAACAAGATCCTCTTCGTCTTCGCTATGATAATTATTTATCGTATTGGTTCATTTATTCCGATTCCGGGTGTGGACTATAAAGTTGTGCATGCTTGCACTGTTAAATTAGCTTCATCGAGCGAGAACTTTATTGGGTTAGTTAACTTGTTCTCAGGTGGCTCGCTGTTGCAGCTTTCTATTTTTGCTTTGGGTGTTATGCCTTACATCACTGCTTCCATTGTGATTCAGCTTTTGCGCGTGGTTATTCCTCGCTTTGAAGCTCTTCATAAGGAAGGTCAGTCTGGAGAAACAAAGCTTACGCAGTACACGCGTTATCTAACTATTGGATTGGCAATTTTGCAATCTACTACGATTTTGGTAACAGCACGTACGGGTGCTTTGTTTAATTATCAGTGCGGAAATAATATTATTCCAGACGGAAGCATGTGGAGCCTTATTGTCATGGTTTTGATCATGACTGGCGGTACTGGTCTTATTATGTGGATGGCAGAACTCATCACCGATAAGGGTATCGGTCAAGGCATGTCTGTCTTAATCTTTATGTCTATTTGCTCTGGCTTCTTGCCAAAGCTTTGGGAAATTGGTTGGGGCACCAACGGTTCTAATGGCGATTGGAATAAGTTCGCTATTGTTGGTGGCGTTTTGATTGTTATCCTCATATTTGTTGACTTTGTTGAGCTTGCTCAACGTCGTATTCCTGTGCAGTATACGCGCCGCATGATTGGCCGAAAAATGTATGGTGGCTCTTCGACTTATTTGCCATTAAAGGTGAATATGAGTGGTGTTATCCCACCAATCTTTGCTTCGTCAATTCTTGCTGTTCCTACTCTTATTGCCCAGTTTGGAGATAAGAGCAAGGCTTGGGTGAATTGGATTGAAGCTAATTTGGCTAATTCCACTTCTGCTTGGTATATTGCGTTTTACACAGTAATGATTGTGTTCTTCTGCTTCTTCTACACAGAGATTACTTTTAATCCTGATGAGACTGCAGATAACATGAAAGAGTATGGTGGCTTCATACCAGGCATTCGCGCTGGTAGTGCTACAAGTCATTATCTTAGCTATGTTATGAACAGGTTGAATACTGTCGGTGCTATTTATTTGCTCTTTGTTGCATTGATTCCTACCGTTTTGATTATGGCTTTGCATTTGAATACAAAATTGCCATTCGGTGGTACAACAATTTTGATTATTGCTGGCGTTGGTTTGGATACGTTGCGTCAAGCAAAGGCTCAGACTGAACAATTCCAGTATGCTGGTTTCTTGTTCAAGCATGATGAGCAAAAGCAAGTATCTAAGTAACTACAGTTAGCGAGCCAAGGAGATGAATATGCGATTACTAATTATGGGTCCACAGGGCGTTGGAAAAGGCACTCAGGCCGCTTTGTTAAGTGAGCATTATGGCATTCCAGCGATTTCTACTGGTGATATTTTCCGCTATAACCTTAAGAATCATACTGAGCTTGGAAAACAGGTTCAGGGATATCTTGACAAGGGCGAGTTGGTTCCAGATGAGCTGACTAACAACATTGTTAAGGATCGTCTTGCTCAAGATGATGCAAAGAGTGGTTGGATTCTCGACGGTTATCCTCGCAACGCTTCTCAGGTTCAAGCTTTAGATCGTATGTTGGAAGAGCTTGGCACTCCTCTTGATCACGTTGTGGCTCTCGAGGCTGAGCGCGATGTTTTGCTCGAACGCATGCAAAAGCGTGCAGTGGAGCAAGGCCGTTCTGACGATACTCCAGAAGTAATTGCTAAGCGTTTGGAAACGTATGAGAAAGAAACAGCTCCATTGCTTGATATTTATGATAGCCGCGGTCAGTTGGTTGAAGTAGATGGCGTTGGAGATATTAAGGAAATCAATAATCGCATTGTTGAATCACTTAATTAAGTAGTGCGTTTTTAAATTTAAAAAGTAAGATGCGTTCTGTTCGACACGCCGAGTGTTGAATGGGACGCATTTACTGTATTATAGAAGATTGGCGTGTCTTCGGATGCGCAAAGTAGTATGCCCAAGGAACGGAACGAGGCTCATGGCAAAAGACGGTGTGATTGAAGTCGAAGGCACGGTAGTAGAAGCACTACCAAATGCGATGTTTCGCGTTCAGCTTGAGAATGAGCACATTGTTTTAGCTACGATCTCTGGTAAGATGCGTAAAAATTATATTCGCATTCTTCCTCAAGATCGTGTAGTGCTAGAGATGAGCCCTTACGATCTGAATCGTGGGCGTATTACGTACCGTTATAAGTAAGGTACAAGCAAAGGAAAACCATGAAGGTCAGCCCTAGCGTGAAGAGGATCTGCGAAAACTGCCGCGTGATCCGCCGTCACGGCCGCGTCATGGTGATCTGCATTAACCCACGTCATAAGCAGCGTCAGGGCTGAGCAGATTTCCATCGCGGAATACAAAGAATAAGGCGCTAAGTCACAGCAGAAGCTGAACCCTGGGTGCGCAGGCCCAGGCCGCATTTAATTTCTATTAATGCGGAAGACTTGGTGCACGACCTGCGTAACAGTAAAGGAATTACAATGGCACGTCTTGCCGGAGTAGATATTCCCAATGAGAAGCGCATTGAGATTGCCCTCACCTACATTTTTGGTGTTGGTCGTACTCGCGCTAAGGAAACGCTTGCCGCGACCGGTGTTAATCCGGACACTCGCGTCAAGGATCTTACGGATGAACAGCTGATCACCTTGCGTGATTATCTTGAGGCCAATTACAAGATTGAAGGCGATTTGCGTCGTGAGATCGACGCTGACATCCGTCGTAAGATTCAGATCAACTGCTATCAAGGCCAGCGTCATCGCAAGGGTCTTCCTGTGCGTGGTCAGCGTACCAAGACTAATGCTCGTACTCGCAAGGGTCCGAAGCGTACTGTCGCCGGGAAGAAGAAGGCCACCCGATAGTAGTCGGTGGTCGGCTCTAGGCCACGGATATATTTCCATCGTCTAGACATACCAACTCATTCGTCATTAGGAAACGAGGGTCAATGGCAGCTGCAAAGCAAGCCTCGCGCAAGCCGCGTCGCCGGGACCGCAAGTCGGTGCCGGTTGGGCAGGCGCATATTAAATCAACATTCAATAACACGATTATCTCCATTACCGATCCATCCGGTGCAGTCCTTTCTTGGGCTTCCGGCGGTGATGTCGGCTTTAAGGGTTCCCGTAAGTCGACTCCTTACGCTGCAGGTATGGCTGCTGAGTCTGCCGCACGCAAGGCAATGGAGCATGGCCTCAAGAAGGTCGACGTGTTTGTTAAGGGTCCAGGTTCCGGTCGTGAAACCGCTATCCGTTCCCTCCAGTCCGCGGGTCTCGAAGTTGGTTCTATTACCGACGTTACCCCGCAAGCGCATAACGGCGTACGCCCACCAAAGCGTCGCCGCGTCTGAGCACTCTTACGAATCCATCCATCCAACCCGCTTATGGGCGGCGAGTGCACCACCGACCAGAAGCTGAAAGGATACCAAAGTGCTTATCGCACAGCGTCCGACACTTACCGAGGAATCACTGAATCCCCAGCGTTCTCGCTTTACTATTGAGCCGCTGGAACCAGGTTTTGGCTACACTCTCGGCAATTCGCTGCGTCGTACCTTGTTAAGCTCTATTCCAGGTGCTGCCGTTACTTCGGTTCGCATCTCTGGAGCTCTGCATGAGTTTACGACTCTGCCAGGTGTTGAAGAAGATGTCACTGAAATTCTGCTGAACATCAAGGGCATCGTGCTCACGAGTGAGTACGACGAGCCTGTAGTGATGTATTTGCGCAAGAATGGTAAAGGTGAAGCCACTGCTGGAGATATTACTCCTCCAGCCGGTGTTACTATTGCTAACCCTGACTTGCATATTGCTACACTCGCAGAAGATGGTGAACTTGAAATTGAGTTTACTGTTGAACGCGGTCGCGGCTACGTGCCAGCTCAGATGAACAAGCAGGAGAACAGCGAAATCGGCCGCATTCCTGTGGATTCGATCTACTCACCAGTTTTGAAGGTGAGCTATAAGGTCGAAGCTACCCGCGTGGAACAGCGCACGGACTTCGATAAGCTCATCCTGGATGTGGAAACCAAGCCAGCTATTACACCGCGTGATGCAGTTGCATCTGCAGGCTCGACTTTAGTTGAGCTTTTCGGTCTTTGCCGTGAGCTTAACGTTGATGCTGAAGGTGTTGAAGTTGGTCCAGCGCCAACTCATGATGAAGCTGATTCTCAGTTGGCTATACCGATTGAAGATATGAATTTTACTCAGCGTAGCTATAATTGCTTGAAGCGTGAGGGTATTCATACAGTCGGCGAACTGGTAGTTCACACTGAGCAGGATTTGCTCGATATTCGTAATTTCGGCATGAAATCCATCGATGAAGTTAAAGAGAAGTTGCAGGCAATGGGTCTGTCTTTGAAGGCTTCACCGATTGGCTTCGACGCCAATAATCTCGAAGGTGGCACTTTCTTCTCGCCTGAAGACGAGTAAGTTCCGCCTGCAATCGTCGTAACGTTCGGATGTTCGGGTTGATGCCCACCTGAGCGATGCGACAATAAGGAGTAATAATGCCTACACCGAAACAAGGCCCTCGTCTGGCTTCTAGCCCGGCTCATGAGCGCCTGATGCTGGCCAATATGGCGACCAGCCTCTTCCAGCACGGTCGTATCGTAACGACGTTGCCAAAGGCAAAGCGTCTTCGTCCGCTTGCTGAGCGTTTGATTTCATTCGCTAAGCGTGGCGATTTACATTCGCGTCGTCGTGTGTTGCGTGTAATTCGCAACAAGTCCGTGGTTCACGTGCTTTTCACTCAGATTGCTGAGCAGATGAAGCAGCGTGAAGGTGGTTACACCCGCATCGTGAAGATTGCTCCACGTCGTGGTGATACCGCTCCTCAGGCAATTATTGAGCTCGTGACTGAGCCAGTAAGCCCAAAGAAGGCTGTTGTGAAGGAAGCTGAAGCAGCTACTAAGGTTGCAGCTAAAGAAGAAGCTGCCGAGTAGTTTATATTCCAGCTTTACGCATCGGTAAAGTGAATCTTAAAGCAAGCGTTTAATCGCTTCTTAAAGAATTGCTAAGACGAGTCGAGGTTAGTTCCTCGGCTCGTTTTTTATTTGTATTATTATTAAGTTATGCCGAATATTATTGATTTGTTGCGCAACGATTTCTCTACCTTCGCTCAGCGCAAGTTTAATGCCGTGGATGCGCTGATTTTGTGCGAGCTATCTTATATAAATATGCCAACTTCCGTGCCAAAATATTGCGATAATCCAAAGAATATTTCGACTGTATCTATTAACGAATTGCTTAGAATAGAAGACTATTCGTCAATGTTTGCTTCTGGGGCTCCTAAAGTAGATAAATTCCGTAGGAAGCTGCTTCTTGCTGTCGCTTCCAGCCCTAGGTATAGGGGAATTCGCGTAGGGGAGTATCTTGAGAGGTTTGATGAATCAAATATTGACGAATCATTAGAACAGCAGTTTGCTGGAGTTACTTTTGATCTTAGCAATTGCGAGGGGATTGATAATCCTCATACTCTTGTTGTTGCGTATCGTGGCACTGATAATACGCTTGTTGGGTGGAAAGAAGATTTCAACATGGCTTTCCGCTGCCCAGTGCCAGCGCAAGAATCTGCTGCTGAATATTTGACTTCTGTAGCGCAAAGATATAGCAAACGTTATTCTAATAAAAACTTCTTTAATAAACTTTTTGCGAACAAACTTTTTGCCCGCTTTTCAAAATCTTCCGTAGACTTGCAAAATAATAATTCAAATATTATTGTTGTCGGTCATTCAAAAGGTGGGAACATGGCTGCTTATGCGGCTATGCGCTTAGATGCTACAAGTCAAAAACTAGGTGACCTTGTATCAAAAATTTATTCTATGGACGGCCCTGGTTTTGCGTCTGATGTAGTGGATACAAGCGTTTTTGCGAATGTTTCAAGTCGTATTGAAAAAGTAGTTCCGCAGTCTGCTTTTATTGGACTGATTATGGATACTGGGGTGCCGTATAAAGTCACGACTGCCGATTCTATTGGCTTAATGCAACATTTTGGCATGTATTGGCAAGTTAAGAATGGCGATTTTGATTACTGCGATTGCGTAACGCTGCGCGCGCTGGCAGTTTCTAAGGCAGCGAACGAGTGGATGATGAATTTGCCGTTTGAAGAGCGCAAGCGCAGGATTGACGCTGTTTATAAGATTTTTAGTAATTTGGGTTACCCAACTTTTGATGAAATGTCTTTGCATTGGTCGGAAGTTGTTCCTAAATTATTGAAGGTTGCGATGCATATGGATTCAAAGACTCATGAGCTGATTCGTAGTGTTATGAGCGCTTTTGCGCTTGTGGGCGGTTCGGATAAGAAAAGCTAGTGTAAAGTCTGTTTGGAAAGGTTTTTAAATGCGACTTCGCTTGGATTTGGCTTATGACGGCGGCGGATTTTATGGTTGGGCTAAGCAGCCTACTTTGCGCACTGTTCAAGGTGATATTGAAGCAGCATTGCATATGGTTTTGCGCGTCCCGGAAAATGATCCTACTGAATCGTTGCGTCTTACTGTTGCTGGTCGTACGGATACTGGCGTTCATGCATCTCATCAAGTGTGTCATTTAGATATTTCAGATGAAACATTGCAGCGTTGCATAGGGCATACTGGTTTAGATGGTGTTAGTGCGCTGGAGTATAGGCTGAGGCATGTGCTTCCGCAGGATATTGTTATACACAAGGTTAGTGTTGCGCCTTATGGCTTTGATGCTAGATTTTCTGCGCTAGAGCGCACATATGTGTATCGTATTGCTGATGGGTATTGCAAAGCTAAATATGATCCTCGTATGCGCGGCTTTGTTTTGCGTTTTGATTCAGAGCTTGATATTGATGCTATGAATCAGGCTGCGCGTCTTATGGTTGGTTTGCATGATTTTGGCTCATTTGCTAAGCCGAATCCTGGCGGAACTACTATTCGCGAAGTTAAGCAGGCTCGATGGCACAGAGTTGGGTCAAAGGATGCGCAGAATAGTACTGGATTTGTTCTTCCTATTGAACAAAGTTTGCTTGAATTTACTATTGTCGCTGATGCTTTTGCGCACAATATGGTGCGTTCTCTTGTGCAAGCTTGTGTGCAAATTGGTTGTGGAAAGCGTTCTCTTGATTGGTTTGAGGAAAAGATTAATGTTCCTCTTCGTGAAGGCTCGACGGGTCCAATTGATCCTCATGGATTGACATTGGAATATGTAGCTTATCCTCCTGATGAGGAGCTTGCTTCTCGCGCTGAAAAAATTCGCGCTCGCCGTGATTCGTCTGAGTTATAACGTTTCAACGCACCATGGATTTTATATTCGCGGCATGGTTTACAATTGAAAAGTTGCGTTTGTGCGCGCTTGCAGTGCGACAAATCGCAAGTGGATGAATGTCCGAGCGGTCTAAGGAGCACGCCTCGAAAGCGTGTGAGGGTAAACTCCTCCGCGAGTTCGAATCTCGCTTCATCCGCGAATTAACCAAGCCTAAAGCTGTAAATTGCTTTAGGCTTTTTTAATTCGCCGAGCTTGCGTCAATAAAGACGCAGGCAGGGCAGACTAGTGTATTTCCGCGCAAGCTCAGCAGCAAGCGCGTAATCCGCGCGAACTTTCTCTCGCGTTTGGAGCGTTTTGTTTTGGAAATTGCTCCAAACGTGCGCAACTTATCTCGCGTTTGAAGTCAAGTCCTGTTTTGTGTGTAAAGGGGAATGCCGTATAGGCTAAAAGCACTAAGTTTAAGTTTTACTTCAAAATAAGTTTTGCATCAGTAGGATACCCAAGCTCATAAGCTCTTAACAGTCTAGATGTGATTAATTGCACAATTGCATTTTTAAGAGTTTGTTGGGCGCGCATTACAGAATCGTTATCATCGCTTTTTGCAGTAACGTTATTCTCGGATGCATTATTATTTTTTGACGTAATCGTTATTATTTGATTAAAAGCAGCTAGTTCTTCTCTAGCGCAATCCATGTAAGCTATAGCGGTAATCGGCAGATCTTTTCCGTTTACTGAATCATGTGTTTTTCCGCTTTCTAACGTCTCTTGAGGAATATCGTAAACTTTTTTGCGCAAGTCTGTTCCTTCTCCTGCAGCTCGCATAAGAGTTTGAGCATTTGTCGACGCCATATCGCTGTATTCCAATGCAATATTTTGCTCTTTTCGCGCTGCTAGTGTCTGTAAAATAAAAGCAAGTTTGTCTTCAGCTTCTGCAGCTTGAGCCAAGGGCTGATGTGTCCATTTGAAGTTTTTGTAATGATTTATTACTTCTATAAGATTCGCGTATGAATCATGCTCCATTTGTTGCGCTGTTGTAGTTTTTGTATTTTCTGAGCTTTCGTTTCCGCTTTTATTGCTTACATTATTTGAATTTTCGTCACTATTTTTCTTTGAAAGCATTTCCCATTGAGCTTGCGTGCTGTATACAATACTTTCGCTTAATCTTCCTGGGCATTGCTGAGCGACAGTTTTCCAATATTTCGCTGCAGTTTCAAAATCCTTAAGGGATGTGTTATTCTGGTTCTTCTTGATTTCGCGCTGCCTTTTTTGCGCAAGCCTGTATGCTTTAGCACATGCATTTTCTGGAGCTGCTGTGTGAACTGTATGCTCGACATGAATGTTTTGCAATGTTCCGCAAGCTGTTAGAAGTGGAGATATTAAAACGCATATAAGAAGCACGAGTGCTCTGGCAATACTGCGTTTTACTTGTTTGTGCATATCATTTAACAAAACATAAAGTGTCTGCATAATCTACTAAAATAGCCACTGACTGTGACCAATATCGATTTATTAATTTGGTATTTGTTCTAAGTCTGTAACAATTAAAGCTAACTGTTGTTAGAAGAAAAAAATAAGTGTGCTCTAATAGTTACAATTAATAATCATAAATTAATGCGTTATAACGAGAGGACGTGCGCGATGGAATTGGATTTGGCGGGAATGCATCAGCTTGCGGCACAGCAGGGGATTAATGCCGAGGAGCTGGACGAGGCGCTCGCCGAGGCCTTGCGTCTTGCGTATATGAAAACCGCTCATCCTGCAAAGCATGTGCGAGTTGAATTGGACGAACGTGCAGGTTCGTTCACTGTGTGGGCTAGGGATGAAATTCCTGGTAAACCTACTGAAGATAACCCGTATCCAGCCCCAACGCTGGGAGAGGAGTATGACGATACTCCGCGTGATTTTGGTCGTTTAGCTGCTGCGACGGCTCGTCAAGTTATTAGTCAAATTTTCCGTAAAGCTGAAGATGACCGCGTATTTGGTGCGTTTTCTGGTCAAAAAGGCAAGCTTATTAACGGCATCATTCAACAAGACGCAAAAGATAACACTAACATCCACGTTGCTGTTGGAGACGTTGAAGCTATTTTGCCGCGTCGCGAGCAGGTTCCAGGTGAACGTTACCGCCATGGCGAGCGTATTCGCGTATATGTTGTAAATGTTGCTCGCGGTCTGCGTGGTCCAGAAATTGTTGTTTCACGTTCACATCCTGAATTAGTTCGTCGTCTTTTTGAGCGAGAAGTGCCGGAACTTGTTTCTGGAGCAGTTTCTATTATGTCGATTGCGCGCGAAGCCGGTGCTCGCACAAAGATTGCTGTTAGAGCTAATACTGAAGGTGTGAATCCAAAGGGTGCTTTAATTGGTCCTGGCGGTTCACGCGTGCGTGCTGTAATGGAAAACTTGGGTCAAGAGAAGATTGATATTGTGGATTGGTCGTCTGATCCAGCAAAGTTTGTTGCTGCTGCTCTTTCGCCTGCTACTGCTACACAAGTGCAAGTAGTGAGTGAAAAGAATCAAACTGCAGTTGCTTTTATTCATGATGCTCAGCTTTCTCTTGCTATTGGTAAAGAAGGTCAGAACGCTCGTTTGGCTGCAAAGTTGACTGGTTGGAAGATTGGTATTGAGTCTGCGGAAGAGCATGCTAAGAAGGTTGCTGCAGCTCAAGCACAAAATGCTCAGCCTGCTTCAGTTGATTTGAATAATAACGCATCTGCTGCTGAATAGATTGTTAATTGAGAAGTGCTAAATATTTTTTAGGTTGATATTTCCGCAATGTTTAGCACTTCTTGATTGTTTATTTTGCTAGTGGTGTGCAAATAAAGTAGTCTCTCGCGTGGCATTTAGCGACACTCGAGCCAATCCAACGTTTCGAGTATGCTAAAAGCTGGAATCTGGGCGAAAGGCAATCGCCATCGTCCGGCGGGAGACGAGGTATAAGATCATGGTCGCACGATGATATATCGCACGATAATAAATAATAAGCTCGCAATAATGTAAAGTGGTCGCGTGTACTAGCGCTGCCACAGACAGAGGAGAACACTGAGTGGTTAAAAAGCGCGTGTATGAACTGGCCAAAGAATTTGGTGTAGACAGTAAAACCGTGTTGGAGCGTTTGAAGAGCATGGGCGAATTTGTTAAGTCTGCTTCTTCAACAGTTGAGGCTCCAGTAGTCCGTCGTTTGCAAACAGCGTTAGCATCTGACGGAAATAAGTCCGAAAAGGCATCTAGTGCAAGTAAGCCTGCTGCGCCAAAAGCTAAGCCTCAAGCTAAGCCGCAGGCTAAACCTCAAGCTAAAGATTCGTCACACAGTGATTCTGTAGCTGGCTCTTCTGCTAACCAGCCTGTGCATAACACAGCTTCTCATTTTGCTCCAAAGCCGGGTGCAAATCATACTCGTTCAAACAATACTTCGCGTTCTAATGCGTCTGCCGGCGAAAATAGAAAAAATGATCGCCGCAATGATAATCGCGGCGAATCGCGACAGCAAGCTCAAGGTCAATCTCACTCAGATCGTTCACAGATGCCTCCTCGCCCTCGTCCGCACCAGAATGCACAAGGTGCAGGCGCATCTGCTCCACGTCCTGGTAATAATCCGTTTAGCCGTAAGCAAGGTATGCGTGCTCCTACACCTGGAGATATTCCACGTCCTCATCCGATGTCTCGTCCTGGCGCTGAAAATGGCCGCGGTGGTCGTCCGGGTCAAGGTGGCTCTGGAGCTCAAGGTTCGCGTGGTGAACGTGCAGAACGCGGTGGTCGCTCACGTGGCGGTCGCTCTGGTCAAGGTGGCGCACGCTCATCGCAGTGGTCGGGTCAGCGTCGCGGTCAAGGTGGCGCAGGTGCAGGCTCTGGTGCATCTTCTCGCCCATCTGCAGAATCTCGTTTTGCGTCTCAAGGAGCTAGCTTCCAGGCTGCTGCAGCGGGCGCACCTAATGGTGGTCCATCGCGTGGTGGCGGTCGCGGTCGTGCAGGAGCTGCAGGTGCATTCGGTCGTCAAGGTGGTAAATCTTCTAAGGCTCGTAAGAATCGCTTGGCGAAACGTCGTGAATACGAAGAGCTTAAAGCACCAGTGATTGGCGGTGTGCGTATTCCTTCTGGTAACGGTGCTACGATTCGCTTGCGTCAAGGCGCAACTCTTTCTGATTTGGCAGAAAAGATCGATGTAAATCCAGCAGCTTTGGTAACTGTTCTCTTCCACTTGGGTGAGATGGCAACAGCTACACAATCTTTGGATGAGTCGACATTCCAAATTTTGGGTGAAGAAATCGGCTGGAATATCAGCATTGTTTCTGCTGAAGAAGAAGATAAAGAGCTTTTGCAGCAGTTTGACATCGATTTGGACGAAGAAGAGCTGCAAGAAGATGACGATTTGCAGTCTCGTCCGCCTGTAGTAACAGTTATGGGTCACGTCGATCACGGTAAAACTCGCTTGCTTGATACCATTCGTAAGTCGAATGTTATCGATCGCGAAGCAGGTGGCATTACTCAGCGCATCGGTGCTTATCAAGTAACTGTAAATCTTGAAGGAAAGCCTCGTAAGATTACGTTCCTCGATACTCCAGGCCACGAAGCGTTTACTGCTATGCGTGCTCGCGGTGCTGAGCTTACAGACGTTGCAATTCTTGTTGTTGCAGCAGACGACGGCGTGATGCCTCAGACTGTTGAAGCTATTAACCACGCTCAAGCTGCTCATGTGCCAATTGTTGTGGCTGTGAACAAGATTGATGTTGAAGGTGCTAACCCAGATAAGGTTCGCGGTCAGCTTACAGAATACGGTTTAGTTGCTGAAGATTACGGTGGAGACACCATGTTCGTGGATATTTCTGCAAAGCAGGGCACGAACGTCGATAAGCTTCTTGAAGCTGTGTTGTTGACTGCTGACGCTGAGCTTGATCCTAAAGCAAATCCAAATATGGATGCTCGCGGTGCAACTATCGAAGCTCGACTCGATAAGGGTCGTGGTGCTGTTGCTACTGTTCTTGTGCAGCAAGGTACTCTTCACGTCGGTGATTCTATTGTTGCTGGCACTTCTTATGGTCGTGTGCGCGCTATGCTCGACGAGAACGGCAAGCATTTGCAGGATGCGGCTCCTTCCACTCCTGTTCAGGTGCTTGGTTTGACTTCTGTTCCAACCGCTGGCGACTTGTTCTTGGTTACTTCGGACGATCGTTCTGCTCGTCAAATTGCTGAAAAGCGCGCAGCTACAGAGCGTGCAGCTCAGCTTGCTAAGCGCCGCAAGGTTGTGTCTCTTGAAAGCCTTAAGGAACAGTTCGCTAAGTCTGAAGTTGACATGCTGAACATCGTTATTAAGGGCGATTCTTCTGGTTCTGTTGAAGCTTTGGAAGATTCCTTGATGAAGATTGAGGTCTCTGAGGAAGTTGGCATCCAGGTTATTCACCGCGGTGTTGGTGCAATTACTCAGAATGATGTGAACTTGGCAACTGTCGATAAGGCTGTGATTATTGGATTCAACGTGCGTCCAAACCGTCAGGTTGCTGATTTGGCTGAGCGCGAAGGCGTGGAAGTTAAGTACTACTCGGTTATTTACAAGGCAATCGAAGATATCGAAGCTGCTTTGAAGGGTATGCTTAAGCCAGAATTTGAAGAGGTTGTCACTTCTCACTCTGAGATTCGCGAAATCTTCCGTTCTTCCAAGTTCGGCAATATTGCTGGTGTTATGGTCCAAGATGGCGAAGTCAAGCGCGGTACGAAGTGCCGTATTTTGCGCGACGGCGTTGCTACAGTCAACGACTTGGAGATTTCCAGCTTGCGTAGGTTTAAGGATGACGTGCAATCCGTTAGCGAAGGTTACGAAGCTGGTATTAATCTCGGCAGCTTTAATGACATTGAGCTTGGCGATATAATCGAAACCTTTGAAATGAAGCAGATTGAGCGCAAGTAATTATGGCAGGAACGAATCCTAGAGCTGCACGTATTGCAGCATTAATTCAGCGCGTAATCGCTTCCAATATGGAATCGCATTTGCATGATAAGCGTTTGGCGAGTGTGACTATTACGGAAGTGCGTGTTACGAACGATTTGCAAATTGCAAAGGTTTACTGGACTCAACTTGGTCACGAAGGCAAAGAGCAGGGCGAGCGTCAGCGTGCAGCACAAGCTTTGCAGCAGGCTCACGGTCGACTGCGCTCTTTGGTCGGTGCAAAAGCTGGATTGCGTTTGACTCCTCAATTGCAATTTATTTATGACGAAGTGCCGTCTGAAGCGCACGAAATTGAGGATATTCTTGTTGCAGCTCGTCATCGTGATGAAGAATTAGCTAAGTTGCGTGAAAATGCTAAGTATGCTGGTGATGTCGATCCGTATAAGAAGCCACGCGAAGTTGAAGAATCTGACGATGATTTCGATGACGACGACGATTTTGACGACGACGATTTTGAAGAGGACGACTTTGAAGACATGTCTGAATCGTCTGACAACAATTAAATCTCAAAGCAAACTCAATGTGAATCGTATAGTAGCTAGATTTAACTTATGTGCATACCAGATTCAGGATTACTGCTTGTAGATAAGCCTCAGGGCGTTACAAGTCACGATATTGTTGCATGCGCTCGTCATTTGTTGCATACAAAACGAGTTGGGCACGCAGGAACGCTTGATCCTATGGCAACAGGATTGCTAATCATAGGTTTTGGCAACGCAACGCGACTTTTAAATTACATGTTGGGGCATGATAAAACCTATGAAGCAGTAATCCGCTTAGGAGAAGCAACTACTACTGATGATGCAGAAGGTGAAATTCTTCCGGATGACGCATTAAATATAGGTCCGGGGGTTCACGTCGCTAATAAAGACATGTCTTTTGAAAAGTCACTGTCTTTTGAGCGAATTAAGCAAGTTGTTAGCGAAAATTTAGTAGGCAAAATTATGCAAGCTCCTACTGCTTTTTCTGCTATTAAAATTAATGGTCAACGCGCTTATGATTTAGCGCGCGAAGGAAAATCAGTAGAGATTGCTCCTAGAGAGATATTTGTTAGTGATTTTTCAGTGAGTAATCCTCGAATTGCTAGGGGAGTGAGTGGGAAACTCGTATGCGATATATCTGCAAAAGTTTCTTGCAGTAGTGGAACATATATTCGCGCTTTAGCTCGTGATTTAGGTCGCTTACTAGGAGTTGGTGGACATCTTACTCAGCTTCGTCGCACTAGCATTGGTGATTTTTCGGTTGCTGATTCGCGAGTTCTTAAACTTCGCGCTCAAATGCGAGAATTTACTGATCGCAATGGAGTATTGCAGCATCGCTCAAAAGCAGTTCCTAGTGACGATTTTGACGCAAATAATATGCTTCCTAAAATTTGCTTAAATATGATGGATGCAGCTTCGCATTCGCTTCCAACTTTAAGCATTGATGAGAATCAAGCTAAAGACTTACGTTTTGGGCGCTGGATTGAGCTTAAATCTGGCATAAATTACGAAAATTATCCTGCAATAGCGTACGTTTCAAACGCAAATACTGAGGAATGTGACGTTGTTGCAGTAGTTGAATTGACAAAAAATATAAAAAGTAATCAAATCAAACCAATTGTGGTATTTCCGGCAAGCGAGAAGACTGGTAAACTAGATAAGTATTTAAAATAACGAATTGCGTATTTTGCGTAGTTTGCTTGAGTAATGCTTGAACGCGGATAGTAAGGATATCATGAAGGTCATCGACATTCGACCAGATGCCAACGGCATGATTAATTGGCCAACGTTAAGTGCAGAGCGTAAAGCGGTTGTTACCATTGGCGTATTCGACGGTATGCACAAAGGTCATCGCGAGGTTATTCGTCGTACTGTGGATCTTGCGCATCGTCATGGAGCGTTTTCAGTAGTGATTATGTTTGATCCGCGTCCAAGCGTAGTGCATGCTAATCCTGATTTATACGATGATTTTGGTGACGTTAATTCTAAACTTCCGGACGATCCGGATGCTCTTACAAGCGTGCGTCAACGTTTGCGCGTGATGTCACAGTTGGATGTTGATCATGTTGTGATTGTGCGCTACAGCCTTGCTTTTGCTGCAAAATCGTACCGTTTCTTCTTAGGTCAGCTCGTTGGAAAGCTTGGTATGCGAGCATTAGTTCTTGGCTCTGATGCTGCGCTTGGTGCTCGTCGTGCTGGTGATATCAAAGCAATTCGTGAGTTGTCTCAAGCAACTGGAGTTTTTGAGCTTATTGAAGTAGAGGATTTGGGTCCAGATGACGTTCGCGTGCCTGATCCTATTGTTCGTGAAGTTCCACAGGAGCCTGGAGATCCTAAAGATCCTTCTGAGGGCATGAATAAAGCTGAATATCGTGCTTGGAGTAAGAGCATGCCAAATAAGAAAGTGCGTGCTTGGAGTTCTACAAATGTGCGCTGGATGTTGGCTACTGGTCGAGTCAAAGAAGCGCGTGAAATTTTGGATCAGCCGCATCGCGTTGAAGGAACAGTAGTTCATGGAGACGAGCGTGGGCGCGAGATTGGATTCCCAACAGTAAATCTTGGCGAAAAAATTGAAGGCTATGTGCCAGTTGATGGCGTGTATGCAGGTTGGGTTGTTGATTTAGATGCTGACAATAAGAACGATGTCAGACCATCGAAAAATGCTGTTCCAGATGTGAGTGTTTTGCGTCGTGATGAGCTTCATTTAGGCGTTCATTCTCCGTGGCGTTGGCCTGCTGCGATTTCTATTGGAACTAAGCCAACATTTAATAAAGATGGCGAAGAAGATGCAGAGCGCACTGTTGAAGCTTACGGATTGTTCGACGATTGGAAAGACTTGTACGGGCACCGCGTTTGCATTGAGTTTGCTAGTTTCTTGCGTCCGCAACAGGCTTTTGATTCAGTTGACGCGCTAAAAGATATGCTCAAAGCTAATGTTGAGCAAGTGCGCGAGATTACAGATGCTGAAGCTGAAGTCTGATTTTGATATTTGCGCTTAGTGGTTTTTAGTTGCGATTATTTTTGCTAGCTGCGTTTAGCTTATAGTCCAAGTGCTTTTAACGCTTCTCGCACTGTGCTAACTTCAATAATTTCTAATCCTGGAATACTAACGCTTTTCCGCATATGGCAAACTATTGCGCGCTTATATCCTATTCGCGCAGCCTCGCGCAATCGCGGCTCTATTCTTGGCACTGGGCGAACTTGACCGGTTAAGCTCATCTCGCCAATTGCGCAAGTTTTAGGAGTTACTGCTTTCCCGGCAGCAGCGCTAGCTAAAGCTGCTACGATTGCCAAGTCGCAAGACGGCTCCTTTGCCAACGCTCCTGCAATAGTAGATACGTACAAATCTTTTGCAAGCAAATTAACGCGTCCGTGACGATACAAAACTGCTGTAAGCATTGCAAGACGGTTAGAATCAACACCAGAAACTGCACGGCGAGGAGTGGGCAGAGCCGATTGTGTTACAAGTGCTTGTATTTCAATCGGCAGGCTTCTGTGTCCTTCAAGTGTAAAAGTGACGCAAGTTCCGTCGTTTGTGCCATCTTGCGCATTTTTACCTTGATTATTGTTTTCTGTAGAAGACAAAAACAGTCCGGAAGGATCCGGCACTTCCTCAATTCCTTCACCGCTCATATCGAAGCAGCCAACTTCGTCTGTAGGTCCAAAGCGATTCTTTACAGCTCTTAGCATGCGTAGCGCTGTTTGTGTATCGCCCTCAAATTGACATACTGTGTCTACTAAATGTTCAAGCGTACGCGGCCCTGCTATTGAACCATCTTTTGTAACGTGCCCAACTAAAAGTATCGGAATATTGTTAGTTTTAGCAACGTCGATAAGTGCGCTCGCAACTTCTCTAACTTGTGTAGAACCGCCTGTAATACCATCTACTTCTTGTGCGGAAATCGTTTGTGCAGAATCGACAATAGCAAGCGTAGGGTGATGTGTTTCAATAAGATCTAGTACAGTGTCAAGATCGCCTGTTGTTGCAAGTAATAAATAATCGTTTACAGCGTTAATTCTAGACGCGCGCAATTTAACTTGTGCTGCTGATTCCTCGCCGGAAATATACAATACAGGGGGAGTGTTGCTTTCTTTTGATTGTTTAGATACGTAAGCTGCAGTTTTTAGAAGTAGTGTTGATTTTCCGATACCTGGCTCTCCTGCTATAAGAGTTACGGAGCCTGGCACAAGTCCTCCGCCTAATACGCGATCGAATTCGCTAAAACCAGTGTGAATGCGCATTGCGTCGTCTGCTTGAATTTCATTAATTGGTTGCGCAGATGTTGCTGAATCGAGAGTTGAATGTGCGATATTGCGATTAGAAGTAGTTATGCCATCCGGTGAATAGGTGCGCGATGCTGTTGTTGCGCGTGATGCACGTGTTGTACGAGATAATCCGCTAACTCGCGCCTCTCTAAACTCGTTCACTGTGCCCCATTCGCCACATTCAGGGCAGCGACCGTACCATTTTGAGCCGCTCCAACCGCATTCGGAGCATAAATAGTGAAGAGTAGATTTACTAGCCATATCTCGACGCTATACGCTTTATTAGACAATCATATTTTGTATTTGTTTTTGATTGTAAAGCGCTTTTGCGTACTAAAAGCGTCATCGCGATGTGACATAATGCAAGTATGTCGAAATCGAATGCTTCAAGTATGAATGCTTCAAAGATGGGTGCGTTGAATATGAATTCCTCAAGTGTCAATAATTCATCACACAGCAAGTTATTAGTTGTGTTGACTTCAGCTGCAGTAATTGTGGTTTTGGCTCTAATTTCAGCATTTATGTGGCCAGGTTGGGCATTGAATCACGAAAATGTTGCGAGCAAAAATCATATGGTAATGCCTAAAACGCCTTCTATACCATCGAAACCTTTGCCAGCATCTTCTACGGCATTGCTTAAGGCTATGCCTGATAGCGTACTTGATTTCGCTCGTGTTGACGCTATACCTAGTGCAACTTGGACTGAATCGTCGCCTTTGGAGGAATATTCTGTTAAGTACTCAACTGGTCAGCCAGATGGGGAAGTGTCTGTAACTGTTGCTCAATGGTCGAATCGCGATTCTGCGAACAAGCAGTATGAAGCGTTAGTTGATGGACTTAAGGGTTCTGATATCGCAAGTGGAAAAATTCAAGTTTCTGGTAAGACTTCCGGTAGCTATGTGTTGCGAAATGATGAAAATGATAAATCACAGGCTAGTGCATTGTGGCAGAACGATACCGCTGTTTTTGAAGTGAACGGCGCAAAGCAAGCAGTAGAGCGTTTTTATCACAGATTCCCAATGTAAATGTTGTAAAAAATGATGTTCTTTGTAATATCACTCCACAAAGTCGTTAAAACGGTGTAACATTAGGCAAGTTGCACACTTTACATAGGAATGGAGGCTTCAGATGGGTTCTGTCATCAAGAAGCGCCGCAAGCGGATGAGCAAGAAGAAGCACCGCAAACTGCTGCGTAAGACTCGTCACCAGCGCAAGTAATTTTCTTACTATGCGTTGATGCGTGTCTGAACGTTTAGGCACGTAAGACTTTTTTGAAGCGTCGGTTTTTCCGGCGCTTTTTATATACAAAAAAGTAGAGCCCGCGTTTGCGGACTCTACTTTTCGATTAGTTTCGCTACTTATTTGGGTTTGTAAGCGTGCGAGGACCGTTTGGATCGCCAACAATCACCGTGTCAACCATATTCAAGAACAAGCCGTGTTCCACAACGCCAACAGTTTCAATCAAATCTTTCGCCAACTCCTGCGGATGCTCAATGCGCTCCATATGCAAATCAACCACGAAGTTGTTCTCGTCGGTGCGCACTTCCTTGCCGTCTGCATCAAGACGCAAAACTGGCTTATATCCGCGCTTTTCGAACTTACGAATCACCTGCGCGGAGCCAAACGGAATCACCTCAACAGGAAGTGGGAACTTGCCAATCGTGTCGACTACTTTGCTTGCGTCAACAATCCACACAATGCGGTCGGAATTAATAGCTACAATCTTTTCCCAAAGAAGAGCTGCGCCGCCGCCTTTAATTCCGTTGAAATTCTTGTCAACTTCGTCAGAACCATCGATTGTAACGTCAATGTGATCCACTTCGTTAATGTCGAGAATCTTAATGCCGTAGCCCTCTGCCTGCTCTTGTGTGCGACGAGAAGTGGTGACTCCTGTGAAGCTCAAGCCTTCTTCCTTAACTCTGCGGCCAAGCTCGTCAACTAAGAAACGCACTGTAGAGCCGGTGCCAAGACCAACCATCATTCCATTCTTTACAATCTTTGCGGCTTCAATGCCTGCTGCTTTTTTAAGCGCATCTTGTTGTGCTTTATCCATTATCCCTGCTTTCTTGTTTTTGTTATTCCCGAGTTCGCCGATGAACTTCCATCGCTATTTGCGGGAGAGGCTTTGTGTTTTTATGCGTGCCTCATTTTCGTACATTTCCATATTAACCTTTGCCAAGATTTTTAGGGCTATGTGCATCTTAGTTGCGTCGTCATTCATTCACGGGATATTCGTGTGGTAGAGATTTGAGATTTTTCGCACTGATTGGATGCTTGCATGTTTATGAAGTTTTGCAGTTGCGCTCTGCCGACGTTGAGTATTTATTGCTTAGAGAACACTAGCGTCATTGTTACTGCATGCGTCACGCCAGGCACTCCTACCACACCACAGAACACTAGCGGTTTTACTAGTAGTGAGGGGTGGGTGTTGCTTGGTCGAGCAATATAAAAGCGGAACGATAGTAATAATCGTGATGATGAATACTATTTTTGCAGAGAAAGTAAGTAAAAAACTAAACTTAACTACGCAACCGCTAAGTCTAAGTAAGGTATAAGAGCGGAGCGCTGCGAGACAAGTAACACCCACTACTCACAGCCACATATAGAAATCCGCCAGCCAAACACCACACTAAACGAATTGCAAAAATAGCTATGAAAGGTAGAAGGCAGTTGGAGATAAATGCAAGGTGCCGTCGGGTTCTACGTAGCCGCTTACGTTGATTGTGCCGGAAATAAAACGCGCCTCGCCGTTAAAGCTTGGGCTTGTGTTTGGTGGTGGAGTAAATTGTAATACGCCAGAAACACTTAATCCTTGAACAGCTTTAGATGTAGTTTGCGTAACATTTTGCTCTGTTTTTGGAACTTCTTGAACAATAGTTATAGCGTCTTGCTGGTGCATATCTTGTTTATTTTCTATTGATAGTGCATCTTTTTCGCTATTTTCTAACGTTTCACGCTTTGTTTCACGCGCTTGTTTACATATTTCTTCTTGCGCTTGTTTAGGCTTTGTTTCACATGCTGCTTCTTGCGTTTGTTCGCGCGCTGATTCATTTGCAGATTCAGTTAGATCACTAGCGTTTTTACTATTTTGTGCAGAAAAATCAGGATTAATATCTTCACCAACTGTGCGTTCAAGATGATATTCTGCATTGGAAATTTTGCCATCTAAAAGCATTTTCGCATCACTTGGCACATTCGTACCTTTTGCATATTCAGAAGCAAGAAGCGACTTCCAGCCTTCTAAAGGCAAGTATCCGTCCTTCAAACCATTTCGGCAATCTTCCGCATATCCGCGCGCTAGTGTATCAACTTTTTCGTTTCCTTCGTTTCC
This sequence comes from Gardnerella leopoldii, assembly GCF_003293675.1. NCBI lineage: Bacteria > Bacillati > Actinomycetota > Actinomycetes > Bifidobacteriales > Bifidobacteriaceae > Gardnerella > Gardnerella leopoldii. Next base: position 63,823 of record NZ_CP029984.1, read on the forward strand.
TGCGTGACCCTTAACCCACACGAATTTTACGGCGCCTTCGCGCTTAGTAATTTCCGCGTCGATTGCTCGAATCAGCTCGGCATTTTTAACAGGTTCATTTTTAGAGTTTTTCCAACCGTTCTTTTTCCATCCGTGAATCCACGTAGTTGCGCAGTTTATAGCGTATTGTGAATCACTTTCGATTGTGAGCGGCTCACTTCCAGGATGTGCTCGTAAAGCTTCCAAAACTGCGCATAATTCGCCAATTTGATTTGTGCCATTAGTTGCGCCTCCAGCATCTGCATTGCCTGTGTGATGGTGTTCGTTAGAGCTACCAGACTCGTCAATGTGATCTGCCCACGCCCAACCCATTGAACCGTTTGGGTTTCCGAGCGCGGAACCATCTGTCGAAACAACAATCATGACAAAACCTTTCAAAAATGCGCCGGCTGCAGATTGCAACCAGCGCAATTAGTAGATTCTTTATTTACGCAAGATTATTACGTTACGCTAAAGCCTTGTCGACTACAGCAGTAGCTTCCTCAAGCACCTTGTCAAGTGCTTCTGGAGAAACGAAGGATTCTGCGTAAACCTTGTAAATATTCTCGGTACCAGATGGGCGAGCAGCGAACCAGTTGTTCTTAGTCGTCACCTTCAAGCCACCAATCTTTGCGCCGTTTCCAGGAGCTTCCGTAAGCTTTGCGGTAATATCCTCACCAGCAAGCTTAGTTGCTTCAACGTCGTCGCCGCTCAAAGCTGCAAACTTCTGCTTTTGCTCAAGTGTGGTTGGGGTATCGACGCGCTTATACCAGCTTTCGCCAAAACGAGCTACCTGATCCTGGTGAAGCTGAGCTGGGTTCTTGCCAGTCTTTGCAGTAATTTCCGCAGCGAGCAAATCAGGAATCAAGCCATCCTTATCGGTGGTCCACACGCGACCATCTTTGCGCAAGAAGCTCATGCCGGAGCTTTCCTCGCCGCCGAAAGCAACTTCGCCGCTAAAGAGTGGGTCAACGAACCACTTGAATCCAACTGGAACTTCCACAAGCTTTGCGTTAATAGAAGCAGCCACGCGGTCGATCAAGGAAGAAGACACAAGCGTCTTGCCGATAGCAGTATTCTTTGGCCAATCCGGGCGAGCACCGCCGAACAAGTACTCCACGCACACCGCGATGTAATGGTTCGGGTTCATAACGCCCCAGTTCGGGCACACAATACCGTGGCGGTCAGCATCTGGATCGGTGCCGCCAACCAAATCGTACTTATCCCAAGCGCCAGCGTTAAGCTGATCAACTAAGCCCTTCATTGCGTAAGGAGAGCTTGGATCCATACGAATCTTGCCATCGTGGTCAATAGTCATGAATCGCCAAGTTGGGTCAACTTCTGGACGCACAACGCCAATGTTCAAACCGTACTTTTCGTTCATAAGTGGCCAGTAGTTTACGCTTGCGCCGCCGAGTGGGTCAATTCCCAAACGCACGCCGCTAGAGCGAATCACATCGAAATCGATTACATTAGCCAAATCGCTAACGTAGTGTTCGCGGTAATCGAAGCCTTCAACCAAATCAGACTTGATTGCTTCCTCGAAAGGTACGCGCTTTACGGACTTGTAATTGTCGAGCAATTCGTTTGCGCGAGCTGCAATTGCGTTAGTTACTTCCGCAGGTGCAGGGCCGCCTGTTACAGGATCGTACTTAAAACCACCGTCGGTTGGTGGGTTGTGTGAAGGAGTGACGACAATGCCGTCAGCCAAGCCGTTGCCGCTAAAACGCTGAGTGCCGTCGGCTGCGCGATTATGAGTCAAAATAGCCTGAGAAACAACAGGAGTTGGCACGAAGTCGCCGCGAGAATCCACGCGAACGTGAACTCCGTTAGCAACCAAAACCTCAATAGCGGTTTTTTGAGCAGGCTCAGAAAGAGCGTGCGTATCGCGACCAATATAAAGAGGACCAGTTACGCCAGCTTTCTTGCGATATTCAGCAATAGCTTGCGTAATTGCCACAATATGAGCTTCGTTAAACGAAGTTTTCAAAGCAGAACCACGGTGACCGGACGTGCCGAAAATCACGCGCTGTTCTGGAATGTTGGAATTTGGAACTTCATCATAGTAAGCGCCAACCAAAGCGTCGACGTCGACTAGATCTTCTGGGGTGGCGGGCATTCCCGCATTTTTTGCTACCATAATTTTTTATTTTGCCACAGCGCTTGTATTTTATTTATTTTCTGGCACTCTTACGCACAATGCTTGCTTGTCAACAGTGAAGCGCAAATGTTTCGTATATCCCAAAATGTCGCCGTCTACTTGCACTGGAGCAGATTTTTCTAATTGCACTTCTGCGCTAAAACCTTGCGTTTGGTCAATTCTCGAGCCTGCAGAAAGCGAATCCTGCTGGAGTGCGCGCCCTGTTAGCGTTTGGTGTATTACTCCTCGGAACAAATTAGCCCAACCAATTAAACCGCCAGAAGTGTCAATAATCTCAAAATCAAGCACACCATCGTCGTATGCTGCTTCTGGCATAAGCGAAAACATAGGAATTTGACCGCAATTTCCAGCCATAAGTGTGCGGAAAGTCAATCCTTTTAGCACACTTTCGTCGCCATTTGAACGCTGTAAGGTAACGGTTGCGCGATATTTTGGCATAAACAAATGCTTTACACCAGAGACAAAATAAGCAAGCCAACTAATATTCTTTTTTAAGTTTGGATCAGTGTCGTCAATCATTAACGCGTCAAAACCAATGCCTGCAATAATTAAGAATGCGTGTCCATGATCTTCTTCTGGATTGTCGAGAATCGTTACGCGCCCAACGTCAACCTGCCTAGAACCGTGAGAAGTTGCAACACGCAACGCAGCATCCACGTCGTTTACTGGAATTCCCATATTTCTAGCAAAAAGATTGCCAGTTCCAATAGGAATAATTCCCATCGCATGACCTTTACCGCTTACTGCGCTCGCAACAGTACGAACCGTGCCATCTCCGCCGACTGCTACTACTACATTAGCTCCATTTGAAAGTGCTTCTAAAGCGCATTCGCGTCCATCTTTATCTAACTGTGTATCAATAATTTCGTAGGTTAAATTGCGTTCTTTGCAATAATTTTTAATACTTTCGCGATACGATTCCGCTTGTGGTTTTGAAGGATTAAGTATGAATGCGTAATGCACTGAGTCGCCGTGTCGTTGAGCAAGTTTTTCTGCCAAATGATGACGTTTTAAAGCGCGCGAAACAATCATGATGACGAATGGTGCGAGTACAAGCGCGAATACAATCATCATAAGAGCAATAGTCGCTTGAATAGGCATAGTTGGCATACCTCCTATTCTTGCACATTATTTTTTCTACAATACTAAATTTTGCGGCATATTGCGAATATTTACGTTTTTTACACATTTGTGTAGTATTTATTGTTTTTATAAATATCGTTTATTGCTTGTATTAGATATTTATTAGTTACTCATTAGGTGTCGGCTAGTTGCTAGTTAATTGTGCATTTTGCTGCTTTTGCTTGTTCTTTGCTCGTTTTTTAACGTGTATTATTCGCATTAATTCTGTACTAAATATTTAGCTAGTTATATAGCTAGTTATGTAACCAGTTATGCTCTCATGTTTCGCTAATACTAATTTCGTGCGTCGCTAGTGGTAAACTGTGCAAGCGTGTCTGTCGCATACAATTATTGAGCAGAGGTTTTGAATATGGCTGAATTACAGCAAAATTTTGAGGGAGATGAATCCTTCAATATTACATCTAGTAATATGCCTGATGATGCTAGTGACGATACTGTTGCTTTTATGCAGGTTCCTCAAAGTCATGTAGAAGATCAAATGGCTGATAATTCTGTTAATTATGAGGGAACTCTTGCTGATAATTTAGGCGAAGTCGCCGATGAAGAAGATACTTCTGGAGACATTGTTGACGATATCGTTGAAGATATTGCCGGTAATAAGAAGAATGTGTTTGGCAATAATGCTACATCTTATGGCATGTATGCAAATGCAACTCCTGCCGATTCAACTGCAACCGATTCATTTAGAGTAGTAGAGCCGAAAGCAAAGAAACATCGTGCGAACCGTTCCGCATTGGCGTTGATGTATTCGCTTCTTATTTTTGTTATTTTGTTAGCTGCAGCATTTTTTGCACTTCATTTGTATTTCAACAATCGAGTTGCTCCAGGTGTTGATTTTGGTGATGCTTCTATTACGCGCAATCTCACTGGCTATCAGGAAGATTCTGTAAGCAAGACTGTTCAGAATGCTGTGGATCATAGCGAATTAGTAATTAGTGACGATCAAGGCAATAGTGTTGATGCAGATTTGAGTCAACTTGGTGTCAAGATTGATAAGAACGCAACTGTAAAAGCTATTATGAATGCTAAGCGAGATAATTTATTTACTCGTATTATGCCTTGGGTTCATCAAACCGTGAGCTTGAAAGCTGTACGTGATGATTCTGCTTTGGATTCGTACTTATTGCATAAGTTTATTCGTGAGAAGGATCGCGCTGTACCTTATAGTGCAGTTTTCGACAAGGATTCTGAATCTTACAAGGTAGAGGATGGTATACCTGGTCGCACTATAGAAACTATGTCTGTTCGTGAAGCAGTAAAAAAGTTAATTGCTCACCCTGGTAAAACAGTAAAAGTTTCTGTTACATCTCGACGCACTGACGCTCCTATTAAGCTTGATGCAGCGCAGAAACTTGTAGATGATTTAAATAAACTTCTTGAGAAAAAAATCACGTTTAATAACGGTGACGGTAAAGATTTTACGGTTCCAAAAGAAGCGATTGCGTCTTGGATCAGTATAAAAGCAGATACGACTCGCCGTAAGCTTTCTTACACAATTGATGCAGATAAAGCAGATTATTATTTGTCTCAAGTTCTTCCAAAAGAGCTTAATCAGCAAAAGATTAATCAGGAAGATGCAGTCAATAAAGAAGGCAAGTTTATTTTCACAACACTTAAAGGTTCTAATGGTGTTGAAATTAGCTATTCCGATAGTATTGCGAAAAAGGCTGTAGAATCTTTGCGCAATGGCAATGATTTCAAGATGTCTGTTCCTTCAAAAATCACTAAGTTTACCGTTGAAAAGAAGCTTGTTGAAATGCGCATTGTTGTTGACAAAACAACCCAAACGGCTTCTGTTTATAGGAATGATGAACTTGTAAAAACATTCCCTGTTTGCACAGGTAAGCGCGGTGCCGATGATTCAGCTTCTGGTACATTCTTTATTTACTTGCGTTATGCTTCACAAGATATGCGCGGTAGGAATGGCGATGGCTCTCCTTACTTCTCTCCTGGAGTGCGTTGGGTTAGCTATTACCATGGTGGAGAAGGTTTCCACACTGCTTCTTGGAATTATAAGGGTATTGCAACTGGCGATGCTGCAAATCACGGCTCTCATGGTTGCATAAACATGTATGAGCAGGATGCTCGCTGGATTTTTGAAAATTGCCCACGTGGCACTATTGTGCAAATTGTTGGCACGACTCCGGATGGTCCGGTACGCGAATGAGCGAATCTGTGGGTAACTCACTTAACAAAGATGAACGCGCCGAAGGACTTTCGCTTTCTGCGCGTTCTAATCTTGAGTATGTGCAAAGCCCACAATCTACTCCGCAATTAGTGGCGTCTAGACGGATTAGCAGTGCGCCAATTCCTGTGCATGTTACGGCAACATTGTTTGACGCTCCTTCTAAAGCTGAGCGTATTGACAATAAGCCATTGCTTGTGCGTTTTGGTCGCAGGCTCGTTACATCTATTGTCGGCATGTGGATGCGTCTTGCTGGTCGTGTTGCACGTCGTTTTGGCTGGTTTCCAAGTGTTGAGCCATATATTGGGTATGGAACGCATAGATATGCTCGCTTGATTTGCAGAACTGTGTATGCTCCAAAGCTTGGTCATCATTCTGCTCTAAAACGCGGAATTTATGCGATGCTTGTTGTTCCTGCTGTGCGTGTGCGCGTGGCTTTGTCTATTGACGGTATTCCTGTAGAAACAGCTCAAATTGGCGATTCTGAAATATACGATAAGCCTGAAGGTTCACGCGATGGTAGTGCAGAGTACTGTATTTCTGACCGTGCAGGGTATTTAGATTTAATTACCGAACGCGCTTTAGAGCCTGGTCGTCACGTTGTTTCGTATTCTGTTAGTGACCGTGAGCCTGTAAAAGCGAGTTTATTTGCTATTGATGCAAATGTTCCTGTTGGTGTTATTTCGGACGTTGACGACACTATTATGGTTACTCAAGCGCCTTCGCCAATTCGCGCTGCTTATAATTTGCTTATTATGAATCCTGCTCATCGTTCGCCAGTTGCTGGAATGTCTGAGTTTTTCCAGTCTTTAGAGCGTTTGCGTGACGATATTCCATTTTTCTATCTTTCTACTTCTCCGTGGAATGTTGAGGCTTCAATTCGTCACTTTATTGATCGCGAAAAGTTTCCTGAGGGTCCTCTTCTTCTTCGTGATTTGGATCCGCGTCCTAAAACTTTTATTCCAAACGGACCGCAGCATAAATTAGAATTTGCAACTCAACTTATGGATGATTTTCCTGGCATGCGTTTTGTGCTTATTGGCGATGATGGTCAAAAGGATCCTTTAACGTATGCGAATATTATTCGTAAGCATCCAGGTCGTGTGCTTGCAGTAGGTATTAGGCAATTGCGTAAGCGTGCTACTGTTGAGGATTTTCGTCGTAAATTATCTCGTGATTTTGCTGTTGCTTTAAGTGCATCTAAACGTGCGTATGTTTTTTCGGATGCTCTTGATACTACGTGTGAAGATGCGCAAGAAATTCCTACTATGGCGATCGAAAAATTAAATAATGCTAACGAGTTTTCTGGTGATATTGATGATTTTGATGATGCTCAAATGCGCATAATTGAAGCAGAAGGTGCTGCTGGTACTTTGCAAGGCGTGCCATTTTTTGCAGCTCCTCAAGGCAAAGATTTAGCTAAAGTAATGCTTCCGTTTATAGAGGAAGCGATTGCGAAATAGTATAAAATAATTGCAAAATAATTTTGTAATATTAAAGAATTGCAGAAAATATTTCGTTACTAATATATAAGAGCTGAAGAAAATACTTAATGAAAATTAAAAGAGGTGTAGCTATGAATAATCAAGATTTTGCAAAGCCAAAAGCGGCAGAACGCATACCGTCGGCACGTGAATTCCATGGCGACACTTATATAGACGAATATGCTTGGATGAAAGATCGCAATAATCCTAAGCTTATGGAATACGTCAATAGTCAAAATGCTTATACTGAACAGCGTGTAAAGCACTTAGCAAACTTGCGTTCTACATTATTTGACGAGTTGCGCTCAAGAGTTCAAGAAACAGACATGTCTGTTCCTATGCGCATGAATAATTACTGGTATTACGTGCGTACTGAAAAAGGCAAACAATACGCTGTGCAATGCCGTATGAAAGTCGAAAATAGTGACGATTGGAATCCGCCAACTATCGACAATTCTGCAAAGCCTGGCACAACTGATGGTGAAGAGATTTTATTTGATGCAAACTTTGAATCTGAGCACTCTGGTGGCAAGTTCTTTAGAGTCGGTGGAATGGATTTGAGCACCGACGGTTTGCGAATGCTGTACGGTGTCGACACTCAAGGCGATGAACGCTTTAACTATTTTATTCGTGACTTTTCTACAAAAACATGTTCTTGGTCGCAGTTAGAAGAATCGTGGGAAAATCTTGCTTCTGCTTCACTTTCTCCAGATGGAAAATGGGTGTTTTATGTAAAGCTTGATGATGCTTGGCGTCCTTATCAAGTTTGGAGGCATAAGGTCGGCACTAAAGTTTCCAGCGATGTAAAAGTTTTTGAAGAAACTGACGAGCGATTTTTTGTTGACGTGTATGAAAGTTTTGACGAACGATACATGATGATCAGTAGTAGTTCAAAGACTACATCGCGCGTGCTTATGCTTCCTTTGAGCAATCCTGAGGGCGAATTCCGTATGGTTATTGAGCCGGTTGAGGGAGTGGAATACGATATTTCTTTCGCTTGCTTCGAGAATGCTGGCGAAAATGGTGAAGATATTCCAATTGCGATTGTGTGCCATAACGCTAAAAATCCTAATTTTGAAATTGACATTATTGATATGAGAGGAAATTCCGGCAAGTTTGATGAGCATGTAACGTATAAGCTTTCGGATGGAGTATGTGTTGCTTCGGGTTCTCCTTATGGTTGCGAGCAAGGAGATGCTTGGCAAAAAGGTGCCGGAAGTGAGCCTATTACAAAGCCTTATAATTCGCCTCAAAATCCTGAAATATTGCAAAATGCAGTTGGATTGAGCATAAGCGGATTGTCAATGTACAAAAATTATGTGGCACTAGCTTACCGTTCTCAAGGTTTGCCGCATTTGGCTGTAATGAGCAAGAAGCGCGCTGTTGAAGATTTTTTGCAAGCAAAACCGTGGCGTTTTTGCGAAGTGCGACCGCTTTCTTCCCAGCTTGCGAATCAATTTACGGATCAACTTACGGATCAATTTTCTTCTCAACTTACGGATCAAGCGCAAGCCGAATCACGTGCTGCGCTCGCAAATATTTCACAAGAAGAAATCAACAATAATCGCTTATTTAGTATTTCTATGACTGGAAATCCTTCGTACGAAGCTCCGCATATGCGTTACGCTTTTGGCAGTTACGCAACTTTAGGTCAACTTCGCGAGTTGGATCCTTTAACAGGCGAAGATGTGTTGCTCAAGCAAGGTAAAATTTTAGGCGAATTTAATGAGCACAATTATGCTGAAAAGCGCGTTTGGATTACTGCTCGAGATGGTGAGCGTGTGCCAGTATCGCTTGTGTGGCGTCCGGATAAAATTTCTCAAACTGACTCAATGTTTATTACTGGTTATGGAGCGTATGAAGTTAGTTCAGACCCTACTTTTTCTGTCGGTCGCTTGAGTTTGCTGGATCGCGGCGTGTTATATGCGCAAGTGCATGTGCGAGGCGGTGGCGAAATGGGTCGCGCGTGGTATGAGCAGGGTAGGCGCGTTAATAAAAAGCATACTTTTGAAGATTTTGTTGATGCCACGCGTGCTTTGCAAAATGCTGGTTTTGCTTCTGCTTGCCATACTGTTGCAAACGGTGGTTCAGCAGGAGGCTTGCTTATGGGTGCTATAGCAAATATGGCTCCGGAATGTTATGCAGGAATTGAAGCAGACGTGCCTTTTGTAGATGCCCTTACGTCTATGCTCGACTCTTCTTTGCCGCTTACTGTAACAGAGTGGGATGAGTGGGGCAATCCGCTCGATGATTCTGAAGCTTATGCTTATATGAAATCGTATACTCCTTACGAAAATGTGCCTTGCGCAAAAACGGAAGATGGTCGCAAGAAGTTAGCTGATTTTCCGAAAATCTTAATCACATCGTCTATTCACGACACGCGCGTGCTTGTTACGGAACCTTTGAAATGGCTCGCTAAATTGCAAGCTTCTGGGGTTGATGCAATTGCTCGTATTGAAACTGACGGTGGTCACGGTGGCACTTCTGGCAGGTACAGGCAATGGCAGGAGTTAGCTTATGAAAACGCATGGTGCTTGCATGTTATGGGAGTAAATAGTTAGTCGGAAGCGGCAGAAACTTTACTGCGTTGTAAAGTAAATGTCGTTTGTGTGCTAAAAGGCGGCAGAAACTTTACTGCGTTGTAAAAAAACGGTCGTTTGCATGCTAAAAAGCGGCAGAAACTTTACAACGGCGTAAAGTAAATGTCGTTTCCTCGTCTTTCGTGATATCATAGGTCAGGTGATGTGCGTTTTTCGCTTACGCTTTTCGTTTGCGTTTGCGTTCATCCGCATACAGGTAGTTCAATGGAGATATCTACTTATTGCTTAATGAAGGGGTAGAGCAGCAATGGCAACACTCAGCGTTGACAGCGATGAATTTTCACTGCAACATACCGCATTGTTTAAGCAAGTTCCAGCTGATCAAGTAAAAGAATTGATGCAGTATTTGCAAGAATCGACATTTAAAAAAGGTTCGGCAATTTTTAATGAAGGCGATACTGACCATCGAATGTACTTGCTTGAGCGTGGAAGAGTAAAATTAGTTCGTCATTCAAACGACAATCGTGTGCAATTGTTAAGTATTCACACTCCTGGCGAAATTCTAGGCGAAATTCCCGTTTTTGATCCTAGCGGCGGTCCTCGTACAGCTTCAGCAATATCTATTACCAACAATACTAGAGTTTTATGGCTAGAAAATGACGTGTTATTCCATTGGCTAAACAATCACCCTAGCGTTGCAGTAGATATGCTTCAAGTGCTTGCAGCGCGCATGAGAGCAAATAATGAGCGAATTTCCGACTTAGTTTTTATGGATGTTCCTGCTCGTTTAGCGAAGACTTTGCTGAATTTAGCTTCAAGATTTGGCGAGCCTATGAGCGATGGCTTGCTTGTGCCGCATGATTTAACGCAAGAAGAGCTTGCGCAACTTGTTGGCTCTTCACGCGAAACAGTTAACAAAGCACTTATGGATTTTGCAAACAGAGGCTGGATTATGCGCCAAGGCAGGTCAATTATTATTTATAAGCCTGGCATGCTTATTCGTCGAGCTGAGCGTTAAAGTGCGAATGTTTATGATGCCAGTTTTCAAGTAGAGGCAAACCTTTAGAATAGTACGCATGCCGAAAAAGAATTCACTGACTGTTCGCCGTGTGCTAGCACTGTTCCTTACCTACATCACTTTGTGTGTTGCAGGAGGTGTTGCAGCAAGTATTATGTTTGTTCCTGGCGTAATGAGCGTGAATAGCATAGTGAAAACAGTAGTACCTTCACTTCGCGTTGACGGCATCGATTTTGATGTAACTGCTTTGCCGCAAAAATCGCGACTTTACGCTTCTGATGGCAAAACTATTATTGCAACTTTTTATGCTCAAAACCGCACTGTAGTGCCGCTTCGACGCATATCGCAATATATGCAGCGAGCAATGGTTGCTCGTGAAGACCGTCGATTCTTTGAGCATTCCGGCGTAGATATGCAAGGTGTTATTCGCGCATTCGTGCAAACATTCGTTAAAAAGGGAGATATGCAAGGTGGCTCTTCCTTAACTCAGCAATATGTAAAAAATGTGCTTATGATTAAAGCTCGCGAAAATAACGATCCTTTAGCTGAGTATCACGCTTCTGAAGGCACTATTGCTCGTAAATTGCGCGAAATGCTTATTGCAATTCAAATGGAGAAAAAATACTCCAAACTTGAGATTTTGCAGGGATATTTAAATATTGCGCAGTTTGGTAGCAATAATATTTACGGCGTAGAAACTGCAGCTCATCGATACTTCAATACGAGTGCTGCAAAGCTTAATCTTGTGCAATCGGCAACTATTGCTGCAATTACAAAGAATCCTTCGCGTTACGATCCTTCTATTGAAGCAAATCAACCTGAAGCGCAAAAGCAGCGCAATATTGTACTTGATTTAATGCTTCGTCAAGGTTTTATTACTAAGAGCGAGCATGATTCCGCTGTTGCTATTCCTCTTAAAAGCACTCTTAACATACAGAGGGAAGTTTCTAAGATTGGATGCCAAGCTGCAGGTGATGCAGCATTCTTCTGCGATTATGTAACGAAGAAAATTTTGCATTCTCGCGAGTTTGGTAAAACTGCTGCCATGCGCGAAAAGTTGCTTACTGAGGGTGGTCTTGATATCTACACAACTATGGATTTGCGCGCCAGCAAGGCTGCTATGAAAGCTGCTAGAGATACGATTCCTGTAAACGATAAGAGCGGTTTTGAAGTTTCAATTGCGGCAATTAAGCCTGGAACTGGTGAAGTTTTGGCATTTGGCAGCAATCGTATTTATGATGCTACGGATGCTGCAAAATCAGATCCTACGCATACGGCTTTGAACTATGCTGTAGATGAGCGCGATGGTGGCGGTCTTGGTTGGCAGATTGGTTCTACGTGGAAGCCAATTAATATGGTTGCATGGATGCTTGCTGGAAAGTCGATTAATCAGCCTCTTCGCACTTCTATGCTTTACAACAATGCTGATTTTAATTGCAGCAAATTCCGCGGAGTTGGTAGTTGGTCAGTTCAAAACTCTGGTGGTGGCACAACTAATCCGGAAACTCCTTTGCAAGGTCTTGTGCGCTCGCATAATACCACTCAGGCTTCTATGGCTCAGCAAATTAAGCTGTGTTCAATCGCGGATGCTGCTCGCATACTTGGTTACCATAATTCGCCTCTTGGTCAGGAAAGTGTGTATTCTTCTAACTCGCTTAATCCGCCTATGACGATTGGTTCTGTGCAAGCTTCGCCTTTAACTGTGGCGAATGTGTATGCAACTATTGGTGCTGATGGCGTGGCATGTGATCCTATTGCTATTAAGCGAGTTGTTGACAAAAATGGTAAGCGTTTGAAAGTTCCTAGTGCGCATTGCCATCAAGCAATTCCAAAGGGAATTGCTCAAACTGCTGCTTATGCGCTGAATCAGGGTGTTGTGCAACCTGGCGGCGAGGCTTCAACTACCCAACTTGATGGTGGTCGCAAGACTTTCGCAAAAACTGGTACTAACGAACAGTACTACATGACTACAGCTGGTTTTGTGCCGTATCAAGTTGCTTCGTTTGTGGCAGTTGGTAACGCCGAATCACAAAAAAGCTTTAATGGCATGACTATTAACGGTCGTACAATGGCAGCTTGGTATGGTATGTATATTGCAACGCCAGCGTGGAAACAGTTTATGAATGACTATTTGAAAGCTGCTAACATTCCTGTTGACAACGATTATGGCAAGCCTGATCCAAAGTACACTGCCGGTGGAACTCTGCCTGGCATGCCTAAAAATACTGTTAAAACTGATCAGCAGAAGCGAGATGAAGACGCTAGAAAGCAGGCAGCACAAGAACAGCAGGAAGAAGCTAAGAAACAAAAGAACACGCAAGATCAGTACGGCACTGCTCGTCGCGACGACTATAGTAATTCAGAAACTGATAATTACTAAATGGTATTTGTTAACTCGTAATTGCTAGTTAACTTACTAAATACTAAGTTGTTTTGTGCTGTTCCTTACAAATAGACCCTTACTTATGCTACTTGATTGTGAGCAAAGTAAGGGTCATTTTTAGCGCAAATACGCACTGTACTAGTTCAAATCCGCACCAACTGCGTCTGTAACATGCTCAAAGCCGTCGCGTTTCAAAAGATCCGCAAGTCCGCGTTTCAGCGTTGTGATTTGCTGCGGTCCTCTGTACATAAGTGACGTAATAAACATAACCAAATCAGCGCCTGAGCGAATCTTCTCATATGCTTGCTTTGGCGTAAATACTCCGCCAATGCCTGCAATAGCAAAACGTTTACCAAAAGCTTTGCGCGTGCGTCGAATAAGCTCGTTGCTTGCGCTGTAGGTAGGACCTCCAGAAAGTGCTCCTTGCCAATCTTCCGGAACATCAAGTCCTGCGCGATTCTTTTGCAAGTTCGCAATACTTACTCCGTCAACTTTATGTTCGGCAAGTACGTCAAGCAAAGATTTGAACTGTTCCCAACCACCGTGCAAATTAAGCGGCATCTTAACTAACGTTGGCTGAGGTCGCTTAATAGTGTCAAGATCGGTGAATAATTTGTCAAGTGCTTCCGGCTGACTAAATGGTTCACCCACACGCGTGTTCGGGCATGAAATATTTACTTCAATTATTGAGCTTTTTCCGGCTGCACGTTCCATAGAAATATGGTAGTCTTCAATTCCTTCTTCCAAGTCGCCAACTAAGTCGTCGTTTGTGCGCGCAATAGAAATAGACATATTCATAGACTTTGCATGCGTCCAGGCTTTCTCGGCTCGTGCAACAACGGCTTCGCTGCCATCGTTTGCTAGTCCTGCGTGTACAAGAATAGAGTCATATTCTGGAAGGCGATGATACCAAGGTTTTTGATTTCCTTCGCATGGTCGGCTTGTGGTAGAGCCAACTGTTTCAAAACCAAAGCCGGCGTTGTCTAGTACGGTCGCCATTTGGCAGTTTTTATCCAGTCCTGCACTTAAGCCAAACGGATTTGCAAAATCCACACCCATAACGTTAGTTTCTAGCACTGGGTCTGTGTAGTTAAGCATTTCGCGAAGAAGCCACATTAATCCAGGAGTGCGTTCGCTAAATTTGCAAAAATTAATCATGCGATCATGCGCTTCGTCTGGAGGAATGTTAAAAACAAAATGCGGTTTAATAATGTGTTTGTATGAGAATGTAAAAAGGTCGGTCGTTGCTTTATTGACGACATTGTGCAATGAGTGTTCAGAAACGTAATACATATTTATATAGTAGGGCATTATTGTTATATGCGCTATTACTTAGTGTATTTTGTGCGTTTTTTCTTGCCGTAGTTTGTGCGTTTTCTTCCTTAGTACGCGTTCGTTTTTGTGCGATTTTTCATAAAACTTGCTTTGCTTGACAACAAAATGTGCGTTCTTTTCGTTTTAATGCCCTGAAACGCTCAATTACGTTTGTTTTTTGCGTTTACGTGTGCGATAATGTTCGTATGATTTCTTCACAGCGTCAACATTTGATTTTAAGCCGTCTCCGTACGCGCGGTGCTGTTCGCATTACTGCGCTTTCTAAAGAACTGAACGTTTCTGCTATGACGGTTCGCAGGGATATCGCAGAGCTTTCGGATCGTGGGCTTTTAAAGCGCGTTCACGGCGGCGCAGTGACGACTAATACTCTGCTTTCGGAGCCGCTGTTTTCTGTAAAGTCGCAAATGGATATTGGTTTGAAGGATGCAATTGCGCGTTTGGCTGTGGATTATGTTTCTCCGGGGGATGTGATTGCTATTGGCGGCGGTACCACTGCTTATGTGTTTGCGCAACATTTGCTCGAGTCGCGCAGGGCTTCTGGTATTACGATTTTGACCAATTCGATTCCTGTTGCGGAGCTTGTGCAAGCTTTAGAGTCGAAGGATGTCGAGGTTATTGTTACCGGTGGCGTGATTACGCGTTCCAATTCGCTGGTTGGGCCTATTGCAGATAAAGTTGTTGCTTCTCTTCGTGTGAATACCGTTTTTCTTGGCACGCATTCTGTGTCTCTTCCTCGCGGATTCCTTATGCCAAATTCTTTGGAAGCTGCTACTGATATGGCGTTAATGGATATTGCGGATCGCACGATTATTTTGACGGATCATACTAAATGGAGTTGTACGTCGCTTTCGCTATTTGCTCGTTTTGATCAGGTTGATACTGTTATTACCGACGATGGTTTGGATGCTGATTCTCAGCTTCGTACGCGTGAGCTTGTGAAGGATTTGGTTTTGGCACCTGTTATTGATGAGCGAGATGTTCTTGATGCGTCTAATGCTGACGATTTAGTGAGTTCTGGAGATTCTGACGATTTGCTTGATTAGTATTTTTGCGAATATTTTTGCAAAGTTTAATTTTGCGCGCTGATGATTTTAATGCCCGAGTGAGTTGTTTACTCGGGCATTTTTGGTTTTTCTGTTTGGTTTTGCTTCAAGTGTGTCGATGTTTAAACAAATTTCGCCGATGGTTAAATATTGCGTTTTTCTTTGTTTTATAAGGCTGTTAAAGAAATCGCAAAACTCAAACCTTAAAGAAAGCTGAAAAAACGTTAAAAAAATCCAGTATATGGCGTGTCGCGTAATTTTTATTAAAAAATACAGAAAAATGTCGTAAATATTTCTGCTTTTTAATGAATATAACGAATATTTACTAAGATTTTTGTATTTTTGGCGCTTAGAAATCTGAATTTTAGTGTTGAGTTTTCTGAGAGCTTGCGGTAAGTTTTAACTCAGTTACCGGTTGAATCCCTAGTTCACTGGTACGAGCGGGAAACCGCAAATGGCAAATTTTTCTTCGCATACCCTAGTGCGAAGGAGAAGAAGAAAGGAAAATATTATGTTGAATAAGAAGGCTATCGCCGCATTCGCTGCCGGCGCCACCCTCCTCTCTGGTTTCGCTTTTGCTGCTCCAGCAATGGCTGCATGCCCAGATCCTGCTCCATTCAAGAGCGCTGCTAAGACGTCTGCTGATGCTGCTTACAAAGCTTATACTGATGCTAAGGCTGTTCTTGATGGTATGACAGTTTCTCCAGCTCCTGCAAAGGATTCTGAAGCTGAACATTATACTGTTACAATTTTGGCTACTGGCTTGTTGAAGAATAATGCTGATCCATCTGAAGTCTCACATGATCTGTACGTAAAGGTTCAGAAGTATGTGGATGCTTACAATGCTAACGTTACAGAGACTAGGGCTAAGGAAGCTCAGCAGACTAAGGTAAATGATCTTCTTGCTAAGTATCTCGATGCTAAGAACGTATTGGAGAACTGCGCAGTTCCAGATCCAACTGAGGATCAGGTTAAGAGGGCTCTTATTAACAAGGTTCGTCTTGCTAAGATGAACTTGGACAACAAGGATGATGAACTTGCTGTTGCTAAGAATAAGTTCAATGATGCTTATAAGGCTTTGGTTGCTGCTATTGCTGAGTACAATGCTCGCATGGATGCATTCAGTGCTGCTAATGGAAAGCTCAACGCATTCTTGGCTTCTGGCGTGAATGATTCTGCTACCGAGACTCGTTTGCGTGATGCTGCAGATCGTGCTGAGGCTCACCTTAAGCGTGCAACTCTTGCTCTTGCCAAGGCTAAGGCTGCTTATGATGATGCTCTGGCAAAGGATTTGGCTGCTGTAGCTGCTTATAATAAGGCTTTGCAGACTTACAAGGATGTTTACAATGAGGCTGTTGCTGCTGGTGTGAACCCAGCTTTGTTGCCACCAGTTGTGACTTCTGATCCTTTGGATCCAAAGGTTCCAGCTGTTCCTGGTTTGAAGCATGCTTATGCTTCTGCTATGAGCGGTAAGTTTGGTAAGGAAGCTAAGGCTGCTGAGGCTGCTGCTAAGCAGGGTAAGGATACCAAGGCTTCTGCTCAGCAGAACAACAATGCTAACGGTGCTGCCGCTGGTGCAAACGGTGCCGCTGCTGCTGGTTTAGCTAAGACTGGTGCTGCTGTAGCTATGGCTGCTGTTGCTGCTTCTGTGCTTGCTGGCATGGGTGCTGCTCTTCGCAAGATCCGTCACTAAGCTAAAAGCTGATTCAGCGATGAATCATTTGGGCTTTAGCTTACTGGTTGATCGTTGAGTCGATTTTACTGTGAATTACTTAGTCTAGTGTGCTAAAAGGTGCGCTAGACTAAGTTTTTTTTGACCTATAAACCTTTTTATAACAATTTTGTGCTCTTCGCCTCCTGTCTGCACATCCTGTCTGCGCTTTCTGCTGCACCCTTGTAAACTTTCTGCCGTTTTTTCGCTCTTTCGCGACTTTTCCTTTACGCAGCTGCACAGTTTTTGCCGTTTTATCGCCTTAATCCGACCGTTTCTTTACGCCGCTGTAAAGTTTTTGCCGTTTTATCGCGCGCATCCGACCTTTCCTTTACTCCCATGTAAACTTTCTGCCGCCACCTGCCAATTCCGCACCTTCTTTTCGCACCTTCTTTCCGTACCTTTTATCCACAATGCAAGAAATTTATTTACGCACGAATAAGGCTTTAATAACCTTGCATTATGAATAATTTTTATATAAACGATTTATTTTCGAATAGTGAACAGAATAAGCGTTGCTTCGCCCCGAAAACTAATGCTGAAAGAAAAGCAGTTCAAAGGTCATCGCAACGTGGAGAAGCTGTGCGCGTGTACAAAAATCTTTACATGCGTAAAGAATATTGGAATAGTCTTTACGAAGCTGAAAAAATACGTCATATTGCGTTATCTATTATTGAATCGCACCCCGATTGTAAATTAACAGCTTCGACTGCCTCGGCACTTCTTGGGTATCAAGTTTCGAAAGATTATGACAGCGAAAAAAATTGCTATGATAATGCTTTTCTTAGCAAAAAGAAAAATTGTGTGGACGCAAGAGATACTAAAATTTATATTCGAAGCAACAAGCGAAAATCAAACAAGTATAACAATCAACTAAAAGTTATTCCTTCCGTAGGTTACGAACAGAATGGTATGAGTGATGATGTCCGCATTTTAACGCGTGAGAATAACAGTACTGGACAATTAATAAAGCTTCCGCATGCAAGCGATTGCGTGACTGAAGAAATAAAAAGTCACTTGGTAGATAAAAGCACTATGTTGTTTGACGTTGCTAATAATTACTCATTTAGATTTGCTTTGCCTATTTTCGATTCAGCAGCGCGAGACAATGTGAATTTAAACAGAGTGATCGAAATTTGCAAAAGCCGATACTGCGATTGCAAGAATAACTTGAGTGGCGTCGATTGTAATAGTGAGATTGCAAATAATAAAACGTGTGCGAATAGCAGTTTACACAAAAACCAACGTCATTATACAAGGGATTACGCTTATTTGGATGACTTGCGAAACTATGCAAAAACGAATGGTGGGACTAATTTTTCATTGTCTTTTAAGCAAATTTTTGAGTGTGAACAAAAAAAGTTGGCTAAATTATGTAAGCTTTGCTTCTTTGCAAATGGTCTTAGCGAGAACGCTGGTGAATCCTTAGCTCGGGGAACAATGATTAATTTAGGATTTATGATACCAGAATTACAGCGTGAGTTTGAGATTCCACATGTAAATTTGAAGTATCGTTGCGACTTTTTGTGGAGCCTGAATAATGGGGAGTTGATTGTTGGGGAGTTTGACGGGTATTCGAAATACTACATTGATACAGATGATGCGCAATATAAGAATGTGAATCTTAATTCTTCAGGAGACAATAAAAATTTATTCGAATCGCGAAACCAGAGTGTTATTCATAAGAATATCGACAAACAAGCGGAACGTGAGGTATTGCTTATGAAGGAATGTGGCGTAAATAAAATCGTGCGCTTTAATTACTCGGATATCCTTGATCCTAGGAAGCTTGAGAAGAAACTTGCAGCTGTTGGAGTGCCTAGAATTATTGGGAAATAGCCGATGCGTGCGTGTGCTGCGGAACTTTGCGCTTGATTCCGACCAAAACTTTACTCCTGTGTAAAGTTTTTGCCGTTTTTTAGCACGAAAACGACCTTTTCTTGACAACGCTGTAAAGTTTTTGCCGTTTTTTGGCGCGTAGTTGACCGAAACTTTACGCCGCTGTAAAGTTTCTGCCGCCTGACACCATCGTTTAAGCGCGTAACTCTCGTCGTCACGAGCGTGCTGTAAAATAGCGAAGTTGTGTGCGGTTTTGGTGCTTATCATCAAACAATCGCGCATATTTTGCAAACACACTCCTGCTGTGGAAGGTCCACAGCCGATAGTCCGAAGGAGGTGGGTGATGTCTGCACATAAGTATGAACTGATGTTCATTGCAAATCCTGAGCTGGATGAGCACGGTCTTAAGAAGTTGACCGAGCAGTATCTTGAGCTTGTCACCAACGAGGGCGGTTCCGTTGACGGTACCGATTACTGGGGTCGCCGCAAGTTTGCCTACGAAATTGAAGGCAAAACCGAAGGTAACTACGTTGTGGTGAACTACACTGCCGAGCCATCTGTAAGTGACGAACTTGACCGTGTTTTGAACCTTAACGAATCTGTAATCCGCACGAAGATTCTTCGCAAGGACGCTAAGTAAAAACTAGCAAAACTAAGTAAGCTCTAGTGAATTAAATAAAAACTAGTTAAGCTAAATAAATACGTAAACAACCGCGCATAAGTTGCGCACAAAATTGCCAGTAATTGCTAACTAACATGCGATTACGAGTAAAGCGAGAAAGAAAAGGCACGATATGGCAGGTGAAACAATTATTACCGTCGTGGGAAATCTCACTTCGGATCCTGAATTAAGGGCACTTTCCAACGGTGCTTCTGTTGCGAGCTTTACCATTGCATCCACACCTAGAACGTTTAATCGTAATACGAATCAGTTCGAGGATGGGCCTGCATTATTTATGCGTTGCTCAGCGTGGAGAGACTTGGCAGAACATTGTGCAAACAGCCTTTCTAAAGGCATGCGCGTGATTGCTCAAGGCAGGTTGTCGCAGCGTTCGTATCAAGCGCAAGACGGCTCTAATCGCACAGTTGTTGAACTTACAGTTGACGAAATTGGTCCATCTTTGCGTTATGCAACTGCGCAAGTTAACCGCCAAAGCTCTTCAACAGGTTTTGCTGGTGGCTCGCGTGCAGCAAATGCTGCTGGTGCAGGTTATGCTGGCGGAGCAAATTATGCTGCTAGCCAGGCCGCTTCTCAGCATGCCGCAAGTTCTTCAGCGGCTGATCCGTGGAGTGCTGCTGCGCCAACAAACGATAGTTTTTCAACTTTCGGTGCCAATTCTGATTTTGGTGGCGATTCTGAAGAACCTGAGTTCTAGCGTTTTAGTTGAGCTATAGATAGCGTATTTATTTGTTTATTTATGCACTTATTTACGCGCTTACTTAATCCTTATAAATACATCATCAGTTAAATGTTATGCGAACAAAAAGCATAACGGATTTGAGAGAGGACATCTTATGTCACGCAAAAGGCCGCAACCACCGGTCAAGCCTTTCAAAAAGAAGCCAAATCCTTTGAAGGCTGCCAAGATTACTGAAATTGATTATAAAGACGTTGCTTTGCTGCGCAAGTTCGTTTCTGACCGCGGCAAGATTCGTTCCCGTCGTATCACCGGCGTAACCGTGCAGGAACAGCGCAAGATCGCGAAGGCAGTGAAGAATGCTCGCGAAATGGCTTTGCTTCCTTACGCCACTACCGGTCGCTGATTGAGAGGATAGGAATATGGCTGAAACCAAGGTTATTCTTACCAAGACTGTTGCCAACCTCGGTCACTCTGGTGACGTTGTTGAAGTTAAGGCTGGCTATGCACGCAACTACCTGATTCCTCAGGGTCTTGCTTTTGCATGGAACAAGGGTGCTGCTTCCCAGATTGAAGCAATGCGTCGCGCTCGTCTTGCCAAGGCTGTTGCCACTCGTGAAGAGGCAGTTGCAGCTAAGGCTCAGATTGAAGGCACCGTTGTGGAGCTTTCTGCTAAGGTTTCCGAATCCGGCAAGCTTTTCGGTGGCGTTTCTGCCGATAAGATTGCTGCTGCTTTGGCTTCCAAGGCTCAAGTTGAGGCTCGCGCAATTAAGGTTGCTACTATTAAGACCACTGGTGAGTTCCCAGCAACCGTAACGTTGCATCCGGAAATCACCGCTTCCTTCACTGTTAAGGTTGTGGCTGAGTAAGTAGCTTTGTGAATTTTACAAAACATGTTGCAGCAAGCAGATTCTTGCTTTTAGTGGTTTTCTGCTTGTAATACATGTGGATTGAACTTAAGCATTAACTCTGCGTTTGCGTTGTATTGAGTTTTCTCATTGCGATGCTGCGCAGAGTTTTTTTATTGCTGCGCGCTGGTCGGTTTTACATTTCTATTCCCCGCGCGACCTTTTCTTTACAAGCGTGTAAAGTTTCTGCCGTTTTATTGCCTTAATCCGACCGAAATTTTACACTCGTGTAAGGTTTCTGCCGTTTTTCTGCCATTTTGCGACTTTTTCTTTACAAGCGTGTAAAGTTTCTGCTGTTTTATTGCTTTAATCCGACCGAAACTTTACACTCGTGTAAAGTTTCTGCCGTTTTCCAAATGTGAATGTGTTGTAAGTGTCACGTGCGTAACGTAGTTTTTTAAGTTTTACTCGACTAAATTAGAACAGTTGGAAAATTGCGAAATTATAAAGGAGATGCAAACTGTGCTGGAAAGCAAATATGAACTGGCTGACGAGCTTAGTATGAACGCAAAAGCGCAAGATGCCAACATATCTGCTATTCGCAATGACGAAGAGTATGCTTGTAAAAATTCCGTAAGCGCAAATCTTGAAAACGCAATAAAATACAGCAATCACAAAGGTTATGGCGAAACTTGCGCGAAGGTTATTCTTTTTGGCGAACATTCCGTGGTTTATGGCCATTCTGCAATAGCTTTGCCGCTTAAAAACTTGCGTATGCGCGCTGTTGTAACTAGTTGCAATGAATCTTTAGCACCTGTTTCGTGTGAATCTTTATCTTCTACATCAAGCGAATCTTTAGCATCTACGACGAATCTCGATTCACATATAACTCTTTCATGCCTTGACTTTACTGGCAAACTTTCCGAAATTCCTACGCGCTTTAATAGCATACGAACAGCAATTCGCGCGTCGCTAGAGTTTGCAGGGTGGAGCGGTGAGAATTTGCACATTTTTACCGAGTCTGATTTTCCAGCAGAACGAGGTCTTGGTTCGTCTGCGGCAGCTGCCGGTGCTGTAATTCGTGCGATTCTTGACTATTATGGCGTTGCAGCTAGCAATGATGAGATTTTTAAGTTGACGCAGACTGCTGAGTGTGTGGCTCACGGATGTTCTTCAGGCTTGGATGCCACTGCAACTGCTGCTTCCTGGCCTGTGCGTTTTAGTCGTGGCTGTTTTGATCGCATGGAAATTAACATGCGTGCGTGGCTTGTTTTGGCGGATTCTGGATGCAAAGGAATGACTCGCGAAACAGTTGAAGCTTTACGTTCTCGTTTAGAATCGAATCCTGTTGAAGTTGGAGCGCAGCTCAATAAATTGGGGGAGATTGCGGCTGTTGCAGAAGATGATTTGGCGTTTGGCCGTATTGAAAATATGGGTAAGCAAATGACTTTCGCACACCGTATTTTGGCGGATTTGGGCGTAAGTACTGCAAAACTTGACGCCTTGGTAGATGCTGCTTGTCAGCATGGCGCGTTGGGTGCAAAACTTACCGGTGGAGGTGGTGGAGGATGTGTCATTGCGCTGGCTGATAGTGAGGATGCTGCTAAGCGAGTGAGTGAAGCTTTTAAAAATGCCGGTGCTTGCGATACGTGGGTTGTAAATATAGGTGATTCTGCAATAAATTGAATCTTATTTTTACTTGAAATGTAGCATAAACTTTACAGTTGTTTAAAGAAAAGAAGCTTGTGCGCACTGTTTTGCTAAAATATTGCTTAGCACATTAACAAACGAGAATTACTTATCTGCCGCAAGAGGAACAGCATGCAAAATGTTGAAATTCAGCCAAAAATAACGTTTGACGCTAGTCTTTCACCCAACTCAGCTTTTGCTAAAGCAAACGCGAATATTGCGCTGATTAAGTATTGGGGTAAGCGCGATGAAAAGCTGATTTTGCCTTATACTTCCTCGCTTTCGCTCACCCTTTCGGATTTGTCTACAACTACAAGCGTAAGTTTTGCGAATAATCTTGAACAAGATACTTTTACTTTAGATAATGAAAAGATTTCGCCGTCTGCCAAAACTTTTCGTCGCGTAGTCGCTATGCTCGATTTGGTGCGTGAAATTGCAGGAATTTCAATGAAAGCAAGCGTTATTTCGCATAATATTGTGCCAACTGCTGCTGGTCTTGCGTCGAGTGCGTCTGGTTTTGCAGCTCTTGCGTCTGCTGCCTCGTACGCTGCTGGATTAAACCTAACTCCACGAGAACTTTCTAGACTTGCAAGACGTGGTTCTGGTTCAGCTTGTCGTTCGATTTTTGGAGGACTTTCAATTTGGCATGCAGGTTGCGACGACGAAACGTCTTATGCAGAGCCTATTGAAAACGCACAAGTTGCGCTTAAAAATTTAAACCTTGCTATGATTGTCGTCACTTTGGACGATAGCAAAAAGCCGATTTCTAGCCGAGAAGCGATGCGCAGAACGGTTGAAACTTCGCCAACGTATATGCAATGGGTTGAGCAGTCGAAGGACGACCTTGAAATTGCTAAAAACGCAATTCAGCGAGCAGATATTGAGCAATTGGGTGAGGTTGTTGAACGCAATGCTTTTGGAATGCACGAAACTATGCATAATGCTGTTCCATCGGTGAATTATTTGACTAGTAGCACGCATATTGTGCTTGAAGCGGTTAAAAATATGCGAAAAGATGGTTGGCTGGTGTGGTCTACGATGGATGCTGGTCCGAATGTGAAGGTGCTTACTTCTGGAGATGATGCTTATCGTGCGATGTGTCAGTTGCGCTCGCGAGTTGAAGATGGTTTGCGTAATTCTAGCGTTTTTTGTAATACAGAATATTGCGAGCCGAAATTTGCGATTGCGCTGCCAGGTGACGCTGTGACGGTGAGTACGAGTTTAAAATAGGCGGATAATATGACTCAAGTGCGCTCTAGTGCCCCAGGAAAGCTTTATATTGCGGGCGAGTATGCTGTTGTTGACGGCTGTGCTGCAATTGTTGCTGCTGTTAATCGTTATGTGACGGTTAGTGTAAGTGATGAAACTTTAAACGAAGAGTTACGCGAAAATTTGCAGAAAAATGCGCCTAGTAGCAGAAATTATTGTGGTGTGATTACCTCAGATGGCGAAAAATATAAACCGCTTCTTTGGTCGCGTGCATCCGACGGAAGTATTGAAATACAAAACGACGGAAAATATGCTTATGTGCTCGCTGCAATGTGCGTAGTCGACGCTTATGCTAGTGAGGAATGTGCGCCAAAT
Source organism: Gardnerella leopoldii (assembly GCF_003293675.1). NCBI lineage: Bacteria > Bacillati > Actinomycetota > Actinomycetes > Bifidobacteriales > Bifidobacteriaceae > Gardnerella > Gardnerella leopoldii. The sequence continues at coordinate 88,162 of NZ_CP029984.1, forward strand.
ATTAACCGCAAAAGTTACAATGTGTATATTTCTAGCGAACTTGATGATGTAAAAACTGGTAGAAAATACGGTCTTGGATCTTCTGCTGCGGTAACTGTTGCGGTTATTCGCGCGTTGTGCAAATGGTATGATTTGAATCTTTCGACTCCAGAAATTTGCAAGTTAGCGTTAATTGCGTCGTCGAGTGTTAAAAAATCCGGAAGCGGTGGAGACGTTGCTGCCAGCTCTTATGGCGGTTGGATTATGTATCGCGCGTATAACCGCGAGTGGCTTGAAGCTGAGCTTACGCTAGTAAAATCCGGATGCTCTGATTTCAGTGAGTTGTTGCACAAAAAGTGGCCGCGACTGGAAGTTAAGCGTTTAAATGTAGATAAGTCGCTAAAACTTTTAGTCGGCTGGACTGGTTCTCCTGCGTCTAGCGCAAAGCTAGTAAGTAGCGTAGAAAGTAGCGTTAAAACTAGTACGGAAAGTAGCGTTGAAAGTAACGCTGAAAATAACGTTGAAAGTAACGTCGAAACTAGTGCTTTTGACAAAAAAATTAAATCTTTTACTTACGAAGATTTTTGCAAACAAAGTGAGATTTGCGTGCAAAAACTTGCGCGCGCAATTGAAAAGTTTGAAATAAGCGAAATCTATAGCGGTTTTGCTCAAAATCGTGCGTTGTTGCAAAAATTAAGTGCTCTTACTGGAACTGTTATCGAAACGCGTGAACTTACAAAATTTATTGAAATTGCGACTTGTGCCGGTATTCCTGCAAAAACTAGCGGTGCAGGCGGAGGAGATTGCGCAATTGCGCTGTCGACAATTTATGACAATAATGTAATTGAAACTATGAAATCTACTTGGGAAGCCAATGGAATAAAGCCATTGAATATTGATGTTACGGAAATTTTTGGAACTGGTAAGCCTTCTGAAAATATTGTATTAGACGCGTTTGCTAAGCGTAACGAGCTTAATATGCAATCTGCTCAATCTTGCATAATACAAAACCGAAAAGACGCGCATATTGCGCTTGCGGACAAGCAGTATAAAACTCGTGCAGATTCAGATTTTGACAAAGTGCGTTTTGTGCCGAATGCTTTGCCGCAAGTTGCGCTTGAAGAAATTGACGATAGCGTGAGCGTGCTAGGAAGTGAAGTATGCGATTCTGTGCGTTGGTGCTCGCCGATATATATTAACGCAATGACCGGCGGAAGTGATGCTGCTAAAAAAGTGAATGCAAGTCTTGCTAGAGTTGCTGCAAAAAATTCTGTTGCTATGGCGAGTGGATCTTTGAGTGCTGCTCTTCGAGACGAAACTTTACTCAGCACTTTCAGTGTCATAAGAAGCGAAAATCCACACGGATTTGTGATGGCAAATGTTAGCGCTGGAACTAGCGCGTCTGATGCATTGCGTGCTGTAAACATGATTCATGCGAATGCGTTACAAGTGCATTTAAATGCTGCACAAGAGTTGGTTATGCAAGAAGGAGATCGCGATTTTCGAAATTGGTTGCGCAATATTGAGTCTATTGTCAGTGCGTGCGAAGCTCTAAAAGTGCCTGTGATTGTGAAGGAAACTGGATGCGGAATTTCTGCTAAAGATGTTCAGCGTCTTAAAGATGTTGGAGTGCGCACTGTAGATGTTTCTGGTCGTGGTGGAACTAATTTTGTAACAATAGAGAATGCTCGCAGGAACTTAGGCGACTGTGATTATTTGGTTGATTGGGGTCTTACTACTGTTGAGTCGCTGGTTGACATACGCAAGTGTGATTCGTTAAAAAATATGGAAGTTTTCGCAAGTGGAGGAGTTCGCACGCCTTTGGATGTTGTGCGCGCGTTGGCTTTGGGTGCTTCTGCAGTTGGTGTCGCTGGCGAGTTTTTGCATACGCTTATGCATGAAGGTGAGGACGCGCTTTCTTTGCAAATTGATAACTGGAAGAAGCAAATTAGGGTGATTATGGCGCTTCTTGGATGCAAGACAGTTAAGGATTTACAAGAAAAGACTGAGTTTGTGCGTGCGGATTGTCTTGGTAAGTGATATACTTGTGTAGTTGTGCGTTCAAGCGTGCTTATTTGTTTATGCAATGTGCGTAAGTAATTTGCGTAAGTAGTTCGTGTGTTTGAATGACGCAAGACTTGCAAGTCAAAGAAAATAGGAGTCCATTATGGCAGCTCGTTGCGCAGTATGTGGCAAGGGACCGCAGACCGGTTTCAGCGTTTCACATTCGCACATTCGCAATAAGCGCACCTTCCGCCCGAACCTTCAGCCGGTTCGCACCACCATTGATGGCGAAAACGTTCGCCTTCGTGTGTGCGTAAAATGCATTAAGGCAGGCAAGGTTCAGCGCGTTGAGGCGTGAATCGCGTGTTAAATGTAAGGCCCTGAGCAGTGCTCGGGGCTTTTTTGTATTTGCATATTTTTTCGCGCGCACGTTATATTCCTGATTGCGGATGATTTATAATCGAAATATGCTAAATACGCCCACGAACTCAGCCAAAATGCATACTTCGCTTTCTGCGATAATCAGCAATAAGCGACGCGTTTCTGCATTAAAATCTTTGGGCATAGTCACAGTCGAAGACGCGTTAACTTACTACCCGTTTAGAGTTACAAATCCACTGAGAATTGCGAACTTAAAAGATGTAAAAATTGGCGAAGAAGTGGCTTTCTATGCGCAAGTTCAGTCAATTAACGTTGTGCCTATGAACGCTCGTCGCGGTTTTAGAATCGAAATTAACGTTTTGCAAGATATGCAAGCAGTAGCTCAACTTATTTATTTTTCTAAAAATCGTCAATACGCTCAGTGGCTTTCTGCAAAGATGCATGTTGACGAAATGGTTGTTGTTGGCGGCACGTCTAGCGCTTTTAATGGTAAATTGCAATTTACGCATCCTCAAATTTTAACCGTATCTGCTGTAGAAGAAAGCGATAGCTTACATCAATCTCGCGATACTGTAAGAAGTGTGGAAGATGGTTTGGCGCGTATGAGTGCTCCTATGCCCGTGTATCATGCAAATTCGCGAATCTCTAGTGAGCATATTCACGAAACTATACTTTCTATACTTTCTGCACTTTCTAAAGATTCTGAAGATTTCGCAGCTTCCGCAGATTCTAAAGATTCCGCAACTTGCACTACTGAATCCCTGCAAATCCCAAACATTACGCCTGAATCAGTGCTAAAAAAACGTAACCTCATGACTAGAGCGTCAGCAATATACTCAATTCATAATCCGCAATCAGTTGACGAATTTTACAAAGCTGTTGACTCGTTGCGCTATGAAGAAGCTTTTATTTCCCAAGTAGCTGTATTGCGATCTCGTGAAGATTCTAAAGACAATCAAGCAAAATCCTGTAATAATTCTCTTATAAGAAATGAATTTGTGGAAAGTTTGCCGTTTGAGCTTACTGCAGGTCAAAAAGATGTAATTGATGAGATTGTACGTGACATGCGTGAGCGCCATCCGATGCGTCGCTTGCTTCAAGGTGAAGTTGGTTCCGGAAAAACAGTTGTTGCGCTCGCTGCAATGCTTGAGGCAGTTGGATCAGGATATCAGGCTGTGCTTGTGGCTCCTACTCAAGTTCTGGCGTCTCAACATGCCGAAAATTTGCGCCAAATGATTGCGCGCGCGAATCTAAAAGTGCCTGTAATCGTAGTAACTGGCGGCATGAGACTTGCGGATCGCAGACGTGCGCTAGCGAGTGTTGCAAGTGGGGAGCCTTCGCTTATTGTTGCAACTCATGCAGCGTTCTCGTCGACTTTTAAGCCGACTAATTTAGCTTTGGTAATTATTGATGAGCAACATCGTTTTGGTGTTGAGCAGCGCGATGTTTTGTTACGCAAAATGAGTGTAGATCCGCATGATAGTGCTGAAAAGTCTTTTACACCGCATCTTTTAGTAATGACTGCAACGCCTATTCCGCGCTCTGCTGCTATGACGTGGTTCGGTGATTTGGATGCTTCATATTTAACTGAATTGCCTGGAGGCAGAAAACCTATTCGCACTTTTGTTGTACAAGAATCGGATGCGAATACTATGGCGAGAATGTTTGCGCATATTCGTGCTCGCATTGATGCAGGTGAGCGTGCGTATGTTGTTTGCGCGCATATTGATGATGATTTTAATGAGGATTCTGGTAGGGATTCTGGTAGGGATTCTGGTAGGGATTCTGGTAGGGATTCTGGTAGTGCTTCTGCTAGGGATTTTGATAGCGATGAATCTGAAGGTTTTGAAGATGTTTCGCAATCTGTGCAATCTAATCAATCTGAAGAAAATAGCGCAGATTCTTTGCGTAAACTTCACACAGTTAACGGCATTTTGAAGCGGCTTTCAGCTTTGCCGCAATTTAAAGGCGTTACTTTTGCTAAGCTTACTGGTCGCGACGATGATGCTACAAAACGCGAAACGATGGAACATTTTGCACGCGGAGATGTGCAAGTTCTTGTTGCTACAACGGTTATTGAGGTCGGTGTTGATGTGCCTCAAGCGAGTTGCATTGTGATTTTTGACGCGGATCGTTTTGGCCTTGCACAATTGCATCAGTTGCGTGGACGTGTTGGGCGTGGTGGCACGAATTCTTGGGCATTTTTGGTTGCGCAAACTGAGGATGGAAGTCTTGCTCAAGAACGTTTGCAAGTTGTTGAAAATTCGCTAGATGGTGCCGTAATTGCTAAAAAAGATTTGGAATTGCGCAATGTTGGCGATGTTCTTGGCGATAAGCAGTCGGGTGGTCGCTCGAGTTTGAAGATTTTGCGAGTTGTTAAGGATGCAAAGATTATCGCTATGGCTCGTGAAGATGCGTTGGAGACTTTGCAAAAAGACGCTCATCTTGTTTCGTTGCCGTATCTTGCAGGTGCAGTGCTTGATTTTACGAGAGGCGGAAGTACGCAAATCGTAAGCAATTAAAATTCTAAAGTTCTGAATTTGCTCGCAAAATATCTTATAAAATTAAAATATTGTATGAATAAAATATCCTATAAAGAAAAGTATAAAGAAAAAATTATTGCATATTTATGCACTTAATTTAGTAAAAAATACTGTAAGAAACTATTTTTAATTGATAATTAATATCAACTTTTGTTAGATATAATATAAAAAAACAACAAAATTACATAAATTTACGTGCATATTATGAGAATTGTGAATATCCTAGATAGTAGGCATCATTTGTAATCACAATAGAGATGAGGCGACAATGACTGAACGCGAACAACAAATCTTGACTTGGATTCAACAAAACCCGATGATTAGCCAGCAGGAACTTGCAAATCTCGCAGGAATTACTCGTTCAGGTGTGGCCGCTCATATTTCCAATTTAATTCGCAAAGGCTATTTACGAGGTAAGGGATATATTGTTACTCCTCCAAGTTATGTGACTGTTGTTGGCGGAATTAGCATGGATGTTCTTGGCATTGCTTGCGGAGATTTGATGGATTATACGTCTAATGCCTCCCACGTGCGCTACATGCTAGGCGGTGTTGGAAGGAATATTGCAGTCGCGTTGGAGCGTCTTAATATTCGCACAAGCATGGTTTCTGTGTACGGTGGCGATCACAACGGAGAGCTTTTCCGCATTGATGCTGCTGCAAACGGCTTAGATATCGGTTATGCGAAGCAACTTCCTGAGTCGATGACTGCTTCGTACATGTATGTTGGTGACGCTTCTGGTCAGCGTTTGCTTGCTTTAGACGATATGAGTATTTACGATCACATGACTCCCGATTTTTTGCGTGAGCGCATGTCTATTATTGAAAATGCTGATATTTTGGTGTTGGATACTAATATTCCGCAAAAGTCAATTGAGTGGCTATGTGACCGTTATCGCCGTCCTATTGTTGTTCGTGCAGTTACGGATGCAAAAGCTCCTCGAGTGCTTTCTAGATTGTCTCGTATTGACACTCTTATTTTAGATACTGCTGAATCGCAGGCTCTAACTGGCATTAATGCTGTTGACGAGCGTTCTGCAATTCGCTGTGCGAATGTGCTTTTAAAGCGTGGAGTAAAACGTGTATTTGTAAATGCCGGTCGCGCAGGAGTTGCTTATGGTGTTGCAGATGAGGGAGTGTCGTTCTATCCTGTCCCAGTTAAGCGAGTCCAGAGAATGATGCTAACTCGCGGAAATAGCAATGCTGGTGTTAAAGCAGTTGGCAACGACAACGGTTCTAGCGATGCTGCTACTGCGGCGCTTATTTACGCGCGATATAACGAATTTGATTCTTCAAAAACTGGCAGATTTGCGGTTGCTGCTGCAGCTTTGAATACTGAATCTATGCAGCCTGTACATGAGTCGTTTAATCCAGAACTTATTTCTCAACGCATGACGAATATTCATGAGCATGCTTAATTTTGCGTTCTTATGCGAAGTGCATTCGTCACGATTTGCTTCCAAAATACATGTGCTTATGAAGGAGTTAGTATGACTTCCATCATCCTAGATTGTGACCCTGGTCATGACGATGCGATGGCAATTTTATTAGCTGTTGGCAATCCTAGTATCGATTTGCTCGGCGTAACTACGGTTGGTGGAAATCAAAGCCTAGAAAAAGTAACATACAATGCTCGAGCAACTCTAGAAATAGCTCATGCAACTAATATTCCAGTTCATGCCGGATGCGACCGTCCTATGGTTCGTCCTCTAAAAGTTGCTGCTGCTGTTCATGGAGAAACAGGATTAGACGGAGCAAATATTCCAGTGCCAACTAAACCTTTGGATAAAGGGCATGCTGTTAACTGGATTATTGACACAATTATGAGCCATGAGCCTGGCACAATTACGCTTGTACCAACTGGACCTCTTACGAATATTGCTATGGCTGTGCGAATGGAGCCTAGAATTGTCAGCCGCGTTAAAGAAGTAGTTCTTATGGGTGGCGGCTATCATAGTGGCAATTGTAGTGCTGTTGCTGAGTTTAATATTAAGACGGATCCTGAAGCTGCGCATGTTGTGATTAATGAAAATTGGCGAGTTACGATGGTCGGCTTAGATTTAACTCACCAAGCTTTGTGCACTTTAGAAATACAGAAGAAAATTAATTCTATTGGAACGCCTGTTTCTAAATTTGCTTGCGATCTTATGGATTACTTCCGTAAAGCTTATAAGAATAATCAAGATTTTGTTGATCCTCCAGTGCATGATCCTTGCACAGTCGCTTATTTGATCGATAAAAGTGTTATTAGCACAAGGCGTTGCCCACTTGATGTTGAAATAAACAGTGACTTAACTCTTGGCATGACCGTTGCAGATTTGCGTGGTACTGAACCTTCTGAAGAAGAATGCCATACGCAAGTTGCTACAAAACTTGATTTCGATAAATTCTGGAATTTGATTATAGATGCGATTAAGCGCATTGGATGATTGTTGGTGACTTTTGAATGACGTTTGAATGACTTTACGTAATTAAGCGGAGGTTAGATTATGGCTGAGGTTGAATCTCCAACATTTTCTACGCGTATGCTAGATAAGGGTGGACGTTCCGTTTTGGCGTTAATGGTGGCGTTTCTTGCTGCTATCTTTGCGTTCCAGCTAAACGTTTCTATGCTTTCGCCAGTATTGACGACGATGTCAAAAGAACTTCATACTACAGATACTCAAATCGCTTTAACGCAAACAATATTCTTTACTGCTGCAGCATTATTTTCGCTATTTTTGCCGCGATTGTCTGATCTAATTGGGCGTAAAAAAGTACTTTCCGGAATTCTTATCTCAACTCTTTTTGGAAGCATTATTTCTGCGCTAGCTCAAGACGTTAATATGCTTATGCTTGGGCGTATTTTGCAAGGTGCTTCCGGTCCTGTATTGCCAATGTGCTTAATTATGTTGCGCGTGCGCGTACAGCAAGAAAAAAGTTACGCAAAGTTGATGGCAATATTAAGTTCCGTAAATGGCGGTATTGCTGGATTTGATGCTTTATTAGGTGGTTGGCTTGCCAGTAAATACGGATTCCGTTCTGTTTTCTGGATTATGGCTTCAATCGCAGCTATTGCTGTTATTATGATTATTGTTTTAGCTGATGAATCTCGCTCGGATGCTACTAGCAGAATGGATTGGCTAGGAGTTGTAACGCTCGGAATTGCGTTTCTTGCAATATATCTTTCTATTAATGAACTTAGTAATAAACTAGCTAAATCTAACTGGCTTATGGTGCTTATTCTTGTGCTTGTTGCTGTGCTGTTTTTCGCAATATTCTGGAAAATCGAAGTTTTAAGCGCGGCTCCGCTGGTTTCTACAACATATATGAAGCAGCGTCGTACATGGGGTTTGCTTTTGTGCACTTTATTGACAATGACTGGCGTGTTTGCTTTGATAAATGGCGTTGTGATAAAGCTTGCTAACGATAGTAAGTTTGGTGCAAATATTGGCACAAATATGGTAAGTTTCGTAACTCTTACTCCTTACGCAATTATTGGGCTATTGTTTGGCACTATTTCGGGCGTGCTTGCTGCAAATTACGGGTACAGGCTTGTGTTGCGTATTGGAATTGCGTTTAGCATGATTTGTGTTGCTTTTGGTGTGTATGTTGCTTATATGCCGTCTGCTTGGGCTTTGGTGCTGTTTTCAGTGTGGGTAGGTGTGAGCTATTCTGGCATGGCAAATATTATGCTTAATGGCTTAGGTATTGTGCTTTCTCCAAAAGATAATCCGGGATACTTGCCGGGTATGAATGCTGGAGCTTTTAATTTGGGAGCCGGCTTAAGTTTTGCAATTTTGTATGCTGTGATGACGAATGTTGCGTCTTTGAGTGGCGTAACATGCGGATACGCTGCTGCGATGGTTGCCGGCGTCGTTTTGCTCGCTTTTGCGCTCGCTTGCTCGTTCTTAATTCCGGATCCTAAGGCGGCGGATAAGTAATATTGTAAAGTTTCTGCCGTTTTTTGGCGCGTAGCCGACCGAAACTTTACACGTACGTAAAGTTTCTGCCGCCACGTGCGTGTCTGCAGGTTCCAGCTAAGCTATAAGTATGCACATTATTGCTGGACGTTTTAAATCTTTGCCGCTTACTTCAGCGCAGTCGTGTACAAGACCTACTACAGATCGCACAAAAGAAGCGATATTTTCTAGGCTCGATTCGTGGGATGTTATGCACAATGCGCGCGTACTTGATCTATTTGCTGGCACGGGAGCACTCGGAGTTGAAGCGCTATCTCGTGGCGCGCGTGAGCTTGTTTCTGTTGAAGCAAATTCGCAAGCAGCTGCGCTTATACTTCGTACGTCGAAAGCGTTGCAGAGTTCAAAGGCTTGGGATTCTGCGCTTTCTATGAGGGTTCTTCGAAAGCGCGCGGAGCAGTTCGTTGCGGATTATAGTGGGGAAGCGTTTGACTTGGTTTTTATTGATCCGCCTTATGCTTACGAAACTGCGGATTGCGAAAGTTTATTGGCTTCGATGATTGCGAGCGGAGTTGTGAGCGTTTCTGCAGATACGTTGATTGTGTTGGAGCGTAGCGTGCGAAGTGTTTTGCCGACTATGCCTGAGGGCTGGGAGCTGTTTGATACGCGTAATTACGGAGAAACTTCCGTGTTGTTTATTCAGCCTTCTCGCGACTAATTTATTTTTCGGCTTCGTTACAATCTGTTTTCGCACTCAGGCTGTGGCGCGAGTTTTGGGGGATTTCTCTCCTCGCAGGCGCGACGACCTGCTTTCGCGCAGCATTGTGCGTGCGGCAGCAATACTGTTGCCGGAGTATTTCTGGCTTTTGTTGCTAGAGTAAGTTTTTGCGCGGATGATCGCCAGAAACTTCCCATCCGAGCGACATAAGTGTTTTTCGATCCGCCTTATCTATCTTGTGGCAGTCCAATTTTTCAATCAAATCAGGTCGAATTTCGCTTGTGCGAGATATAGCTTCATCTCGACGAAAACGATCAACTTTGGCGTGATTTCCGGAAGTGAGTATTTCCGGAACGCTTATACCTCGCCAAGTAGTTGGACGCGTGTATTGATGGTGTTCCAAGAGTGCGTCCGATCCTGTGTACGACTCTTCAACAATCGACTCAGGGTTTCCCATAAACCCAGGGATTAAGCGTGTAATTGCCTCAAGCATAACGCTTACTGCAACTTCTCCGCCATTTAGCACGTAATCGCCAATTGAATACTCGCGTACGTCAATTCCTTGCGCGCGGTAATATTCTGGAATCCTAGCGTCGTAGCCTTCGTATCTGCCGCATCCAAACACCAAATGATTTGCGTTGCTTAATTCCGTTGCGTCTTTTTGCGTAAATAGTGGGGCAGAAGGGTTCGGGAATATAAGGATTGGTTTAGTTGAGTCTATTTTATTAGGCGCGATTTTTGCTTCTTCGCAACTATCACACGTATCGCAACTATCGCACGTATCACACGTATTTTTTACTTCAGATTTTGGCAAGTTAAGCAGCTCGTCTAAGCATTCCGCCCAAACTTCAGGCTTCATAACCATGCCAGCGCCACCGCCAACCGGCGTGTCATCAACCGATTGATGCACATCGTGAGTCCATTTGCGTAAATTGTATGCGCGAATTTGCAATAAACCATTATTTTGCGCTTTGCCTAACAAACTTAGGTCTAGCATGCGAAAATATTCTGGGAATACGGAAATAATATCGATGTCCATCATAAGGCACTCTACTACGAAAACTACAAAACTACGAAAACTACAAAAGCCCCGGAATTAAACCGCCAGGAGGATCAATAGTCAAATACCCGTTTGCAACATCAACTTCCGGCACAATAGCTTCAACAAATGGCACGAGCGCTGTTTTATTCTCTTCGTCAATCGGATGATCTAAACGGATTTTCAGTAACGATTGCGCGCCGTCGAGCACATCCACGACTTTTCCAATAACTTTAGGAGTAAGCCCAAGCTGATTTTCTTCGCACAAACGCGCTTGCAAACCGACCAAATCCTTAATATACCAAGCATTTTCAGCAGCAAGCTCTTGCGCATCTTCTGCATGCACATACAATTCAGTGCCATTAAGTGCTTCCGCATCGTTGCGATTTTGTGATTCTTCGAATAGTAAAATCCAACGATTTTTGAACGTTCTTGCGTTCTCAATAACGAACTCGCGCTCGCCGTTTGCAGTGCACAATACATTTCCAGGCTCAAAACGTTCATAAGGCTCATCTGTAAAAATTTGTACAGTGACTTCACCTTTTAAACCTTGGGCTTTACCGATACGACAAACCCTCAGCAGGTCATTACGACTTTGCTGAGGGTTGTCAAAAGATTGTTGGTCTAATGCCACGTTCATCTCACTTACGTACGTCCATAATGTCAACGCGCACATTGTGGTTGCTCAAAGCTTGCACAACAATACGAATTGCATTAGCGGTACGACCATTGCGTCCAATAACGCGACCGATATCTTCAGGATTCACGCGTACTCGAAGCAATTCGCCGCGAGCATTTTCGTGAGAACGTACCGATACGTCATCTGGAAAATCCACGATGTTCTTAATGAGATGTTCAACAGCTTGAGCCAGCATGATTACTCAGCCTTTTCCTCGGCTTCGGCAGCTTCTGCAGCTTCAGCTGGGGTTTCTTCGGCTTCGTTTGCAGCGGCTTCAGCTGCAGCCTTAGCCTTAGCAGCGGCTTCAGACTTAGCGGCCTTCAGCTTCTGAGCTTCAGCTTCAACAGCTTCAACGCGAGCCTGTGCGTCTGGGCCAGCTTCAGAAGTCTTCAACGTGCCTTCGGCGCCGTCGAGACCCTTGAACTTCTGCCAGTCGCCAGTGATCTTCAAGAGCTTCAACACTGGTTCGGTTGGCTGTGCGCCAACGCCAAGCCAGTACTGTGCGCGCTCAGAATCAATCTGAATCATAGATGGCTGCTTGTTTGGATCGTAAACGCCGATCTCTTCGATGGACTGACCGTTGCGCTTGTTGCGTGAATCAGAAATGACTACACGGTAGAAGGCATAGAACTTCTTGCCCAATCGCTTAAGACGAATCTTGGTTGCCAAAATGGCTCTCCTTATAACTAGAGTCGTGGAATTTCGTTCGGGTGTGGGGCACTCCTTGCGAGCTTCCACATGTTCCTCACGTGATCGGGAAGAGGGCGCCGATTCACGCGAATAACTTATCTATTATGCCTGCGCGCTTGGACGTTTTTATCTAGTGATTGTAGGTCGATTGCTGCGATGTAGGCTAGGTGATCAGTGCCGTCAACAACTATATTCTTTTGCCATAGTGCATTAGATTTACAGTTTTTTGCGCAAAATAGCACATGGTCAAGTGTAAGATTTGGCCACTTAAGCCATGTAGGCCATGTGCGTAGACGCTTTCCAATTGAAATTGCAACATCTGTAAATCCGTATTTCAAAAGAGATCGAAAGCTTGGGTGGTCGACTGTTGAATTAAGATCGCCAGTAACAATAGTAAGAGTTGCTAAATCGCAAGTTTTCGAAGTGGATTCGTCAACGCATTTGTTAGTGCATTTGTTAGCGGAATCAGCGGAAGAATCAGTAGCGAAATCGTTAGAACAATAAGTAGCGGAATCAGTAGCAGAATCAGCAGTCGCAAGTGCGCGAATTCCATTACTCCAAGCAGCACACCCACGCATCGGTGACTTTGGATGTGCAGAAGCAAATTTCACTACAACTTTTTCAGTTGCACCAAAATCTAAGCAAGTTGTAACGCGTGGCACGCTTGCAGCTTCAATTTTTACGGAATTATTGCAAGTAGAAATCGCGGAATATTGCGTAAAAATAGCGTTGAATCCGCCGTTATTATGCTCACTTTGCGCACCTACGCACGAAGTTGGAAAAATCTTGTATATTCCAAGTTTTTCAAGATTTTTTACTAAAGACTCGCTTAATTCTTGTAAAAGTAACGTATTTACGTGATATTTTTTCGTTATTTCTATTATTTCGGATGCGCTCGCTTTTCCGTATCTGCAGTTAAGAGTCATCACGCGTATTTCTTGATGCTGTTCCTTGCAGCTTTTGCGCGACGACCTGCTTTCGTGCAACCTACGTAATTTTGCAAACCAGTACGGCGTATGCGACTTAAGCGAAATCAAAAATAGCACAGCGTACGCAATACATAAATATCCGTAAGATTTCGCGTAAGATTGCGCTAAATTAAGCGAGTGCGCTACTTTCTCTGCGCAGCATGTATACAGCAAAAAACCGCCAAAATTACACAAAAACAGTGCTCCCACAACGTAAGTTGCAAGTGGAAGCAGCGCAATAATATACGGAAGTGGGTTATATTTATCCGCACCTGCTGGCAGCCAACGCAGCAGCTGCCACAAAAGAAGCGGCACAAATATAACCCACAAAAACGCCAATACTAAAATCATCGACCGAATAAGCCAGCTAATCCGCCGCCAAAGTTAGGTGGCAGTTGATTATCTTGATTTGCATCTTCGGAATTCATAAGTTCCTTAAGTCCTTCAGGAAGATTCTGAAGATTTGGTTGCTGCGGCTTTGCAAAAGCAGAACCTGCAACATCGTTGCTAGTAGATTCGCCAGAAAGACGCTCACGCAACGCGCGCTCTTCAGCTTCCCTGCGCATTGGATTTCCGGACTTTCCGCCTTTCTTCTTGCCTTTCTTATCTTTGCGCTTCGACTTACTGCCGGCTCCACCGAATCCAGGAATTCCGCCCATGCCAGGCATTCCAGCGCCTCCGCTCATTCGCTTCATCATTTTTGCAGCCTGCTCGAAACGTTGCAAAAGTGCATTAACTTGCGAAACGCTCACACCTGAACCAGCAGCAATTCTCGCGCGGCGAGATCCGTCAATAATCTTTGTATTTCTACGCTCTTGAGGAGTCATAGAGCGAATAATTGCCTCAGTTCGGTCAATTTCCTTATCGTCAAACTGCTCAAGCTCCTGACGGTGAGCTGCCATTCCAGGCATCATGCCCAAAAGCTTCTTCATTGAGCCAAGCTTACGAACTTGCTGAAGCTGCTCCAAAAAATCATCCAAACCAAAGCTGCCTTCAGCTATTTTTGCAGCAGCCTTGCGCGATTCTTCTTCGTCGAACTGCTTCTGTGCGTGCTCAATAAGCGTCAAAATATCGCCCATATCGAGTATGCGTGAAGCCATTCGATCAGGATGGAAGATTTCAAAATCCTTCAAACCTTCACCTGTAGAAGCAAACAAAATCGGCTTTCCAGTAACGCTTGCAACCGAAAGTGCAGCACCGCCTCGAGCGTCGCCATCAAGCTTAGAAAGCACAACGCCAGTAAAGTTCACGCCATCGTTAAAAGCTTGAGCAGTGCGAACAGCATCCTGACCAATCATTGCATCAATAACAAACAGCACTTCTTGCGGTTGCACGGCATCGCGAATATTGCGTGCCTGCTTCATAAGCTCTTCGTCAACACCCAAACGACCTGCGGTATCAATAATCACAGTGTCATACATTTTTTCGCGCGCATAATTAATAGAATCGCGCGCAACTTTAACAGGGTCGCCTTTAGTGAACCATGGCAAAGAAATCGCGCTTCCACCTGTTTGCACACCCTTTTCTGGAGCAAATACAGGAACTCCTGCGCGCTCGCCAACAACTTGCAGCTGTGTGACTGCATTAGGTCGTTGCAAATCTGCTGCTACAAGCAAAGGAGTATGACCTGCATCCTTTAGCCAGTAGCCTAGCTTTCCAGCAAGCGTAGTTTTACCTGCACCTTGCAAACCTGCAAGCATAATTACAGTTGGAGGGTACTTCGCAAAATTAAGCTGCCTATCTACACCTGCGCCCAATACTTGCGTAAGCTCGTCGTTTACAATTTTCACAACTTGCTGAGCTGGATTTAAAGCGTGCGAAACTTCCTCACCAAGAGCGCGCTCGCGAATTCGAGCAGTGAATGAGCGTACTACTTCCAACGCAACGTCTGCATCGAGAAGTGCGCGACGAATCTCGCGAATTGTGCCGTCAATATCGGATTCTGATAGCTTGCCTTTGCTGCGCAAATGCTTAAAAGCATTGGAAAGGCGGTCTGTTAACGAACTAAATGCTGCCATAGTTTTCCATTCTACCTGTTGTTGCTAACGTAACTTTAGTGCAATTGCTAACTAATACTTTTGCGTTACTTTCGTTTATTGCAAATGCCAAGATGATCCTTGCGAAGTATCGACAATTACAATTCCTGCGTTATTTAACGCGTCGCGAATAGCATCTGCAGTAGCAAAATCCTTTGCTTTTCTAGCATCTGCTCTAGCTTTAAGTTGCAAAGTAATTAAAGAGTCCAAAGCTGAGTATTCTTTGCTTTCCTTGCCATTTGAGCCTTCTGCAGACGATTGATTATCGTTCGAAGCCCACGTTTTTGCGTAAGGATCCAAGCCCAAAGTATCTAACATAGCTCGCACTTGCAAAACAGCGAGATATATGAGCTTTTGTACGCTTTCGCTTTGTGCTTGTGAAGAATCTTTTCTGCAGTCGTCAATAAGAGCATTTCCTTGACGAATTGTAGTAAATATTTCTGCGATTGCGCCAGAAACGTTAATGTCATCGTTCATAGCGCGAGTAAAATCTTCTGGAAGCTCGTCTGCGTTAACAGAGTGCACTTCTTCGCAAGTTGGCTTCTTGTCAAGCAATCTGCCAGCTCTCTCAAGGAAGTTCATAATGCGATCGTAAGCCGATTTTGACTCCACCAAAGCTTGGTCGGACCACTCCAGCATTGCACGATATTGCACTGCTCCCAAAGCATAACGCACAACCCAAGCCGAATTATTTGCCAAAACTACTGGTACGGAAAGTCCATTTCCTAAGGATTTGGACATTTTTTCACCTTTTGCGGTAACCCATGCTGAATGCATCCACACATCAGCGCTTTCCCAGCCAGCAGCACGCGTTTGTGCCATTTCGTTTTCGTGGTGAGGGAAACGCAAATCCAGGCCGCCTCCGTGAATATCGAAATCGTCTCCAAGATATCGATGGCTCATAGCAGAGCATTCAATATGCCAACCAGGGCGTCCTTCACCAAAAGGAGTTTTCCAGCGCGCATCCGGCTGATCGAAATCGCAAGGTGCTTTCCAAAGTGCGAAATCCCTAGGATCATGTTTGTCTGGTGAAGCATCTGCAGGATCTGTTGGATTGTAAATATCGTTTTCAGCAGCGTCTACGCTTGGACCCTTTGCGTCTGCAATAGCTGCGGCTTCGTCTGCGCAAGTTTCATTTTGGTTCTGATTTTGGTGTGTTAATTCGCCGTAATGCTCCCAACTTGGCACGTCAAAATAAACATTTCCAGTAGGATTTCCGTCGCTGTCATTAATAACATATGCGTGACCGCGCTCAATCAAACGCTCAATCAGCTCAACCATGTCTGTAATATGACCTGTTGCGCGCGGCTCAACTGTTGGCGCAAGTACCCCTAAAGTATTGTAGGATTTTGTAAATTCGCGCTCGTAAATATATGCTCGTTCCCACCAATTTTGCCCTGATTCATTGGCTTTTTTCATAATTTTGTCGTCAATATCTGTGACGTTTCTAACAAACGTGACTTTGTAGCCTAAACGTAGCATCCAGCGACGGATTATATCGAATGCGATCGCTGCGCGAATATGACCAATATGCGGAGAACTTTGCACTGTGGCGCCGCACACGTACATGCCTACTTGACCAGGCTTTTTAGGTACGAAAGTGTTCGTTGAATGTGAAGCCGTGTTGTATAAGTGCAGGTTTTCTGCGGCTTTAGTAACTTTTGCAGTCTCTTCGTTCAAACTCTTATTAAGCATAATTGCTATTATAAATGCTTCTTTATACTCAGAGTGACTTTGAGAAGTTGCATTTCGTGCGTCGGCTCTTTAGTTAGCGATACAATTATTGCGATTTGGTTTTAGATTTAGCTTTAGTAATCCAATTAGATTCATATCTATTACTTATCTATTACCTAGCTGTTTTTATTTTGTTCGTTACGAAAGGAATATCATGGCTGAGATTTCATCTGCTCTTATGACGGACATGTATGAATACACTATGCTCGACGCTGCTCTTAAAGACGGCACCGCAAATCGCAAGTGCGTTTTTGAAATTTTTACGCGCCACTTGCCTCAAGGCCGTCGTTACGGAGTTGTTGCTGGCATGGGCCGCATTTTGGAAGAGTTGCAAAAATTCCATCTTTCGGAAGATGATTTACGTTTCTTAAGTGATCGCAAAATTGTTAGTACAGAAACCATTGAATGGCTGAAAAATTTCCGATTCCGCGGTAAAATTTCCGGTTATCGCGAGGGTGAGATGTTCTTCCCTAACTCGCCAATTTTGCAAGTAGAAGGCACTTTCGGCGAGTGCACTTTGCTCGAAACTCTTCTGCTTTCCGTTCTCAATTACGATTGTGCTGTGGCGTCTGCTGCAGCTCGCATGGTTTCTGCTTCCGCAGGACGTCCTTGCATGGATATGGGCGGCCGCCGCACGAACGAATATTCTGCAGTTGCCGCATCTCGTGCAGCAGTAATTGGCGGTTTTAAAGGTACTGCAAATCTGTTAGCTGCAAAACTTTACGGTTTAAAGGCAATCGGAACTGCAGCTCACTGCTTCACTCTTGTTCACGACACTGAGCGTGACGCTTTCACTTCTCAAATTGCAGCTCTTGGCAAAGGCACTACGCTTCTTGTTGACACTTATAATATTGAGGAAGCTGTAAAGACAGCCGTGGAAGTTGCAGGTCCAGATCTTGGCGGAATTCGTATTGATTCTGGAGATTTGTGCGCTCTGGCTCGTCGCGTTAGGAATCAGCTCGACGAGTTGGGTGCTAAAAACACAAAGATTACAGTTACGAACGATTTGGACGAGTATGCTCTTGCTTCCTTACAAAATGCGCCTGTGGATTCTTACGGCATCGGCACAATGCTTGTAACCGGCTCCGGCGCTCCAACTTGCGCAATGGTTTATAAGCTTACTGAGCGTGAGGGTGCAGATGGTGTAATGCAGCCTGTTGCTAAGCGTTCTAAGAATAAAGCGACTGTGCCTGGACGTAAATTGGCGTATCGTTCATACGATTACAGCAACGATTCTTGCGGTGTAGCTGATTGCGAACGCGTGATTTCCGGTTCGGAAGTTGCGCTCGCTCAGTTTAAGCCTAAGGATTCGTGGGAGAATCTGCTAGTTGATTACATGGTCGACGGTGAAGCTGACGAACAGTTTATGGGTCACGATGCGATTATGCGTGCCCAGGATTATTGCGCTTCTGCTTTGCGTCGACTGCCTTTGGCTGCGCAAAGTTTGATGCGCGGAGACCCTGCAATACCAACAGAAATTCAAGTACTGTAGAAGTACTGTAAATTGATTTTTTTAAAACTAAACTTTACTAAATAACTAAATAAGATTCGCAAAAGGATCGCAAATAATTTTCGCAAATAATTCATGCGTAAAGATTAGCGTTTCCGACAGCTTTTTGAGTGTTTGTTGCGATAATGCTTTATGCTTGGTTTTGCGAATAAAATTCAATTAAATTTTAGTGCGCTACGAAATTCGTTACACAATGCGTTACGAAAGGATGCGAGATGTTTTCATCTTTAGAAGCAGATAATGCGTTAGATGCTGTTATGGAATCTGGTTCGCAATCCACAGATCCAGACTCTGGTTCCGGCACAAGCACTTCTGTTCTAGAACGTCCAGAAGTTGACGAAGATGCTCGTCTAGATGATGGTGGTAATGCAGATCGTTTTGCGCACTATGTGTCAAAAGACAAAATTGAAGAGTCGCGCTTAACTGGTCGACCAGTAGTAGCTTTGTGCGGTAAAGTGTGGATTCCTCGACACGAAGCAAATGACTACCCAGTTTGCCCTGAATGCAAGCGCATATACGAGGAATTAGGAAAGTTTAATTTTTAAGTAATTATGTTGCGTATTTAAGCAATTTATATTAAATATCAGCGTTACTTCTATCTTTAACGATAAAAGTAACGCTATTTTATTAATATATTTTTGTTCTGAGCGCAATGGGTGATAATCTAAAAGCATGACTATAGCTGTGTGCCCCGGCTCGTATGATCCAGTCACTGCCGGCCATTTAGACGTAATACAACGTTGTACGCATCTATTTGATGAAGTACATGTGCTAGTTGCGGTAAATGCTGCAAAGACTCCGTTATTTCCTGAATCTGAGCGCGTAAAAATTATTCAAGAAGCAATAAATAATTTGCCGCAAGCTCAGAATAGTTTCAATCGCAATTGCAAAATAGTAGTAACTTCAACAGCTGGTTTGATTACTGATTACTGTACAAAAGTTGGTGCTACAGTAATCGTAAAAGGCTTACGTCAAAACGGTGATTATGAGGCAGAACTTGGAATGGCGCTAGTGAACCGCAAATTAGCAGGTATCGAAACGCTTTTTCTGCCTGCTGATCCTGTGCTTGAGCATGTTTCAAGCTCTGTGGTTAAAGATGTTGCTCGTCATGGGGGAAATGTTACTGGCATGGTTCCAGATAACGTAATACCCTTATTAAAAAAGCTTTTTAATGAACAATCATTAGGCGTAGATAATAATTCATCTATGCTGAACAATTGAACAGGAGAGTAGAAGATGACAAATAAAAATGAACTTACTGACGCAACTTCTGGATTATCTAGTGAAGGAGACGACACAATGGAGCGCGAAGTGCAAGTTGATCGCAATCAAAAGCTTCCATTGCATCCGGTTCTTGCAGATGAAGAAGATGCTCAAGACGGCGTTGTAAATACAACGCAATCCGACGTGCGAAGTGCGCGTGAAGGCGACCTATTACTTGATGCAGATGCTGATAATACAGAAACGTCATCTGTTGCGGCAGTTGGAAGTGTTTCTGCTGCGGAAGATGTGCGAGATAATGGCGCTGATAGTGCAAATAAGAACAATAAAAATAGCAAAGCAGCTTCTTCGCCAGCATCATTTTCTCCTTTCCCTCTTCCAGATTTACGAGAAAGAGAAGACGGTGGCGTTATTGACTTTGAAGAAAATGAATCTGAAACTTCAAAAGTAG
Source organism: Gardnerella leopoldii (assembly GCF_003293675.1). Taxonomy (NCBI): domain Bacteria; kingdom Bacillati; phylum Actinomycetota; class Actinomycetes; order Bifidobacteriales; family Bifidobacteriaceae; genus Gardnerella; species Gardnerella leopoldii. Next base: position 108,013 of record NZ_CP029984.1, read on the forward strand.
CTGCAGAAGCAGTAAGCGATGAAGTGCGCTCAAAGAGTCGCGCTGAATTTACAACAGTTTACGACATTATTGATGCAATGGAAGCAGCCCTTTCGGAAGCAAAGAATGTTCTGTTTGCTGCAGGAATGGTAAAAATTGATCGCGATGAGTTCGTTGACCAGTTAGCGCGTTTGAAAGATATGCTTCCTGTGCAATTGGAGCGAGCTTCTGCATTAATGCGAGAAGCAGAGCGACGTTTGCGTACAGCGCAAGCACAAGCAAGCTCTATTGTTTCCTCAGCGCAATCTCAATCTGCAGAAATAATTGAAGAAGCGCAAGAGCGTGCTCAATTCTTAGCAGGTCAAGAAAACGTAACGGCTTTAGCAAAACAGAAAGCTCGCGATATTCTCGCTATTGCGCAAGCAAAATCAGACAAGCTTACGCAAGGTGCGGATCAGTATTGCGCAACTGTTATGGAAGGCTTAAAGCAGCAGCTAGATAAATTAGAGCAAGACGTGCAAGCGGGTCAGCGAGTGTTAGAAGATCGTCGCCGAGCTGCAGCGCACGTACAAAACGACATTAGCTCATCATTGTATGACGATGATGAAGAGGAAAGGAATTAGTAATGGCTTCGCATCCATCCCAATCACCATGGGCTGTTCCAGTAGCGCAAATGGCTGCGCGCGCTGGTAGTAGCATGTCGTTGCATCGCGTATTTCCGGCGCCGGAAGGCATTGGAGATTACGTTATTGGCGTAAAGCCAGGCAGCGATGTTATGGTTGATGGCGATTTTGATGCTGTGGTTGACGGCTTAATGTTTCAGGGCAGTATTACTGCTCCGGTGCATGCAGAATGTACTCGATGCTTGATGCCGCTTCGTCGCGATTGGAAAGTGGATGTGTGTGTATTCTTCCCATATGCTGACTCGCGTTCTAATCGTTCTGATAATCGCAATACTCGTGGCGATGCGGATGAAGCTGAATCGCAAATTTGGGATGAAAATGACGAGTCAGGCAATGTGTATCCGCTAGTTGCGGGTGGCGATTTTGCGGATATTGAGGCTCTTATTCGCGACACGATGGTAAGTGAGTTGCCGTTGCAGCCGTTGTGCGAGCCGGATTGCCGCGGACTTTGCTCTCAGTGTGGCGAAAACTTAAACGAGCATCCAGATCATCATCACGACGTTACGGATATTCGTTTTGCTGCTTTAGAGGATTTGAAAGCTCAGCTTGAGCAGAATGAAGAGCGGCATTAATTTTAGCGAGTTGTAAAGTTTCTGCCGTTTTTGAGCTGATTCCCGACCGAAACTTTACAGTAGTGTAAAGAAAAGGTCGTTTGCGCGCCTTATTTCGACCGAAACTTTACAGTAGTGTAAAGAAAAGGTCGTTTTTGGGCTGAAAAGCGGCATAAACTGCGCACGTTTGTAAAGTTTCTGTCGCACTAAAGAGAAATTAGGTTGCGCAATTTGTACGGCGCTTGCTGTAATATACAGAACGCTTAAGCTCAATCGATTGAACGAAATAGAGGAAAGAATTATGGCACTGCCTAAGTACAAGACCTCGCGTGCTAATACGCATTCGCGTCGCGCTAATTGGAAGGCGTCTGCCGTGCAGACTGTGACTTGCCCGAACTGCGGTTCTCAGGCATTCCCACACATGGCTTGCCCATCTTGCGGAACCTTCCGTGGTCGTGTTTACCGTGAAGCTATTCGCTCCGAGCACACCAAGTAGGTTTTATTAACAGAAACCCTGCCATCGACGGGTGGCAGGGTTTTTCTTTTTCTTGCGTATTGTGGCTGTGAGGGGTGGGTGTTACTTACGCGCGTCGAGTGCGTGCCAAGCGATTTCGGCGGCTGCGAGTTGCGCTTTTCGTTTGCTAGAGCCACTTCCGACTCCCAGCACTTCGTCGCCATCCTTATGCGCCAAAACCGCGCGAGCCTCAAATACTGGTGCGTATTCTGGCCCAGAAACAGCCATTCGATACTCTGGATCTTCCAAACCCATATCGTGAGCTTTGACTGTAAGCGAAGTCTTCCAATCGAGAGCTGGTCCTTCAGTTAGCACTTCCGCCAAAGTGTCGTCAATCAAACGATGCACAACTCTGCGAGCTTCATCAATTCCATGCTCAACAAAAGTTGCGCCAATAAGCGCTTCAACAATATCGCACAAAATTGAATCTTTATTATTTCCGCCCTGCTCCATTTCTCCGCGACCGAGAAGAATATACGCGCCAACATGCAGCTTTTCGCGCGCAACAGCAGAAAGCGCCCATTCAGACACAGCTTTCGCTCGCATCTTTGCAAGCTGACCTTCAGTCATGTCTGGATGTGCAGAAAACAGCGTTTCCGTAGAAACTAACTCAAGCACAGCATCGCCCAAAAACTCAAGTCGCTCATAATTTCGTGTGCCAGGATGCTCGTGCGAGAACGAGCGGTGGGTGAGTGCTTCTACCAAAAGATCCGGCGAAATAGTTGTGCCTAAAGCGTTCAAAAGTTCCTGCGTTGGGTCTCCAGGACGTGTTTCATCGCCATCTAATCTCAAAACTCCATCTTCGTTGTGTTGCGCATGTGAGTTGTTTTGATTATTTTGATTGTGTTTGCTCTGCATATTTTGTTGATTGTTCTGAGTTTTCATAGCACGTATTATTATAGTCCTACTACCAACACAAGCGCTTTTAAGCTTCGTGTTCGCATTTGCGATCGCATTTTTCCATATTCCTTCTATATCCTTTCGTATAAGTGTTCAGCTATATTTGTGGATTATGCCTACGTATGATTTGGGATTAGAACGAGTTTCGCTAGAATTTGCTACAAAAACGATTTTTACAGACGTAACTCAAGGTGTTTTTGAAGGCGACAGAATAGGTATTGTTGGAAAAAATGGTGACGGAAAGTCAACGCTACTTCGGCTACTTGCCGGTACAATGCAGCCTGATTCTGGTCGCGTTACAAAGCGCGGAGGGCTTACTTTTGGCATGTTGGATCAGCGTGATCCATTGGACGATAACGCAACTGTGCGCGAGGCTGCTCTTGAAAATCGCGAAGATTACGAGTGGGCTGCAGATCAGCGTTCACGCGAAATTGTAGAAGCGCTTCTTGGTGGCATAAATTTGGAAGCAAAAGTAGGCACGCTTTCTGGAGGCCAGCGCAGGCGCGCAGATTTAGCAAGATTATTGTTGCACGATTGGGATATTTTGGCTTTGGATGAGCCTACGAATCATTTGGACGTTGTGACGATTCATTGGCTTGCGGAGCATCTTCTTCACCGTTGGCAGGACGGTCAAGGTGCGCTTTTGATTGTGACGCACGACCGTTGGTTCTTGGATGAGGTTTGCACTTCGATGTGGGAAGTGCACGACGGCGTAATTGATCCTTTCGAGGGTGGTTACAGCGCTTATATGATGCAACGCGTGGAGCGTGAACGCCAAGCGGATGTGCGCGAAGAGCGTCGCAGAAATTTGGCAAGAAAAGAGTTAGCTTGGCTTTCTAGGGGTGCTCGTGCGCGTTCTACTAAGCAAAAATTCCACGTAAAGCAAGCGCGTGAGCTTATTGCAGATGTGCCGCCGCTAAGAGACACTCTTGAATTGAAGAAAATGGCAACTTCGCGTCTTGGTAAGCAAGTTGTTGATTTAATTGACGTTACGCAAATTTTCGACAACGCTCAGCAGCTAAAAAATATCGATCCGGATATTGTAGAAAACGCATCTTTAGGTGAAGATAATGCAGAAAAATCAAATAAAGTCGATATCGTAGAATCTGCTTTTGCGCAACCAACTCACGTAGGAAGCGTTACTATTGCTGTTGACGAGAGTCAAGAAAATTCTTTTGAAAATACTGCGGAAAATACTTCTGAAAATACTGCTACGAGCGCAGAAAACATTGCAGAAACTTCAGCTGCATCGCGCAAAACTATTACTGGACGCATGATTTTAGACGATGCAACTTGGCTTATAGGCCCAGGCGATCGTTTTGGAATTGTGGGTGCGAATGGAGCAGGAAAATCAACATTATTAAGCATTATTGACGGGTCTCTAAAGCCTACGCTTGGACACGTAAATATCGGCAAGACTGTAAAATTTGCTGTGCTTTCGCAGCGGCTAGAAGAGCTTGAAAAGCTTGGAAAATATAAAGTAAAAGAAGTTTTAAGTCGCTATAAGCCTAGCTATATTATCGATGGCAAAGAAGTGACTCCAGGTCAGCTTATGGAAAGGCTTGGTTTTAAGCCCGAGCAGCTTATGACACCAATTGCGGATCTTTCGGGCGGTCAAAAGCGCCGTATGCAGTTGCTGCTGATTTTGCTAAACGAGCCAAACGTGCTGATTATGGATGAGCCTGGAAACGATCTTGACACTGACATGCTTGCAGTTATGGAGGATTTGCTCGATACTTGGCCCGGCACTTTGATTGTTGTTTCGCACGATCGCTACTTGCTTGAGCGCGTAACAGACCAGCAATTTGCGCTTATTGACGGCAAAATTCGTCATCTTCCAGGCGGTGTAGATGAGTATTTGCAAATTGTAGAAAAGTTGCAGCGTGATCACGAAAATAGCATTAGTACTGCGAGTACTGTGAATGCTTCAAGTACTGCAAATTCTACAACTAAAGAAAGTTCAGAAAGTACAGTAGCTGAGCCAAAACTTACAGGCAAAGCCTATCACGATGCTGCAAGGCGAGTTTCTGCAATCGAGCGAAAACTTACAAAGCTTGAAGAAGAAAAGTCGCAAATTGAAGCGCAAATGGCTGCGCATAACCCAAGTGACTTTGTTGGACTTCAATCTCTTAACGAAGATCTCCAAAAAAACGAGCAAGAAACCAGTGCTCTTGAGGATGAGTGGATGAAGCTTTCTGAGCAGCTTTAGTACAAAATTGCTGCGCGCTAAGAAGAAGAAATAGAAGATAACAGCCACGTGCTAAATTTGTGAGGTATGACTCAAATCAAGGATATGTTGGAATCTGTAAAACCAATTCGCGTTGACGGTCGTAATGTTGACGAGCTCCGACCTGTGCGCATAACACGTAAATTTACTGATGTTCCTGAAGGTTCTGTGCTTATTGAGTGTGGCAATACGCGCGTAATGTGCACTGCAACTTTTACGGTTGGTGTGCCTCGTTGGCGTAGAGATTCCGGTTTGGGTTGGGTAACTGCCGAATATTCTATGCTTCCTAGAGCAACAGCTGAGCGAACTGATCGCGAATCTGTGCGTGGAAAAATTGGTGGTCGCACTCACGAAATTAGTCGTCTTATTGGTCGCTGCTTGCGCGGTGTAGTCGATATGAAAGCAATGGGTGAGTGCCAGATTCAAATTGATTGCGACGTGTTGCAAGCGGATGGTGGAACTCGTACTGCTTCTGTAACTGGAGCTTATGTAGCTTTGGTAGATGCGCTTAATTGGGCAGAAAAGAATGGTCATATTCGCTCTGCTGCAAGTGTTATTAAGGATTCTATTTCCGCTGTTTCTGTAGGCGTTATTAACGGCACGCCTATGCTTGATTTGCCTTATGTTGAAGACAGTCAAGCTATGACAGATATGAACGTAGCTATGACAGGTTCCGGCACTTTCATTGAAATTCAAGGCACTGCAGAACATCGTCCATTTAATCGCGACGAATTAAATACGTTACTTGATTTGGCAACTAAAGGTAATCGCGAATTGCAAGCTGCTCAAAAAGCCGCTTTAGCAAAATAGAAGAGATTGAAGGAGAACGGGCGTGAAGCTTATTGTGGCAACACATAATGAGGGAAAACTCGTTGAAATTAAGCAAATTTTAGAGGAGCAATTGTCGAAGCTGGCAAACAGTTTCGAGTTAGTAACTGCAGGTTCTCTTGGCTTGCCTGATCCTGTGGAAACTGGCGTGACTTTTGAACAGAATGCTTTGCTCAAAGCGCGTGATGTTGCTGCAAGAACAGGTTATCCTGCTATTGCAGACGATTCGGGTCTTATTGTCGACGTGCTTGGTGCTGCCCCTGGTATTCTTTCTGCCAGGTGGAGTGGTGTGCATGGGGACGATAAAGCTAATAATGAGCTTCTTTTGCGCCAACTTTCTGATATTCCAGATCAATGTCGTACTGCTCGTTTTCGTTGTGCTGCAGCTCTTGCTATTCCGGATGGGTGCAGTGAGGTTCCTGAAGGCAGTGTTATGTCGCATTCTCACGGCTTTGAGACTGTTCGAGTCGGAGAAATGGTTGGTCACTTGTTGCGCGAGGTGCACGGAACTAACGGTTTCGGCTATGATCCGCTATTTGTGCCAGATCTTCAGCCTATTCGCGATGGTGTGCAAATGAAAGATTTGACTAGCGCGGAGCTGACTCAAGAAGAAAAGAATGCTATTTCGCACAGAGGTAATGCTTTGCGCGCGCTTTTGCCGGAGTTGCAGGCATTATTTATTACCGAATAAGCATTTATTACTGAATAAGCGAAAAATTTCGTGCGCGAGATGGGACTTGAACCCACACGTCGTAAGACACAGGAACCTAAATCCTGCGCGTCTACCATTCCGCCACTCGCGCATAGACTCATATAAATAATCGAGCGAATAAAAACAAATCAAAAGTATTAATACACTCGAGCGAGTCAGAGAGCCGCTTGACAGAATCGAACTGTCGACCTTCTCATTACGAGGGAGACGCTCTACCGACTGAGCTAAAGCGGCATGTTGCCCGAGACGCATTCGCGACTCGCGCACAAATCAATTACTATATATCATATTTTTAAATTTGTCCAATGGGCGCGCCGTACAAAATATAATAGTCATTAAGCAAGTATTGCATAGTTTGTATTGCAATTCGTTTAGTGTGGCGCGAGTTTTGTGGGATTTCTTTCCTCGCAGGCGCGACGACCTGCTTTCGCGCAGCACCAGTGTGATTGTGTTCATTTTTGTGTTAAGCTTCGCGTGTTTCTGTCTGCTTTTGTGAGTATCTTGTGAATTGGACTATAGTGACGATTGCTGTCACGTAAGTTGAAGAAATGAAAGGACCTAGAAATGGCCATCAATCCGCCAGTTGACGCCGTAAAAACCCCAGAGTGGGCTGCATTGCAGAAGCATTACGACGAGTTGCAATCAGAAGGTGTTTGCCTGAAGAAGTGGTTTGCTGAGGATGCAAATCGCGTGGATAAGTTGAGCTTCGAAGCTGGAGATCTCCACTTCGATCTTTCTAAGAATTTAATTAAGCCTGAAACTCTTAAGCTTTTCGCAGACCTTGCAAAGGCAGTTAAGCTTGACGAGCGCACTAAGGCAATGTACACTGGCGTGCACATTAATAATACAGAAGATCGTGCAGTTTTGCACACTGCTTTGCGTCGTCCTGCAGAGGATGCTGGCAAGTTCATTGTTGACGGTCAAGATACCGTTGCAGACGTGCGTGAAGTGTTGGGTCGCATTTACGATTTCGCTAACGAAGTTCGTTCCGGCGCTTGGAAGGGCGTTACCGGCAAGAACATTAAGACCGTTGTAAACATTGGTATCGGCGGCTCTGATTTGGGTCCGGTCATGGTTTACGAAGCTTTGAAGCCATATGCTGACGCTGGTATTAGCGCTCGCTACGTTTCTAACATTGATCCAAACGATATGGCAGAAAAGACCAAGGATTTGGATCCAGAAACCACTTTGTTCATCATTGTTTCCAAGACCTTCACTACTTTGGAGACTTTGACCAACGCTCGTACCGCTCGCACTTGGTTGCTGAATAAGCTTCAGGAGTGCGGTGCTATTGACGGAAGCGACGCAAAGAAGGCTGAAGCTGTTGCTAAGCACTTCGTGGCTGTTTCCACCAACCTCGAAAAGGTTGAAGAGTTCGGCATCAACCCAACCAACGCTTTTGGCTTCTGGAGCTGGGTTGGCGGTCGTTACTCTGTGGATTCCGCTGTCGGCACTTCTTTGGCTGTTGTTCTCGGTCCAGAGCGCTTCGAAGAGTTCTTGAAGGGCTTCCACGCAATCGATACTTACTTCGCTGAGACTCCATTCGAGAAGAACGTTGTTGTGCTTCTCGGTATGCTCAACGTTTGGTATCGCAACTTCTACAAGGTTGCTTCTCACGCTGTGCTTCCATACGATCAGTACTTGCACCGCTTCCCAGCTTATTTGCAGCAGCTCACCATGGAATCCAACGGTAAGTCTGTGCGCTGGGACGGCACTCCTGTAACAAGCGAAACCGGCGAAATCTTCTGGGGTGAGCCAGGCACCAACGGCCAGCACGCTTTCTACCAGTTGATTCACCAGGGCACTCAGCTTATTCCAGCTGATTTCATTGCTTTCGTGAACACGCCAAATCCTACTAAGGATGGCGATCAGGATGTGCACGAGCTCTTCTTGGGCAACTATCTTGCACAGACTAAGGCTCTTGCTTTCGGCAAGACTGCTGATGAAGTTCGCGCTGAAGGCACTCCAGAGGAGATTGTGCCAGCTCGCGTGTTCAAGGGCAACCGTCCAACCACGTCCATTTTCGGCGATGCTTTGACTCCATTTAGCTTGGGCGAGCTTATTGCTCTCTACGAGCACATTACCTTCGTTGAAGGCACTGTGTGGGGCTTGGATTCCTACGATCAGTGGGGTGTGGAGCTTGGCAAGCAGCTTGCAAAGCAGATTACTCCTGCAATTTCTAAGGATGATGAAGCTTTGGCAGCTCAGGATGCTTCTACACAGAGCTTGATTCGCTTCTATCGCGCTCATCGCAAGTAAGATAGTAGTCATATAGGCAATCGTTTTTAGCGATTGTTGATTTATAAGCCTCTTGGCGTCAATTCGTCAAGAGGCTTTTTTGTTTAGCATCTGTCACTGAGTTTTGTAATCGTTAGACTGCGTAGAGCGCGCGGCGTGTCGCGTCAGAATGGCGGTTTTGCAACGGTTTTGCGGCTGGTTGGGGGAGTATTAAAGAGTTTCCTGAGAGTTTTCTGAGAAAAATCTTTAAAAACCTTGAAATTGACATTTTTACGAAAAATAACGCATAATACTGTATTTTTTACTCTTAAAAATAGTTTGACTGAAATATTTCCGCAAAAACATCGATGTTTTTTGTTAATGAGCTGCGCGTCTGCTCTTGACTTTTGCGAACGGGGGGGGGGTATGTTAATAGCAGCTTCCAGCCAGACGTTCTGCGCTGGTAGTTATTCACAAAAACTTAAGTTGTGAATATTTAGATTTTTCTTCGCACACATGGTGCGAAGGAGAAGAAGAAAGGAAAATATTATGTTGAATAAGAAGGCTATCGCCGCATTTGCTGCTGGCGCCACCCTCCTCTCTGGTTTCGCTTTTGCTGCTCCAGCAATGGCTTACAGCACAGTGTGCCCAGTACCAGCGCCTTATCATAAGGATGCTAAGCGCGTTGCAGACGCTGCTTACGATACTTATATTGGTGCCCAGACTGTTCTTAATGGTATGACTGTTTCTCCAGCTCCTGCAAAGGATTCTGAAGCTGAACATTATACTAAGACTAACGCTTCTGGCTTGTTGGAAAATACTGCTGATCCAGCTGCAGTCTCACATAATTTGTTTGAGAGGGTTCAGAAGTATGTGGATGCTTACAATGCTCATGTAACTTCTCAGAAGGCTTTTGATGAGCAATCTCGCCATGTAGCTGATCTTCAGGATGCATATCTTGGTGCGAAGTATATTCTTGAGCATTGCGCTAAGCCAGATTTAACTGAGCATGATATTAAGTTGGCTCTTATTAACAAGGTTCGTATTGCTAAGATGAACTTGGACAATGCTGATAACGAGTTTGCTATTGCCAAGAAGAACCTTATGGATGCTTATAAGGCTGCTGTTGCAGCTCAGGCTGAGTACAACAAGCGCAAGGCTGATTTTGATGCCGCTGAGCGTGCTTACCAGCTCTTCAAGGCTTCTGGTGTGAACGATTCTGCTACCGAGACTCGTTTGTTTGATACCATGAAGCGTGCTGCTGCTCATGTGACTCGTACTCTTGCTGCTTGGCAGACCGCTAAGGGTAATTATGATGATGCTTTGAAGAAGGCTCTCAAGGCTGAAGTAATTTACAATAAGGCTTTGGCTCTTTACAAGGCTGCTTACAATGAGGCTGTTGCTGGCGGTGTAGATCCATCTTTGTTGCCACCAGTTAAGACTTCTGATCCTTTGGATCCAAAGCTGAAGTCTATTCCAGGCATGAATGAAGCTTATGCTTCTGCTATGAATAGCAAGTTTGGTAAGGAAGTTAAGGCTACTACTCAGAAGGGTAAGGATACCAAGGCTTCTGCTCAGCAGAACAACAATGCTAACGGTGCTGCCGCTGGTGCAAACGGTGCCGCTGGTGCAAACGGTGCCGCTGCCGCTGGTTTAGCTAAGACTGGTGCTGCTGTAGCTATGGCTGCTGTTGCTGCTTCTGTGCTTGCTGGCATGGGTGCTGCTCTTCGCAAGATCCGTCACTAAGCTAAAAGCGCTAAATGTACATGGTGAGCGTATTTCAAATATGAATGCGCTCACCGCAATAATCTTGCACTCAACAATGGCATAGAGTGTAGGGCTCTTTGCTCTGGCGGATTTAAGTTTGCTTGTTTTACTGGCTATGCTGTTTTGCTAAAATTCCTTTTTTCACGGCATTTGCTAGTTCTTGTTTGCTTTTTCTGCTGTTGGGTGTGTTTGGCTTTCGGTTTTGTTTGAGCTACTAGGGGCTCATTCAAAGCCGAAAGCTTTTTTATTGCGTAAAAATCCTATTTTTAAACGATAAAGCTGCGCCTTTTGCGGCATTGCAATGTGTTTTGCTGCATGTTGACACAACTGCAACAATAATTTATAATGAGCACGGTCGGTAGGTAAGGCTACCACGGGGATACGGGTTGCTGCCGCAACACAGTGGAGACACTGCACGCTGGTTAACAGTCGTTGTCGAATTCAAGGCTTCGACTAATGCAACGCCACCGCCCTGCGAAGCTGAAGCTTGAACGACGTGGCACGCTTAACATGCGTTTGTGTGTTTTGGTGCGCCTCTGTTCTCTTGTAAACCTCCGATTCAATGATGAAGATTTGCGCCGGCAGCGCACTAACTTAAGGAGGTGATTTGCCGTGAAACATGACAGTAAAAGCCATAATTCTAGTACTCGTACTGATGAAGGCTCTGACACTATTGGCAGTAGTAGTTCGGATGTTCCTCCTGAATATATGAAGCCGGCAATCACCGAATTTAGGTTGCAAAACTTGCGAAATATATAACTTACGAAATACAACTTACGAAGTATAATTTACGAAATATAATTTGTGGAGTTAAAACGTGAGTTCTAGTTATTTGCGCCTGTAACGTAATCAATGGTGATACGGCTACGCAAGAATTTACGAAAATCTAAATAGAAATTCGCATAGAAATCTCAATAGATATCTGCGTAATAAATGAATAGAAATAAAAAATACACGAAAGTGAACCCACTTATTGCCTATTCGAGGACTTTATTATGACCGTATTTACAACTTCGCGCAAAGAAAGCGCAGGCGCGCAAGTCGACGAGAACACTCGTTTCTGGTCGGATATTATTGTGTGCGTTGGCATTATTGCCGTTTTTGGCGTAACTGCCTTCCTTATTCAGCGCATAAATCAACCGATTGGTCCAAGTGGCATACCATCTAAGGTATCCACGGACTTAATCAATCTGCCTTACTACACTTTGCGCTCAGTATTTCGCATGCTGATCGCATTAGTTGCATCTCTTATATTTACTATTGTTTATGGCTCTATTGCAGCTCGCAGTCGTAGGCTTGGCAAGGTGCTTATTCCTCTTCTAGATATTTTGCAATCAGTTCCAATTCTTGGCTTCCTTTCGGCAACTGTCACGATTTGGTTGGTAATTTTCCCTGGATCGATGCTTGGTGTTGAAGCCGCTTCGATTTTTGCTATTTTTACGAGTCAAGCATGGAATATGACTTTTTCGTTCCACCGTTCGCTGCTCAGCGAGCCAAAGGAACTGGATGAGGCAGTTCGTAGTTTGCAACTCACGCATTGGCAACGTTTCTGGGTGCTAGACATGCCTAACGCAATGATTCCTCTGCTTTGGAATTGCATGATGTCTGTTGGAGGCGGATGGTTCTTCCTTACAGCTTCGGAAATGATTTCCGTAAATAATCACACTTACGCTCTTCCTGGCATCGGTAGTTTTGTGGCACAAGCTGCTGCTGAAAATAAGCTTGGTCTTATTTGGTGGGCTATTGTGTCGATGGTGATTGTTGTTTTGGCACTTGACTTCTTCTTGTGGAAACCGCTTACAGCTTGGGCTGAGCGTTTCCGCATTACGCAAAGCGCATCTGATAATGAGCGTCACAGTGCTATTTTGACTCTTATTCGTCACTCTCATGCAGATGAAGTTATTAGTAAACTGTTTTTGCCAATTCGCGAGTGGCTTGAAAAAGTAACGCGCCCATTCGGTCGCACAGGCTCCAAGTGGCCTCACAAGGCTGCTCAGCATAAGCTTGGTGATTGGGTATTTAACGTTATTATGCTAATTATTGTGGCTGCTGGCGCTGCCCATATGCTTTACTTTGTGTATACAACTGCAGGTTTGCATGAGTTTATTACTGCAGGCATGCTTGGTGGCATCACTTTTATACGCGTTGCTGTGTTGATTTTAATAAGCTCGCTTATTTGGGTTCCTGTTGGTGTTGTAATCGGCATGAATCCTAAGATTTCGCGTATTATGCAGCCTATAGTGCAAATTCTTGCTAGCTTCCCAGCAAACTTCATCTTCCCGTTTGCTATGGCTTGGTTTATGGCTTGGCATATTGATCTTGGTTGGGGAAGTATTATTTTGATGGCTCTTGGTACGCAATGGTACATTCTGTTCAATGTTATTGCAGGTGCTAGTGCTATCCCTGATGATTTGCGTGAAATGACGCGCAGCTTCCGCTTGGATCGTACTTTGCGATGGAAGACGCTTATTTTGCCGTCTATTTTCGGTTCATGGTGCACTGGCGGTATTACAGCTGCAGGCGGTGCATGGAATGCTTCAATTGTGTCTGAGATTGTGGAATATGGAAAGAATCACATGGAAACTCAGGGTTTGGGCGCATATATTACTAATGCAACCACTTTAGGAGATTCTGCGCGCACTTTAGTTGGCGTAACTGTTATGAGCTTGATTGTTGTTTTAAGCAACCGATTATTCTGGTCGCCAATGCAACGTATTTCCGAAAAACGTTACGTATTGAATTAAATCGACTAATAAAATTTACTAATAAAATTTACTAATAAATCGCTTAAAATAACAAAATTTTATGAAAAAGATTGGCAAAATTATGAATACTTTAAAGAGCAATGCAAAAAAAGTGCAATCCTCAATTACAAGCGATATTATCGACGCAAAGCACATCAGTCAAAGCTTCACTTCTGACAGTGGCACTACTCAGCACGTTTTGCACGATATTTCTTTCACCCTTCGCGAAGGTGAAATCGTAGCAATATTAGGACGTTCTGGTGCTGGAAAATCAACTTTCCTACGCACAATGGCTGGTCTTGTGCAGCCAACAGAAGGCACAGTAACATATCGCGGACGCGAGCTGACAGGCCCAAACCCAGGGGTTGCAATCGTATTTCAAACCTTCGCTCTTATGCCGTGGCTTACAGTACAAGACAATGTGGAACTTGGTTTGCGCGCTAGAGGCGTTAGTAAAGAAAAGCGTACTGAGCTTGCTTTAGCTGCAATTGACGCAATCGGTTTGGACGGCTTTGAAACAGCATATCCTAAGGAACTTTCCGGCGGTATGCGTCAGCGAGTTGGTATTGCGCGCGCGTTGGTGCTACGACCGGATGCATTGTTTATGGACGAGCCATTCTCTGCTCTCGATGTGCTTACTGCAGAAAACTTGCGTCAGGAAGTTCTTAAGCTGTGGTCTAGCGAGGAGCGAGATATTAAGTCTGTGCTTATTGTGACGCACAATATTGAAGAAGCTGTGCAAATGGCTGATCGCGTTGTGGTTCTTGGATCTCATCCAGGTCACTTAATTGCTGATGTGAATGTTGATTTGCCTCGTCCTCGAGATAAGCACAGTGCTGAATTTGAAGCGATGGTTGATAATCTGTATGCTATTTTGACTGGTTCTGCTCCAGAAAGCGCTGCAGAGCAAGACGCTTCCGAAGATGCTGATTCTCAAGATCAAGCAAATAATGCAACTAATGAAGATGCTGAAGATAACGAAGCTGCAGCAATTGCAGATATGCTTATTCAGCGCCACCATGACGATGAAGATGAAGATAAGCAAAGTGAGGATGAAGCTGAAGCAGGTGAGGCAAAGGCAGAGCCTGTGGCTGTTCATTTGCTTCCAAACGCTACACCAGGTGGTATGGCTGGTTTGCTTGACGTGATTTCTGAAAACCCAGATGGCATTGATTTGGCTGATTTGGCAGCTGATTTGTCGTTTGAGATTGATGATTTGTTCCCACTTGTCGATGCGGGTACGATGCTTAATTTACTTACTGCAGAAAACGGTCATATTACTATTACTTCTGAGGGTGAAGAGTGGCATAATGCCGATATTTTGCACAGTAAGCAAGTTTTTGCTCGTCTTGCGATTGAACATGCACCTCTTGTGCACGCAATTGATCAAGCTTTGAGTAGGAATCGTAACGGAAAGCTTCGTGGCGAGCTGATTTTGGATTTGTTGCGCAGTAAGCACACGGATGCTTTGGCACGTCAGCAGTTTGATATTGCAATTAGCTGGGGTCGTTACGGCGAGTTGTTTGATTATGACGCTGATGATGACGAGTTGACTCGTACAGTTGAAACTGCTCCTCTCGATGGAGTTGTGCGCTGAAATAGTGCGGAATAGTGCGGAATTATGCTCAATAATGTCCATTATTGAGCATAATTTGGTATTTGTATGCTTTCGATAAAGGGATGCCGCATAGTTCTTTTATCTTTTAGGTCTAGTCGCTTCTTATTTAAGATTGCGCGGATCGGAAGCCCCCTAAAAGCGAACTTTTTGGGGAAAGAATTGCGTAGCACATTTGTTGCTAACGCTTACTATGCGTCGATATGCGGCGGCGATGGAGGAATATTATGGTAAATGCTGTAGAAGCATTTGATGCTAAGCATCTTAAGGCTGCTGAAGAAATTCCAGCTTTCCGTCCTGGTGATACCGTTGATGTCAACGTTAAGATTCAGGAAGGCAACAACACTCGTATTCAGACTTTCACCGGCGTTGTGATTGCTCGTAAGGGTGCTGGCGTGCGTGAAACTTTCGTTGTTCGTAAGGTGAGCTTCGGCACTGGTGTTGAGCGTCGTTTCCCACTTCATTCTCCAGCTATCGATTCGATTAAGCTGGTTCGTAGCGGTCGCGTTCGTCGCGCTAAGCTTTACTACTTGCGCGCTTTGCGTGGTAAGGCTGCTCGTATTGCCGAGCGTCGCGATAACTCTGCTAAGTAAAATGGAACTTATGTGAAGGGTATTTGTTATGACTGATGACACGCAAATTAGCGATACTCATATCGTTTCAGTAGCGGGTCATGGTATAGATCCTTCACCGGTTCCACCAGAGCCGGAAGGAGATTTACCTTCCGGCTCTCGCATGTTTAAGCGCAAAAATAGAAAAGGTAAGCATTTTGCACATTCTAAGCGTGCTAAAAATGACCGCCTAACTTTGCGCGATGCTATAACATGGTTCGGTATTCCAGTATTAGTAGTGATACTTATTCGTGTGTTCCTATTTGGAGCTTACACAATTCCTTCTGGCTCTATGCTAGATACTATTCATATTGGCGATTATGTTATTACAACTAAGCTAACTCCGCGCTTATTCCCATTAAAACGTGGAGATATTGTTGTTTTTGAGGATCCTGCACATTGGTTGAGTGGTGAAAATTCTTCCGGTGCTGTTGGCAAGGATTTAATTAAGCGTCTTATTGGTTTGCCTGGAGATACTGTTGAATGTAAAGGCGCTGGGCAGCCTATTGTTGTGAACGGTGTTCCAATACGAGAATCTTCCTATATTCGTCCTGGTGTTGACCCGAGTGCTTTTCCGTTTAAAGTAAAAGTCAAAGCCGGTCACGTGTTTGTTTTGGGTGATAATCGTTCTAATTCTGCAGATTCACGATACCATCGCAATGATGGCGATGACGGTTTAGTTCCTATTTCCAAAATCGAGGGCGTTGCTGTGTTTAGATCGTGGCCGCTTGATCGAATTGGTCTTTTAGACGAACATCATGATGATTTTAACAATGTGCCTGATCGTCCTGCAAAATAAAAGTATTAGCGCAATGAGTATTAACGAAATTGTATTAGCGCGACTTATATCAACTGATTTCAATTATGCCAAATAAATCATCCAATATACCGCTTGTTCCATCATTTAAATATGAGCAAGATCTGCTTTGCGAAGGCTATGATTGGGTTATTGGTCTTGATGAAGTAGGAAGAGGCTCTCTTGCAGGTCCTGTGATGGTAGGAGCTGTAGTTATTGGAATTAAACAAGTAAAAGAAAACTATATGCCTGAAGGCTTAGCTGATTCTAAATTGCTGAGCGAAAAGCGTCGAGAAGAGCTTTATGAACCGTTGCAAAAATGGTGTACAACTTGGGCAGTCGGATCTTGCACTAACACAGAAATTGATGAGTGGGGCATTAGCTATGCGCTTGGTGTCGCTGCATTAAAAGCAATTTCTAAAGTTGAAGAAGATATTAAAAAGCTAAGTTTTAGCGTAAATGCGAATACGCGTGCGAATACGCGTGCGAATTCAAACTTTCGTATTGCCGCAATATTGGATGGACCTTGCGATTATATTGACAAAGTCGCAAATACTTTTGACGCTCCTTACGTTCCTGAGCCTGTAAAAGTTCATACTTTAGTAAAAGCAGACAGGCAGTGTGCGAGCGTAGCTGCAGCTGCAGTTTTGGCAAAAGTTACTAGAGATAATCTTATGGTATCTCTTGCTAAAAATCCGCAATATGAAGCCTACGATTGGGCAAGTAATAAGGGTTACGGTTCTTTAGCTCATCGCAATGCCATTAAAAAAGTAGGACCTAGCGATTTGCATAGATTGTCTTGGCATTTATAAGCGAGGGTGCATATGGCAAAAAATGAAGCAAAACGCGTGTCAATGATCGATGTTGCGCACGCTGCTGGTGTAAGTCATCAAACTGTTTCTCGCGTTATTAATAATTCTCCTGATGTTTCTGCTAGCACGCGAATTAAAGTTCTGCGAGTTATTGAGCAGCTTGGGTATTATCCGAGTAATTCAGCACGCGCATTAGCAACTAAGAAATCGCGTACTTTAGGGCTTATCGTTGGTGCAGAAAATAGAACATCTCGAAACATTATTGCTCCTATAGAAGCGCAAGCAAAATCTCGTGGTCTTTTTCTTTCTATTAGCATGGTCAACGAAACATTATGTGAACAAAGTGATATTCAAGATTTATGCGAGAGTTTTGAAGAGCAAAATGTCGACGGATTAATAATTGACGCTCCAACAGATGCAATATTTACGTCACTGTGTCGTACGCGTATTCTTAAGCCGTGCGTATGCGTTACTGCTACTCATGGTGCAATAAGCGCGCATGAAGGCATGAATATGTTGCGTTCTCATAGCAACGTTGAGTATTCAATGATTGGTATTAATCAATCTCGCGCAATGAACGATATTGTGTCACTTATTGCGCATTATGGACATCGAAATGCCATTTATATAGCAGGTCCTTCGCAATGGAGAGGTGCTGCAACGCGACTCATTGCATGGCGTTCACTTTCAACTGCTCAAGGTATTCATTCGCATATTGTGCAATGTACTTCGTGGAAGTCTTCTGAAAGTTACGCGCGAATGAATCATATGATTGAGAAATTTGGCATAGATGGCATTGCATTGCCGACTGTTATTGTTGCTTCAAGCGATGAGCAGGCAGTAGGAGTTGTGCGTTCCTTGTATGAGCACGGTTTGAAAATTCCAAGTGATATTAGTGTTGTTGGTTTCGGCGATATTCCGGCAATAAGTGATTTTTTCCCACCTCTTACAACTGTGAGTCTCGATATGCAGCAATTAGGGTCGTTGGCAGTGCGTGAAGCTTTGAGATTAATGAATCATGGGCCTGAGCCAGCATTCCCAGATATGTCTCATGGAGTTGGGCAAATACCTGCTGGCTTAAAATTGCGTTCTTCTATTGGTGCCGTATTGAGATAATTTTGCGATTGTGAAAAATTGCATTAAAAAATTATTGAGAATAGAATTAAGAATGGTATTTTTAATTATTTAAATATTGCGTGAAACAGTTGTGAAACAACTTTATTTTCTTAATGCTAATATCTGGCAAAATGGCTTAAAATCAGCATAATTACGCGGATGCCGGCGTGTTGATGGTGTGTGTGAAGCGTAATCTTAACATCAGTTGGGAGTGTGTGGTTTTTTGAATAAATATGGAATAAAGAAAAGGATCAGGAGATGATAAATCGCTGCTTTGCGTTCGTGCCAGGAATTAAGCATCTAGTTATTTTAAGGTCGGCGTGTCTTGCGATTTCTTATCTTGTAAACATAGCTTTTGTCTACGTTTGCGTTGGGATGTTGTCTCCAGTATTAAGACCTGTTCGTTCTACTGGAACTTCTTTAATGAGTTCTGTTGAATTTACGTCTTACATTATTGCTTTAGCTGCTATTATTTTGCTGAAATATGCAGTTTTTTACTGGTCGTGTACTGTTTGTGCAGAAATTGAGTCGCGAATAGCTATGCGTTTGCGCCCTAAAATGTTGCACGCAATGTTATCTCTACGTTCTGTAGATATTGAAGATTCTCATGACATTACTTCTTTGCGTGTAAATGAAGATATTTTTGCAATACAAAGTTTTGTTGCTTCTTTAGTTCCACAAATTATTGCAGCTATTCCTGTTCCTGTAGTTGTTTCTGCAGCACTATTTACAGTTAACCCTGCTATAGCCGGGATTTGCGCATTAGCTGCATTGTTTAATGTCGCTTCTCTTATATTCTCGTTGGCACTAAGCCCAGTATCGTGGCGTTGTGTAAGTGCGTTATTTGCCTATGTTATTGCTGGACTCGCAATTGTTGCAACTGTTTGGTTATCTTCCGTTAAAGGTGTAGGTCTTGCTGCAGCTCTGTTAACAATGCCCTTGTTAATGTTAAGCGTCCAGCCACTGAGAATTGTTGGTAAGAATATGCATGTAGTTAAGCATGCTGTTCATGGTTTGGATCATGTTGAAGCATTGTTGAAAATGGTTACTGATTCTCCTGCTCCAATAGCATTTAGTGACGATGGTTCAACATTATCTTTGCCTGATGGCTCAACCAATATTGCTTTGCGTATGCGATGCAATATTTCGGAAAATAATGCGAACACTAATGAAGCCCAGCGTTTATCGATAATTGCAAAATCTGGTGAATTGCAAGTTATTCCAAGTAAATATCATCATGTTATGCGTGAGAAAATACTTTCTGGTACAGGTTTTAACAAATCTGCTGACATATTGCTTTCTTATAGCGACCGTTATGATATTCATGAAGATGATGTTTCTCCATTTGTAGTTTCTGAAGTATTTGACGCAAACGATAGTGCATCTTACTTGTCGTTGAATGATGCAAGTTCTGCAGCTTTAGCAGATATTGTTACTATAGTTAGCGAGCGAAGTCATCTATTTTCCACAACATTGCGAGAAAACTTACTTTTGGCTGCTCCAACAGCTACGACTACTGCGATGTGGGATGCATTGCGAGCTGTGCGAATAGATGGCGTTGTTTATGCCGATTACGACGGTCTAGATATGCCAATAGATAGACTTTTTAATAATCCTGAAGCATCCTATAATTCTGAAGATTTAAAGCGTCGTGTTATTCTTGCTAGAGCAATTTTAAGACACACTAAAGTGTACGTTTTTGATTATTCCCAATGTGATATTAGCAATCATGAAGCTGAAGAAATTGTTAAAATATTGCGTCGCATAGCGCGTTATGCGAATGTAATAGTGTTAATGCCAAATGATGCTGGAATTAGCGCAACTGATGAAATAGCAACTGTAGAATCGTATCGTCATGTTGCTAATGATAGTTCTAAAAATATTACGCAACTAAATCAATTAAACGAATCTCAGAACTCGCAAAACTCACGAAACTCGCAAAACGTTGAGCAAGCTCAGCAAGATCCTAATAAAAACAAGCATATTTCTTCTATTGCAAGTATTGCTTACACTTATGAAGTGAGAACAATCTCAAAGTTCAAACGTGCTATTTTTGCTTTTATATCAATGTTTAGTACTGCTCTCAATCTTGTTTCTGCAGTATGTATTCCTGTTGCTATTGTTTCAGCAATGTTTGCTGTTGCAGGACGTCCAATATTTGGTTTTGTAATGCAACAGTGTGTGCTTGTTGCTGTTGCTTGTATGGCAGTTCGTGCATTAACTCTTGTTACAACATTTGCAGGTGTAGATATGCATCACGAACGTTGGCATAAAGCTCATATCAGCATGAATGTTGGAATGATATTTGCAGTTGTGCCGCTTATGGTTGTTTTGTACTATTTCGATGCGAATTTGTCTTATGTAGCTATTGCTTCGTGCGTGTTTATTATGTTTATTGTTCCTCGATACTTACTTATACGCTCCAAGCATATTGCAAATAAAGTGCGCATTGAACAACATGAAGTTGAGAATGAAGTAAGTGATATTGAACTTGGTATCGATGAAGTACTTGCATTTAGGCAAGGTGAGCATTGCGTTAATCGAATGGTTACTTCAATGCATAAAGTTTCTCAACAAAGAATGCGTTTGGCTCGTAAAAGTGGAGGCATGTCGGCACTTGTTCTTGCTATATCGTTAATTAGCATTTCTGTAGCAGCACTAGTGGTTTCTCACACTATCCATCCAGTTCCAGCTAATATTCCAGCATGGAGCACTGTTTATGCTGTTATGGCAATGGTTTTGCTTGTAATTATGATTCAGCAAGTTGTAGATGTTGTTTTACAAAGAATACCGTCTGTTATGAGAGTTAAGAGCAGTAACTAACTTTAATTTAAAAAATATAGAATATGCATAAGTTGGGTTGGGGGACTGGACATGCGTAATCGTTGTAACAAGAGGCAGTTTCTTGCGCTGTTTTGGATGCTGTTGTTTGCTGTTTTATGTGGGATTGTTATTGGCTTGTTGCTTCCTAAAATAAACAGTAACGTTGGGAAGATTACAGGAGAATATGAAGCAAGCGGAGAAGCTGCGCAAGCATTGAAAAAATTGCGTATATCTAAGCCTTATCGTTACGGGTACGAGCGTCAAGTATTTGGATATCGTACTACTGACGATGACGGTAACGGATGTGACGTTAGGGAAGATGTTTTAGCGCGTGATTTACAAAATGTGAAATACAAGTACGCAGGATCTTGCCAAGTGCGTTTCGGCTTGTTGCATGATCCGTATACTGGCAAAGATATCAACTTCGTGCGTGGGCGAAAAACTAGTGCCTTAATTCAAATAGATCATGTTGTTGCATTACAAAATGCGTGGGAATCTGGAGCATGGAAATGGAATCGTGCAAAACGATTAAAATTTGGCAACGATATGATGAATCTACTCGCGGTTGAAGGAGCTGCTAATCAAGAAAAAGGTTCCGCGTCCGCAGCTTACTGGCTTCCTTCAAACAAAACCTTTAGGTGCGAATATGTTGCTAGGCAAATAGCTGTTAAATATAAATATGGTTTAACTGTAACTCGCGAAGAAAAGCAGAGTATGGAAAGCGTATTGCATAACTGTTCTGCACAGAAATTGCCAAAGTAAGGATTTTGCTCAGTCTAGTATCCTTAAAAGCGACTTAGTAAGCGTTTAATAAGCATTTAGTAATGATTATGGGTGTGATCGTGCATTACGTCGTGATGCTCTGCTGAATGAGGAATATGCAAAACGCGCATACGGTCAATAGCTCTACGCGCAAGATTGTGAGCAGAACCTGTGCCTTCGCCCTTGACTCCAAAAATAACGATAAGAGCCATAATTCCCGTAATAATAGCACTAATGCGCAAAGTCCATTGAACTCCAAAAATACTAGCAGCAACATCGGCAGCGTGACCTGTGCCAGAATGGTGAAGAGTTGTCAATACTGTCATTGTAACTACTAAAACAGGTGCTCCAATAGCGCCCCAAAGCTGACGCATAGTATTAGTTACAGCCGAACCGTCGCCAAGCTCTTCCTTACGCAAACAATTAAGTGACCACGTAGTTATTGGCATAAGCAAGAATCCCATGCCAATTTGGCGAGTAAACTGCCAAATGGAAATCCACCAAATCCACGTATCCATGTCAATAAGACTCATCATTACAGTGCCAAAAAACAGAATAATAGAGCCTGCCATAGCAACTGGGCGCACTCCAAAGCGATCTAGCATACGACCACCAAAATACTGCGAAATAGCCATGCCGAACGCTCCAGGAAGCAGAATTAAGCCGCTCATAGTTGCTGAAAAACCACGATCAGACTGAATATAAAGCGGAATAAGCACCATAATTGAGCTGAAAGCAAAAAATGTAAGGCAAGCGCAAATAGTACCTACCATAAAGTAGCGGTTTTTAAGCACATTAAGACCAAGAAGAGGAGTGTGACCGCGTTTTTGCGCTCGCAACTGCCTTATAACAAACCAAGCAATTCCAAAAGCACCAATAATCATAGGAGCCCAAGATAATGGGTGGGAAATTCCGCATCCTTCAATATTAGTGAATCCAAACATGAGTCCGC
Source organism: Gardnerella leopoldii (assembly GCF_003293675.1). Taxonomy (NCBI): domain Bacteria; kingdom Bacillati; phylum Actinomycetota; class Actinomycetes; order Bifidobacteriales; family Bifidobacteriaceae; genus Gardnerella; species Gardnerella leopoldii. The sequence continues at coordinate 130,622 of NZ_CP029984.1, forward strand.
CGAAGCCGATAACCGAAAGACCAACCGAGAAGAAATCAGCATGCGCGTTAAGATCATGTTCTCCAAAATTATGCAAGAAAAATACTGCTAAAACGACGGATAGCGCTCCGATAATAGTAAGAGAGCAGAAAATAGAACGCCATCCATTAATATCAGTTTGCAAACCGCCAATAGTAGGACCGATTGCTGGAGCAATACTCATAGCCATGCCAACGCTTCCCATTGCCACACCTCTGCGAGTAACAGGGTAGACGGAGAATACGGTAATTTGTAAAACAGGCCACATTACGCCAGTGCCAATAGCTTCAAGAGTTCTGCCAACAAGTGCCATCATAAAGTCGCTACTAAGCCATGCAAGTACGGATCCAAAAGTAAAAAGCGACATGGAAGTAATAACAATTTGGCGAGTAGAAAAGCGTCTTGTTAAAAATGCTGTAAGTGGAACCATAATTGCCATAATCAGCTGGAAAATAGAAGTAAGCCACTGACCAGTTGTGACGCTTATGCCAAATTCTTGAACTATTGTTGGCAATGCTGCAGTAAGTTGTAATTGTGCGAAATTGCCAATAAATGTAATAAACGTAAGAATAGCAAGAGAAATTAAAGCAGGACGTGTAAGACGATTGTTATTGTATGCTTCTTCGCCTGTTAGCGCATGGCTGAGATTTTGGCTTTTATTAGACAGCCATGTTGAGTGCATCAAAATAAAACATCCTTTTTATTCTTAAACGTAGTTTTTCTTAAGCATATTTTTAAGCATAGGTGGCAAAAGTCAATCGACTTAAGTCTATTCTCTTATCTATTACAACGAAAAATTGTAAGACTTAATTTGCGCAAAACAATAATATCTAGACTGATTCTAATCAGTAGCTGTGGTAGGAAAGCCAATGATTGTAAGCGCCTTGAATGGAGCCATAACGACCATTGCAATAATTCCAGAACCAGCGGAGCTGAGTTTGATAGTTAGTAGCCCAATCAGCTCCGGCAGAAGCCATTTTTCCGCCTGGCAAAGCTTGAGGTAAACCGTAAGCTCCAGAAGGATTCATTGCGTTTACGCGCCAGCCAGATTCATGAGAAATAATAAATACTGTTGCAGTAAAATCAGCTTCACTATAACCGTTAGAAATAAGCCAATCGTGAGCCCATTGTTGCATCTCGCCAGCAGGAACAGTCGTGCCGATAGAAGCAGCTAAGCCAAGTCCGGCAGAAGAACCGCCAGTTCCAACAAGAATAACCTTATCTTTTGGAGCTTTTTTAACATAAGAAGCAAAAATATTAGAGGAAACTATTTTTCCCTTAGTTCGAGTAACTATTTTTGCTGTTTCCATTACGCCGTTAGCGCCTTCACTTTGCACCTTCTCAGTACCTTTTGGAAGTGCAGCAGTTTCCTTTTTAACGACGTTAAACGCGATTGGGTCGTCGGAATTTTCTAATTTTGCGCCTGCACGATTAATAGTAATAACAGTTGATTCGCTAACTTTAGTTGTAAGAGATGGAGTAACAACATCGTGTGGCTCAAGAGTGATATCCCCGGCATCAAGAACGGATTTTACATCAGTGAAATTAGTGCCCAAAATAGTACGATGATGACCATTTATAACAACGTTAACATATGAAGTTGCGCTATCATGCAACATGCGACGGCTAGCACTACGAGAAACTTGCGAAGAATCGGTTGCCGAATAAGAAGTAACCTGAACAGCGTGACCTTTAGACGAAGCGTAAAAATCTCGCGAGGCAAAACCAAGTATCACCAAAGCAATGAAGCCTAAAATAACCGCGCTAACTCTAGCCCACTGTCGTAAACTGAGTGAACCAAGCGTAACAGTATGCTTACGGTGACTGGCCATAACCCTCCTTATTTCTGCAATTACTCTATTGATATTTGCAAACGCTCGCAACGTAGAGTAATAAAACTAAAATGTATGTGCAAAACGTATATGCAAAACCTCACATATTGTATCTCATGGCATAGTCTATAAATCAGGATTCAGAATCATTAGATTCGTAAGATTTAGCTTGTTCAACCAAATCTTCTAAATCAGAAGCTAGTAATGCTCCAGCTTGTCTATAAATAACTTCGCCGCGCTTAATAACCATTACTGTTGGAACAGCTTGGATTTGAGCAGCTGCAGCAATCTCGTTGCTTTTGTCAATATCAACTTTTACGAAAGGAATTTCGGGATATTTTTCACTGACCTTCTCAAAAATAGGACCAAAAGACCTGCATGGACCGCACCACGTTGCCCAAAAATCGACAACAACTATTTCATTTGTCGAAGCAATCTTCTCAAAATTTTCTGTAGTAGCATGTATTGCTGCCATATTACTCCCTCAATATTTTGCGTATTTGCTTTATTGTACGTGCCGCCTTGCATAAATGTTGTCGATAGTGCGCTTATCTGTCGTCTTGCGGCACTAGGCTAGGAGTCATGCTTGATATCCAATTTATTCGTGAACATGCCGACGTAGTTAAGGAATCGCAGCGCAAGCGCGGTGAATCCGTTGAGCTCGTCGATGAAGTATTGCACAACGATGACTTGCGTCGTACTGCTCTTAAGGCTTTTGAAGAGGCTCGCGCTGAGCAAAAAGCTATTGGTAAGAAGGTTGCAACAGCTAGCGCGGAGGAAAAGGTTGCTCTTATTGCCGAAACTAAAGAATTAGCTTCGAAGGTTGCAGAATACAAGGCTGAATCCGAAAAAGCTACTGCCGACTACACTACAGCAATGTGGAAGCTTTCTAACATCGTTGAAGATGAAGCTCCAGAAGGCGGAGAAGACGATTATGTTGTAGTTAAGAAGGTTGGCACACCTCGCGATTTTGCAGCTGAAGGTTTCGAGCCAAAGGATCATTTGACTCTTGGAACTGGCGTTGCTGGAATTGATATGCGTCGCGGCGTGAAGGTTGCAGGATCTCGCTTCTACTTCTTGCGCGGTGCTGTGGCTCGCCTGCAAATCGCAATGCTTACTATGGCTGTTGATCAAGCCGAAGAGCACGGTTTTACGCTTGCGATTACGCCAACGCTTGTGCGCCCGGAAGTAATGCGCGGAACTGGCTTCTTGAATTCTCATGCGGACGAGATTTACCGTTTGCGCGAGCCAGATGATCAGTATTTGGTCGGTACTTCCGAAGTTGCTTTGGCTGGTATGCATGAGGATGAGATTCTTGACTTAAGCGATGGTGCTTTGCGTTATTGCGGTTGGTCGAGCTGCTACCGTCGTGAGGCTGGTGCTGCCGGAAAGGATACTTCTGGTATTATTCGCGTGCATCAGTTTGATAAAGTTGAGATGTTCGTTTATTGCAAGCAGGAAGATTCTCGCGCTGAGCATCAGAAGTTGCTAGGCATGGAGCAAGAAATGCTTGCTAAGGTAGAAGTGCCTTACCGCATTATTGATACTGCTGCAGGTGACCTTGGTTCTTCTGCCGCTCGTAAGTTTGATTGCGAAGCTTGGGTTCCAACGCAAGGACGTTACCGTGAGCTTACTTCTACTTCTAACTGCACTGAGTATCAGGCTCGCCGCTTGAATGTGCGTGAACGTATGGAAGATGGTGGAACTCGTCCAGTTAGTACGCTTAACGGCACTTTGGCTACTACTCGCTGGCTTGTGGCTATTTTGGAAAATCATCAGCATGAGGATGGTTCGATTGATATTCCGAAGGCTATGCAGGCTTATATGGGTGGCAAGGAAGTCATTGAGCCAACTAAGTGGGAAGCGTGAGTTTGCTCGTGCACAAACACGGCGTTTGTTTCAAAAAATCGTTTAATTAACTACAAAGCCCGGGAAATTACCTGGGCTTTGTTTTTTAGTTGATAAGTTTTTTGAATCTGGGTGTTGTGTGTTGCGTTCTATACGTGATGATATGCTTACCACTTGTGCGTTAAAAGCGGCAATTTGATTGCTTTCGCGCGCAAATGGATGGGTGTCCGAGCGGTCTAAGGAGACGGTCTTGAAAACCGTTGTAGGGAAACCTACCGCGAGTTCGAATCTCGCCTCATCCGCGAATTAACTAAGCCTAAAGCATGTGAAATTGCTTTAGGCTTTTTTAATTCGCCGAGCTCGGGAAATTAGCAAATTGCGGCAGAAACTTTACAGCGGTGTAAAGAAACGGTCGGTTGTGCGCGGAATAACGGCAGAAACTTTACAGCAGCGCACAGTTTATGCCGCCTACGCACCAAAAAACGGCAGAAACTTTACGTGGGTGTAAAGGAACGGTCGGTTGCGCGCGAGAATCCGATTGAAACGTGCGCTCGCTCGATTTTAGCGCGTGGAATAATGACGCTCTTGAGAAGTGATTGCGTCAAGGAAGAAGTTCGCACCTTCGCGGCAAGACGTGCTGCTTTCGAAATCTTCCGGAGCGTAAGGCGCAACGCTTTCAAACATCTCCTCGTAATCAGCAACGCTTAAACGCACGCGCGAATCAAGCATATCCGCATGCTCGCGCGCAAACAGCGCATTTCTAAATCCTGGCGCAATCGTGCCGCTGAAAAATTCACCAACAGCGCCGGAGCCGTAAGAAAATAGCCCAATCTTATCGCCGCTTTTAAGTGCAGTAAGATTACTATTTTCGCAAGTAAATTCGTCTAACTCAAGTAAAGACAGCAATCCCAAATACAGGGAACCCGTATAGATGTTGCCTACGCGACGGCTGTACTTCGTGCTGGTTTCATAGCGCGAAAGTAAGCGATTGCGCGACGACTCGCTTAGGTTGCTATTATCGCAAGAATCCATCGCAGCCTTAAGCGCCTTCAAACCCATTTTCGTATACGGCAAGTGGAAGCACAATCCGGCAAAATCGTTGAAATTACAACCGTTTTGCGCACAATACTTTTGCCACACGTCGCAGAAAAATTGTATGTACTGCTCAGTCGAAAACTTTCCGCGAGCAAGCGCAGTGTCTTGGTAAACAGGTCGCCAAAAGTCCTGAATATCAGCGGATTTCACAACGCTATCGTCGTTAATTTTAAGCACGTGCGGATTCGCGCTCACAAGCATTGCTACAGCCCCTGCTCCCTGCGTTACTTCGCCAGGTGTAGCAAGACCGTAGCGCGCAATATCGGCTGCAATAACAAGCACTTGCGGATTTTTTTCGGCGTGCGCGCGCACGTAGTCACATGCCATCATCAAAGCCGCGGTGCCGCCGTAGCAAGCTTCTTTTACTTCAATAGAGCGCACCCACGGCGTGAGTTTTAGCAGATTTTGAACGTACAGAGCACTCGATTTACTTGCGTCGACGCCGCTTTCTGTGCCGACGATTAGCATTTTGAGTCGATTGCTATCGATGTGGGGTAGCAGTGGGAGCGCAGCTTGCGCGGCGAGAGTGACGATGTCTTGGTGATTTGGTGGCACAGATTGTTCGCTTTGACCGATTCCGATTGTGAATTTGTTAGGGTCGATTCCGCGGTGTTCCGCCAGTTCTTCGAGGTTTAGGTAATAGTGCGGCGTTGCGAAGGAGATGCGGTCGATGCCGACGGCAAGGGGAGTGGTTGCGGAGGTTGTGGTTGCTGATGTTTCGGTATTTTGTGTGTTCATTTGTCCTAAAATTCCTAAATTTTTCTTAATTTTTCTTAATTTTTACTTGATTCTCGTAACTTTTGAAGTAATTGCGTAACTTTTTCTGTAGTTCTTTCTGCAGGGCTAAGTTGCAAAATATCATGCGCGATTTCCGTGATTTCCGCACCTTTGGCACCTGCTGCAATTGCTAGGTTTGAAGACTGTAATGCCATATGACCTGCTTGAATTCCAGGGCCTGCTAGTGCGCGAAGAGCTGCAAGATTTTGCACCAAACCGAGCGCGGCAAGCGTGTTTCTAAAGTCGTTTGCGTTTTTGTAATTACCGATTTTGATCGCGAGTTTTGCCATTGGAAGCGATGAGATTGAGCCGCCAACAATGCCGATCTGTAGCGGAATTTCAATACTGCCATGGAGTATGGTTTTTCCGTTTAAAGTTTCGGTGTTCCACTTTGACAGTGGTAGGTAGCGACCGGAGCGCGCCGCCCACGCGTGTGCTGCCGATTCTAGCGCTCGCGTATCATTTCCTGACGCGAGCGCGGCTCCTGCGATTCCGTTTAGGATTCCTTTGTTGTGCGTGGCGGCGCGCGCAGGGTCGCTGGCGGCAAGCGCGCTCAATGCCGCGATTCGGCGCGCAAGGCGTTTTCCTTCGCTCTCTCGCTCAGAGTCTTCCAGCCGCCTGGATGCCAGTGCTTCAACCGGTATATGCACTTCTGCTGTGGTGGCAACGCGGCTGGTGTTTGTGAGTATTGCCACTAGCGCCTGCACACCGAGCCAGCTCTCCAGCTGGGCTTTGACGGCTTCGCCCATAGTGTTTACTGTGTTGGCGCCCATTGCGTCGCATGTGTCTACGTCAATCTCGAGCTTTGCGAAGCCGTGCAAAGCTGAAGCGCGGCATTTTCGCGCGCCGCCACCCCTTTTACTCATTGATGGGTGTGACTCGTTTGCAATGCGCAACAGTTCTGCAACCTTTTCTTTATCTTCAACGATTCTGCGCAAGCGCGCCGCCACGCTCCCGTCTGCGTCCTCAAAAGCTATTTGCGCTGTAGTCACGTATTGTGGGGAACGCGCAATAATTCCGTATCCAACGTCAGTCGCCGCGTCAAATCCAACGTCAGTCCCCGCGTCAAATCCAGCGCCAGTCCCCGCAGCAATTCGCGCCCCATTGCACGCAGCTGCAATCACGGACGGCTCCTCGGTTGCAACCAGCACGTCCCGCATTTCGCCGTTCACAATCAGCCCACGCACAACGCCAACCGGCAGCGTATACTTTCCAATTTGATGCTCAATCATATGATTTGCAACGTCTGCAGGAATTGTAGTATCAGAACTTTCCGCAAACTGTTTAAGCAAAAATGTTGCATCAGCATCGTTAATTGCGCCCTCATTTTGCAAGGTTTTTATGCGATTTTCCACGCTTAATTCGCGAAAAGCAGTCATCGAAATCACCTCATGATTTGTAGACTACGAATGCTTCTGATCGCTTCGCATTCTGACTTAGTTGTTTTGCAGTCTGACTTTATTGTTTTACATTTTGGCTTGATTGTTTCGCATTCTAATTTGCATAGAAACGCCGATTCCGCCGCCGACGCACAGCGCAGCAACTCCATTTAACTTATTGCTATCTCGCAAAGCGTATATAAGCGTCGTCAAAATCCTAGCTCCGCTAGCGCCCAGCGGATGACCGAGTGCAATTGCTCCACCGCGTACGTTTAGTTTTGACTCGTCAATATGAAGTTGCTCCGAAACGGCAATGCTTTGCGCTGCAAACGCTTCGTTTATTTCGAATAAGTCAATGTTGTCAACGCTGCTACCGGTCGCATTTAGCATGCGTTCCATCACATGTTTTGGAGCATATCCCATTAAATCTGGGTCGATTCCGCCTTCTGCGAATCCCACAATTTGCGCAAGATATTCAATTCCGTGCGCTTGCGCGTAATCTTTGCTCATAAGCACTAGAGCTGCAGCTCCGTCGTTAATTCCGCTTGCGTTTCCGGCAGTTACAGTCGATTCGTGCTTGCAAACTTCGTGCTTGCAAACTTCGTTCTCGCTAATTTCGTTCTTGCCAACTTCGCAAGTCGCGCCCGAAGTTTCTTCCGATGCTTTAAAAAGCGTGCGCAATTTCGACAACTGCTCTAAAGACGTATCTTCGCGAGGATGCTCGTCTTGAGTTATAACAGTTCCGTTTGCAAGCGTTACTGGCACAATTTCAGAAGCAAAATCGCCTCGTTTAATAGCGGCAACAGCTTTTTGGTGAGATTTAAGTGCAAAAATATCTTGTGCTTCGCGAGTGATACCAAATTTTGCTGCAACATTTTCTGCAGTAACGCCCATTGCGTCGCCAGTAAAAGCGTCGTTTAAGCCGTCTCGTTGCAAACCGTCAATAAGCGCAAAATTCCCGTATTTGTGTCCGCTAAATCGCGAATTAGTTGCGTAAAACGGTACGTTGCTCATGCTTTCAGTGCCGCCTGCAACAACAACTTGCGCATCTCCCATAACGATTGCGGATTGTGCTAAACGCACTGCTTTTAAACCGGATCCGCATACTTCGTTAATTGTCATTGCGCAGCTAGAAGTATCTAAGCCTGCTTTTAACGCAATTTGGCGAGCAACGTTTTGTCCGCTGCCTGCTTGTAATACGTTTCCAAAAATAGCTTGATCCACGTCGTGTGAGCTAATTCCAGCGCGTTCTATTGCTGCTTTTGCTGCGATTGTTCCTAAATCAACTGAGGAAAGCGAAGATAAGCTGCCGCCGAATTTGCCAATAGGCGTACGTACAGCGCTTGCAATCACCACATCAGTCATATGTTTAGCCACCTAATCAATTGTTTGTTGCAATACGTGTTGAAGTATACCAACCGGACTACTTTATCGTATTTTTCGACAAAATTACCATTTGCGAAAAATTTTTCTCGTTTCCTTCACAATTAAACGTGCTTCAGTGAGTTCGCTCACCCGAATCCGACATAAACTTTACAGCGGTGTGAAGTTTCGGTCGGCTACGCGCCTGAAAGCGGCATAAATTTTACAGCGTTGTAAAGTAACGGTCGTTTGCTCGCCAAATAGCGGCAGAAACTTTACAGTCGTGTAAAGTAATGGTCGGCTACGCGCCTGAATCTGGCATAAACTTTGCGCTCGTGTAAATTAAGGGTCGTATTTTCCCAAACCTCCTGAAGCTTTGCGCCAGTGCTTCTGCGAAAAGTGGTTTTGTAGCTTTGCGCCTGTGCTCTGCAGACGTTGCGTCTGTAGCTTTGCAGTAATGCTTTGCTAACAGCGATTATTTGTTGCTTAGTGAACTTTAACAGTATTGCTCTGCAGACGTTGAGTATTTATTGCTTAAAGAACACTAGCTTTGCGCTGCTGCACACACTACACCAGGCACTCCTACCACACCACAAAACACTAGCGGTTTTACTAGTAGTGAAGGGTGGGTGTTGCTTGGTCGGAACAAATATTCGTGCGGTGAGATTTGAGATTTTTCGCACTGAGCGCGGCGAACGTCAGAGCCGCAGGCTGCTGATTCGCCAAGGGAAGAAGAAAAATCGAAAAATCTCTGCGATAAAACGAGGTTATTAATGGTTAGCACGCAGAGTTTGGGGGATTTCTCTACGAGCGCTAAAAGAGGACTGATGGAGCAACATTCTTTAAAGAAAGGCGAACACAATAAACGCCTTTAACAGTCAAGGCGACTGAAGGACGGGACGCGCGAGGAGAGAAATCCCCCAAACTCGCGCCACGGCAAGCAAGAGCGGAGCGCTGTCCTCACGGCTAATCGCCGTTCGGCTGAGCTTGCACGGAAAGTCCACTGGACTTTCCGTGCAAGCTCACGCTCCGAATTGCTTTCGCGTGCTACGTTCTAAGCGCGAAAGCAGGTCGGAGCGCTACTTACGGAACGAAATCGACCCATCAACAGGATCCATCGCGTCAACAATCGCCAGCGAATCCAAATCATATCCGGCTTCACGAAGCGCATCTCCACCACCTTGGAAGCCCTTTTCGATAGCGATTCCAATGCCTGCAACGCTAGCTCCAGCATGATTGCAAATGTCGATTAATCCTTGTAGAGCTTTGCCGTTCGCCAAAAAATCATCCAAAATAAGCACGCGATCTTCCGCACTTAAATACTTACGTGACACAATCACCGGAAACTCGCGCTGCTTTGTAAAAGAAAATACCGTAGATACGTATTGGTCGCCATCGAGATTAATTGACTGAGCTTTCTTTGCAAAAACCACAGGAACTCCACCAAAATGGCGTGCTGCAACACATGCGATTCCAATACCAGAAGCCTCAATCGTAAGAATCTTAGTAATATTTGCGTCGCGGAAATGCTCAGCCCAAGCGGCTCCCATATGATCAAATAAATTCACATCGCACTGGTGGTTCAAAAAAGCGTCTACTTTTAATACATTGCCTGGTTTTACGATACCATCTTGGAGAATGCGTTCTTCCAATTCTTGCACGATGCGCCCCTTCTTACGAACAATTACTTGCAGTACGCTCAAGCATACCCACGTTCGTGACACAATACGAGTAAAAACGACTGCAGCATGTGGTAAACCTGATTAGATACGTGCGCAATTAAAACGTGGGGGCGTTTTATTGCTGAAGCTAAAACGTAGGTAATTGGCAGCATCAATGGAGTACAAGTATGAGCGTAAGTATGGGCGCAAGTATGAATGCAAATATGAGTGCAAAAGATAGCGATTATGGATATGTAAGTGATTTGTTGGGGAATCCAGTTGATTCGTTCGATTCTGACAATCATTTTTACGAGAATGTTGCGGATGCGAATGATTATGCCAACTACAGTTACGACGAGTATGCTGACGCTTACGCTAAAGAGCCTGATTTTACGCAGCAAGAATATGCGTCTGATCAAGAATCAGTGCCTCCTCAAGAATCTCAAGAATATTCCCAAAATTCTGCACATTCTAGAGTTGCAGTTGACGCGCAAAAACTACTCGACGGCTTAAATCCGCAACAATCTCAAGCAGTCCAATACGACGGACCGGCACTGCTTATTGGAGCAGGAGCTGGAAGTGGCAAAACGCGAGTTCTTACGCGAAGAATAGCTTGGATATTAAGCCAAAAAGGTGCCTGGTCAAGCCAAATTCTTGCTATCACTTTTACAAACAAAGCAGCTGCCGAAATGCGTGAACGTTTAAGCAATCTTATTGGCAGCGAAGCAAATACTATGTGGGTTTCGACGTTCCATTCTGCATGTGTGAAAATACTTCGCAGATCAGGACAGTATATTGGCTTAAAATCAGGCTTTTCTATTTACGATACTTCCGATTGCGAGCGATTAGTAAAAATTATTGCAACAGAGCTTAACGTTGATATTAAGCGTTTTACGCCACGCAGCATTTTGGGCAAGATTTCGGATTGCAAAAATAGTTTAATCACTTGGCGTGAGCAACTAGACATGTATGCTAACGATTACAAGCCGGGTGTTGCAGGTCAACAAATTGCGCACGCTGGCAATTCTGAAGCCGTTTACGCAACTATTTATGCGGAATATCAGCATCGTTTATCTCAAGCAAATGCGGTTGATTTTGACGATTTAATTATGCGAACTGTGCAACTCATGCGCGAAGTACCAGAAGCTGCGCAATATTACCGTCATAAGTTCCGCTATATTCTCGTAGACGAGTACCAGGATACGAATCACGCTCAATACGAGCTTATTCGCGAGCTTGCAGGAGTGGATGTAAAACAAAATAGTGCGTATGTAAAGCAAAATAACGCAAATGCATCTCAGCAAAATAGCACTCCTGCATCAATCACAGTTGTAGGCGACTCCGACCAGTCGATTTACGCTTTTCGCGGAGCAGATATTCGCAATATTCAAGACTTTGAAAAAGATTTTCCAAACGCTACAACTATTATGCTTGAGCAAAATTATCGCTCTACGCAAACTATTTTGGATGCTGCAAACGCAGTTATTTCGCATAATCAAGGACGAAAGCCTAAAAAATTGTGGACGGCATTAGGTAAGGGTGCTCCAATTACTGGTTATGCAGCAGACAGTGCTCAACAGGAAGCAGCTTGGGTTGCGCAAGAAATAGCGCGATTAGCAGGTGAGGAGGGTGTTGCTTATTCGGATATGGCGATTATGTATCGCGCTAATGCACAGTCTCGTTCGCTGGAAGATGCGCTCGTTAAAGCAGGTCTTCCGTATCAACTTGTTGGCGGCACGAAGTTTTACGAGCGTCGCGAAGTAAAAGATGCGCTCGCATACTTGCAATCTATGGCAAACCCAGATGACGATGTGAATATGCGCCGAATTTTGAATGTGCCTAAGCGTGGGCTTGGAGCGCGTGCGGAGGCTTTGCTAACGCTTTACGCTCAAACACAAGGAGTTAGCTTCTGGCAAGCTTTGGAACATTTGGAGTCAATCGAAGGCATGCCAACTCGCACCGCAACCAAGCTTAAAGAGTTCCGCGAGCTTATGCACAATTTAATTACTTGTATGCAAAACGATGACTCGAAACCTTCTAAAGTTATTGACAGCATACTGAACGACAGTGGTTTGCTGGAGGATTTGCAACGTTCTGAAGATCCTCAAGATGCCGCTCGCGTGGATAATTTGTCGCAATTGCAGTCGGTTGCAGCTGAGTATGAGCAGAATACGCCGGATGCTAGTGTTGCTGGATTCCTTGAAACGACGGCGCTTGTGGCTGATTCGGATCAATTGCCGGATGAAAATGAGGACACTGGTAAAGTTACGTTGATGACGCTTCACACAGCTAAGGGCTTGGAGTATCCGGTTGTGTTCCTAACTGGCATGGAGCAGGGAACTTTTCCGCATTCTCGCGCTTTGGAAGACGATGGCGAGCTTTGCGAGGAGCGTCGTCTTGCTTATGTTGGTATTACTCGAGCTAAGCAGCGTTTGTATGTTACTCGTGCTGCTGTTCGTGCGCAATGGGGGCAGGCTCAAGATATGCTTCCAAGCCAGTTTTTGGATGAGATTCCAGATAATTTGATTGATTGGAAGCGCAGAGAGTCTGATGTTGAGCGTTGGGGCGCTTCGTCTAGGCGCGGCGATGATTTCGATAGCGATTTTGATAGTGATTTCGGTGGCTGGGATGACGATTATAGCGATGCGTTTAGTGAAAAAACAACTTATGGTGGAAGCAGTTACGGTTCTGAAAAGTCGCATGGCTCTAAGTCTTACGGAAGAAATAAATCGTATGGCTCTAAGTCTTACGGCTCTTCTTACGGAAAGTCTTATAGCAAGTCTTACGGATCTTCTTATGGCTCGTCTTATGGCTCGTCTTATTCTAAATCGAATTGGTCTAAGTCAAGTGCAGTAAAAACGCGCAAAGTTACTGCAAAAACTGCGACTTCAACAAGCGCAACAAAAGTTGGTTCAACTTCTGCAGTTATGAATAAAGACAATCATCTAAATATTCAAGACTTCCAAGTTGGCGACAAAATTACTCACGATACTTACGGCTTAGGAACCGTGTTAGCAACGCAAGATAAGGGCAGAAACTCAATTATTACAGTCGATTTCGGCTCCGATGGAGTAAAGCGACTAATGCTTAGAGTTGCACCAATCGAAAAATTGTAAAATCTTTTATTTATGCACTTTAATGTAAGATAAATTTTTAACAAGGACGTGGCGTTTGCTGGTGTGAGCGCTGAGAAGCGTGTTGCATTAACGAAAATGTGACACTAAAAAATAAAAACATACATTTCATGAGGTATAAATTATGAAAAACAAATTATTCGCATCAATTCCTGCAATTATTTTCGGCCTGCTTATTGCCGTTGCACCATTGACGTTTGCAAAGCCATGCTCAACCGGAGGCATGCACAAAATGCATATGATGATGCAACCTATGGCATGCTACTACACAGGTCGTGCAGCTATTGGAATTGGTTTAGTTATTGCAGTACTTGGAATTATTGCGCTATTTGTTAAAGAAAATGTTCGCATTGGTTTAAATATTGCTGTAGTTGTGAACGCTTTGCTTATGCTCGCTGTTACAACATTCCTTATTGGCGTGTGCAAGAGCCCAATGATGCACTGTGCATCGGTTATGCGTCCAACACTGATTGTTCTGTCTGTGCTCGCATTAGTGTTCGCAGCTGTTTCCGTGTATTTGGATAATAAAGAAAATTAATAGTTCAAATAGTTCGAAAAGCTTAACAAAGCAAAATTATGCGCACTATTACGCTAAAGCGATTGCCGCTGGAAAATCTTAAACGCAAGCCATTGCGCACGGCTGCACTTATTGTTGTATCTGCGTGCTTGTCTGCAATATTTTTCGGCGGCTCGCTGATTTCTATGAATCTTGAACGCGGCTTGAACAGTATGCGAGAACGCATGGGAGCCGATATTATGGTTATCCCTCAAGGTACGCATACTAAAGCAGAAGCGCTGCTTACAAACAGTGGTTCAAGCACTTTTTATTTCACTAACAATATTGAGAATTTAGTAAGACGCTCTCCGGGTGTGCAAAAGGCGAGTGCACAAACGTATATTTCTTCGCTTTCTGCAGGATGTTGCGCTGAAAAATTACAAATTATTGGTTTTGATCCCGATTCTGATTTTGTTATAGGTCCTTGGATTTATTCTCAACATAAGCAGAAGTTGCAAAAAGGCGAGATGATTGCTGGCGCAAATGTAATCGTGTCTTACATGAATACTGTTCGTCTTTTTGGACACCAATGGCCTGTAGCTGCGCAGCTTGCAAAAACCGGCACAAGCATTGATAATTCAGTGTTTGTGCGACGCGAAAGTGTGCCGCAAGTAGTTGAGTATTCGACGAAAGTAGGGCATACCGCTATTCCAAAGGAATATGCCAAAAAAGCAGTTTCTGCAGTTCTTGTAAAAGTACAAAAAGGTTACAGCGCGAAAGAAGTTGCAAAAAATATCCGCAAAACAACTGGTCTTTCAAGCATTGGCATAGTTTTTCCGGGCGGAATTACAGCAACTACGCAAGCTAATCTTGGTGTTTTTACTCGCACGTTGACTTTTATAATTGCTGCGTGCTGGCTAGTTGGATTGCTAGTTTTAGTTGCAGTGTTTTCAACATCTGTAAACGAGCGTAAAAAAGAGTTTGCTTCTCTTCGCATACTTGGCACAACAAGAAATATGCTTTTAGGTGTTGTAGTTAGAGAATCTACGATACTTGGCTTAGTTGGTGGCGTATTGGGTGTTGCGTCTGCAAGTCTTATATTGTTCCCTTACAGTTCTCTTATTTCTGAACAATTGCAGCTTCCGTATTTGGAAGTGACTGCTCTACCAGTAGCAGTGCTTATGTTAGCGTCTGTGCTACTTGCGCTTGTTGCAGTTGTTGTAGCTTCAGCGCTTACTACATTGCGTATTGCTATGCGCGAAACGTATTTGACACTTAGGTCAGGTGAGTAAGTATGGAAGATAAGAGTCAAAAACTGCCAAGTAATGAGTTTGATAGTTTACCTGTTGTTGAACTTACTCGTGTAACTCGCGAATTTATGCGCAGAAAGCACAAATTTTTTGCAGTAAATAACGTGAGTTTTGCGCTAAATAGCGGCGATTTTGTGGCAATCGTTGGAAAGTCAGGTAACGGAAAATCTACTTTACTAAATTTGATTGCTGGGTTATTGAAGCCAACGCATGGAAGTGTAAAAGTTTGCGGCGAAGAGATTTCTGAACGCACTTTTAGTGATGTCAAGATGTCTCGTTTGCGCGCATGTGATATAGGTTTTGTGACGCAATCGCAGACGCTTTTGCAAAATCTTACTGTGCATGACAACATACTTTTACCTGTGCAAATTGCAGCTAATGCTTGTGAAGTAAGTAAGTCTGCTGAAAGTAAGTCTGCTGAAAGTAAGTCTGAAGTAAGCGAAGATTCAAACGAGACTCGCGCGTTAGAACTTTGCAAGCAATTGCATATTGAAGATTTACTGTGGTGCTACCCAAGTGAGCTTTCGGGTGGTGAAATGCGTCGCGTAATGATTGTGCGCGCGCTGATAAACAATCCGAAGCTTCTTATTCTTGACGAGCCTACTGGCGATTTGGATTTAGAGCATACTCGCATAGTGGTGAAAATGTTGCGCGAGGCTGCAAAAAATGGTGTGGCAGTGCTCATGGTAACTCACGATGTTGAGGCTGCTCGCTGTGCGGATCGCACATACACAATGGATTGCGGATTGACTTGCCGGAGCGCTTGAAGCGTAGCGCGCGAAGGCACTTCAATCCGGAAACTCGCTAAAGTTGGAAGTCCAGTGGACTTCCAACGCGAGTTTCGCAAGCGAGCGCGTTACTCGCGCGAGCGTTTTGGCTGGTTTGTGGAACATTTGCCGGGGAACTTACAACGTGAGTTTCGCGCTCAGTACGAAAATATCAACAATTATTCTTACGGGTGTGTAGAATCAGAAACGATGCCTATTTTGTGTAAGCATCATCTGGAGCCTTAGCCCATCAGTGGGTCGGCGCGCGGTAGTTATGGCGTTATTTCAACGTTTTAATACTTGCACGTTCGTGTGTTAGCACGAAGAAGCACTGGAGAGGCCGGCTCAGCGTGAGTAATTTTTAGGCGATTTTGCAATCGACTAAAAACTTGGTTCACGTTCCGTTCAGATAACGACAGAATTAAAGGATTAGTTATGACTAATATTCAGCGTTCTCGCCGTCAGGTGCGTCTTTCTCGCGCCCTCGGCATCGCTTTGACCCCAAAGGCTCAGCGTATCTTCGAGAAGCGTCCATATGCTCCAGGTGAGCACGGTCGCACTCGTCGTCGCACCGAGTCCGATTACGCAGTACGTCTTCGCGAGAAGCAGCGTCTTCGCGCTCAGTACGGTATCTCCGAGAAGCAGCTTCGTGCTGCTTACGAGAAGGGTACGCACACTGCAGGCCAGACCGGTGACGCAATGCTCACCGATTTGGAAACTCGTCTTGATGCTTTGGTTTTGCGCGCAGGCTTTGCTCGCACCACCGCCCAGGCTCGTCAGTTTGTTGTACATCGTCATATTTTGGTTGATGGCAATCTTGTTGATCGCCCATCTTACCGTGTGAAGCCAGGTCAGACCATTCAGGTTCGTGCCAAGAGCCAGACCATGGTTCCATTCCAGATGGCTGCAGAAGGCGTTCATCGCGACGTTTTGCCAGCAGTTCCTGGTTACCTCGATGTGAATCTTGCCTCTTTGAAGGCTACTTTGACTCGTAAGCCGGAAGTCGATCAGATTCCAGTTGAAGTCAACATTCAGTACGTCGTCGAATACTACGCTCGTTAATTCGCCGATTTAATTCTTAAGGACATACCGCTTGACCCCTGTTGCGCGTTCGCGTGGCAGGGGTCAATGCGTTTTTGTCGATTTCATCGGTTGGTTTGGTGTTTTCGACAGTTTCGTTGCGAATTTTGTTTATTTCACCAAATGGTTTGGTGTTTTCGACAGTTATGTACCGCTTAGTGCAATAATGGAGCTATGTTGCTGCATCTTTATTTAGTGCGTCACGGACAGACGCTATTTAATCGCTATAATCGACTGCAAGGCTGGTCAAATTCTCCGCTTACTGAAAAAGGTTTGAAAGATGCGGACACGGCTGCAAAAAAGCTAGAAAATATTGCTTTTGCTGCAGCTTACTGTTCGGATACTACTCGCGCGCAAATCACAGCACAACGTATTCTCGATGCAAATGAAGCTGCCGGTAACGTGCGCCCGACGCTTATAAGCGATATGCATTTTCGCGAGCAATGCTACGGCTATTTTGAAGGTCAAGATATGCAAATGGCTTGGTGGGCTGCAGGAGCGCCTCACGGAGCGCACACTTATAACGAAATCGTTGAAAAATTTGGGCTTGCAGCCACGCGTGACATGCTTAAAGAAGCGGATCCTTTTCACGATGCCGAATCAGATATCGAATATTGGACTCGCGTAGAAGAAGGTTTTGCGTTAATTGCTTCAAATTCTTTGCTTAACGATGGAGATAATATTTTGCAAATTTCGCATGGCAACACTCTGCTAAGTCTTATGCACCGTTTTGCGCCTGCAGGCTACGATTTAAGCGAACGTCCTCAAAACGGAAGCGTAACCAGACTTGATTTTGACACTACCAAACCTATTGATAATGCCATTACTATTCGAGGCTATAACGAGTAGATTCTACTGTTTAACTTTGTTATATGCGTCTTTACCGTTCGTTAATCTTAAGTCATTGCGAAGGGTTTTAATACGTAGTTTGATTTGCTGTTGTATGGCTTTTGATACTGCGAAATCTTAGGCAAAATGGTATAGAAAGAGGTTACGATGAGCGTTGGAGACATAGCTGCTCTTATTGCTGCGATTGCGTTTGCCGTGCTTTCTGGCTTTTTGATTTATCCGTTAATCAGATTAGGCAGATTGTTTGATCAGATTGCGAAAACAATTAAAGAGTCGGGTGAGCATGCGATGCCGGCAATCGATGAGTCTGTTACAACTATTAAGCAAGTTAATAAGACTCTTGACGACGTAAACGCTGTTTCAGGAGCTACTCGCACAACCGTTACAAATATTAGTGCTCTAACAGATTTGTATGGTGCTTTCCTTGGAAAACCGCTCGTAAAAATTGCAGCTGCCGGTTACGCTCTAAAAGATACTGTTTCTTCTTTCTTCAATAAGCCGACTGTGCCAACAGACAAGAATAGTGCCAATCGTAACGCTTCAAAAGAATCCTCTGACAAGAATGCAACTAATAATGCAAGCAGGGGGGAGTAATGTTCAAGCGTTTATTTTGGATGTTTGTTGGCATTGTAATTGGTGTTCTTACAGTTACGAAGGCTCGTGCATATGTTAAAGCAAAAATGCCGTCTTCTGCTAGTCGTTTTATATTTGATGAGGAACCGAAAAATATCACATTGCGCACAGTAATGGGATTGTTTAAAGATTTCAATACTAGCCGTAAAGAGCATGAAGCTGAGCTTAATTCTCGTTATGCTAATCGTAGAAATAGGGAATTTTAAATAAAAAACGAGTTTTTCATAATTTCGTTACTTTGCTAAGTTTAGTTAAGTTAAGTTAAGTATTGAAGTACTATATTGAATGTTTGCATGATTGCGTCGTGCGTCATGCGGCACGATTTCGTGTGAGCGTTGCATGTGGCTTTTGTTTATGACAGTTATTTGTGACGGTTTGCGTGGGTCTTGCTAAAAATTACACAAGGAGTTCGTACGTATGCGCACAGCAGAAATTGCAAAGCGTTATCTTGACTATTTTGCTAAGAATGGTCATATGGTTGTTCCTTCGGCTTCTCTTATTTCGCCGAACCCAACTACGTTATTTACTATCGCAGGCATGGTGCCGTTTATTCCTTACTTGCTCGGAGAGCAGACGCCTCCTTCGCGTCGTATGGCTTCGAATCAGAAGTGCGTTCGCACTCTAGATATTGACGAAGTTGGTAAGACTACTCGTCACGGCACCTTCTTCCAGATGGTTGGTAACTTCTCGTTTGGCGATTATTTTAAGGAAGAAGCTATTCACTACGCTTGGGAGCTTTTAACTAGTCCTCAAGATAAGGGCGGCTACGGTTTTGACCCTGAAAAGCTTTGGGTTACTACTTATACTGACGACGATGAAGCCCGCGCAATTTGGAAGAACGAAGGCTTCGACCCAGAGCATATGCAAGTTTTCGGTATGGAAGATAACTTCTGGACTACCGGCGGTCCTGGTCCTGGCGGCCCATGCTCCGAAATCTACGTGGATCGCGGTCCTAAGTATGGTCGCGACGGAGGCCCAGCTGCTGACGAATCTCGCTTTATTGAGATTTGGGATTTGGTTTTCGAAAATTACCAGGTAGATAACGTCAAATCTAAGACTGATTTGCATATTGCTGGCGAACTCGATCAAAAGAATATTGATACTGGCGCTGGTTTGGAGCGTTTGGCTTACCTTATGCAAGGTAAGGAAAATATTTACGAAACTGACGAAGTTTACCCAGTTATTGAAGCTGCAGAAAAGCTTAGCGGCGTAAAGTACGGCGATAATAATGATGCTGACGTGCGTTTCCGCGTTGTAGCAGATCACGTGCGTTCCGCTTTGATGATTATGAGTGATGGCGTGCGCCCAAGTAATGTTGGCCGCGGCTATGTGCTTCGTCGTCTTCTTCGCAGAACTGTTCGCGCAATGCGTATGCTTGGTGTGCAAGATCCAGTTTTACCAACCTTGTTCCCAGTTTCTAAGTCTGCTATGGAGCCAAGCTATCCAGAGCTTAACGATACTTTCCACGAGGTTAGCGAAGCGGCTTACGGTGAAGAGGACGCTTTCCGTCGCACTCTTGAAAAGGGCACAACTATTCTCGACTTGGCTGTTGAAAAAGCTAAGAAAGAGCACAAGGATGACCCTATGGTTGGCGGCTCTGACGCGTTTACTTTGCACGATACTTACGGCTTCCCAATTGAGCTTACTCTTGAGATGGCAGCCGAGCAGGGTGTTAAGGTCGACGAAGCTAAGTTCCGCGATCTTATGAGCGAGCAGAAAGGTCGCGCTCGCGCTGACGCTTTGAAGAAGCGTCACAATGTGGACGTTAGCGTTTACGACGATATTAAGAAGTCGCTCGAAAAGCCAATCGACTTCCTCGGTTACACCGACTTCTCAAGTCGTTCAAACGTTTTGGCAATTGTTGAAGCAGGCAAGGGTTCTGTTAAAAGCGTCACAGCTCCTGCAAACGTTGAGATTATTCTCGATCGCACGCCATTCTATGCTGAGCGCGGCGGTCAGATTGCAGATCAAGGTGAGATTATTTCCGACGACGGCGCAATTTTGGAAGTCGACGATGTTCAGCGTCCAATCAAGGATTTGATTGTTCACAGCTGCCGACTTACTGAAGGTACTTTGAGCGTTGG
The DNA here is from genome assembly GCF_003293675.1 of Gardnerella leopoldii. Taxonomy (NCBI): domain Bacteria; kingdom Bacillati; phylum Actinomycetota; class Actinomycetes; order Bifidobacteriales; family Bifidobacteriaceae; genus Gardnerella; species Gardnerella leopoldii. Next base: position 150,947 of record NZ_CP029984.1, read on the forward strand.
TTCTCCTGTAAACACGAATATTGATCAGGTTCGCAGGGCTGCGTTGGCGCGTTCTCACACCGCTACTCACACTCTTCACAAGGCTTTGCGCGAAGAGCTTGGTCCACAGGCTACTCAGCGTGGTTCTGTAGTTGATCCAGATCGTTTGCGTTTCGACTTCCAGTGGCCAAAGGCTGTCGATAAGGATGCGCTTTCTCGCGTTGAAGCTCGCGTAAATGAGCGTATTCGTGACGATTTGCAGGTAGTTCCTAAGGAAATGCCAATCGACGACGCTTTTAAGCTTGGAGCAATGCACTTGTTCGGCGAAAAGTACGGCGATGTTGTGCGCGTTGTTGAAATCGGCGACGGTTGGAGCCGTGAGCTTTGTGGCGGTACTCACGCTAAGAGCACTGGAAAGATTGGTATGGTAACTATTCTTTCCGAGTCTTCTATTGGCTCTGGTGTGCGCAGAATCGACGCTCTTTGCGGTGAAGCTGCGTACGAGTATGGCGCTCGTGAACACACTTTGGTTGCGCAATTAGCAGACATGGTTAACGCTCGTCCAGACGAGTTAGCTGAACGTTTGGAATCTTTGCTTAACAAGATGAAGGATTCTGATCGTAAGCTTGCATCTGTTTACGAAGCTCAATTAAATGAAGCTGTACCAACATTAGTTGATGAAGCAAAGAATAGTAACGAAAAAGTTAAGTTGGCTCTTAAGAATGTTGGCAACTTTGGCTCATTCGATGCTTTGCGTAAGACAGTTCTAGATATTCGCGCTCGTTTAGGTGAAGATGCTCCAGTGGTTGTTGCACTTGCTGGTGTTAATGAGGACGATCGTCCAATGATCGCAGTCGCTACAAACGAAGCTGCTCGCGGTCTTGGTGCTAAGGCTGGCGACTTGGTGCGTACTGCTTCCAAGGTGCTTGGTGGCGGCGGTGGCGGCAAGCCAGACTTCGCTCAGGGCGGTGGTACAGACGCTTCTAAGATTGATGAAGCTCTCGAAGCTGCGAAATCAGAAGTAGCTAAGCTCGCCTAGTGCGTGTCTTACAGCTTAAAAATTTACGAATCATACCAAAAGCAACACGAAATATGGTGTGGTTAGGTATTGATTTAGGTGACGCAAGGGTCGGACTTGCACTTTCCGACCCTGGTCTCACCTTTGCACATCCTATTGGTAATGTGCAAGTGTTTGGAGATTCCTTCCGTGCTATAGATGAAGTGCTTGAAGTTATTGAAGATAACAATGTAGAAAAAGTTGTTATAGGCTTGCCTTTGCAACTCGATGGCACTGAAGGAAAATCTGCTAAAAAAGCTCTGCGCTGGGGGAAGAATCTAATAAAACGCATGCAAATATTGCATGATGAAAAAGATTGGGCATTGGATTATATGCCAGAAGTAGTTTGGAAAGATGAGCGTTTGACAACAGTAAGTGCTCATCGTCAGCTTTTGCAAGCAGATCTTTCTACTAAAAAGCATCGCCCAATGGTGGATCAGCAGTCGGCAGTGTTGATTTTGCAGTCTGCTCTCGATTCAAAATATGCGCAACAAAACTAGTAAAAGTAAATGAACAAAAGTTAGAAAGTAGAAGAGGAGTGTCAAATGTCCGATAGTTTTGATGAGTTCTTTGACAATCATGCACAATGGACTGAGCATGATGATTCTCCTTCATCGTCTACTTCTAACGGTTCAGATTCGTCAGGAAAATCTCGCAAACGAGCAAAAGCGCGTCTTGCTGCAAAGAAGCGTAAACGTCGAGCAAAAGCAGTTTTAGCTATATTGATTGTGTTCGTGCTATGTGTTGTTGGTTACGTTGGATACAGTGCTGTGCGTGCGTGGCGTTTGTCTCAGAACAGTGAAGCTGTTGCAGATTGGTCGGGTCCTGGTTATGGATCTGTTGAGTTTACAGTCGATACTGGCGAAGGCGCTATTACAGTTGCTGAAAAACTAGTGAAAGCGAATGTTGTTAAATCGCAAGCTGCATTCACTTCAGCTGTTTCTGCAAATAATAAAATTTTGTATCCTGGCGTTTACTCACTGAAAAAACATATGGCTGCTATTGATGTAGTTGATATTCTTTCAGATCAAACAAAAGCAGGCGGATTCCTTGATGTTCGTGCAGGGGATCACGCAGCAGACGTTTTGCAAAAAGCTTCAACATTATCTGGAATAAGTTTAGATAAATTCAAGGCTGCGTTAGCTGATGGCGCCGCAGGAATTCTGCCTGCTGAAGCAAACGGTAGCGTTGAAGGCTGGCTAGAGCCTGGAGTTTATAACGTAAAAGCTATGAAAAGTGCGGATGCTATTCTTTCCGCAATGGTAAAAAAGCGTATTGAAAAACTTGATTCTCTTGGAATTCCTAAAGGTAAAGATAGAGAAAAAGCCTTAATTATGGCGTCTATTGCCGAAGCTGAAGTGAATAATCGCGAATATTATGGCAAAGTTATTCGCGTAATACTGAACCGTTTGGCAAAAGATATGCCGTTAGGAATGGATTCTACTGTTGGTTACGGCGCAGGAGTAAAACCTATTAAACTCACGCAAGCAATGCTTGACGATGCAAATAATCCGTATAATACACGTATTCATAAGGGTTTGACCCCTACGCCTATTGGCATTGCTGGCGACAGCGCGTTGCTTGCAACCATTAAGCCTCAAGATGGTCCATGGCTTTACTTCGTCACTACGAATTTGAAGACTGGTGAAACGAAGTTTGCGGATAACAAAGACGACTTTTTGAAATTCCGCGACGAGTACAAGCGCAATAATCCCGAAGGCAACTAAACTAAGCTTATTTTTGTTTGCTGTGGCGCGAGTTTTGGGGGATTTCTCTCCTCGCAAGTTCCCGTCCTTCGTCGCTTTGGCTGTTAGAGGTTTTTGTGTCTGCTTTGTTCTTTAAAGAATGTTGCTTCCTCAGTCCTCTTTTATTGCTCGTAGAGAAATCCCCCAAACTCTGCGTGTTTAATCTTTAATAACCTCGTTTTATCGCAGAGATTTTTCGATTTTTCTTCTTCGCTTGGCGAATCAGCAGCCTGCGGCTCTGACGTTCGCCGCGCTCAGTGCGAAAAATCTCAAATCTCTACCACACTGATATCCACACGACTGAATGGTGCGAAATTAAAATATTAAATAAAAATATAGCTTTTAACCACATAGATGTGTTGAGGTTGTAACAGTTTCGCAAGTTTTCGTAATCTGCTTTAATGAAGCAATTAATTATTACGATACTATCGGTGCTACCAACGCTCACATGTTTAATTTCAGTTTGCGCAACAGACATAAAAAGTCGCGTAGTGCCAAGACTTTGGGTTGTTATTGCAGGAATTTTTCAATCTTTTGCGAATCTCATATATTCGATTATTTTATTTAGAAATATTAGCGTGCTTATTTTCGGCTGGATTTCTTGCGTAATTATTTTTGTAATTTACTGGAGTATGCGAAAAATTTCCGCAAAAAATGCTATTGGCTTCGGAGATGTTACGAGCGCGTCAATGATTGCGCAAGCCTTGGTATTATTCGGCTTTGACTGCTTAATTTACTGGTTCGCTTTAGTTGGAGCAGTTGGCTTACTTTGGCTTTTGCTATGGAAAATTTACTGCAAAATCTGCTCTCCAACCAACGCATCAATACCATTCGTACCAGTAGAAGCAATATCTGCAATACTCGCAGCATTGCTGTCAATAACAACCAGCTCAATACTTGGTAGTTAGTAGAGTAGAGTATTTAGACGCGTAAATTACTTGAGAATGGAGAAATGGCATGCTTAGATGGCAAACGGCAGGGGAGTCGCACGGTGAAGCGTTAGTAGCCATGATTGAAGGTTTGCCGGCTGGCGTGCACATTACTAGCAACGATGTAGTTTCGGCACTTGCTCGCCGTCGCCTTGGTTATGGTCGTGGAGCGCGTATGAAGTTTGAGCAAGACAAAGTGCGTCTTTTAACTGGAGTTCGCCACGGCGTAACGCTTGGTTCTCCGATTGCTGTAGAAATCGCGAATACAGAGTGGCCAAAGTGGACCGAAGTAATGAGTGCAGATCCTTTGGATCACGAGGTTGAGCAAGTTGGCAGAAATGCTCCTTTGAGCCGTCCTCGCCCAGGTCATGCGGATTTAACTGGCATGCGCAAGTACGGTTTTAATGATGCTCGCGAAGTTTTGGAGCGTTCGAGTGCTAGGGAAACAGCTTCTCGTGTGGCTTTGGGTGCTATTGCTGATGCGTTTTTACAGCAGGCTTTGGGTGTGCGCACAGTTGCGCATGTTATCGGCATCGGCGGCGAATACACTAACAAAAGTTTAGCTTTACCAACACCAGATGATGTTGCCGCTCTGGATGCTTCTCCAGTTCGCACTCTCGACAAAGATGCTGAAGCTAAAATGATGGCTCGCATCGACGAAGCAAAAGCAAATGCAGATACGCTCGGTGGAGTAGTGGAAGTGCTTGCTTACGGTATGCCTGCAGGAGTTGGCACATACGTTGAGTCGGATCGTCGCTTGGATGCAGCTCTCGCGAGCGCGATTATGGGAATTCAGGCTATTAAAGGCGTGGAAATTGGCGACGGTTTTGCAGAGGCAGATCGCCCTGGATCGGCCGCGCACGACGAAATGGTAACAGGCGAAAACGGGAAAATTAAGCGTCTTACTAATCGAGCTGGAGGAATTGAAGGCGGAATGTCGAACGGCGAAATTATTCGCGTGCGCGCTGCAATGAAACCAATTCCGTCTATTCCACGCGCTTTGTGCACAGTGGATGTGCTTACTGGCGAAGCTGCTCAAGCTATTAATCAGCGCTCAGATTTCACTGCTGTGCCAGCTGCTTCTGTAGTTGCAGAAGCGATGGTAAGGCTTACTTTAGCTAAGTATGCTTTGGAAAAATTCGGCGGAGATTCTTTGCAAGAAACGCGCCGAAATGTGGAGTCTTACGTAGCTTCCTGGCCGGAGAATATGAAATGAGCAACACTAAACTTCCGCTAGCTGTTATTATTGGCATGCCTGCTGCTGGGAAAACGCGTGTTGGCCGTGAAGTTGCGCATCTTATGAATCTGCCTTTTTATGATACAGATGACATGATCGAGTGCGATATTGATATGTCAATACCGCAATATTTCGAGGAATATGGCCAGGATGCTTTTCGTGAAATAGAAGCTCGCATAGTGCGAGAGGCAATTTTAGGAGATACATCTGCAGAAGATTCTACAAAGGGAATAGTTTCGCTTGGTGGCGGTGCGCCTATGCGTGAAGAAACTCAAAAAGTTTTGCGTGAGTATATGCGTAGTGGTGGTCGCGTTGTGTATTTGCAAGCAAATGCTAAAGAGGCTATTGAGCGCGCAAGCTGGAATAATAATCGTCCTATGTTTTCTGGAGAAGATGCGCAAAAGCGTTGGATGGAATTATTTGAGCAGAGAGATCCTGTTTTTAAGGCGGTATCGAATATCCACATGCAAACAAAAGGTTCGACTCCGTATATGGCTGCAGAAAAATTAAGGAATATGATTATGCAACGTATTGTGCACGTAACAGGTGAGGGAATTGAACCATACGATGTGCGAATTGGCGACGGTGCAATGCAACTTCTGCCGCAAATGCTTGGAACTAAGCCGGTTAAAGTGGCGTTAGTTCACACGCAACCTGTTCAGCGTCATAGCGACAAAGCTCGAACTATTTTGCGCCAATCTGGTTACGAAGTTTTCGACATGCTAATTCCGGATGCAGAAGCTGGAAAAACTATTAAAGTTGCAAGCGGATTGTGGGCTAACTTGGCAGAAGCTGGTTTTACTCGTTCGGATGCAATTGTTGGTTTAGGCGGGGGAGCAGCAACGGATGTCGCTGGCTTTGTTGCTGCAACTTGGATGCGTGGAATTCGCTATGTAAACTGCCCTACTTCGCTTCTTGCGATGGTTGACGCGTCTACGGGCGGTAAAACTGGTATTAATACGGATGCTGGAAAGAATCTAGTCGGCAGCTTTTACACTCCAGCTGGCGTTTTAGCAGATACTTCTACGCTTGCAACTCTTCCAAACGATATTCTTATTGAAGGCTTGGGTGAGGTTGCAAAATCTGGTTTTATTCGCGACGGTGAAATTTTGAAGATTCTTAGCGATGCCAATAATGCGAAGCTTTTGCGTGAATTTAATGGGGATGATTTAGAAAATAATAACGAACTTCACGAACTGCTCGTGGAGCTTATTGAACGCACAGTTAAAGTAAAGGTGTATCACGTATCGAGCGATTTAAAAGAGCAGGGTTTGCGCGAGTTTTTGAACTACGGGCATACGCTTGGCCACGCGATTGAGCAGATTGAGCATTTCCGCTGGCGTCATGGAAACGCTGTAGCTGTTGGCATGCTTTTTGCGGCGGAGCTTGCGCAAATTTTAGGATATTTGGATGCGGGAGACGTTGCGTATCATCGTTCGCTTTTGGATTCGCTTGGATTGCCAACTTCGTGGCAGTGTGCAAAAGATGCGGATGCTGCTTTTGAGTGCGTGCTTAACCTTATGCATCGCGACAAAAAAGCGCGCGGCAACATGCTACGTTTCGTAATTTTGGATGGTATTTCGAATCCTATTCATCTTGACAACCCGCCTATTGAAGCAGTTAAAGAAGCTTTCGAGCGCGTTTATAAGCAAAATTAATTAATCTTGCGAGGTAAAAATGGAAAATCAGCATACAAAAAAAGTGCTTGTTGTAAACGGGCCGAATTTAGGTCGTTTAGGCGTGCGACAGCCGGACGTGTACGGTAGCGAGAACTTTGAAATTTTGCGCGAGAAATGCGAAAAGTGGGGTGCGGAACTTGGGTTTGAAGTAGAAGTGCGCCAAAGTGACGACGAAGCTCAAATGGTTCACTGGATGCACGAAGCTGCCGATACTCATACGCCCGTTGTTATGAATCCTGCCGCTTTTACGCACTACAGTTACGCGCTCGCGGACGCGGCTCACATGGTTTTGGATGCTGGAGTTCCGTTAATGGAAGTGCATATTTCTAATCCTGCTGCGCGCGATGCTTTTCGTAAAATTAGCGTAATTAGTCCTGTTGCAACCGGCACTATTACAGGCATGGGATTGTACGGCTATAAGCTCGCTTTGGAAGCTGTTGCGCATCTTGTTTGATTTTGTTCGATTTTTTGCGAATCAACACCCAGCGTCGAGGCTCGAAGATACTATGGAGTTCCATGGTTAGAAGACAACATGGTAACTCTCAGGAGCATATTACAAAGCATATTTTTGTCACTGGTGGCGTAGTTTCGTCCCTCGGAAAAGGCCTTACAGCATCATCTTTAGGCCGACTTTTACGCAGTCGCGGATTGCATGTATTACAACAAAAACTCGATCCTTATATCAACGTTGACCCGGGTACAATGAACCCATTCCAGCATGGTGAAGTCTATGTTACGGAAGATGGAGCGGAGACAGATCTCGATATTGGTCATTACGAGCGATTCCTCGATGTTTTCTTAAGCCAGAAAGCGAATGTTACAACTGGTCAGATTTATCAGTCTGTGCTTCGTAAGGAGCGCGCTGGCGAATATTTGGGTCAGTGCGTGCAGGTTATTCCGCATATTACTGGTGAAATCAAGTCGCGTATGCGCGCTCAAGCTTCCGACGATGTAGACGTTATTATTACGGAAATTGGCGGAACGGTTGGCGATATTGAGTCCCAGCCATTTTTGGAGGCAGCTCGCGAAGTTCGTCGCGATTTAGGTCCTGAAAACTGCATGTTTGTGCACGTTTCTTTGGTGCCTTATATTGCTGCAGCTCACGAATTGAAAACTAAGCCAACTCAGCATTCTGTTATGATGCTTCGCTCTCTTGGCATTTCTCCAGACGCGCTTGTCTTGCGTTCGGATCGTCCGCTTAATCAAGGCATCAAAGACAAGATTTCGCTTATGTGTGATGTCGATGCTGAAGGCGTTGTGAACTGCGTCGACGCTCCAAGCATTTACGATGTGCCGAAGATTTTGTTCAACGAGGGTTTGGACGCTTACGTTGTTCGTGAGCTTGAGCTTCCATTCCACGATGTTGATTGGAACGAGTGGGAAGATTTGCTTGAGCGCGTGCATCATCCAAAGCATGAGCTGAACATTGCAATCGTTGGAAAGTATATTGATTTGCCAGATGCGTACCTTTCTGTTACCGAAGCTATTAAGGCTGGCGGTTTTGCAAACTGGGCTAAGGTAAACGTGCGCTGGGTTGCTGCAGACAAGTGCGAAACTCAAGAAGGTGCGGCTGCGGCTCTTGACCAAATGGATGGCATGGTTATTCCAGGCGGCTTCGGAATTCGCGGTATTGAAGGTAAAATTGGCGCACTTCGTTACGCTCGCGAGCACGGTTTGCCAACGCTTGGTCTTTGCCTTGGCTTGCAATCTATGGTTATTGAATACGCTCGTCACGTGCTTGGACTTGAGGATGCTAATTCCACTGAGTTCGAGAAGGATTGTGGCGATCCAGTAATCGCAACTATGGAAGAGCAGAAGGATATTGTGGCCGGTAAGGGAGATATGGGTCACACAATGCGACTTGGCTCTTACCCTGCAACGCTTGAAGAAGGCTCTATTGTTGCTGAGCTTTATGGCACTACGCATGTTACTGAGCGTCACCGTCACCGTTATGAAGTGAACGTGGCATATAAGGATCGTTTGCGTGAAGCCGGCTTGCGTATTAGCGGTCAAAGCCCAGATGGTAATTTGACTGAGTTTGTGGAGCTTCCAAAGGAAGTTCACCCATTCTACGTAGCAACTCAAGCTCATCCAGAGTTTAAATCTCGCCCAACTAAGCCTCATCCACTGTTTGCTGGCTTGGTTGCGGCTGCTCTTGAGCATCAAGAGGCTTCTCAAAATAGCAAGGAAGATAAGTAGACTTAAGTAAGATTTAAGTAAGGCTTAAGTAAAGCTTAAGTGGGACTTAAGTAAGAATTAAGTAAATAGAAATAAGCGGTAAGACTTGGTTTTCCTAAGTTTTGCCGCTTTTTAATTCGTAAACGACCTTTTCTTGACAACGCTGCAAAGTTTTTGCCGCTTTTTGGCGCGTAACCGACCGAAACTTTACTACGCTGTAAAGTTTCTGCCGTTTTTTGGTGCGTAAACGACCTTTTCTTTACACTCGCGTAAAGTTTCTGCCGTTTATGTTTTATTAGATTGTGATAAACATTACGTTTTGCACGTAACACGGCTATACCAAGAAATCGCATTACGCGGTAACCTTAGATAGGTGATAATTGAGTGGGGAGAGTGCAAAAGTAGCGCTTTGGGGAGCAGCTTTTGCCAATTAATACGTACCGCGCGCAGGTGTGCGTTAAGTATGGAGGTGTTACAGGCTTTATGAGCGATACTAGCAATATGAGCGATGCTGGCAATATGAATGATACTGGCGTTACTGGCGATCTAAGCGTTGCAGCAAGTGATGGCAATAATCCAGCAAAAAATAAAGCTGCAGACGTTGAGATGAGCCAGTATGTGGCAGATCGCGCTCGCGTAAACGAAGAGAAAATCCGTAAAGACGAGCAGATTGTCGCTGAATTTGGCGATTACAATTACGGTTGGCATGATTCGGATGCTGCAGGCGAGGCTGCGAAGAAGGGTATTGACGAGTCGGTTGTTCGTGCAATTTCCGCTGACAAGCACGAGCCGGAATGGATGCTAAATCTTCGTTTGCAAGGTTACCGCGCATTTTTGCAAAAGCCGATGCCGGATTGGGGCGTGGATTTAAGCGGTTTTGACGCGGATGATTTTAAATACTACGTGCGTCCGGTTCACGATCAAGCGAAAACTTGGGACGATTTGCCAGAAGATATTCGCAAAACTTACGACAGGCTCGGCATTCCGGAAGCTGAGAAAAAGCGCTTAGTTTCAGGCGTTGCAGCACAGTATGAGTCGGAAGTTATTTACAATTCGATTCGCGAAGACTTGGCTGCGCAAGGCGTAATTTTTGTTGATACGGATACAGCAGTGCAAAAGTATCCGGAGCTTGTAAAAAAGTATTTTGCAACTGTGATTCCAGTTGACGACAACAAGTTTGCGGCTCTTAACACAGCGGCTTGGAGTGGTGGCTCGTTCGTGTACGTTCCAAAAGGCGTGCACGTGGATATTCCGCTTCAGGCTTACTTCCGCATTAATACGCCGAACATGGGTCAGTTTGAGCGCACGTTGATTATTGCAGACGAAGGCTCTTACGTGCATTATGTTGAGGGTTGCACGGCTCCAATTTATTCCACGGATTCTCTTCACGCTGCAAACGTTGAAATTGTTGTGGAAAAGCATGCGCGCGTGCGATACACAACCGTTCAAAACTGGTCAAATAACGTGTATAACTTGGTAACTCAGCGAGCTTACGTGCGCGAAGGCGGCACAATGGAGTGGGTTGACGGCAACATCGGCTCCAAAGCTACTATGAAGTATCCTGCTTGCATTCTTGCTGAGCCGTACGCAAAAGCAGAAACTATGTCTTTGAGCTTTGCTGGACGCGGTCAGTATCAAGATACGGGTGCGAAAATGATTCATTTGGCTCCGCACACGAGTTCAACGATTGTTGCTAAGTCGATTTCGCGCGGCGGCGGACGTTCAGCTTACCGCGGTCTTGTGAAGATTATTAAGGGCGCGAAGGGCTCTAGTTCGTCTGTTGTGTGCGATGCTTTGCTTGTTGACGATTTTTCGAGGTCGGATACTTATCCGCATGTTGACGTGCGTGAAGACGACGTTTCAATGGCTCACGAGGCCACTGTTTCCAAGGTTTCGGAGGATCAGCTTTTCTACTTGATGAGTCGAGGGCTTGAAGAAAAAGAGGCTATGGGCATGATTGTTCGCGGCTTCGTAGAGCCGATTAGCCGCGAACTTCCAATGGAGTACGCGCTTGAGTTGAATCGCTTAGTTGAGTTGCAAATGGAAGGATCCGTGGGCTGATGAGCGAAGATTTAAAAGAGAATTTAGGCAATAAAATGACGGAAAAAGAAATTACTATTCCTGTAGCAGATCCTAATGATCCGTATGCGGTTCCTGCGGCAATGCCTTCTAGCGCAGACAAATCCGTGCGCTCGTTCAACGTGGAAGATTTTGCGATTCCAACGCGTAAGCAGGAAGATTGGCGATACACTCCAGTTGAGCGAATTTCCGAGTTTTTCGAGCGTTTTAAACCATCTAATAGCATTCATGTAACGCTTGAAGGCGTTGGTGGAGCTGCTTTGGATGATTCTTATGTTGGAAGCGACGGTTCCGTAAGTTTGCAAGTAAAGCCGCAAAACGAGGCTCCTCACACCGGAATGAAGCCTTCTGATCGCGCGGCTGCAGTTGCGTGGAATGCAACGAAACAAGCGCGCGTGCTTCACGTATCTGGCGAAATTAAAAAGCCAATCGTGCTGAAAATTCAGGGTAATAATGTTAATGCGCTTGACGCACTGCACTTAGTAATCGAAGCGGATTCTCGCTCGAATGCTGACATTATTATCGAACATACCGGCTGCGCGAAACTTGCAGAAGGTGTGGAAATTATCCTCGGAAAACACGCGCACGTTTCTACTACCTTTATTCAAGAATGGGATTCGGGCAGCAAACACGTTGGAAATCAGCGTATTCACGTGGGTGAGGGAGCTTCGCTTCGTCACACGATGGTCACTCTTGGTGGAGATGTTGTGCGTATTCGCATGGATCAAGATTTTGGCGGCGAGCAGGGCGATTTGAACATGCTCGGCATGTATTTTGTGGATCCTGGCGAGCATGTTGAGCATCGCACGATGGTTGTGCACAATTATCCGGAATGCAAGTCGCGAGTAGTGTACAAGGGTGCTTTGGAAGGAAAAGGCGCGCATTCAACTTGGGTTGGAAACGCGCTTATTAAGCCGGAAGCTCCTGGCACAGATTCGTACGAGTTGAATCGTAATTTGGTGCTCACTCCTGGAGCAATCGCTGATTCTGAGCCGAATTTGGAAATTGAAAACGGAAATATTATTGGTGCCGGTCACGCAAGTTCAGTCGGTAGATTTGACGACGAAGAGCTTTTCTACTTGCAATCGCGCGGAGTTAGTGAGATTGAAGCCAGAAAGCTTGTTGTGCGTGGATTCTTTAACGAGCTTATTGAAGAAATTGGCGTTCCGGAAATTGTTGATCACTTAATGAAGGCAATTGAGCGCCGTCTTGCAAGAACGGAAGAATAGGAGAAAAACATGTCAACTTTGGAAATTAAGGATTTGTACGCTTCTGTAGAAACAAAAGAAGGTCGCAAGCAAATCTTAAAAGGCGTAAATCTTACAGTTAATTCTGGCGAAACGCACGCAATTATGGGTCCTAACGGATCTGGAAAGTCTACTCTTGCATACACTTTGGCAGGGCACCCAAAGTATGAAGTCGATTCCGGTCAAGTTCTTCTCGACGGCGAAGATATTTTGAAAATGACTCCTGACGAGCGCGCAAAAGCCGGATTATTCCTCGCAATGCAATACCCAGTAGAGGTACCGGGCGTATCTATGACGAACTTCCTTCGCACTGCAAAAACTGAAGTCGAAGGCAAAGCTCCATCTTTAAGAAGCTGGGTGAAAGAACTTAGCGAGGCTATGAAAAAGCTTCGAATGGATCCAAAATTTGCGTCGCGTTCTGTAAACGAAGGATTCTCTGGCGGCGAAAAGAAGCGCGCGGAAGTTTTGCAATTAGAGCTTTTGAAGCCGAAGTTTGCAATTTTGGATGAAACTGATTCTGGTTTGGATGTTGACGCGCTTCGAATTGTGTCTGAAGGTGTGAATCGCGCCAAAGAAAACACCGGTTTGGGCATTATGATGGTCACGCATTACACACGAATTCTCAAGTATATTAAGCCGGATATTGTGCATGTTTTTGCGCAAGGTCACTTTGTAAAGACTGCAGGACCGGAGCTTGCGGACGAGCTGGAAGAAGAAGGCTACGACAAGTATTTGCCGGAAGGTACAACCGAGTCGGCGCTGGCTTAAGCGCGGTTCAAGTGCAGTTTAATCTATCTGTATATTCGTAAAAATAGCGTTAAAATAGCGGTTTAATATGACTACAGTGACTACAGAAAATATTATGCGAGAATTTAGCGATTTGCGCTCGCAGTTTCCGATTTTAAGTCGCACAGTTCACGGCACTTCGCTTCACGATACTGTGCACGGAAAACCCTTGATTTACTTGGATTCTGCAGCTACTTCGCAAAAGCCGCAAGTTGTAATCGACGCTGAAAAAGAGTTTTACGAAACAATTAACGCTGGTGTGCACAGGGGAGCGCACGAGTTGGCTGCACTTTCGACGGTTGCGTTTGAACAAGCGCGCGCGAAAGTTGCGTTGCTTGTTGGAGCGTGCGCAGATGCTGGCAGCGAGGAAATTATTGTTACTCCGGGAGCTACGGGCGCTCTTAATCTTCTTGCAACTGCTATTGGTAACGCTAGTGCGAAGGCGAGAATTTGCAAAAAAGACAGTGCTGATTTGGTTGATTCTGCAGATTTCCGCAAAAATTTTGCGCTTCAAGAAGGCGACGTAATAGTCGTATCTCGCGCGGATCACCATTCTGTCTTGCTTCCATTCCAGGAGCTGGCTCTTCGCACGGGAGCAGAGCTTCGCTGGATTGACGTAACAGAAGATGGTCGCGTGCGCACGGATGCAGATTATTTGCGAACAATTATTGACGAGCGCACGAAAATCGTTGCAGTTACGCATATTAGCAACGTTACTGGCGCTATTACGGACGTTTCGTCGATTTGCAAGCGCGCTCACGAAGTCGGCGCGATTTTTGTGCTTGACGCATGCCAGTCAGTTCCGCATATTCCAGTTGATTTTCACGCATTAGACGTTGATTTTGCGGCATTTAGCGCGCATAAAATGTATGGTCCTACAGGAGTTGGATTCTTGTATGGTCGTCGCGAGCTTTTGAATGCGCTTCCGCCTGCGAATTTTGGCGGCTCAATGGTGGAGCTTGCTTGGCTTAACAAGTCGGCGCAATACATGGATGTGCCTTACCGCTTTGAGGCTGGAACTCAGCCTGTTGCGCAAATGGTTGCGGCAGGAGTTGCAGCGGATTGGCTGCGCTCGTTGGACATGAACCGAGTTGCAGAGCATGAGCAGGAAATTGCTGCAGAATTGCTAAAATTACGGGATGTTCCAGGCGTTCGCGTTTTGGGTCCGACTGATTTAGAGAATCGAATTGGCACAGTTGCTTTTGAAGTTGAAGGCGTGCATCCGCATGATGTTGGACAGTTTTTGGACGCGCAGGGCATTGCGATTCGCGTCGGGCATCATTGTGCTCAGCCGATTCACCGTCATTTTGGCGTGTACGCTTCGAATCGTGCTTCTGTTGGCGTTTACAATACGATTGATGAGGCTCGTGCGCTTGTTGAAGCAGTCTCACACGTTCGCGCCTACTTTGGCGCATAATATTGTTAGCGAGCGAGTTGGAGAAGTTAGCGAGTTAGTCAATCGAATCGGCGAGTCAACGAGTTAGTGAGTAGGTAAGGAGAGCGTATGTTTGATATGGGTTTTGGTACAACAGGTGCTGGTTTTGCAGATGCGGCTGGTGACGGCTTAGAAAGCATGTACCAAGAAGTAATTTTGGATGCTGCGCGAAATCCGCATGGCAAAACTCATTTCGAAAGTACGGACGAGCTCGCACAAGCGGAATTGCAGGAAGAATCTCAAGAATCTGCAGAAAATACAGAATCTACAAAATCTCAAGAATCTGCAGGAAATACAAAATCTGCCGAAATTACCTTAAATAATGCTCACGAAAGTTGCGCTGTTGCATCTGGAGAAAACTCTGCTTTAGGTCAATCGCACCAATTCAATCCAACTTGCGGCGACGAAGTTACAATGCGAGTAGAGCTTTCACGCAGCGCCAATAATGACGAAACACCAATAGTATCAAGTATTAAGTGGGACGGTCACGGCTGCTCGATTTCGCAAGCAAGCCTTTCAATGATGGTTGATCTAGTCGAAGGAAAATCGGTTGACGAAGCCTTGCGATTAGACGCGCTTTTCCACAAACTTATGGAATCTCGCGGCGCAGGTTTTGAAAACGAAGAGGACGAAGATGCGCTGGAAGATGCAATGGTTTTGCAAGGCGTATCGCGCTACCCAATGCGAATTAAGTGCGCGCTTTTGGCGTGGGAAGGCTTAAAAGACAGCATTGCAAAAGCCTCGCAAAACTTAAATCCGCAAATTCTTGGCAACTTGTAAAATCGAACTTTGGTACAAGCAAAGCAAGGAATATTATGGCAGAAAATCAATCGGCATCTGAGGTGACGCATGAAACGCATCCTGCGAATTTAAGCGCAAATGACATTGGCCGAGTTACAGAAGATGATATTTTAGACGCTTTACACGATGTTGTGGATCCTGAGCTTGGCATTGATGTGGTTGATTTAGGCTTGGTTTATGGCATTGAAATTGATGAGCTTGGGCGCGCAATTATTACTATGACGCTTACTACTCCTGCATGTCCGCTAACTGAATTGATTGAGGATGAGTGTGCGAATGCGCTCGCAGGCTTGGTCGAAGAGTTCCGCATTGACTGGACGTGGAAGCCGCGTTGGAGCGTTGAAAACATTAATGAGGACGGTCGCGCGCAGCTTGAGGCGCTTGGCTACAATCTCAACAGTTTGCAAGCGAGTTTTGCTGCAGGAATGTACGGTTCTGGCGTAGTTGGCGATGCGTCGATGAGTGCCGGTATTCCGCCAACTGTGTGAGTATTTGGTTGGTGTGCTGTTTTGTTTTGTTGTTTCTGTTTTGAAAGCAACGTATTGCACAAGTGGGAATTATGGGCGCTGAAATAAAAGCAGTTAGTGCAAGCGGTATCTGTGATATTCGCGATATAAATGATGTGCGCGATATAAATGATGTGCGCGATGATATGCGCGATGATGTGCGCAAAAATAGTATCCGCGAGTATGCTTCGCGCGGAATGACTGACGTTGTTTTCGACTTGCAATTGCTTGTAGATTGGGATGTGCGCCGCACTCTGGATGCAGATTATCCGGATTTTATTGGGGAAGTGCTCTTTAGTTTCGAGCCGGAATGGGGTTTTGAGTTTCACGAGTCATTGCGCGAGGCTGGGTGGAGCAGAAAGCAAGCGATGGATTCGTTTGATGAGCATCACGGACCGGCAGTTACGTGGCTATATCGCTTGTATTTTGAGCGTTTCGAGCGCGGTTTTGCTGGCGAACGCGCGGATGCTTCGGCTGTGGCACGCGAGTTGATTGCGAGCGGCGTGCGCGTGTGGGCACTTGGTAACGCTTCTTGCGATTGGTTAAACTGCGCGCGCAAAACTTGCCCAATACTCGGTGAGTTAAACGGTGTTTGTGCATCTTACGAATCGCATTTGCGCAAACCTGACGTAATGCTTTACCGCGCGTTTTTGCAACACGCCGGTCTTTCCGCTGCTTCCACGCTTTTTCTCGAAAGTGATTCTCGCGCCGCTTCTGCAGCGTCGTTGCTTTATTCTTAAGCTGCGCGCGTGCGCGACGACCTGCTTGAGCGCTGCGATTTAGCGCGCGAAAGCAATTCGGAGCGCCGAGCTTGCTCAGGGTTGAAAGCACAGTGTGCTTTCAACGCAAGCGAGGTCTGCCTTCGTCTCGATTGACGAAGGCAGGGCAGGTTCGCGTGGCGGTGCTTTAGAAACTAGGTTGTGATTGGTGTGCGCTGACGACCTGCTTTCGCGCATGTTCCTCACGGCTTTTGGTAGCCGTTCGGCTGATTTGGCATGTGAAGCACAGTGTGCTTTCAACGCAAGCGAGGTCTGCCTTCGTCTCGATTGACGAAGGCAGGGCAGGTTCGCGTGGCGGTGCTTTAGAAACTAGGTTGTGATTGGCGTGCGTAACGAATGAATCCGGCGCTCAAGCACTTTATTGCGCGCGCTCGGCCGCTTCGAGCGAATCGTAGCCATACATGCGCACAGTATTCGCAATTATCATTTGCGTAAGATTTAGATTTTCCGTGCGCAAATTATTTACAAAACGCTGGTATTTTGCGAAAGTTGCGTCAGAATATGTGCTTAATTCGCCTCGCAAATACGTTTCAAAAGACGTATTTTCTGCCGTATCCTCGCTAGTTTTAAGCACGCGCATCGCAAGACCTAAATGCGGGTAGCGATTGCGAAAATCCGCAGCCCACTCGACTTGCGTTAAAATAATCTGCTCCTGCGCGCTTTTTCTAGGCTCCAAAATCGGCTTAATATAAGGCTTAATCGTGCGCTCAAAAATTTCCGGCGCAGTCGACTCCATCATTCGCGCATACTTTTCCGTAATCAAATTGCGTCCATCGCTATTCGCGCGCTCAAGATCCTGTTTATAAGACTCCTGCAAATCAAGCGGCCACGCCAAAAATTGACTCATGCGCATAATGCGAAAAGTTGGCCAGTTTCCTTGGCAATTCGCGCGTCCGCCTTCGTTTTCTGTAAGCTGGAACTGATCCCACTCGAGTTTAGTGATTTCTTCCGCAAGATTTTCTGTTTTCGGATTTTGCGTTTTCGGAAGATTTTGCGTTTTCGGATTTGCTGATAAATCGTACATCATAAGCTCCTTAAGCACGCCGCACGCGAATTAATATGCGCTTCAACATACGGCCGTTGCCATTCCAAAAAAGTTTCGTCGCAATCGCTTAAGCCCTCGTATTGCAGTTCGCGCACAATATCCTCGCAAATGCTGTCAATTATTTGCGAAACTTGCTTTTGCGCAAGTCCAGCGCCCTTGCCGCCTTCGCCAAAACCGTCGCCGCCAAAGCAAGCAGCGGAAGAAAGTTGCATTATCGACTCAAGTTTGCTGCACACTTCCGGAAGCCTAGAAGCCATGCGATTGCTGAGCTTGCGCAATGCTGCAAACTGCCACTTGTAGTACGGCAAGTAGTCTGCAGTTACGGGATTGTTGAGCAAAAACACGAGTGAAGCGGTTGCGCGCACGAATTCGTTGATAGAAAGCCACGCTGCGGAAGCGTCTTTGCGCGCGATCATGCGTGGGAAATTGTACTGGCCAGCTTGCGAAATCATGCCAAGTCTGCGTGAGATTAGTGAGATTCGCACGTCGTCCGGCATGAGCTTGAAGCTTTGGCGCGCCTTTGAGAACTCTCCAAGAGGATCCGCGAAAATTTTGCCATTCGTTGCTGCTGCAAGCGTTGACTCGCTTAGCGATAGCCATAAGTGCGGCTCGTTTTGGCTTGGAGCGGTGGGGAAGCCGGTTAGATTTTCGAAAAATTCGCTTATGCTGAACACTCCGACGCGCTTGCTGCTTTCGCATGATTTAGCGCGCGGTGTTTCGTTGCGAGAGCCAAAACCGGCGTATTTTCGCGGAAGTGCGTCGTAAGCAGTCTGCAAATCCGCGCCGATTTCCGCGTAATCTTCGTCGGTAAGCCATAAGCAGAATCCTGGTCCAAAATCGTGATCGCGCGAAATCTCGTCGTCAAAACCATAACATTCCGATCCATGACCAACTAATCCTGCAGCTATGCGGTTCTTGTATTTCGCAAATTTTGGCTGATCAAGTAACGGCTTTCCGTAAGTTTGCCAATATGATTGCGCTAATTGCATGCCAGTTTTTATATTATGGTTTGCTGCGTTCTGGTTTGCTGCGTG
Organism: Gardnerella leopoldii; assembly: GCF_003293675.1. Taxonomy (NCBI): domain Bacteria; kingdom Bacillati; phylum Actinomycetota; class Actinomycetes; order Bifidobacteriales; family Bifidobacteriaceae; genus Gardnerella; species Gardnerella leopoldii. Next base: position 169,463 of record NZ_CP029984.1, read on the forward strand.
TGAGTTCGTTGAGTGTTGTTCTGTTATATCTTGGTTTGCTGATTCTTGAATTTCTGTAGATTCTTTCGTAACTTTTTCTGCCAACTCGCGCGCCTGCCGCAAATTTTCTGCCGTAATCGCGTAAGATTCGCTATCTTTTCCGTAGCATCTCGCAATCAAATCAAGTGCCTTACTGTAACTTTTCTCAGCCTGAGCGTACTCGCCGCGCGCGCACTGTACTTGCGCAAAACCTGCCAATGCAGAAGCGTAGTGCGGCTGATTTTCGTTATTCCCCGCGACGTACATGCGAACGCTGGTCGAAGCGTGTTCAAAAGCGGAGTCAAGAGTTGCGGATTTGCTGTTTGTGCTGGTGTTAGGATGCGAGCACTCCTGTGAGCACTCCTGCAACATTGCAAGCGCAAGATTCGTGTGCGTAGCGGCAATATCGATGTCGCGCTCAGGATCCGTGCTCGTATTTTGCAAAATTTCAAGCGCATGATTGAGCTCCTCAATTGCATCATGAGTGCGACCGGTTTCGCTGTAAAGCATCGAAAGATTGTTGTGAAGCGCGGCAAGCTTGCGGTTTTTAGCGCCGAGCGTTTCGGCGGATTCGTTAAGAGCTTGAGTGTAAATTTTTTCGGCGCGATCGTAGCTGCCTGCCGCGCGAAGGCTTGTGGCGGCGTTAATTAGCGTAGTTGTGCCGGCTTCGGTGCCTGCTAAATCCATCTTTTTTGCCAAATCTAGCGCCTTATCAATGATTGGCTTGTTTTTTGCGTACTCTCCGCGCGAACGGTAAAATCCCATGAGTTCGTTGAGAACTGAAAGCTGCAGGGGATTGGCTTCGGCAAGTTTTCGCAAAAGATACGTCTCGATCGCGTCAGCGCCCGCGTGATTCGCAAACATTTCGTCAAGCTCACTATAAAATTGCGCAGCGTTCTCCATCAAAGCTCCCTTGCTATTGCGCTTGTTCACAATCAATCGACTTCAACTTTACAGTCATGTAAAGAAACTGCCGTTTTTACGTCAAAAACCGGCAGAAACTTTACACACGTGTAAAGAAAAAGTCGTTTGCGTGCGAAATAGCGGCAGAAATTTTACAGCCTTGTATAGGAAACGTCGGAATTGCGGTGGGGGGGTGATTCTGGAAATCAAAAGTCGGGCTGGCGGGATTTGAACCCGCGGCCTCTTCGTCCCGAACGAAGCGCGCTACCAAACTGCGCTACAGCCCGATGCTGAAACTCGCGAAAGCATATGCGCATAAAAGTTCCAACAACGTCCGTAATGTTACAGGTTGGCTAATACAAATTATTGTAAAGCGTGTGCAAGTTGCGCAAAGTAAGTCCCGCGCAAGTATATTGCGTACAAGCTGCGGAATTCCTTTGTAAACATATTACAAATTATCGCTACAGCTTCTGTGTAAACATATCGCAAATTAGCACTGCAAGTCGCGTATAAAACCTGTATTACCTACTGGCTACAATTAGCGTTTATGACTGACACCAATACTGCAATGTCTGCCGCGCAAAGTGCCGCAGAATCTGCCGATAAAAATGCAGCAGAAAACGAAGCAACAGATACCGTCAATGAAATTGACACTGTTGAACATGCCGAAATGTTACTCGCTCAAGACGAAGCAATCGCCAAGCGCGTAAACGAAGGCGCAACTCTGGATGAAGCAATCGACCCAAGCAATAAAGAATTTGGACCGCAAGCTCATCCTGAGCAGGTACAGATGCGCGTTGCTAAGCGCGCAATGATGATTAAGGAAGGCGTGCAGCCTTATCCTGTGCATCTTAACGTTACGGATACTATCGAAAAGGTGCGTGCTGATTTCGATGGCAAGCTTGAAGCTGGCGAAGAAACCGATACTGAGGTTGGTATTGCAGGCCGCGTGCTTTTCTTGCGTAACGCTGGCGGCTTGTGCTTTGTTAAGCTTTCTGCCGGTGACGGTACTACGATTCAGGCGATGGTTTCCAAGAAGGAAATTGGCGAAGAATCCATTAAAAGCTTCAAGCAGATGGTGGATTTGGGCGACCACCTTTACGTGCGCGGTCGCGTGATTTCTTCTAAGACCGGTGAGCTTTCCGTATTCGCAACCGAGTGGGCGATTGCAGCTAAGGCTTTGCAGCCGCTTCCGGCTTTGCACAAGGAATTAAGCGACGACACTCGTACGCGTAAGCCATATATTGGCATGATTGCGGACGAGAAGATTCGCGATATGGTTCGCAGGCGTTCGCGCGCTGTGGCTTCTCTTCGCCGTACTTTCGACAGTCATGACTTCTTGGAAGTCGAAACTCCAATGTTGCAAACGGTTCACGGCGGTGCTGCTGCTCGTCCATTCACAACTCACATGAACGCTTTCGACATTGATCTTTATTTGCGCATTGCTCCGGAGCTTTTCTTGAAGCGCTGCTTGGTTGGTGGCATTGAGCGCGTGTTCGAAATCAACCGCGACTTTAGAAACGAAGGCGTGGATGCAACTCACGCTCCAGAGTTTACAATGCTTGAGGCTTACCAGGCTTACGGCACTTACGATACGATTGCTGCTCTTACCAAGGAGCTGATTCAAAAGGCTGCACTAGACGCTTTCGGTTCAACTAAGGTGACTTTGCTTAACGGCGAAGAGTACGATTTTGGTGGCGAATGGAAGCAGATTACCATGTACGGCTCGCTTTCTGAGGCTTTGGGCGAGGAGATTACTCCGGAAACTTCTGTTGAGCATTTGGGCGCGATTGCGGACAAGCTTGGCGTTGAGCGCGACGAAGTTGAGAATCACGGCAAGTTGGTTGAGCACTTGTGGGAGCACTTCTACGAGGATAAGCTTTACGCGCCAACGTTTGTGCGTGACTTCCCAGTTGAGACTAGCCCGCTTGTTAAGGGTCACCGCACGAAGCCTGGAATGGTTGAAAAGTGGGATTTGTACGTGCGCGGCTTTGAGCTTGCAACCGGCTATTCTGAGCTTAACGATCCTGTTGTGCAGCGCGAGCGCTTTGTTGCTCAAGCTAAGGATGCTTTGGCTGGCGATGTTGAGGCAATGGATATTGATGAGGACTTCATTGAGGCTCTCGGCGTCGGCATGCCTCCTGCTGGCGGCATGGGAATGGGTATTGATCGCTTGCTGATCGCTCTTACGGGCGCAACTATTCGCGAAACAATTACATTCCCACTCGTAAAGCCTCTTCGCTAGTTGACGCAAAGTCAAAGTTAATGTAAGTGTTAATGCAAGTAGTCGTATGAAACGAATAGACTAGGTAATTATGACATACAAATTAGTATTGCTCCGACATGGTCAGAGCGCATGGAATAAGACCAATCAGTTCACTGGTTGGGTTGATGTACCGCTGACTGAGCAGGGTGTCGAGGAAGCTAAGCATGGTGGCGAGCTTCTTAAAGAGAAGAACGTTCTTCCAGACATCGTGTTCACTTCTTTGCTTCGTCGTGCTATCAATACCGCGAATTACGCGCTTGATGCAGCCGACCGCCTTTGGATTCCAGTTCGTCGCAGCTGGCGTTTGAACGAGCGTCACTACGGTGCTTTGCAAGGCAAGAATAAGTCTGCAATTCGTCAGGAATATGGCGATGAGAAGTTCATGATTTGGCGTCGCTCTTACGCAACTCCACCTCCTGAGATTGATCCAAATGATCAGTATTCCCAAGCTAACGATCCGCGTTATGCTGGCGAACCAGTTCCAGAAACTGAGGCTTTGGCAAACGTCGTGACTCGCGTAACTCCTTACTGGGAGTCAGATATTATTCCAGAGCTTAAGTCCGGCAAGACTGTAATGATTGCTGCTCACGGCAACAGCTTGCGCGCAATCGTTAAGATGCTCGATAACTTGAGCGAGGAAGAGATTTCCAAGGTGAACATTCCAACCGCTATTCCTCTGCTTTACGAGTTGGATGAGAACTTCAAGCCAATCAAGCCTCGCGGTGAGTATTTGGATCCAGAAGCTGCTGCTGCCGGTGCTGCCGCTGTGGCTGCTCAGGGTCAGAAGTGAGATTCTGATTCGCTGGCTTTGCCGCGCTTAAGTTAGTTTTAAGAGCTTAAGTTAGCTTTTAAAATAAAAGTAGGTTTGCAATTAATTTGCAAACCTACTTTTTGTTTACTTTTATTTTCATGCGCGCTTTGTGCAACTTGAAATTGCGTAGCGTGTTTTGCTGTAGCCGCTTTACGCTACAAATCTCGTTACGCTACAACAGTGTCTTTATCTGGCTCTGGCTTCTTGGACGGATCGAATCCGGAAACAATAAACACAATTTGCCTTGCGACGGCAACGCAATGGTCTCCAATTCGCTCAATAAAGCGGCTAAGCAGAACGACATCAATTAACTGCCTGCGCGTACCCTTCCAATTTTCGCCTTCTACCAGCTCAAAAATCTTCTCGTGCAATTTGTCGAGCGCATCGTCGCCAGCAATAATAGTTTCCGCAATTTGCACGTCGCGATTTGCAACCATGGTCGTTAAGCGACCTGACAGTTCGCGCAAGAAATCAACCATTGCAACAATAGTTTCGCGTCCTTCTTGTGCAATAGCAGATTCAGGCCAGGTTCGTCTAGTAATTTGAGCGATATGACTTGTTAAATCTCCCATGCGTTCAAACGTTGCAGCTAATCGCATTGTAGCTACAACTTCGCGCAAGTCCGTTGCCACAGGGTTTTGGCGAGCAAGCAAAGTCAAGCATTGGTCAATAGTGTTTGCTTCTAAAGCGTCTAAGTCTGCGTCTTTATCGATAACAGTTTGAGCAGCTTCCAAATCCGCGTTTAAAAGCGCGCTTCCAGCATCGTTCATAGCTTTTGCTACAAGTTCTGCCATGCGTTCGATGTTTGAAGCAATTGCCTTCATTTCTTCGTTGAAAATTACTCGCATGGTGCGTCCTTTCTCAGTGCTGTGAGTTTATTTGAACGCCTAGTTTGCACGTCGCTATAAGTCAGGCATCCTATGTAATTATAGACGACGCTGGTAACGAAGCGACCGAAACTTTACGGCGGTGTAAAGTTTCTGCCGTTTTTGTGGTGATTTTCGACCGAAACTTTACAGCCGTGTAAAGTTTATGCCGCTTTTTAGTTGCATAGTTACAAAAGCGCGCAAAGTATGAGATTATAGGAGTATGCCTCAAGGTTCTTCTGCGGTTGTGATCGTTGTATTTGTTGCTTTCGGCGTGCTTGCGTTGTGCGTTGTGCTTTCGTTGTGTGTGTTGATGTCGGATTGGTTTTCTACAGTTTGCCGTCTTTTTAAACGAGCGTTTAATTATATTCGTGGCGCAAAGTATGGCGCAAGGTATGACGCAAAGTATGACGAAAGCGACGACATAAGCGACGACATAAGCGACGATTCAAGCGACAACGCAAGTGACGATATCAGCTACGACGCGTCCCAAGTTTTGGCAATGCTCGACATGCCAACTGTTGTAATTGACGCCAACAATGACGTAATTCGCGCAAGCTCCGAGGCTTATTTGCTGGGTGTTGTTAGCGATGATTCGTTATGCCAGCCTCGCGTTCTTCAAGCTGTTAATTCCGTGCGAGCTTCTGGCGGATTCGAGCGCTTCTCTTTGGTTACTTCGACACCTGAGCGTTATGCGTCAATAACTGTAAATCCTCAAGAGTCAACCACTGTTTCGCGCCCTAATTGGCTTACTGTTACGGCTGGAAGTATTGGAGGCGGTATCGTAGTTGTAATTATTGAGGATACGAGTGCAGCTCACCGTTTTGCGCAAACTCGCGACGACTTTATTTCCAACGTTTCTGAGCAGTTAATGCGATCTACTCGCAACTTAACTCAGCTTACGAAAGTTTTGCAAAACGAACAGGTATCTGCGCAAAAAATTAAAGATATTGCGCAAATTGCCGGTAAATCTTCCAAGAAACTTCAGCACATGCTTGAAGATTTGTTGTGGCTGGTTCGCGCTCAAAATCCTATTGACTTAGATTCTGCGCAAGTATTTTCTTTGAATGATGTTTTGTCGTATGTGCAAAATCAAGTTGCTGCGTTTGCTAAGGATTGTTGCGTACATGTTGTGTCAAAAGTCGATTCGCGTTTGTGCGTGCGCGGTGAAATTTCGCAAATTCAAGCTGCAGTGCGGAAATTAGTTGAGAATGCAATTACGTATTCTCCAAAAAATTCTACAGTTTCGCTATCTGCGTCACTATCGACAGATGGTCAATACGCTGTGATCCGTGTTGTAGATCGCGGAGTTGGCATTGATTTGCAAGATCAGTCGCGAATTTTTGAACGATTCTATCGTGCGAATAATCAAAATAGTCAAAGCCAGGATGGCGTTGGTTTAGGGCTTGCAATTGCCAAGCATGTGGCACTTACGCACCACGGAAATATTACTCTTTGGAGTATGCCGGGGCAGGGTACTACCGTAAGTTTTGCGCTACCAATTGCAAATAAATAAGCAGCAAATTAGTAAGTTAGAAAATCAGTAAGTTAGCAAGCCAGCAAATCAGCAGTAAATAATTCAGCAAATCAGCAACAAACTATTTTCCTAAGCGCCTGTAGTCCCAGCGGTCAAAATGTTCCCAAATTAATAGCAGAACGCCAATAATTGTTCCCGATGCGCAAAACAACACAGGAAACCAAGTTGTAATATGCAATAACGCAACGATAAGCGCAATTATTGTTGCGACTAGCCACGCGATCGTTCCTATAGCAAAAACCTTTCGCAAATCAACTCGCAGCGGTTTTGGTGCTGCTTTTCGTGCATCAGGATTAACTATAGGTGCAAATTTCATACTTCCAACCATACAACTTACCGAAGTCTAAGTGTGACGAGTGCAGCTTAAGCGCGAAAATTAGCGGATTTAGGCTGTGTGCGTTTCTTACATCCTAACCACGTTGTAACCTTTCACATAGAGGATTGAAAGAAAGTCAGTTGGGGGTGTGGCGTTTGTGCGCTGCGTTCCACGTTTAACATAAGAAAGTGATTAGTATGAGACATGCTGCACATGGTGCCACAAAAGCAAAGAGGCATGGAGATTCGCCGCTTTCGCTGTTTGTAGCTCAGCGTGGCGCGCATGGTGCGCATAGTGTGCGTGGCATGCGTTCTGTTCAAGCTAATCGTGTTAGTGAGCGTTTGGCTGCGGTTGCTACTAGCAATGGTGCTGTTGTAGAGCTTCCAGAAGCTGTTTCTGAGCGTTTGCAGGAGCTTGTTCCTCAAAGCAGGCGCGCGCTTAGGTTGTCTAAACTTGCTAATGAGCGTCGTCGCAATGTAATACTTTCGACTTCTCTTGTTGCAATGGTTGGTACTGTTGCAGCTACTATGGCTTTAACTAAGGTTAATAGTTTTGATTCTCGCGCTTCCGAATTTGAGCCATCTATGACTGCAGTTGGCGACGCATCTTCAACAGTTTCGCGTTCTAGCCAACGCGAGTCTCTTGATCCTATGGCAACTATTAATAACGCTGTTGACTCTATTGAGAATGCTGCTAAAAAATCGCATAATGCGAACTCTGCTGATGCTGCAAATGGCGCGAATGAAAGTAGTTCTGCTCGCTCGAATTCGAAGCATGAAAACTTAGCCGATAAAGTTGCTAATTCGGTACAACCTGGCACTTTTTCTACTATATCTTCGAAGTCTGATTCGTGGAATTTAGGTTCTGGTTCAGGCTTTAATATTGCAGAGATGTCACGTTCTGCTGCGAATAATCCTAAGGTTGCTTTGTTGATAGATAAAGACTTTGACGTTTTGCCGAAGGGCTTTAATCCAAATCATGCAACTGGTGATACTGGTAACGCGTATGAGTTCAGCCAGTGCACGTGGTGGGTGTATGTTCGTCGCCATCAGTTAGGTTTGCCTGTTGGCTCGCATTTTGGCAACGGAAATATGTGGGCTGATTCTGCGCGCAATCTTGGCTATTGGGTAGATAATTCCGCTCGTCATGTTGGCGATATTATGGTGTTCCGCTCAGGTCAGGCTGGTTCTGATCCATTCTACGGGCACGTTGCAGTTGTTGAAAAAATTAATTCAGACGGTTCTATTGAGACTTCTGAATGTGGCGCTTCTTACCAAGGACGAACTTTCTCGCGCAAGTTTGACGCTAAGGAAGTTTCTCAATATCAGTTTATTCATTACTAAAGTTGTACTACCGAAGCTTCGTTACTAAAGCTGCTTTGTTAAAATTAGTTTGTTTATTACTAAAATGAGTTTGCTTGTTACTGGCGTTGCTAATTTCTCTCGTATGTAATGCCCCGATGATATACTGCAAAAAGTATGCTAAAACAAAGTAGAATTTTCTCAGTTTTTGTATCAGCTGCCGCTGCAGCTTCAATGCTTACTGTTATGGCGCCATTCGCCATGGCAGAGTCTTCGCATGAGCTTTCCGAGTCAGCTGTCACTTCTACGCGCGCATTTCCAAAGGTGACGAATGTGCGTCGCGATATTTTAACTGAATCTACTTCTACTGATGTCGACGCAAATTCTCATTGGGGTGGCATAGAAAGCTTGAATGTACCTCAAACTAAGACTCCTAGCGAACAAGCTGCTGAAACGGCACGACGTGCTTTTGCTGGAAATGCTACTGCAAGCCGTTCTGGTTTCCGCAGTGGCGTTGAGCAGGTTCCTCTTGCTTCTGTAGTTCCTCCTGATGGTAAGTCTGTTGCCTCTCTTTTGAATTTTGCTACTCAATTCTTAGGCAAAGTGCCGTATCGCAGCGGTGGCAATACTCCTGCTGGATGGGATTGCTCCGGTTTTGTGCAGTATGTTTTTGCTAGTGTTGGTATTTCTTTGCCTCGTACTTCTGGAGCGCAGGCAACTGTTGGAACTCCAATCCCAAGTTTGGCTCAAGCGCAGCCTGGAGATATTATCGCGAATGCGCAGCATGCTTCTATTTATGTTGGCAACGGCATGGTAATTAATTCGCAGCTCGCTGGCACTAAGTACGATCCTATCCGCTACGTGTTCCCAGGTGGGTACTCTATTCGTCGCGTTCTGTAGCTTCTGTAGTTTCTGTATCTTCTGTAGTTTCTGTAGCTTCTGTAGTTATATATCGCAAAACTGCCAACACTCAATCTAAAATTACGCTACAATAGTATTTACAAGTTGTGCGCGAGTGACGCTGCTGTCGCGAGTGCAAGTATGAGGAGGTTGGCAATGATCCCAGAAAAAGCTGTATTGGTTGGAGTTGACGGCTCACACGCGAGCTATAAAGCGGTTTGGTGGGCTGCAAATTACGCAAAGCATGCTGGGTTGCAATTGCAAATTGTTTGCGCTTATTCGTTGCCAAGTTATGCTGCTGTTTCTTTTGATGCCACCTACACTGCGATTGGTGACGATAATGCAGCTCATCACGATGCGCAAGAAATTCTATCTAAAGCAAAAGCTGTTGCTCTTGAGCAGGGTGTTGACGCGACTACGCTAATTGTTACGGGCGATCCTTCTTCGGTTTTCGTGGAGCTTTCTCGTAACTATCAGCTTATTGTGATTGGTAATCGTGGAAAAGGTGGCTTGGCAGAGCGTTTGCTCGGCACAACTAGTTCTTCGCTTCCAGCTTATGCGTATTGCCCAATTGTGGTTGTGCCTTACACTGACGATGACGGTCAGCGTATTCACTTGAATAATACGATTACGCGTGTGGCTGTTGGCTCTGACGAGTCAAAGTGGGGGCTTAAAGCTCTTGAAATTGCGGCTGATTTGGCGGATAGCTGGCATGCTGAGCTTGATGTTATTTCCGCAGTGCCAAGAGTGCAAGGTGCTGAGGGCGATACTGCTGTTATGGGATCGTACATGGAGGATCTTGAGGAGCGCGTGAAGCCGATTTTGCAGCGTTTGCCGGATTTGCAAATTCATCGAACTGTTGTGCCTGGTTCTGCCGTTGAAGCTTTGACTCAGGCTAGTTTGAATCATGATCTTGTGGTTGTTGGTTCTCGCGGTCGCGGTGGCTTTACCGGTTTGCTGCTTGGTTCGATTAGCCAGGGATTGTTGCAGCATTCTTCGAGGCCTGTGTACGTTGTGCCGCGCAAGTATGTGGAATTTAGTGCAGCTCAGGTTGCAGCAGCGCAAAAGCAGCATTCTGAAGCGTCTATTGACGATATTTCCGGAGTACATGAGGTTGATGTGCCGAAGGCTGGTAAAGAAGCTGCTAAGGAGATTGAGCAAACAATCGATCCGCTGCGATAGCGCGAAAGCATGTCGTTACGTGCGCAGTCGCTCATCTGCACCAGTAACGAAAAACGGCAGAAAACTGTGCAGCTGTGTAAAGTTTCTGCCGCCTACGCGCTAAAAACGACCAAAACTGTGCAGCTGTGTAAAGTTTCTGCCGTTTGCCAGCCGGATTCCGACCAAAACTTTACAGCCGTGTGCAGTTTCTGCCGCTTCCCAGTCGGATTCCGACCAAAACTGTGCGGCTGTGTGCAGTTTCTGCCGCTTACGCGTTGTGCTGCGCTCAAGCATGTCATCGCGACCGCGTTTGGAGCGTTTGGAGCGTGAGAGCGTCTAATCTTGCGATTCTTGCGGCTCCGCTTCAGTATTCTCGCGCTTTTTCAGCATAAAACGCGCGCGCCTGGCATCTCGCTTAGCTTTCTTTTCAGCGAGCTTTTCCTTGTTCATCTCGATTGCGCGCTTGTAAATCTTAAGCAGCTCAAGCGCTTGGCTCTTAAAATCGTTATTCTTCGAATACTCGAGCACGTTCGCCTTAAGCTGAGCCTGCTCAGCCTCGCTCATATTCAAAACTTTACTAAAAACAGTCTTAAAATCTTCCTTAGTATCCCACTGATACCCGTTTTGACCGCTAATAATCTGCTTCTCATTCGGCACATCATGCTTTACAAGCGCAAACAGACCGGAAGCCATTGCCTCTAGCATCGAAAGTGAGTGCATTTCGGAAAGTGATGCTGTTGTGTAGTAGTCCATTGCGTGCAAATACTTTGGAATTTCCGTGTGAGCAATAGGCCCAAGCAAGCAAATTCTGTCGTCAAAACCATTATCTGCCACGCGCTTGCGCAACGATTCCAAATCAGGACCGCCGCCAATAACAAATAAGCGCGCTTTTTCGCGAGGAAAATCGCAATACATAAAGTTGTCAATTAATTCTGAAATATTTTTTTCAGCGCCGATTCTACCAACGAAAACAAACAGCTTAGTAGAGTCAGAAACGCCATATTTTTCGCGGAAAGCTTTGCGGAATGCAAGTCGCTCAGGCGTTGGTAGGAACTTCTTATATTCCACAGCGTTATTCAGCACAATTACTTTTTTATCAACCTTCTGACGGTCAATATATGCCTGTGCTTTAGGAGACATGCTCGTAATAATTGTGGCATTTTTCGAGAATCGCATAAAATATTTCGCCGAAATATTGCGAGAGAACTCAGTAAAATGCTTTAAGCCAATGTAAAACAGGAATTTATCGTATTCTGTGTGAAGCGTATAAATAACGGGAATATGCTCTTTTTTTGCTACTTCCAAGCCGATTTCGCCAATGCCAAATTCGTTTTGAATATGAATGACATCCGGCTTAAATTTAAGAGGAAGTTGCTTTCGCATGTGACCAATCGGGAGCGCAACGCGGTATTTGTAAAGCTTTTTAAGCAATATGCCCGGAACGTAAACAACTCCATCTTCAAGCTTGGTTTTGCGCTGTTTTTCGGAGCCGACCGTGACTACTAGCACTTCATGACCAAGCTCTTCATACATCTTTTTGAGCATATAAGACTGTGTTGCGACGCCATTTATGTACGGTGGATACGTTTCGGTAAAAATAGCGATTTTCAAAGTTTCCTCCGGTTGCATACATGCATGCGTAGCGTCATTATTGCGCAAATATCTTGTGTACTCAATTGTGCCACATGTGGTGAATTTTAGTGTGATTTTAGTGCGATTTTTCGCGACTTTTGGCGCGACTTTTGGCTTATTCTAGCTGCGAACCGTAACGTTTACGCTAACTTGCGCGCCTTTTTCAAGCGTATGCTTAACAGTACAACCCCTGGAAATGTGGCGTTCCATGCGCTCTTTTAGTGCGGACGCATCTTCCTGGCTGAGCGCAGGTTTTGCGCAAGTTGCGTCAAGAGTGACATCTTCTTGAAAACGCAAGTACGTGCCTTCTTCCGCGTCGTACGTGCCGTTTACTACAACTCGCGCTCCAGCGCCCTCGCCAATAGCGTGTTCTGCAGCGTATTGGCTGCTAAGAGCTGTGCAACCAGCTAAAGCGATTTGCATTAATTCAACCGGGTTGAACATGCCTTCGCCGTGACCAAACTTCAAGCTCACACCGTCGTCGCTGTGTGCTTCCCAAGTGCCGTCCTCGTTGCGCTCTACCCATAATCTTCTAGACATTTTTGCTCCTTTGCTGTAGTCGTTTTTGTTCATGTTATCGTAAGGATTGTAACTTTGCGCTCAATTGTCGAATCTAGCGTTTTGCGTGGTAGACATATGGTTTTACGAGCGCAATTCTTTAAATTTATTAGCGCTTTGTTAACATGGCAGCATGGCTTTAACAGAAGAAGAACTTGCAGCAATTCGCGCGCGGGTACCACAAAAACCAGCGTCTAATATTCCAACTCCTTACGAGGATTTAGTGCGAAAAATCCTCACGGAAGGCACTCTAAAATCAGATCGCACAGGCACTGGTACGATTTCGCTTTTTGGCCAGCAAATCCGCTTCGACATTAGCAAATATTTCCCGCTTATCACCACGAAAACCGTGTTTTTCAAAGGACTTGCGTACGAGTTGCTTTGGTTCCTTAAAGGCTCGAGTAATGTGCGTTGGTTGCAAGAAAACGGCGTTCATATTTGGGACGAGTGGGCGGACGAAAATGGCGATTTGGGCCCTGTTTACGGAGTGCAATGGAGGAGTTGGCCGGCGCCGACAGCGGAAAATCCAAACCGCACAATCGACCAAATCGCAAACGTGCTGGATCTTATGAAGAATCACCCGGATTCTCGTCGCATGATTGTTAGCGCTTGGAATCCTGCGGAAGTTGAGCATATGGCGTTGCCGCCTTGCCATTCGCTTTTCCAATTTTACGTTGCTGACGGCAAGCTTTCGTGCCAGCTTTACCAGCGCTCTTGCGATATGTTCCTTGGCGTGCCGTTTAACATTGCGTCTTACTCGCTTTTGACGATGATGATGGCTCAGCAAGCAGGTCTTGAGCCGGGCGAGTTCGTGTGGACGGGCGGCGATTGCCATATTTATGACAATCACGTTGAGCAGGTGCTTGAGCAGCTTTCGCGCGAGCCGTACCCGTATCCGCAGCTTGAAATTCGTAAGGCGGATTCGATTTTTGACTACGATTACAGCGATTTTAAGGTGGTTGATTACAAGCATCATCCGACGATTAAAGCACCGGTTGCGGTGTGATTGATTGCAAATTATTTTGCTTGATTTTGCTTGATTTAGTTTAATTTTTAGCTTGTTTTAGCGTGTGAGGTGCGTATATGGCAAACAGCGTGTCGCATAATTTCCCTGTGCGACTGATTTGGGGCGAGGCTTCTGGTTTGGATGGCAAGCCCGGCGCTATGGGCGTAAACGGAGGCATGCCGTGGCGACTTTCGCCGGATTTGCGCTATTTTAAGGCGATGACTATCGGCTGCCCTGTGATTATGGGTCGCGGTACATGGGATGCGATGCCTCCGAAATTCCGTCCGCTTCCGGGTCGCGAAAATATTGTTGTTACGCATAATCCTGATTTTGTAGCAGATGGAGCGCGTAGTTTTACTAGCATTGACGCGGCTTTGGATTACGCGCGCGAATGGCTGGAAAATAGGGAAGTGCTGGAAAGTCAGGAAAGCGTATCTCAAAACGTATCTCAAGACTCGCCTCAAGATGGCCCAGCAATCTGGGTTATTGGCGGAGCTGCGATTTTGCGCGAAATGCTTGCGAATTATCACGCAGACGCAGCTTACGTAACGCAAATTGATGCGAAAGTTGCAGCGGACACATTTGCTCCGAATATTCATGCACTAGTTGATGCAGGAAAATGGCATGTTGCGCGCGAAGGCGAGTTTGAGGAAGCGCCTCTGAAGGTTGGCAGCGAAAGCAATCCTGCACGATACCGGTTTATGGTATATGAGCCTGCTTAGTAAACGAGAAATCGCAAAGTAAACGAGACAGCAAAATAAACGAGGAAGCATGACTGAAGAATCAAGCAAAATCAAGGTAGACGCACGTCACCCATACACTGTTATGACGGTTTGCACAGGTAATATTTGCCGCTCGCCAATGGCGGAAATTGTGTTGCGCAACGAGTTTCAATTGAGGGGATTGGGCGACGTTGTTGCTGTGCGTTCCAGCGGTGTAAGCGACGAAGAGTACGGAAATCCGATTGATCGCCGCGCGCAAAGAGAATTAACTAAGCGCGGATACAGGCTTCCTGCTTCGCATTTTGCGCATCGAATTGAAGCGGATGAGATTGCGGAAACGAACCTGTTTTTGCCTATGACGGCTTCGCATATGCGTTCGCTTTTGCGTTTGTTGCCTGCGCAAAAGCGCGAACTTGTGCATATGTATCGCGCGTTTGATCCGTCGCTTCCTAAGCCTCAGCCGGGTCGCGAGATGTTGCTCGACTTGGCAGATCCGTGGTACGGAGGTCCTCGCGAATTTGAGGTTGCGATGGATCAGGTTGAGCAGTGCGCGCCTTATATCGTCGATTGGGTTGCCACGCGCATTGAGAGGGCTTGAAAGCGGCAGAAACTTTACGTGTGTGTAAAGTAATGGTCGTTTGCGCGCCAAAAAGCGGCAGAAACTTTACGTGCGTGCGCAGTTTATGTCGCCTACGTACCAAAAAGCGGCAGAAACTTTACAGGCGTGTAAAGAAACGGTCTCGCAAGCTGACCAAAGTAGATAGTTAAGTTTGCGTCGCGTTTTCTCGCGTTTCCTCATATTTGCGGACATAGTTGCGAATATAGTTTAAATTTGTAGATATAGTTTTACAGGCATCAATTATCGCTCTGTTACTTTTAGTTGGGAGGATTTATGGCAAATTTGGCTGTCGAAGACGTGCGCGCTCGCGTGCAAAACGCCTGGAATGACGTAGTTTCCGTGCTGAATAAGAAGATTTCGCTGGCTGCGGTGTCAGCTAAGGGCATTGCTGGCGAGCATATGCGCAAGTCCGCGCAATACGTGGCTGGGGTATTGCGTGAGGTTGGTATTGACGCGCGCGTCGAGCAGTCCACGAATCCGGACGGCACTCCAGGAGCTTTCGAAGTGGTCGGCTCGCGCATCGTAAACCCAAGCGCGCCAACGGTTTTGCTCTACGCGCATCATGATGTGCAGCCAGTTCCAGATCCATCTGAGTGGGAAACCAACCCATTTGAAGGCACCGAGCGCGACGGTCGCCTCTATGGACGCGGCTCAGCCGACGACGGCGGCGGAATCGCAATTCACTACGGAGCTTTGCGCGCACTGAGCGACGATTTGCGCGTAAATATTAAGGTTTTCATCGAAGGCGAAGAAGAAATGGGCTCGCCAAGCTTCATTCCTTTTATCGAGTCGCATAAAGCCGAATTTGAATCAGACGTAATTATCGTTGCCGACTCCGGCAACTGGTCCGCCGAAATCCCAAGTCTTACAACGAGTTTGCGCGGAAATACCGACGTGGACGTAAAGGTTAAAGTGCTTGGTCATCAAGTGCATTCCGGTCAGTTTGGCGGCCCGATTTTAGATGCTTACACGCTTGCTTCCATGCTTATTGCCTCGCTTTACAACGAGGCTGGCGACCTGGCAGTGCCTGGAATTGAAGCACAGGAGCCGGTTGGCGGTTTGCAGCGCGATTTGGACGAAGCGCAAGTGCGTGCCGACTCTTCCGTGGTCGATTCTTATAAGCTTGCCGGCACCGGTTCTCTCGCAGCGCGCATGTGGACTAAGCCGAGCTTGACGGTAATCGGCATGGACGCACATCCTGTTGAGGGCAGTTTTAATGTGATTGCGCACGAAACTAAGTTGCGTCTTTCGCTTCGTACCGCGCCTTCGCAGCGTCCGGAAGAAGCGCAAAAAGCTTTGTGCGACTTCTTGGTATCTCACGCGCCTTTTGGTGCAGAAGTTACTGCAGAGCCGATTGATAACGGCATGGGTTGGGCAATGGATCCGGATGCTGTTGCAACGAAGGATGCGCTCGCTTCTATGCGCGATGCTTTCGGCGTGGAGCCGGTAAATAAGGGCGAGGGTGGTTCGATTCCGTTTATTCCGGAGCTTCAGCGCATCTTCCCGAAGGCGCAGGTGCTGGTGACGGGTCCGGAAGATCCTAAGTCCAATGCGCACAGCCCGAACGAGTCGATTTCATTGCCTGGTTTGCGCGGAAATATTGTGACGGAAGCGCTGCTTTTGGATCGATTGGGCGAGTAATTCTGACTAATTTTGCGCGCAGGCGGCATAAACTTTGCAACGCTGTAAAGTTTCTGCCGCTTTTTGCTGCGTAGCCGACTTTTTCTTTACACGCGCGTAAAGTTTCTGCCGTTTCCTCCGCGTCTGCATGCGTCTAGTCTGTTGAGTAATCTGCAAACATGACATGGAATCCATTTGCAAAGAAAACTGCCAATAATGAGGGCGCGTCTACTCCTTCGTTGCAAAAGAAAGTAGCGGATGCAGAATCGTCTGTAGCGACGAAATCTCGCGAAAAAAACGCGCCGACTCCTAAGCGCAACGCTGCTCAGGCGCAAAAGCTTCGCCCACTAGTACCAGCAGATCGCAAGGAAAGCGCAAAACGCGCGCGTGCTCGTCTTCGCGAATCTGAGAATTTGCAATACAACGCAATGCGCACTGGCGATTTGGCGCATATGCCAAAAATTGAGCAGCTTCCGTGGCGTGTGTATATTCGCGATTACGTGGATGCTCGAATTAATATTGGCGAGTTTTTCATACCAGTTGCAGTGCTGATTATGATTTGCTTGTTTGCGCTATCTAAGTTTGTGATTGTTTATTTTGTTTTTGCAGTGTTCTTGTACGCGTATTTGTTTGCATCTGTAATTGACATGTTTGTTATGTGGCGTAAGTTGCGTAAGGAGCTGATTCGTCGTTTTGGTGATGTGGCTGTGTCGCGCAAGTCGCGTTCCGGCATGTACGCATTCAGCCGCGCTATGCAGCTTCGTCGCTGGCGTTTGCCTAAGCCGAGTAGCGCAAAGCGTGGTAACTGGCCGAAGTAAGTGCAAAAGTAAGTGCAAATTTATTAATATTTGCACAAGCTACTATTATTATTTGGGATACTCAAAATAACGCGAATATTATGGGGTAAACGCATGGCACAAGATAAAGCACAAAGCAAATCGCAAGGCGCGTCGAAGGGTGCGACGCAAGGCATGAAGCAGACTAAGAAAAAGCAGGGCATGTTCTCGCAGATCATACGTATTTATAAGTACACGCATTCTGACGATAAGCAGCTGCCTCTGTGGTTGTCTTGCGCGTTTGCTGCGCCGATTTTGGTTGCTGTAATTCTTGGAATTGCATCTCGTTGGTCCATTTTGATGTGGATTATGATGCTTATTACAGCGGTGATGCTTGGTTTGCTGCTGTTTACTGTTGTGCTTACGAAGCGTGCAGATAAAGTTGGTTACGCAAAGTTGGAAGGTCGTCCGGGTGCGGCTGCCGGCATTATTTCTGCGATTAATAAGGGCGGTTTTACTTTTCCGCAGCAGCCTGTGTGGGTGGATGCGCGCACGAAGGATGCGCTTTGGCGAGGCACTGGTTTTAACGGAATTTTCCTCGTTGGTGAGGGTAATTACGAGCGTTTAATGCATGCTATGGATCGACAGGAGCACGCTATTAAAAGCGTTACTGCCGGATCTAATATACCTGTATACCGTATTGCTGTTGGTAATGGCGAAAATCAGGTGAAGCTTAAAGAATTGCGCGGAAAGGTGTTGCGCTCGAAGACGCTACAGCCTGTGAAGCACAAGTTTGCGTTGTTTGATAAAATTCATCCGAACCGCCGATTCTTCCTTACTAAGACGGAGCTTGCGATTTTGAATGAGCGTTTGCGCACGTTGCAAAGCAAGAGTGGATTTGGCATTCCGAAGGGAATCGATCCAACGCGTCCGCAGCGCATCAGCCGTCGTGCAATGCGCGGTAAGTAAATTATTCTTGCGACGGATTGGCGACAGTTACTTTACGTAAATGTGAAGGAACTATCGCTTTTTGGTGAGATTTCGACATTTTCTGTACACAGCTGCACAGTTTCTGCCGGGATTGCGCGCGCAGGCGGCATAAACTGTACGCGGTTGTAAAGTTTCTGCCGTTTTTTGGTGCGCAAGCGACCTTTATTTTACACGCGCGTAAAGTTTCTGTCGTTTTTCGTTACTGGTGCAGATGGGTGACTGCGCGCGCTGTGCTGCGCTCAAGCATGTCGTCGCGCGCACAAAACACAACCGAATTCCCAATAAACTACCATGCAAACCTGCCCTGCCTTCGTCAAT
Organism: Gardnerella leopoldii; assembly: GCF_003293675.1. Lineage (NCBI taxonomy): Bacteria > Bacillati > Actinomycetota > Actinomycetes > Bifidobacteriales > Bifidobacteriaceae > Gardnerella > Gardnerella leopoldii. Next base: position 187,783 of record NZ_CP029984.1, read on the forward strand.
CGAGACGAAGGCAGACCTCGCTTGCGTTGAAAGCACACCGTGCTTTCAACCCTGAGCAAGCTCGGCGCTCCGAGTTGCTTTCGCGCGCTCTGTGCTGCGCTCAAGCATGTCGTCGCGCCCGCGTTTGGAGGGTTGGCGTCTACGCGCTGCCGTACAATCGTCAATCGACACGGGTGCTCTGTGTTTTCGCTTATGTAAGCGTGAACATTCAGAGCTGAGAGAAAACCGCTTGAACGTGAATCCGGGTAATACCGGCGCACGGAGGTCTGTTTTTCCCGTGCCTGGAGAGGTGTTGCAAGGTTTCTTTGTAACGCAAAGTATTGCATGTAACGCATCGCAATGTAACGCGTTTGACGCACAGCATCGTAATGTACACATGTAACGCAAAATATTGCATTGCGCACAATGTAACGCATTGCAACACGTAACAAGAAAGGCACATTTTTATGTCAGAAGAAAATTATCAGTCCAACATGCAGTGGCGTGTTGCAGACATCGCAGTTGCTTCCGTAATTGGCGTTGTTTCTGCTTTTATTTATTGGGTTGTTGCCATTTTTAGTGAGGTTCCATGGACTGCGCTAAACAGCATTCTTCCAGGTTTTGCAGGTCTTATTAACGGTCTTTGGCTCTTCGCTGCTCCTTTGGCCGCAGTAATCGTGCGTAAGCCGGGTGCTGCTATTTACGCTGAAGTCGTAGCTGGCGTGCTCGAAGCTTTGATGGGCAATCAGTGGGGTGGTGCTGAAACCTTCGCTATTGCAGTGGTTCAGGGTCTGTTTGCTGAAATTGCGTTCATTATTTTCGCTTACAAGAAGTGGAATTTGAACACAATGATTCTTTCCGGCGCATTGACTGGCATTGGTTGCTGGGGTTACACCTTCCTCGGTAAGTTGCAGGCTGTTAGCGTATTTGGCAAGTATGGTCTTCCATACTTCGCCAGCACAGTGGTTTCCGGAATTGTGTTTGCTGGTGTTTTAATGTGGTTCTTGTATGTGGGAATCGCTAAGACCGGCGCGTTGGATCAGTTTGCGTCCGGTCGCGAAATACGCGAAAAATAGCGAATAACGTATTCGCAAAAATTAAAATCTATCATTGCCATAAAGGATTTACTATGCCTGATGCTGTTAAATCGCAAGAATCTGAAACTTTCCTTCCATCAGCTTCGAGCGATTGCAATAGTGACAGCAGCGCTAATAACGCTAATAAAGCTAATAATGCTGAGCTTCGTTTTGAGCATTGGGGTTATCGTCATGCTTCCCGTCGCGCTTTTGCTGTGCGCGGGTTGGACCTCACGATTAAGGCGGGGCAGCGCGTGTTGCTGCTTGGTGCGTCAGGCATCGGTAAATCCACGATTTTAAGTGGTGCGGCAGGTCTTATTGGCAATGATTTTGTGGCGAAAAATAGCGCAAAAGATAGCGTAGAAAATAGCGAAGATAGCGCAAAATCCCAGCAAACCACTCTCGTCGAAGATGCCGATGGTGGTGTGAGCGAGGGTTGCGTTTTGGTTGACGGCGTGCCGGTTCGACGTGCGCGCGGTCGTGTTGGTTTGGTTTTGCAAGATCCGGATGCACAGGCGATTTTCCAGCGTTTGGGGGATAACGTTGCGTTTGGTCCGGAAAATATGAACGTTCCGCGCGGCGAGATTTGGGATCGCGTGCGCAAAAGTCTTAAAGAAGTTGGGTTGGATGGCTTGCAATTGCATCGCTCAACTTCGCATTTAAGTGGCGGTCAGATGCAGCGTTTGGCGCTTGCTGGCGCGCTCGCTATGCAGCCGAGTGTGCTGCTTTTGGACGAGCCGACTGCGAATTTGGATCCGGATGGCACGCAGCAGATTGTTGGTGCTGTGCGCGCGGTTTTGGATTCGACGCATGCCACGATGGTGCTTGTGGAGCATCACGCGGAGCCGTGGATTGACATGATTGACCGCGTGGTTGTGCTTGGGCTTGAGAATGATGAAGCTGCGAACGGAAAAGCTGCGAACAACGAAACCGTTCATAGCGAAACCGTTCACGACGACGATATTGCGCGCGCGGCTTCTTCGCGCACGGTGATTGTGGCGGACGGCACGCCAGACGAGGTGTTTAATCGCACTGATTTGGACTTTGAGGATCTGGGTATTTGGCTTCCGGAGCGCTACAAGAAAAACGTAAAATCTTCTGTAAATGAATCTTCCATAAGTAATTCTTCCGCAAATGCAGAATCTTCTGAAAAATATTACGAAAACTGCAATCTAGCGGAAGGCTACGGAGAAGTGCTACTTTCCACGAAGGACCTCGCAATCAGCCATAATAGCGAGCCGATTGCGCGTCACATCAATCTTGAGTTTAAAGCCGGGCAGATTACGGCTTTGGTCGGCGCGAACGGTGCTGGAAAATCAACGCTTTCGCTCACTTTGGCTGGTCTTTTGCCGGCAGTAAGCGGCGAGGTTGTGGCGAGTGATGCTCTTGCTCAAGGCGCGAATGGTACGGATCCAATGAAGTGGAAGTCGCCTGATTTGGCGAAGCGCATTTCGTACGTTTTTCAGAATCCGGAGCATCAGTTTGCGTGTGGTTCGGTGTTGGATGAGGTTATGTTGGGGCCGCTTCGCACGGGTGTTTCGGCGGATGAGGCGCGCGCGAAGGCTCAGGAGTTGCTGAAGCGATTCCGTCTGGCTCGTTACGCGAAGGCGAATCCGTACACGCTTTCGGGAGGTGAAAAGCGTCGTCTGACTGTGGCAGCGTCGCTTGCTGCGGCTCCGCGTGTGCTGATTTTGGACGAGCCGACTTTTGGGCAGGACCGCAAAACTTGGTTGCAAATTATTCGCTTGATTGCAAGCCTTCGTAGCGAGGGTGTGAGCATTATTGTGGTGACGCACGACCGTGAGCTGGTTGAGGTGTTGGGTGCGCGCTTGGTTGAGCTTGTGCCGGATGCGAAAGCTGAAGCTGCTGAAATGAGTGCTGCTGAAATGAGTGCTGCTGAAGCAAAATCTACCGAAGCGCTTTCCGCAACTACCGGCGCAACCGACATTTCGCGCATCAAAGTGAGCGCAGTAAACAATCGCGACGAGGAAGCGAAACTTTCCAGCAAATCGCCACTTCTTGCGTCAATTAATCCAGTATTTCGCATTTTTGGAGCGTTCGCGGCTTCGATTCCGCTACTTTTTACGCTTGATTGCGTTTCTGCTTCGGTTGCGTTGCTGCTGGAATTTGTGATTTTTGCGTGCATTAAGCTTCCGCCATGGCGTGTGATTCGCCTTTCGTGGCCTGTGTGGGTGGGCGCGCCGACTTCCGCGCTCACTGTGTTACTATACGGCAAAAGTGGCGGAAATACTTGGTTCCAGTGGTGGCTGATGCATGCTACGGATCGTTCGGCTATGCTGGCTGTTGCAACTTCGCTTAGGATTTTGGCGATTGGCGTGCCGTCGATTGTGATGGTGATTGGGCTTGATGCTACGGATTTGGCAGATGCTTTCAGCCAGGTGTTGCATTTGCCGGATCGATTCGTGTACGGCGGTTTGGCTGGAATTAGGCTGTTTGGCGTGCTGCAGGATGATTGGGCGGCACTGACTGCGTCGAGGCGTTCGCGCGGTTTGGGTGATGAGCATCGCGTGAGGGCGTTCTTCCCGCAGTCGTTTGCGCTGCTTGTGCTTTCGATTCGACGTTCGACGACGCTCGCCACTGCTATGGAAGCGCGCGGTTTTGGGGGAGTTGGTGCGCGTTCGCACGCTAGGGTGAGTCGTGTGCGTGCGCGCGACTGGTGGATTTTTGCTGTGTGCGCGATTGTGCCGTCGGTTGCTGTTGCGGCTGCGCTTTACTTTGGCACCTTTGCCTTCCTCGGTGGCGCGTGATGGCTGCGTGCGCGATTGCGTGCGCAGGCGGCATAAACTGCGCGCTCCTGTAAGGTTTCTGCCGTTTTTTGCTGCACAGGCGGCATAAACTGTGCGTGCCTGTAAAATTTCTGCCGTTTTTTGGCGCGTAGGCGACATTTATTTTACATGGCTGCACAGTTTCTGCCGTTTTTTCGTGCGTAGCCGACCTTTCCTTTACACCGCTGTAAAGTTTCTGCCGCTTTTTGCTTCGCATCCCCAGTCACAATCTAGTTTTTAAAGCACAACCATACTAACCTGCCCTGCCTTCGTAATAAAGCCGCAGGCAGACCTCGCTTGCGTTGAAAGCACACTGTGCTTTCAACCCTGAGCAAGCTTGGTGCTCCGAGTTACTTTCGCGCGCGCTGTGCTGCGCTCAAGCAGGTCGTCAGCGCATCCTCACTAGCGTGTATACTTTCTCGAGTTGCGGGCTTGTAGCTCAGTGGATAGAGCGTCTGCCTCCGGAGCAGAAGGTCGTGGGTTCGAACCCCATTAAGCCCACTTTTGATTTTCTACTTTCCCTACTTTCCCTACTTATCGTCGTAGTGGCCTCTGCAGGCGTAGATTATAATCGAGTCATCTGTAAATGAGTAAACGATTCTATCCTTATCGTTTACTCGTCTACTCCAGCAGCCAGAATAGTTTCCTTTGAGTGGTTCAGGCTTACCTTTTCCGTCTATTGGATTCCGCATAATCTCTTTAATAATATTGTTGAGCTTTTTGCGAGTCTTATTATCGCTTTCCCAATAGAGATAGTCGTTCCAGGCATCTGGAGTCCAAGCAATCTTTCTCATTGTTTGAACCATACGTCCTAATTCATTATTAGATTGTGCTCTTCGAGCTTGATGGTTCCATTTCTCACGCCGTCAATCTGCGATTTCAAATATGCTTGATTTGACGGTTCGTAAAACGGATCTAGCGAAAAATCTAGCGGTATCCTCTTTTCGCGACCAATAGTTTTAATAAACACGTTCAGCGCGGCGCTCATAGAGATTCCGAGCTCTTTGCAAACTCGTTCCGCGTTGAGTTTGTCTTCTTTCTTTGCTCGAAAGTTTACGTTTACTATATCTGTTGTTGCTGTAGTCATTTTGACTCCTATGTCTATGGTGAATTTTGTACTTTTTCTCATACTCTCATATAAGTATACAATAATTCTATATAATGTAACGTAAATATCATTAATTATGCAAGCAATTATTGATGATTTTAGCGCGCGACGACCTGCCTGAGCGCTGCGATTTAGCGCGCGAAAGCAACTCGGAGCGCCGAGCTTGCTTAGGGTTGAAAGCACGGTGTGCTTTCAACGCAAGCGAGGACGTGAACGCGGCTAATCCGCGCGAGCGACACGACCTGCCTTTTCGCTTGGAGCGTAGCGCGCGGCTGCACAGTTTCTGTCGCAATTCCGTCATTTCGCGACATTTATTTTACGCGGCTGCACAGTTTCTGTCGCTTTTTGCCGCGTAGCCGACTTTTTCTTTACACGGCTGTAAAGTTTCTGCCGTTTTATCGCGCGTAGCAGACCCTTATTTGTACTGTTATTGACAGTCGGATATGTGAAAGATAGAATTGAAAACGCTTGAAAACCTTAGGTTTTTGGGGGGGCGGATGTGCGAGAGCGCGTCTGCCCCGATTTTTTTTTTGCCGCGCAAACGACTTTTTCTGTACACGCGCGTAAAGTTTCTGCCGCTTTTTGGTGCGCGTAGGCGACATAAACTGCGCGCGGTTGAGTCGTTTCGGTCGTGCCTGTCTACTCGTTGCTTTTCCTGCACTGTTTTGTAGAATAGTTGTATATGCGCTGATGCGTTTAAACGATGCGTTTATATGTGATTTGCGTGATTTTAGTAACTTAGTGATTTGTTTCTGTGATTTGTTTCTGTGATTTTGCAGTGTTGCTTGTGATTTATGGGTCTTGTGTTAGAAGTTACGTTTTTGTTGCACTGCGCTAGGTTTTACGTACATTTTTTAGGAGGGGTTTTATGGTAGAGCAGAATAAAAATTTAATTATCGCGGACGCTAGAAGTGTGCCATCTAAAGCGCTTATAGATGCTAAAACGATAAAAGAGAAGATCTATAACATTCGCAATCAAAAAGTTATGCTTGATTTTGAGCTTGCTGAAATTTATGGGTATACTACGGCAAGATTCAACGAGCAGGTAAAAAATAACATAGAAAAGTTTGATGATGACTTTATGTTTCAGCTAACTGCTGATGAGTTCAAAAACTTGATGTCGAAAAATTCTACATCAAGTTGGGGTGGTCGCAGAAAGCTTCCATATGCTTTTATGGAGCAAGGTATTTATATGCTCATGACTGTGTTAAGAGGCGAACTTGCCATAATTCAGTCGAAAGCGCTTATTAGAACCTTTAAGCAAATGAAGGATTATATTGTTGAAAATAAGGATTTTATTGGCGCGAAGGAATTAGCTAAGCTTGCGATTCAAACGAATCAGAATACTAAAGATATAGCGGAAATAAAATCTCAAATGGCAACGAAGGAAGATTTTAATAAGGTAATGGATAATTTTATTAATCCAGATTCGTATAAACATTTTCTTCTTATGGACGGCAATAAAATAGAAGCGGATCTTGCGTATTGCAAAATATATGAGTCAGCTAAGAAAAGCATTTACGTTGTTGATAATTATATTGGTCTTAAAACTTTGGAACTATTACGTTTTGCTGGTGAAGGGGTGGGAATAGTAGTTTTTAGTGATAATTCTAGGAGCAAGAATATGCTTACGGAAAGCATGTTGGGAGATTTTGTAAGCGATTATCCTGGTGTTGATTTGAAGTTTAAGACTGCTGGCAGAAAGTATCACGATAGGTATGTGGTTATAGATTATGGGACGGCAGATGAGGCTGTTTACGTTTGTGCGCGACGACCTACCTTTGCGCTTAAAGCGTAGCGCGCAAAGGTAATTCGGAGCGCTGAGCTTGCTCAAAGTTGAAAGCACGGTGTGCTTTCAATGCAAGCGAGGTCTGCCTTCGTCAATAAAGACGAAGGCAGGGCAGGTTTGTGTGGTGGTTCATTGTGAATTCGGTTGTGTTTTGTGTGCGTGCGTATGCGGCATAAACTGCGCACGGCTGCACAGTTTCTGCCGTTTCTTCCGGCTCCGCACTTCTGCTCGCGCTTTCTGTCTGCACTCGCGTAAAGTTTTTGCCGGATTAAGGTGCGCAAACGACCGTTTCTTTACATAGCTGTAAAGCTTTTGCCGTTTTTTGGCGCGGAAACGACTTTTTCTGTACATGTGCGTAAAGTTTCTGCCGGAATCTGGCTGGGAAGCAGCATAAACTGCGCACGGCTGTAAAGTTTCTGCCGGATTTTGGTGCGTAGACGACCTTTATTTTACACCGCTGTAAAGTTTCTGCCGGAATCTGGCTGGGAAGCGGCATAAACTGCGCACGTGTGTAAAGTTTCTGCCGGATTTTCTTTCTGACGCGATGACATGTTTGAGTGCTGCACAGTATATATAGCAGCACGGCATATAGCGACGAAGCACACAGTATATATAGAGACGAAGCATATAGCAGCACGGCATATAGTGACGAATCTCACATGGGATACAGCAGCGAAGTACACAGCACACAATACACACAGCATATACCAGCACAGTATATACCAGCACAGTATATAGCGGTGCGATGCGTGCATTATAACAACATGTAGTACTTTGGGTTGGGAAAGTGGTCGGTTTTTAGACACGCCGAAGACGCGATTTTTGCGTTTTGTCGTCGGAAATTATTCATTATAAATGCGTTTTGCAGTAGATTTTTTAGCGATATTCGCGAATTATAGAAATTTTTTATATGCACGAATATAACACGTGTTTTGCTTGAAATCCTTCATGGGGGGGGGGTATAAATATTAGAGGCTTTTCAGCAACCATGCTTGCATATAGGGCATACAGATATGTTATACTGACTACCTGTGGTTAGCTCTGTCTATGGCATTTGCAGTAGTATGCGTACAAGGTTTTAGTACGCTAAGCATTGGCATCGTATGCAGGTTGAGTACGTGAAGTCTTAAAGATTAGAGAGTTGGAATTTGGGATATACTGCGGCTTGTGCGCGGTTGAGGACCAGGAAGGCGAGAAAATGTTACCAGCAAAGTTCCGTGGATTCGCATCACGCGTGGGTCGTCTTGCGTCGCGCGCTTTGGTCTGGCGTAAGACCAGCGCTAACGACGCCGTTCGTACTTCCAGCACCGCAGTTATTTCTTCCAGCAATGCCAATACTTTCGGCGCTGCCAGCACTTCTTTCGACAATGCAGTCACTTCCAGCAACGCAGCCACTTCCGGCAGCGTCACCATCGCTCGCGCAGCACGCCCATCTCACACTCTTCGTCGCGCGCTCTTCGCAATGCTCGTATCAGCCGCCACCATAGTAACCATGCTCATAGTGCCGCCGGCACATAATGCGAAAGCTGATCAGGCTTGGTGGGATAAATCAGGTAACGGTTTTTTCACTCATAATGGTTATTGGGTTGGTGACGCTCAGAGAGATATTGATCTTTCATATCCTGAAATAGAGACTGTTAATGATAATGGTCGTATCAGGAGAAAGATAACTTGGAAAGTAACTTTTAATGCCAATAGCTTAGCACTTAAAAGAATGGGCTCATCGCAATTCGCTGCTGAAAATATTGGAAATCAGAAATCTGATGGTCAGGCTTGGGATGGTAGAAGCTACATCTACGTATATCTTCCGAGGGGTATTGATGACTCTAGTGTTCATGTTTATCGTGAATATACAAAACGAAGTTTATTGCCTGGTCAAACTAATTTTAACTGGTCGTTACAGGGAGATGAGAAGAATCCAGGAGAATTTAATGCAGGTTGGACCAGATGGACATATACTTACGCTGATGGTCCGAAATTTCAGCATGATTGGGATTTGTCTTTAGGAAACCTTGGACGAGGTAAAGATCCGAAGGATCAATTTAAAGATCAATTTGATACTTGTGAAGTTAAAAAATGGAAAGAACACGGAGATTTTTCTCGTGTGTTGATTTCTCGAGAGAACGGTGATACCGTAACTGCGTATCGATGGATAGTTTCTGCTTATCTTGATGATTCTGTAACTGTTCCAGAAAACCTTCCATTCATTGCAGGATTTAGATCGGATGATAGTGATAAGCACAAGTTTGCGATCATGGGTCCTTATGATACAGATGGCGATGGTTTCCCTGATTTATGGGAGCACGCTCATAACACGAATCCTGATTCTTGGGATGAACTACGGTATCCAGAGCCGAAAGGTGCGTTTGGTAGATTCGATGACGGCAAAGATTATAACGCTGTTTATGGTAAACCTTATTCGCAAAAACCATTTATGTATACCGGTAAGTGGGTTGGTGATTCTGTAAAAGGTCATTTCGAATACAATAAGGATAAAAATCCGAAGCCTACAAACCCTAAGGACTATAAAACAGAAGATATACCACAAAATGGCATAGCATATGTGTTTACTAATCAAAAACTACCTGACGGAGTCCGGCGTGTGTGGAGTAGTAACAATATGCAGGATGGTGATGTATACCTCAATGAATTCACTGGTGAGGTCATATACAAACCTAGGAAGCAGGATGCGGGTAAGACTGTAACCTTTAATATAGGTATAAATTATCCTGATCCATCTTTCTATAACTGCAAGAAATCACAGGTTAGTGTATCTAAAAAGGTCGTTTTCAAAGTTAAGAAGATGTCGCAGTTGTACAACCCAGTGTATGTAACAAAGGATATGTATGCTGGTACTCAGGATTTTTCTGATAGACCTACCAGTGATGGATCGTATGGATCTATAAAGGGTCCTTTACCTGAAGGTACTACTTTTGCAATAGGAAAGTACAATCATGGAATAGATCCTTTATCGTGGTCTGCAATTCAACCACAAGATACTAAGACTGGTTCTGTATATTTTTACCCTAACAAGTGGCTTACTGCAAGCAAGCCAAATGATCCTTATAAGACACCAGTAATAGTTACATATCCTGATGGATCAAAATCTACAGATGAAGATTCTATTACTAAAGGTAATCCTGTTTATGCGAAGGTAAATTTAAAGCGTCATGATCCTGGTACTGGTGACTTGCAGCTCCATATTGCTAGGAACCAAAATGGTCAAGAGATTAACTACAACAATGGATTCGTATTCCGCAAGAATCGTGATGTTAATCCACAGCCATGGATAGATTCTTGGTCAGTGCAGGAGCCTGGCGATATTAAGATTCGCTCTGTGTGTGCTGATACTACAAGTCCTACGAATATTAAGTTTTATCTTGACGGTATTAATGGAATAAAAATAAATGGCGAAAAACCGTGGCCTCATGCTACTGATGAGGAACAGGAAAAGTGTCGAAATGGTCAGGGTTGTGTAGCAAACAAATTATTTGATAGCACTGGCAATACCATGGAGCGTACGCGTGGTAGTATCACCGGAAAGCCAGTAAAGACTGGTAATTATCAGTGCACTGTATATGCTTTGAAGCCTAAGGCTTTGAAGAAATTTGAGGATGCTGAGAAAAAGAATAAGAATATTGGAAAGGAAGAAGGTTCTTCTACTAATATCATTAGTTCGGATACCTTCAGTGAGTTAAGAGAAGGCATTGACTATACATCTAGGACTGTGCCAATTAAGGTTCACTCTGACGCGCATTATTATAACCCTAAATACGATAAGATATATGTGAAGGCTGGTAATTCTAAACAATCGGCTGTTCCAGTAAGCCATCGTGGTTCTAACGGCGTGAAGGGCGACGACAAGAGTCAAAATGATCTTGTTGATGAAGGCACAAGGTTGCCAAAAGGCACTTGGTTTGAGTTAAGAGGGTATCCTAACGATAAAAATAAAGTTCGTGACTGGTTTAAGTTTGATGGTAAGCAAAGTAACAAGAAATCAGGAGAGAACAAGCCTGAAGATGCTACTTCCGAAGAGATGTATGGCAAAGTCACTTTTTCTCCAAACAAGATTGTTAAGATTAACGAAGAATATTACGCTCCTGTAATCGTGCATTATCCGGACGGTTCCACTTCTGAAGATCCGGATTCTGGTAATCTTGGCAAACCTGTATACGCTCCAGTGGAAGTAACTAATCAAGATATTCAAAAAAATGATTTAAAACTCAATGTTTATTCCCAACATGGTGGCGGAAGGAAAATTGAGGACAACGATAAAAGCGGTATGCGTTTCCGTAAAGGTGATACTTTAGGCGACAAGCCTAGCGATACGTATAAGCCAATGTTCTTTGACTCCTGGTCGAGTGCTAAGCAGGGAAAAATTTACCAGCGCATGCTTTGCTACAAAAAGAATCCACAAACTGGTAAACCTGAACCTAAAAGCTATGAGGTTGATGGTGTTAATGGTCTGAAACTTGCTGGTCGAAAAGGCAATATTGAAGGCGGTGAGTTTACCGATAAGAATCCATCTCAGTGGACGCGAGCTAATGAACAGCAGAGGAAAGAGTGTAAAGCCAATGATAGTAAGTGCGATCGTAATAAATATCTTTATGGTAATGAACGTGATACTACAGAGCGCACGTGGGGCTGGCTGTACGGCAAGGTAAAAGAAAATGGCGACTTTGTGTGCACTGTGTACGCTATTAAAGACCTTGAGGGTAAAGGTAATGCGCATGGTGCTTTGCAAACTAAGTTTGATAATGCTGTAAAGGAGTTTGTAAAGAACCCTGGTGACCGCAAGTTTGAAGATGTTATCAGTAAGTCAGTCTTAACGGATAAGCAGGGTAGTCAAGATCATCCTGAATATGCCACTCAAAGGCACATCGATTGGGACTCTGTGAAATTCCCAATTCACGTGCACTCGGACGCGCACTACTACAACCCTAAGTATGAGCCTATAACTATGGAGGCTGGTACCAAACAAGCCACTGGGCTGCCTCAAAGCAAGAAGAATGCTAACGGTGCTGATAAGTCGCAAGACGATGTGAAAGAAGGCGACTTGCCGGACGGCACTTGGTTTGAAAAGAATGGTTTAAGTTATGCATTCTTTGAGGATGGTCAAGACAATAAAGCTGACTCTGGTGATTCAGCTAAAAATGGCACGGGTCAGTTTGGTAAGGTTACGTTCCGACCGCACAGGTGGTTCCCTGTTGCTCCTGACCAAACGCAGGTTATAGTGCATTATCCGGACGGTTCTAAATCAACAGATTCAGATTCTGGAAACAACGGCAAGCCTATTTATGCGAGTGTGAAGGTTACTCGATCACATGATGAGACTCCTGATAATTTGCACTTGAATGTTGGCGATAAAGAAGGTAGTGGCAACTGGTCTAATACTACAATCAAACTCACTAAGGGCGAGGAGTTAAGTGCTTCTAAACAGACGACTCGTTGGCTTGATTCTTGGTCCGTGTATAAGCCTGGAAAAATCAATTTGCGCACAATCTGCTATAAGATCAATTCAGACGGCACTAAGTCTCACTACCAGTCGGGCGGTATTGCCGGCATTACGATGCAGGAAGTTAAAATTTGGGAGCATACAGAGAATGCGCAACAGCAGAAAGACTGCGAGAAGGATAGCAGACAGTGCCACCCTGATAGGCAGCTGTATGACGATTACATTACGAATGGTAACTCACGCGACACAACTGAGCGTACTCGTGGATGGATTAAAGGCAAGGCTAACGAATCTGGTGACTACGAGTGCGTAGTGTATGCGATTAAGCAAAAGCAGTTTAAGGACGATACCAATAATTTGCTTGATAGATTCGATGCAGCTGTAGCAAAACTCAACAAAGATGCAAGTAAGAATAACACTGATCCGTTGCAAAACTTCAAGTGGAAACTTGATGGTGATAACGGCAGCAAAAACGCGGTTGAAGGCATTGACTATGCGAAGCGCCCAATACCAATTAAGATTCACAACGAAAACCACTTCTACAACCCGAAGTACGTTGATGTGAACGTTACGGCTGGTCAAAAGGTTGAGAATGCTGTGCCTCAAAGCGTTAAGAGCGCTAACGGTGCGAATGAATACCAGGATGCTGTGAAGGCTGGCGCGCTGCCGGATGGCACTTGGTTTGAGTTTAAGGATTCTGCGAACGGCTTTGAGGTAAATGATTACGGTACTAAGGGCAAGAGTGTGTCTTTAGACTGGTCGTATTGGGCTTCCGCTGCTGGTAACACCGGTGAGCAAAGCAATAAGCCTGACGATCCTACCAAACAAAAGAGTGGCAAGCACAGTGCCAAGGATGACGGCACGCGTTACGGCAAAGTGACCTTCCATCCAGATCAATCTGTTGCGCCTAAATCGTACTTTAAAGAGATTGTCATCCATTATCCGGATGGCTCCACTTCGGAAGAGTCGGATTCCGGAAACAACGGCAATCCTGTGTATGCGAAAGTTACGGTTTCAGGTTTGGGCAGTGGTGCCGACAAGGATCTTAAGATGACATTGCTAAGGTCTCAAGATGCTGATCCTGTTGACACTCTTGGTGGAGGTCATTCTCTTACTGTTATGAGCGGCACGAGCCTTACTAAGAACCCGTATGTGCTCGCGTGGAGCTTGAAGGATCGTAGCAATATTTCATTGCGCATGATGTGCACTAAGCAAGGCGAGGAAAAGTGGAGTCGCGGGCTTGACGATACGCTCAATATGCACCTGAACCAGAATTATGGCGAAAGTGTAAAGCCGTGGACTTTTGCAACTGCTGATCAGCGAAAGTCTTGCAGTGAGAACAGTAATAATTGCATAGCTAACTTGCTGTATGGATTCACGAAGAATAAAGATCCGAACAGCATAGAAAGCGCTGTGTCTCGCAGTGAAGACGATATTGCTGGCGTACCTCAAAAGGCTGGAAATTACACGTGCGCTGTGTTTGCGTTGAAGCCGAATGCACTAACGGTGTTTAATAACACTGTTGATGCTGGGCTTAGTGCTGATAAAAAGTATTCGTCTACAGATATGCAAAAGGTTCAGCTTACAGGATTAAAGTCTGCGGTTGATTGGAACAGAATTTCCTTCGACGTGAACGTGATCGATCCGCCTAAATTCGCTCTGCCAAAGACCGGCGGAATGAACTGGAATGTGCTGCTTGGTGCGTTTGCTGTGATTGGCACGGGCGTGATGGCGGCTGGGTTCTTCCTTGAGCAAACCAAGTGGGGGCGCGCGATGCTTGATGCGTTGCTGCGTAAGACACTGATTAAAGATTTTATCTGCAAAACTGCCAAAAAGCTTCGCGCTTTAAGGCGACGTAGCGAAAGGTGGCGATGCTGATGAAAACATTTGCACGCAATCCTGCTAGCCGGCTAGTCGCAAGACGTAACTGACTCGCAAGCTTGCAGTGCGATTCTCGCTAAAACTTGTTGCGCAATGCGACGCGCGCAAACAGTGGCTAGCGGAAAACGGTGGCTAGTTCACTGAATGCGGCACGCGTGTGGAATGTGGCTCTCACTCGCAAGTTGTGGGAACCTCTGCATGTGGGAACCTCTGAATGTGGTCACACTCGCAAACCGCAAAACAAAATAAAACAATAAACGTATTTTCCTCAAAACCTGCCCACAAGGGCACTGAACAAAGGAGAAGAAAGTGAATAAATTCACTAAACAATGCGTGGCGGCATTCGCCTCGCTCGCAATGGCTGGCACGCTGTGCGTCGCCGGCGCCGTGGTGGCAAACAGCTCTGCTTGGGCTGCTGCTACGCCAAGTGTTGATACTACTTTCAATACAAAGGGTAAAACAGGTTTGACCACAGATTCGCAAACTGGTGATTACCAAAAGGCTCCGTGGCTTGAACAAGCTCCAACTTCTGGTAACATCACTGTTTACAAGTGGAAGAGTGAAACTGATCAAACCGGAAACCAGAAGAAGGAAACTCCTGTCAAGGGTGCAGAATTTACTATTAAGAAGGTTAAGTCTGTCAGCGGTAAAAAACTTGATCTGACCAAGTATGACTCTTGGGTAGAGATCGCTAAGGCAGCTGATAAACTCAACAAGAATGCAGCCGGTGTTGTAGTAACTGATGAGACATTTGCTGCTAATGCAGGTAAATTAACTGGCACTACAAACGATAATGGTGTTTTAAGGTTTAAGGATCTTCCACTTGGTTTATATCAGGTTCAGGAAACCAAGGCTCCTGAGGGCTATTCTGCTGCGGAAACTAAACCATTCTATATGACTTTGCCAATGATTCAGCAGGTTACTGCTGGCAGCAAGAAAGATACCAAGTACAACTATTCTCCGTTCGTTGATCCTAAGAACGTTGATATCAATGATAGTGTTAAGAAGACTAAGGATACAACGAAGACTGTAGGTGCTGGAGATAATATTAGTTATACCATTACCGCAGACCTCGATAAGATTAAGGCGAAGACTTCTGACATAATTACTGCAGATGATTTCAAAGGTTATAGCGTCTTCGATCTTGCGCCAGCTAATTACTTTACGAGCTATAACGATGTTGTAAAGAAGGTTAAGGCAGGAGATACTGAACTTAAAGTAACTGAAGATTACACAGTTAATACTGCTGAAGTTAACACTGATAAGAAGATTACAATTGATTTCACTGATAAAGGTCGTGGAAAGCTTGCTGCTGCTGCAAATGCTAGTACTGGCAAGGCTGCAAAAGTAACTGTTGAGTTGACGTTCAAACTTGTTGATACGGCTAAACTCGGTAATAGCTCTGTTACCAACAAGGGTGGTATTGTGCCATCTCACGATACTGGAACAACTCCAAGTGAAGTTAAAACTAAAGACAACCCAAAGGTAGACTTCGCTACATTCAAAATCAAGAAGGTTTCTTCTAAGGATAATTCTGTTTTGAAAGATGCAAAGTTCAGGTTGTTTGCAGTGGAATCGGAAGCGAATACTTGTGCTAAAGCCCTTAAAGAAGGTAAGAGTGGCAATGAACTTAAGAATGCTTGTGAAACTCCATCCTCTACTGGTTTTGGCGAGAAGAAGACTGGTGTGGATGGCTTAACTGAAGCTTATTCTGTTAAGCGTGCTGAAAAGTTCTATGCAGTGGAAACTGTTGCTCCAGCTGGATACATTCGTAACCCTGATGTTCATCCTATTATTGTTGATACAGCTAAGACTGAGGAAACTATTACCGTTGAGAACCTTCCAGATTCAGGCAATGACGGTAAGAGCTGGCTCTTCAATCTTCCAAAGACCGGTGCTGCAGGCGTGATTATCTTCGCGTTGGCTGGCATGTGCTTGGTTGCTGTTGGT
Organism: Gardnerella leopoldii; assembly: GCF_003293675.1. Taxonomy (NCBI): domain Bacteria; kingdom Bacillati; phylum Actinomycetota; class Actinomycetes; order Bifidobacteriales; family Bifidobacteriaceae; genus Gardnerella; species Gardnerella leopoldii. The sequence goes on from NZ_CP029984.1 coordinate 203,807, forward strand.
ATGTTCATCTTCTTGCGCAACCGCAAGAAGGATGAAGAGCAGCAGGCTGCCTGATTGTAGTTGGTGACTGCTGAGAAAAATCAGCAGTCACTGCTGCATGAATGTAAATATCTGTTTGCATGGCATAAATATTGGAGCTGGGTGCGACTTGTTGCTCCCGGCTCTATATTTGTGCGCTTTAATTGAACTAACTAGCGAGCGCAAAATAAATAAATCGTAAATCAAATCTAAATCCAACGAAAAACCCACGAAACGAGGAAGCATGAAATTAAACGACGCTGTTGCTAAAGTATATGCCTTCCTCAACAAAATTGCCCTTAATACACCCATCGTAAGTAAGCTTTTCAAGAATCGCACTGCTGAAACTAGTACTGCTGAAACTACCGTAATCGAAACTGTTACATCCGAAACTAATCCTGCAGACTCAAACTCTTCCGAGCAGACTTCCGCAAGCGCGCAGCCCACCGTAGGCGCGCAAAAAACCAAGCAAAAATCCAAGCTCCGCCGCATCGTTGAACCAATCGCATTCGTGTTGGCAGGTATTTTGTGCTTCAGTTACCCTGTTGTTTCAACGCTTTGGAACAATCGCGTGTCGAAGGAAATTTCTAACGCGTACGACAAGTATAACCACGATCAGGCTGGTGATGTGCGCCGCGCTCACATTCGCGCCGCGAAGCTTTACAATAAAACTCGCAAGAATATGCTTACCACGGATCCGTATGGTCCGAATGGTCAAAAAGACGTAACTAACACACCTGAATACAAGCGTTATCTTAAAGCGCTTGAGGAACCTATGGGCATTATCGGCATCGTAAAAATTCCGAAAATTGGTGTAAAACTTCCTATTTATCACGGCAGTTCGCAAGAAGTTTTGGCGCGCGGCGCTGGTCATTTGTACGGCACGGATTTGCCGGTTGGTGGCAAGAACCGCCACACAGTTATTACCGCGCACACGGGTCTTGCGGATGCAACCATGTTCGACGATTTGGTGAATTTAAAGAAGGGCGACTACTTCTACCTTGACGTGCAAGGCGAAACTTTACGATACAAAGTGTTCCGCATCAGCGTGGTTGAGCCACACGATATTAGTTTGTTGCAGCGCGAAAAGGGGCGCGACTTGGCGACTCTGCTAACGTGTACCCCGTATGGTGTGAACTCGCATAGGCTTTTGGTGACGGGGTATCGTGTGCTGCCGGACCCTGTGAAGCCGCCGGATGACCACGTGCAATGGCCGCTTTGGATGACGCTATTCGTGGTTGCAATGGCGTTCTCATTGATTGTTTTGTCCATGATGATTGCTGCTGCAACGTCTAAGCGAGGGCGACAGCTCGACATTCGCGGCAAGCATTTGCTGATCCTTTCGCGCAAAATGCTGCGTAAGTTGCGTCGCGAGTAACGCGACGACTGTGCGGTGAGCGTTGTGACTGCGCGCGCTAAATCGCAGCGCTAAAGCAGGTCGTTACTAACGCAGTCACTAATCTGTACCAGTAACAAAAAACGGCAGAAACTTTACAACCGCGCGCAGTTTATGCTGCTTCCCAACTAGATTCCGGCAGAAACTTTACGCGCGTGTAAAGAAAAAGTCGGCTACGAGCGAAAAAACGGCAGAAACTTTACAACCGCGCGCAGTTTATGCTGCTTCCCAACTAGATTCCGGCAGAAACTTTACGCGCGCGCTGTGCTGCGCTCAAGCAGGTCGTCGCGCCTGCGTTTGGAAGCAAAAGTAGCGCAAACCCTCCAAATGTGAGATAAGTTCCCCGCAAATGGAGTGATTCGCAGCAGATAACACTCCAAACGTGAGATAACACTCGCGCGAGTTTTGTAGGCGAGCGCGTTACTGCGCGAGCGTAAAATTTAGGTCATTTGCGCATATCGTCGGTTGGCTGAAAAATTTACGGTTTATATTGCACAACGCGCCAACATTAGTTGGTAAATCAGCAATATTTTTTTAAAAAACATTGTCAAAATGCAAGGTTGTTGAAAAATTCTGTAAATTATATGTTAACTACAGATTTTTTACATGTTACTTGCGGAAAGGTGTTTGCGAGAAAATGGCGTAATTTAGCCATTTTCCTATCCTAAATATAATTTTTTCAAATTTTATTTGCTAAATTAACAAGTTAAAAAAGTTTTTTCTCTTTAAACAAGTGCTAGAGTATATGAAAAATATTTTGTTGCACTTGCAAAAATGCATCATTATTTGCTGTTTGCATGGGGGGGGGGTATGCCTCTTGTGTGATATTTAGCGGAAATGATTCAAACCAGCGTAACAAAAATATTTACACCCGTATGAAAGATTTTGGCAGTCAGTATGAAAGATTTTGTCAGCTGGCTTGAGTTTGTTATAGCTAGAACCGAAATTTTTCCGGGATAACAACCACCATTTTGAAGGAGAGTATGTTTATGAAGTTCAAACGAACGTCATATCTGACTCGTTTAGCAGCATTAGGCGTGGCTGCGGCGACGCTTATGGTACCGCTTGGTACAGCAAATGCTAAAGACAATAGTGCTGAGAACAATAATCTCGCACAAGTTGTAAATCAAAAGAATAAGAATAAGAAGAATAAAACTACTAAATATCTTGATCCTAAGATTGTTAGCAGAATAGTTAATAATCCATTTAATAGGACTGGTACTTCTAATAAGCCTGTTACTGTTATCGTTACTTTGAAGAAACAGCCAAAACTTCCTTCGGAACAAGCTGAAGACAGTAATAAAGTTGACCAGAATCGTCTTATTGGAAAATGGTCTTCAAAATATGGCATGACAGTACGTCGCCAATTTGGTTACCTGATGAATGGTTTTGAAGCAACATTACCAGCTAACAAAGTTGCGGCTTTACGTCATGAACATGAAGTAGCTTCTGTTGCAAAAGAACGTTTGTATTATCCTCTTGAAAATTATGCTCGCGGTTTGCAGGGTGTAAATGAAGAATTTAAGAAGCGTGGACTTGATGGAACTGGAATGCTTGTGGCTATCATCGACACTGGTATTGATCCAAGTCACCATGATATGAAGCTTGATTTCAAAGCTGAAAAAGCTCGTAAGATTCAGAAGACATTCCCGTCTAATGGTGTAAAGTTCACCAATAAAGTTCCTGCTGGATTCAACTATGCTGATGAAAACTACACTATTACAGATAGTGGTGCAGAGCAGCATGGCATGCACGTAGCTGGTATTGTGGCAGCTAATGGTGATGATGAGAATAAGCCAGCTGATAAAAACGGTCATATTAACGGCATTGCTCCAAATGCTCAGCTACTTGCAATGAAAGTATTTTCAAATAAGCCGGGAGCGCACGGAGCTCGTGATGCTGATATAGTTGCTGCAATTGAGGATTCTGTAAAGCTTCATGCAGACGTTATTAACATGTCTCTCGGCTCAGATAACGGTTTTGGTGGAACTTCTAACGCTACATCTCTCGCTTTAAAGAAGGCTCGCGAAGCTGGTGTGCTTCCAGTTATTTCTGCAGGAAACTCCGGTTTAAGCTTCTCTACATCTGGAGGAACTAATGATGCATTAGGAAAGTGGGATGATGCAACTCTCGGCTCGCCATCTTCTTATCCTTCTGCTTTCAGCGTTGCTTCTGTAGAAAATTCTTATATTATTCAAACCGCTGGTTCATATACGGATAAAGCTAATAAGACAACTGAGATTCCTTACTCTATAGCCTCAGGAAAAGCTGATGGTAAAGAACATGAGATTGTGAATATCGGTCTTGGCAAAAAAGATGAAGTTAAGGATTTGAATCTTCACGGAAAGTACGCTTTAGTTGAACGTGGCGCAATAGCATTTAGTGAAAAATTCCAGAATGCTATTGATAAGGGTGCTGATGGTGTAATCGTTTATAACAAAGCTGGCGATTCGGCACAGTTCCTCGGCATGGCTGGAGTTGATAAGTTCACATGCTTTGGAGCATCAATTCGTCGTGAAGATGCTTTAAAGATTGTTGATGCACTCAAAGCTAATGCAAGTGGTACAGTTAAGGTTTCCTTCTCTGATAAGACAATGGGCATTGCAAATCCTGATAAGTTGCATCCTTCTAGCTTTACTTCTTGGGGTCCAACGCCAGAACTTGATTTTAAGCCTCATATTGCTGGCATCGGCGGTAACGTGTGGTCTACTCAGAACAACAACAAGTACACTAATATGTCTGGTACTTCTATGGCTGCTCCAAACGTTTCCGGTCTTTCAGCTTTGGTGATGGAAAGCTATATGAAGCGTTTCCCTAAGCTTTCTCCAAAAGATCGTGCTACTCGTGTTGAACAAGCCTTGATGAATACGGCTGAGATTCTCAATAATTCCAGCAATGTACCATTTGCTCCCCGTCAAATCGGCGCTGGCTTAGCTCAGGTTGATAAAGCTGTTGCTACTAACGTGATTGCAACAGTCAATGGCAATTCGTACGTGGCTCTACGCCAGGTTAATGGAGATCGTAAGTTCACTGTTAAACTGCATAATTATGGAGATAAGGCTGTAACTTATGAAGTTCCTAAACAAAATGTTGTTAATGAATCTAATAATGCTAATGCAGAAACTACTACCTCTATTAGCTCAGAAACATTAGCTTCTTCGACTAATACAGTTACAGTAGATCCTAAGTCAGAAAAGGAAGTAGAGTTTACATTAACTCCAGACGTGACTCGCGACCATTATGTTGAAGGTTGGGCGCGTTTTACTTCAAAGACTTCTGGGGAACCAGATTTGGCTGTTCCATATCTTGGCTTTGTTGGAAATTGGGATAAGGAACCAATTCTTGTAAAGCCTGGTGAAGAGTATCTTCAAAATGCAATTAATATGACTACTTCGCTGATTGCCGAAAGTTATTTTGGTGATGTGCAAGTTAATGATGAAGCTCCTGGTCATTTAGAATTTTCTCCAAATGGTGATGAGTTATTCGATAAGATACGACCATCATTAGCATTATTCCGTAATGCAAGTTTAATACAGTATTCTGTTTTGGATAATTCTGGTAAGACTGTTGCAGAAGTAGGAGAGGAACATGACGTTTCTCGTTCTAATTTCTCAGAATTATTACGTGATCCAAGAGCATTAAATAGTTCTATTGATTTTGATGGAACTATTTATGATAAGACATCTACTGATATTGCGCATTTTAATAAGAAACTTCCTGATGGCAAATATATTTATCGAGTAAAAGCTTGCTTGACTAAGGATATGTGCCAGACGACTGATATGCATTTTAACCTTGATACTAAAGCTCCAACCGTTACAATTAGCGAACCTGATAATGATGGTAAAATCACCATTACAGCTCATGATGAGTTAAGTGAAACGTTGAGTGATCCAGGTGTAAAAGTTAATGGTAACAGTGATTATGTCAAGGTTGATGAGAAGGACTGCAGCGAAACTCATGACGCAAATGGCTATACTCGCACTTGCAAAGTTAATGTAGGTAAGGATGCTTATTACGTCAATGTCAGTTTGCATGATGGCGGTTTCAATGAAACCAATACTTCCAAAGTGTTTAAGGGATTTGCTAATAAAAAGATTCTCATAAATAATGAGGTTAATCTTAAGAATATTGGCATTAAGGATGTCACTGCTAAAAAAGATAACGGTGTTGATAAATATAGCATCGAAATCTCTGGACGTATTGCTGATGGTTGCAAGGATGTGAAAGCTTATGTTCAATCAGGAACTGAAGCAGAAAAAGAATTAGCTGTTAAGACAGATGATTCTGAATTTAGCTTTACAGCCCCTATTAAACAAGGTGCTAATACAATAAAAGTTAAGGCAAAAGGTTCTGATAATAAAGAAGTAGTTGAAACTCTTGCAACTAATTTCGACGGAAAAGCACCAACAATTAAACTAACTAATGCAGATAGTAATGGGAATGTAACAATTGACCAAACTGGTGCAGTAGAAGTTAAAGGTGAAGTTAAGGACGATACTAATCCAAAGCAGAATCTTACGTTTACTGTCAAGTATAGTAAAGATGAGGTTGTTGATGGTGAAGTCCAGAGTGAACAAGTGGAAGAGCCTGTAAATGTTGCTACTGATGGCTCATTTACTGTAAAAGTTATTCCATCTGCTAGTACATATTCAGTTACCTTGGTTGCTAATGATGGAGTTAACACAGCTACTCAGAATGTAGGTTTCGCTAATCGCGTTATGCCAACAAAGACAGAGCCAAAGCTTTATAATATTTCACTGAGTAATGCTAATAGCTTAGGAGCATACAACTGGATTGTTCCTGGAAATAGTGGTACTTCGCTCGATTCATTCACCGCAAACGGCAAAGTAAGTAACAAAGCTACAGAAATACTATTTACAAAAGCTAATCGAGTTAAAGATGATGGTTCGGGGTATGAGGATTTTGATCCTATAGCTGCAACAATCACTAAGTCCACTAATGCAAATGCTGATTCTACATTCACGGTAACTCTGCCAATGCATCCTGGAATAAATGACTTTAGGATGATTGTCAAAGAGGGAAGTGATGTGGTATTAGACACTCCAGTTGCTTTCTACTTCGACAGACAGGCTCCAGAAGTAATGTTTAGTACTCCAAAGTTGTATGGCGGCAGAATATTCACTAATAATGACACTGTGAAATTCAAGGGTGTTATTAGTGATGATTTTGCTGGTTATACTCTTAAGATTAATAATCTTATTGCTTCAGACAACTTCAGTACTGATTCTAAAGGCAAAGAAACTAATGCTCAGAGCTTCGATAGAGATGTTGAAGTTAAAAATGGAGAGTTTGTGTTAATCCAAGCCATCGATCAGATGTCTAGCGCACTGTATGGTCGTGCTCCTGTTATTGTTGATAAGGATGCTCCTTCTGTGACACTTGGAATAAAGGACAATGATCATGTTGAAGCAAATCATAAGATTTCTGTAACAGCTAAAGATGATCATTTGAAGTTATTGCGAGTGAAGATTGATGGTAAAGAAGTAAATCATGCAAGTAATGGTCTTAAAGAAACGGATATTAAGCTGAGTAAGAATAATCCTTACGATGCTACTTTTGCCGATCTGAAAGATCTGAAGGATCCGCTGAAGGTAGATGTTGATTTCAATTCACTTTCTGCCGGAAAGCACTTAATCACAGTTGAAGCTGTTGATTATGCGGGTAACGTTGCAACGAAGAATACTTCCGCAGAATTCGTCGTTGAAAAGAAGTCGAATGATGGTCATGGGAACGATCATGGTTCCTCCTCTGTAACTGTCAATCCTCCTTCCGCTTCAACTCCAGCACCTAAAGCTCCTGAATCTACCGCAAAGCTAGATCAGTCGCTTAAGGGAAGCCTTGTTGCTGGTGAACACATGAATGATGTTGTTCGTGCTGGTAAGAGCAATCCTGTGAAGTTGTATTTCGCTGGCATGGATGCTCCTGCTAAGGGTGATGCTGGCTCTAAGTCTCACAAGACTAAGGTCTCTTCTGCCACGAGCGAGTTCATCAAGGAACTTAAGAAAAACAAGGTTGCTTACGCTTATGCTTACATGTATTCTTCGCCTGTGTTATTGAAGGGCGCAGATGGATCTAAGTATGTGAAAGTAACTTTGGATAAGAATGGTCAACCTCAGTTTAATGTTGTGATTCCAGCTGGCTACTCCGGTAAGCATACGATTGTTTTGCTTAACGATAAAGGTGAGCAGCTTGCTTGGGCTAACGTGTGGGTTGTTCCTGAGAATGCTACAGCGTTCGATGAAACAGTTGCAGAGATTAACCTGAAGTATTCGGAGCTTCATTCTGGTACTGGATTCGGCAACGGGCTTGGTACTGGATTTGGTAACGGATTAGGTGCTGGTTCTGGATTCGGCACATTTACTGGCACTACTTACGTTGGTACAGACGGAAATGCCGCCAGCGGAAGTGGTAGCGCAGGTGCCGCATCCGGCGATGCCGCTGCCAATAATGGCAACGCAAGTGCTGCGAATGGCAACGCTGCTGCAAAGCAGAGGGCTGCTGAAAAGGAGCAGGCTGCCGCTAAGTCTGCCGCCAAGAAGATGACTTCTGATTTGGCGATGACTGGTAGCAGTGTGATTGGTATGGTTGTGACGTTTATGGTGTTGCTTGCAAGCGGTGCTGTAACGTTTAAAACTCGCCGCCATCATGTGCACGCAAGCAAGTAAATAAACAAAATAAGTAAAAAAGTAAATAAACAAAGAGCACTCTTCATCTTCTAGTAAGGTGGGAGTGCTCTTTTTGTATGTAATATATTTTGTGGAATAACCTGAATAACCCATATTTTGTTGTATGTAATATATTGCGAATATTCTAATTGCTCCATAAATTTTAAGGTTAAAATAACGTAATTTTAGATATTTTTCGCAAAATCTTTTAAATCTTAAATAGTGGTTGAAATCTGCCTTGGGGGGGGGGGTATAGTTGCAAGAACTGTGGCTGCAATTAAGAGAGGTTTTGCAGTGCTGTGTAGTTTCTGATTTTGTAATGATGACTACACAAATTTTGAGAGTTTGAACTTAACGAAGGTGATTAGAGATGTTTCCGCAGCGTCGTCGTAACAGTCTTTCTAAGATTATGCGCGTAATTTGCGGTTTCACGTCCTGCGTGCTGACTCTAGCAACTCTCGCGATTGTGCCTATCACTCCGTCGAGTGCTTCAACCGAAGAAACAACGCCTAAGACCTCAGAGCGTGCTGAGATTAAGGGTAATCAAGAGCTTAAGAATAAAGACGAACATAAGTCTGATAAAAAAGCTGAGCAGCAACCTGTTAGTAATCTTGAACAACATACTTCCGCAACGGCTAATACAAATCCTAAGAACGAAGTTTCCAATAAAGATAAAGAAGCTGATCAAAACAGTAAAAATAAAAAAGCTAAAAACGCTGCTGAAGCCGCGCAAACTGGTTCGAACGGTGACAGAAGTTCTACCAACACTACCGAAAACGGAGCGCAATTCTATAATCCTGAGTATTTACGTACTCTGAATATTGTTGCTGGAAATCTTTCTACAAGTGCAAACAATAAGTCGGGCGCTCCTAGGAGTAAGCCAATTCACGGCAATAGGAAAATTAAGCGTGGATATCTTCCTGTTGGTACGCGGTTTGAAATTAAGCCAGATGCAAATGATAAAGAAGACGCGTACGAGTGGGCTAATTTTGAAGGCGAGCAATGCGCTGTAGCCAATGATGCGTCAGCCAATAATAAACAGTGCAAGGAAACGAAAGCTATTCCATCCGATAATTCAAAAAGTTATGGCGTTATAACTTTCCGTCCAAATAGGTGGACTAAAGCAGGTCGTTACAAAGTGCATGTAATTGTGCACTATCCAGATGGAAAATCTACTTCCGATGATGCAAATGCTGGAAATAGCAAAGGTGGTAAGCCTTCGCCTGTTTATGCAAATGTAGTTGTTACGCGATTTGATCCTCACGATAGTGATTTACAACTTTCAATAATTAGCAAAGACAAAGAAGATTTGAAATATGGACAATCTGATAACTCAGATTTAGTGTTATTGGCTGGTCAAGAGGTTAAGAAAACCACTTTTGATGCTTCTGCGCATTTTGGCATAGGCAATATTAATCAGCGTGTGATTTGCTATAAGAAAGATAAGAATGGAAATCCTGTTGATGGAAAATACGAGTCTGGTGGAATTAACGGGCTTGAATTAAAACAAGATACTAACGTAACAGTTTGGAAGCATGCCAGTTACGATCAGCAAAAGAAGTGCTTTGATGATCCTGCTAATGGCTGCAAGATGGATGATTTACTTTATGACGATTACGTGTACAACGAGTATGTTAAAACACATCCGAATTTTGAACCTAAGCGAGTAAATGAGCGTACAGTAGGACAGTTTAAGGGAACTGTAAAGAAAACCGGTGATTTTGTGTGCAAAGTTTATGCTTTAAGAAATTCTGTTAAAGATGACGGCGCGCAAGACAAGCAAGATGATGCTTTAGTAAAGAAGTTTGATCAAATAGCTGCAGAAAAACACAATAAGATTGATGAAATTGATTCTGCGCTAAAGTCAGAAAATTTGTTTAAGTCAAGTAAAGGCATTACTTGGGAAGCTAAGACTTTGAACATTACTGTTCGCAAAATGTCTTACTATTATCAGCCTAATTATGGTGATGGAATTAATACTCTTCCAGGTCAATATGCGACTTCTATTGTGCCGCTTAACCAGTGCGGAGTTGGCGAAAATTGCAGTAAGAAGTTAGCTAGAACTCGTAATCTTCCTGACGGAACTTGGTTTGAAATAAAGCCATATAAAAATGATTCTGAGCATCCAGTTCCTGATTGGGCCTCATTTATTGATGAAGATAACATTGATCAAAGTAACAAACCTACCAAAGCTGGGAGTGAAGTCGGAGAAGATAGTAGTGATGCTTCCGGTGCAGTGTACGGAAAAATTACTGTAAGAATGAGCACTTGGATTAAAACAGGGCATTACAATGTGCCAGTGGTTGCGCATTATCCTGATGGCTCCTCTTCAGAGGATGAAGATTCTAGTAACGAAGGTAAGCCTATCTATTTGAAAGTCTCGGTCAATAATTCTCCACGGATTAATAATGATGATTTAAAGTTACGTGTGACGACCGAAAAAGCTTCTGCTGATGGTGAGTCTGACTCGCAAAACGACGATTATGGTGATGTAGATCCAGACCAGGGCATCACAATGATGCGCGGAATGCGATTTTTGAATCCGTATATTGATGCGTGGTCATTGCGTGAAGTGGGTAAGAAAATTTCGCTGAAAGTTTTGTGCACTAAGGTTAGCAAAGATAGCAAAGCTAGCAAAGACGGCTCTGTTAACGCTAATAGCTCTAGTGGTGTGGGTGTTTGGTCTAGTAGCGTTAATGGCTTGACTGCTCCTACGGAGAACCAAATTCATAATTGGGATCATATTAAAACTGTTGCTGAACTTGAAAAGTGCAAGAATAATTCAGCTTCGTGTGATGCAAGTCGTACCCTATTTAGACGAGACGTTGAAGCTAGCGATTGGGATGAAGAAAATCCATTCTATGCAGTCGAACGCACGGATTCGATTATTGGCGGTGCGCCTAAAGAAACGGGCGATTATCAATGCGTTGTGTATGCGTTGAAGCCGACTGCGCTTGCTGCTTATACAAATAAAGTGGGTAGCGCAACTTCCGTACAAAATGGCGATACTCTTCTTAACGGCGTCGCTGGTCTCGAAAAAGGCAAGGACTGGACGATGACCGCGGTCAAAATTCACGTTGTTGAGCCTTTTAAACTGCCAAAGACGGGATTCGCCGGCTGGAACATGATTCTTAGCGTTGCTACAACGATTTTCACAAGTCTTATGGTTCTTGCGTTTGCTCTCGACCAAACACAGTGGGGGCGCGCATTTATGAAAAATTTTGTATACCAAAATTCTGCTCAAAAGGTCAGTGAAATAGCTGTTCAAAAGGGCACTGAAGTATCTGCTCGCAAGGGCACTGAAATAAAGGAGAAGAAATGAATAATTTCACAAAACGATGCGTCGCCGCATTCGCCTCGCTCGCAATGGCTGGGACGCTGTGCGCGGCGGGTGCTGTGACAGTGTCCAGCGTTGCGTGGGGTGTTGATCAAACTCAAGGCGGTGTTGCTGGTCTTAATAACCCATCTCAAGCTCAAGTGCTTGATGAGGCTCCGTGGAAGCTCGATGATACCAAGAAGAACAAGACTTATTCCCTCACTATTTTCAAGTGGAAAGACGAGGTTGAAAAAGGCAAACAGAAGAAGTCAACTCCTGTTCCTGGTGCTAAGTTCACTGTAAAAAAGGTGACAAAGATTGGTAGCGATACTATTGACTTAACTAAGTACGCCGATTGGGTTAAGGTCGCCAATCAGATGGATAAGCTTAATAAAAACACTGCTACTGTGACCACTGAAGCTGTTACTGGTTCTCCAAAAGATACTGATGCTAGTGGTGTTGCGAAGTTCGATCTCGGAATCGGCCTGTACCAAGTTACAGAATCAAATCCTCCAAAGGGCTTCTCTGCTGCAGAATCCAAGCCATTCTATATGACAATCCCAAGGATTGATAAGGATAATAAAGGCAACGTAGTCTACAATTATGCTCCATACGCGGATCCAAAGAACAAGGATTTGAGCGATAGCGTTAAGAAGACTGCGGATACTTCTAAAACTGTTGGCGCTGGCGATAAGATTTCCTACACCATTAGCGCTGAGCTTGACAAGATGAAGGAGAAGCCTGAGGCTGGAAAAACCACTGCTGATCTTGCTGACATTGATTTTAACGGCTATTCTGTAGTCGATCTCGCTCCTGCTAATGCTTTTGTTTATCCTACTGACATTGCTAGCGTAGTTACAAAGGTACAACTTGGAACCGGCGAAGCACCTGTAGCTAGCGATACGACGCTTCCTACTGCTGACTACACCGTTGCTAAAGACGCAAATCAAATTGCTGCTACAACCACTGACGTTGCTCGCGATAAGATTGTTGTATCTTTCAATGATGCCGGTAAAGCTGCGCTTGCTAAAGCGGCAAACGACAATGCTGGCAAAGTTGTAAGGGTATTTGTCACCTTAGAGTTTACTCTTGCTGGTTCGGATGTTCTTGGCAACAGCACTGTTGCTAACAAGGGTGGCTTAATTCCTTCGCACGAGGGTAAGACCCCAGACGTTGTTGAAGGTAAAAAGTACAAGGAAGTGAAGTTCTCAAAGTTCACTATTCAGAAGCTTTCTGCAAAGGATAAGTCCAAGGTTACAGGTGCAAAGTTTAAGCTGTTTGCCGATGAAACTAGTGCAAATACGTGCTCTCAGGCTATTACCGACGGAAAGAAAGATAACGAATTGGCCACCGCTTGCTCTGCTGCTTCTACTAACTTTGGTGAGCAAGAAGCAAAGGGCGCTGAGGCTAAGACTGCTGAATATTCAGTAGTTCGCGGTAAGACGTACTACGTTGTGGAAACTGCTGCTCCAACCGGCTACATTCGTAATCCTAAGGCTGTTGCAGTAAAGGTTGAGGATACTGACGCTACCAAGAACTTCGAGTTCCAAGATGTTCCAGATGATAGCCAACACGCTTGGTTCAACCTTCTTCCAAAGACCGGTGCTGCTGGCGTAATCATCTTCGCAGTTATCGGCATGTGCTTCGTTGGTTCCGGATTCTTTGTGTACATGCGTCGTCGCAAGAAGGAAGAGGAGCAGGATAAGCTCCGCGCTTAGTTAATCCCTTTCTTTAAGCATTAACGAAAATGGGGAGTCGGGCGCGCGTTAACTAACGCTTTCCCGGCTCCCTGTTTATTTATTGGAGGAATTATGAAGCTAGCTAATTTTACAGAGTCTGCTCGCGCGCTATTTAAGCGGCTGACTCGTATGTGCACTAATAAGTCCTCCAAAAGTGCGCGAGATTCCGCAAGCTCGCAAGATTCCGCAAGCTCTGGAATCACTGCATCTTCCGAAAATACTGAATCTGCGCAATCTCCATCATCGCAAAAGCAGTCTTCCCTAAAACCAATGTCCCCACTTCGCAAGCTGGCTGAGCCGATTGCGCTTGTTACTATTGGCATTTTGTGTTTCAGCTATCCTGTGGTTTCTACTTTGGTCAACAATCACGCTGCCAAGGAACTCTCAATCGAGTACGACAAATTAAATAAGGAAAAACCTAAAGAAAATCGCGCGGAAATTTTGCGAAAAGCGCGTGAATACAACGCTCGCCACAAGGCGATTATTAGCGCGGACCCGTATAACGGCAATAACGATTACATGGACACTCCCGAATATAAAGAGTACGAAAAAGTGCTTAGTGAGCCGATGGGAATTATGGGCATCGTGAAAATACCAAAAATTGGCGTGAGACTGCCGATTTACCACGGAACTACTCAAGATACTCTAGCAATGGGCGCGGGGCATTTGTACGGCACGGATTTGCCGGTGGGTGGCAAAAGCAGACACACGGTTGTGACGGCGCATACGGGTATGCCGGATGCCACGATGTTCGACGATTTAAACACGCTGAAAAAAGGCGACTACTTCTATTTTGATGTGCAAGGCAAAACTCTTCGGTACAAAGTGTTTCGCATAAATGTGGTGGAGCCGAACGATATTCGCTTGCTGCGGCGCGAGAAGGGGCGCGACTTGGCGACGCTGATTACGTGTACGCCGTACGGAATTAACACGCACAGGCTGCTCGTGACGGGGTATCGTGTGCTGCCGGATCCTGCCAACGTGCCGGGCGACCATATGCAGTGGCCGCTGTGGATGACGCTGTTTGTGATATCGATGGTGATGTCTGCGGTGTTGATGGCGATGATGCTGGTTGCGTCGTTGCAAAAGAAGAATGGTGTGAGTAGTCTGCAAGGCAGGCATTTGCTGGCGGTTTCGCGCAAAATGCTGCGTAATTTACGGCGCAAGTAGCGCGACGACCTGCCTGAGCGCAAATCGTCGTGTGCTTGCGTGGTTTTTGGCTGGCGGGTTTCTTGTGTGGCTGTGATTGTCGTGAATTTCTTTTGCTGTGGAGCGAGTTTTTGGGGATTTCTCTCCTCGCAAGTTCCCGTCCTTCGTCGCTCTGGCTGTTAAAGACGATTATTGTGTTCGCCTTTCTTTAAAGAATGTTGCTTCCTCAGTCCTCTTTTATTGCTCGTAAAGAAATCCCCCAAACTCTGCGTGTTTAATCGTTAATAACCGTGCTCATCGCAGAGATTTTTCGATTTTTCTTCTTCGCTTGGCGAATCAGCAGCCTGCGGCTCTGACGTTCGCCGCGCTCAGTGCGAAAAATCTCAAATCTCACCGCACGAATATTTGTTCCGACCAAGCAACACCCACCCTCACTACTAGTAAAACCGCTAGTGTTTTGTGGTACGGTAGGAGTGCCTGGTGTGGCGCATGCAGTAGCACGGATGCTAGTGTTCGTTAATCAACAGGAATCAGCGTCTGCAGAGCATTGATGCAAAGCTTCTTTACTCGTCAGATTGTGCTTTCTTAAGATAATAAAGAAAGCACAATGCGACACGCCGGCTTGCGTACGCTCTCATTCTGAGTATAGTAGTTATTCGGTTCGCGAAACGAGCCAAGATAACCAACGCCCCTTTAGCTCAGTTGGTTAGAGCAGCTGACTCTTAATCAGCGTGTCCAGGGTTCGAATCCCTGAGGGGGCACAAGCAAAACCCAAGCTTCACCGCTTGGGTTTTTTCGTATCTAATCCCTCCGTCACGCATATGCAGCAGCGCGCGTTTGTCCTTCTTTGCAGTCAAGCTGGAAACATGACCTCGTCAAATATGATGCCGCAATTATTCCAGGATGATGCCCATCTTGAACAGCCGCAACCGTCGCAACAACTGCTGCTAAATTTAGCACAGTCGCAGTCGCAACAAGTTCAGTCGCAGCCGCAACCGCTTACTCCGCAGCAAGCTCAGCCGCGCCAGCTCCCTTTAAAAGCTGCCGACACGACTGCCGAAAACCCGTGGCCTGTTGCAATCTTAAGCCAAAAGTTCCACAGTGCAGTAGAACGGTGGCCAGCAGCGTGGATTGAGGGTCAAATCGTCGAAATTAACATGCGCCGCGCATCTTCCGGCTACATCACTCTTCGCGACAGCAACGAAGAAGTGTCGATTTCCGTAATGGGCTTCAGCAATTTCGTGCAGCAGGCGCGCGAACTTCGTCAAGGCGACCGCGTAGTCGTTCACGGCAAGGCGGATATTTGGGTAAAAGCCACGCGTTTAAGCTTCGTTGCGGACGAAATCCGCCGCGTCGGTGCAGGCGACTTAAAAGCGCAAATTGACGAGTTGCGAAAAAAGCTTAAGGGCGAAGGTCTATTTGACGCTGAAAATAAGGTGCCGCTGCCGGAATTTCCTAAGTGCATCGGCCTCGTGTGTGCGCCTCAGGCTCGCGCAGAGGGCGATGTTATTACGAATGTGAATTTGCGCTGGCCTGTTACGCGTTTTAAAGTTGTTCACGCGCACGTGCAGGGCGTGCAGTGCCCGGCGGATATTATTGCCGCAATCAAGCAGCTCGATGCAGACCCAGAGGTTGATGTTATTATCGTTGCCCGCGGCGGCGGTAGCTTTGAGGATTTGATTGGTTTTTCGGATGAAGGCGTGGTTCGGGCTACTGCTGCGTGCGTGACGCCGATTGTGTCTGCAATCGGCCACGAGGACGATTGGACGCTGATTGATTTGGCTGCAGACATGCGCGCTTCGACTCCTACGGATGCTGCAAAGCGCGTTGTTCCGGACGTGCGCGAGCAGTGGCAGCTTATTGATAACGCGTTGCAAACTATGCGCATGCGAATTTCTGCGCGCGTTGACAATGAGATTCGCCTCGTTGAAGGTTATGCGAATCGCCCGAGCCTTACGCGCCCGAGCACTATGCTTGAACCGCACGAGCGCTTGGTTGAGCAGGCTGTTGAGCGAATGCGTCACGGTTTGGTGCGACTTCTTGACGATGCGAGCTTGACTGTTGAGAAGGCTCACGCAAGCTTGACTGCGTTAAGTCCGCAATCGACTTTAAATCGCGGGTACGCTGTTGTGCAGCTCAGCGGTGGGCGAGTGCTTGACGACGCGGCTTTAGCGGAAGTTGGCGACGATATGACAGTTACGCTTAAAAGCGGTGTGGTTCTTGGTAAGGTGACTGGTACTAAGGTAGCTGGAACAAAAGTAGCTGCCGGAAAGTCAGCTGGTATGCAGAAGTCTAAAACAAAGTCGTCTGCCGTAAAGTCAAGTAAGTAATTTTTTAGATATTTTAGATATTTATTTAGATACAACGAAAGGTTAGATATGAGCGAGAAAGTAACGAAAAAAGCGGAAGAAGTAGCGGCAGAAAGTAACGAAAGTGCAGAATTTGCAAGCACTCTTACGAAAGAAGAGCGCGCTGCGATTGGGGCGATGCCGTACGAAGAAGCTCGCGAAAAGCTGGTTCAGGCGGTTCAAGCGTTGGAAGCTGGCGGTTTGACGCTTGACCAGTCCATGCGTCAGTGGGAGATTGGCGAGGCGTTGGCAAAGCGCGCGCAGGGTTTGCTTGCCACTGTTCGCGCTAAGTTGGACGCGGCACAAGCTGAACAGTCGGCGACGGCTGCAACTGCTGGCACGCAGTCTAATCTTGAATCTTGATCGCGTAGCCGACTTTTTCTTTACGCGGCTGTAAAGTTTTTGCCGTTTTGTCGCCTTAATCCGACCGAAACTTTACATGGTTGCACAGTTTCTGCCGTTTTTTGGTGTGTAGCCGACTTTTTCTTTACGTGGCTGTAAAGTTTCTGCCGTTCCGATCAGTCGCCTAGCCTAAATTGTTGCTCGCATAATTGTGCGCGAATCACGCCATGGTGTATAATTGCCATTTGTTGCCTCGGTAGCTCAGTGGATAGAGCACCACTCTCCTAAAGTGGGTGTCGTCAGTTCGATTCTGATCCGGGGCACTTTTATTACTTGTTTGCTTTTGCTATATCTCTTAGAACAAGTTGGACTGTTTTAGTATCTCCATCTTCTAGTGCAATAGCAAGATATTCATCAATTGCTTCCTGTGTGTCTAAGTATTTACTTGCGTCAAACGTTGAAAAACTAACCTTGTCCATCTTATTGTTCCTCGTGTAATTGTCCTGTCAATTTATATTAGCAAAGTTGCCAATGTTAGGGGATAGTGTTAGATTATTTCTAACTTAAGCGATGATCCGTTATCGGCGGGGAGTTTTCGGAAGAACGGCGAGTGTTTGTAAGATTCTCGCTTATTAGAACCGACGGGGTTGGCCCGTACAGCCAAACACGAGAGGCTATAAGAATAGTTCGATTGCGTCGCGTATCTGCGTCGCATATTCGCGTTGCGCACTTGCGCACTTGCGTTACGTAATCATCTTATAGCAAGCGAGGTGGTACCGCGGCAGTAACTGTCGTCCTCGCAGGGAAATATTCACCCTGTTGAGCGAGGAGAGCACAGTGAGCGAATCCACTAATCCAGCAGCAAACGCGTCCGAAAATACGTCCGAAAATACGTCCGCAAATACTTCCGCAAATACGTCCGTAAATCACGTATATCCAAAGGTAAGTGTTTCTGCATCAACGCAAGAAAACGCCGGCGCGCAAGTTGCACCAAATCCTTCCTTCCCAAAGCTTGAAGAGTCAGTTCTCCAATACTGGGATGCAAACAACACTTTCCGCAAGTCAATCGAATATCGCCCGTCCGGCAAGGGTAGCCAAAACGAGTTCGTGTTCTTCGACGGCCCTCCATTCGCAAACGGTCTTCCTCACTACGGCCACTTGCTCACAGGCTACGCAAAAGACGTCGTTCCGCGCTATCAGACTATGCGCGGCCGCAAAGTAAACCGCGTTTTTGGTTGGGATACTCACGGTCTTCCTGCAGAGTTGGAAGCGCAGAAGGAACTCGGCATCGAGTCAGTTGAGCAAATCGAAAAAATGGGAATCGCGAAGTTTAACGATGCTTGCCGTGCCAGCGTTTTAAAGTACACGAACGAGTGGCAAAACTACGTACATCGTCAGGCTCGCTGGGTTGATTTCGAGCGCGGCTACAAAACATTGAACATTCCATACATGGAATCCGTAATGTGGGCATTTAAGCAGCTTTATGATAAGGGTTTGGCTTACAAGGGTTACCGCGTGCTTCCGTACTGCCCGAAGGACCAAACTCCACTTTCAGCGCACGAGCTTCGCATGGATGCGGACGTTTACCAGAATCGTCAGGACACCACCGTTTCCGTCGCTGTTAAGCTTCGCGACGAAGCCGACGCTTACGCAGTCTTCTGGACTACTACTCCTTGGACTGTGCCAACCAACTTCGCAATCGTAGTTGGCGCAGACATCGACTACGTGGAAGTTCGCCCAACTGAAGGCAAATTCGCAGGCAAAAAGTTCTACATCGGTAAGCCTTTGCTTGGCTCCTACACTAAGGAACTTGGCGAAAATTACGAAGTTGTGCGCGAACTTAAGGGCGCGCAGATGGCTGGTTGGCGCTACTACCCAGTATTCCCATACTTTGCAAGCGAATCTGCACTCGCAGAGGGTGGCACTCCTGGTCCTAACGCTTTTACGATTTTCACTGCAGATTATGTTGACACCGCTGAAGGTACTGGCCTTGTTCACCAGGCTCCTTACGGCGAGGACGATATGAACACGCTTAACGCGCACGAAATTCGCAGCGTTGACGTGCTCGATGCAGGCTGCAAGTTTACAAGCGACTGCCCAGATTACGAAGGCTTGTACGTTTTCGACGCGAACTTGCCAATTTTGCGTAACTTGCGTGCAGGAGACGGTCCGCTTGCTCAAATGCCGGAAGATCAGCGCGCGTTGCTATTCCAAGAAAAAAGCTACGTGCACAGCTATCCTCATTGCTGGCGTTGCGCAACTCCGCTTATTTATAAGCCTGTTTCTAGCTGGTTTGTGTCTGTTACGAAGATTAAGAAGCGCTTGCTTGAGCTTAATCAGGAGATTAATTGGATTCCTGGAAACGTTAAGGACGGCCAGTTTGGTAAGTGGCTTTCTAACGCGCGCGACTGGTCGATTAGCCGTAACCGCTTCTGGGGCTCGCCAATTCCAGTGTGGGTGAGTGACGATCCAAAGTATCCTCGCGTAGACGTGTACGGCTCTTTGGAAGAACTTAAGGCTGATTTTGGCGACTATCCGCGCGACGACGACGGCAATGTGAATATGCACCGCCCGTATATCGATCGCCTTACTCGTCCAAATCCAGATGATCCTACCGGAAAGTCGCAAATGCACCGTATTACGGACGTTCTCGACTGCTGGTTTGAGTCCGGTTCCATGCCTTTCGCGCAATTCCATTATCCGTTTGAAAATAAGGAATTCTTCGAAGAGCACTTCCCATGCGATTACATCGTTGAATACATTGGTCAGACTCGCGGTTGGTTCTACACACTTCACATTATGGCTACGGCTCTATTCGACCGCCCGGCTTATAAGAACGTGATTTGCCACGGCATTGTGCTTGGTTCCGACGGCCAGAAGATGAGTAAGCATTTGCGTAATTACCCGGATGTTAACGGCGTTTTCAACGAATACGGTTCTGACGCAATGCGCTGGTTCCTCATGTCTTCACCAATTTTGCGCGGTGGCAATTTGATTGTGACTGCAGACGGCATTAGGGATACTGTTCGTCAGGTTATGCTTCCAGTTTGGAGCTCGTATTACTTCTTCACGCTGTATGCGAACGCTGCAAACGGTGGTAAGGGTTACGATGCTCGTCGCCTTCGCGCGGATGAGGTTGCAGGACTTTGCAACATGGATCGCTACTTGCTTGCTCGCACGCGTTTGCTTGTTGAGCGCGTAGAAAAGTGCTTGAACGAGTTTGCGATTAGCGATGCTTGCGCGGCAGTAAGCGATTTTATTGACGTGCTTACGAATTGGTATATTCGTGGCAGCCGTGACCGCTTCTGGAATGAAGACGAGACTGCTTTCAACACGCTTTACACTGTGTTGGAAGTGTTCATGCGCACGATTGCTCCTCTTGCTCCTATGGAAGCTGAGGCTGTGTGGCGCGGTCTTACAGGCGGCGAATCCGTGCATTTGGCTGATTGGCCTTATTTGGTTGAGCCTGAGACTCTTTCGGATGGTGAGCCAAATCCTAAGGCTGGCGAAGTCACTGAGCTTGGCGCTGTTCTTGCGCACGACGATGCTTTGGTTGCTGCTATGGATAAGGTTCGCGAGGTTGTGTCTTCTGCGCTTTCGTTGCGTAAGGCGGAACAGTTGCGTGTGCGCCAGCCGTTAGCAAACTTGACTGTTGTTGCAGAAAATACTGCCGCTGTTGAGCCTTACGAGCAGGTTCTTGAGCGTGAGCTTAACGTGAAGAATGTTACATTCTGCACGTTGCAAGATGCAAGCGAACACGGTTTGAAGATTGTTCACGAGCTTAAGGTGAACGCGCGCGCAGCTGGCCCTCGTTTGGGTAAGCAAGTGCAGTTTGCTATTAAGTCTTCTAAGAGTGGCGATTGGCGAGTTGACGAGTCTGGTGCTCCTGTTGTTCAGACTCCAAACGGCGAAGTTGCGCTTGTTGAGGGCGAGTATGAGCTTGTAAATCGCGTTGAGTCTTCGGATGCTCAAGCGGCTCAAAATACGGCTTCTGCTGCAATGCCAACTGGCGGTTTCGTTATGCTTGACACTGCTTTGACTAGCGATTTGCTTGCTGAAGGTTATGCTCGCGATGCTATTCGCGCTGTTCAAGATGCGCGCAAGGAGAACGGTTTGGATATTAGTGACCGAATCGCTTTGACTTTGAGCGTGCCAGCTTCGGACGTTGCTAAAGTTGAGCAGTTCCGTGATTTGATTGCGGAGGAGACTTTGGCTACGAGCTTCGAGGTTGTTGAGGCTGATTCTAGCGCAACTGATCTTAGCGTAACTCTTAAGCGTGCGTAGCTTAAGTGCAAATCTTAGCTAACTAAACAAAACGTGCCGGTGTATTTCAATACGTCGGCACGTTTCTGTTATTGCTGCGCTATATATGTTGAGGCTCGCCATTACGATAGTAAGCGTTTTTAGGAGGTAGTTTATGGCATCGTCGGCAGCAATTGGCGTTTTTGATTCGGGGCTTGGGGGAATTTCCGTAGCTCGTCAGTTGCATGCTGTTCTTCCGCATGAGCGAATTATTTATTTCGGCGATTCTGCAAACGCGCCATACGGCATTAAAACTCCTGAAGAAGTCAAAAAGCTGAGCTTTGCAATCGTCGAGCATTTTGTTCGTCTAAATGTAAAAGCTGTTGTAATTGCTTGTAATACCGCCACTTCCGCAGCTGTGAACGATTTGCGCGCGCATTACAATATACCTATCATAGGTATGGAGCCGGCGCTTAAATTAGCTTGCGATTTAGGCAAAGGTGAGTCTCAGCGCGTAATCGTAGCTGCAACTCCGCTTACTCTTCGCGAGCGCAAGTTTGCGGATTTGCTGCAACGTTTTTCGCAAAATAACACGATTTTTTCGCAGCCTTGTCCTGATTTAGTGCGTATTGTTGAGCGTGGGGAGCTTAATGATCGTGATGTAGTTTTTGCTGCTCTTCGCAAGTATTTCGACGAGTATGATTTAGACAGTATTGATTCGGTTGTGCTGGGTTGTACTCATTTTGTGTTTTATAGGGATTATTTCCGCGAGTTTTTGCCTGCGCGCACGAATATTGTTGACGGCAACGAAGGAACTATTAATCATTTGCGCAAAATATTGGAACTTAATAATGAGCTTGCAAGCGATTCTCAAGAAGGCAGCATAACTCTTACTAATTCGGATACAAGCTTGCGCATGCAGCAACTTGCGAAGAGCTTGTGCTGAAAGACTTGCGTTAAAATCTTGCGTTAAGACTTTGCGCTAAAAATCGCTCTTATTCAGCCAAAAAATACTTTAGAATATTGGCACAAAATCAAAGTAAGCAATGCCGCAACCCAAAGCACGTCTATGAGCAAGTCGTATCGCAAACGGTAGTAGCTTTCAACCAAGCTAAAACGCTTAACAAGCAACTTTTGCGAACTTACGCTTGCGTGAGTCAACGATATAAATTGCATTGTTGTGGAGAACATAAGCACAATGCACCACGGGCACAACGCGTGAATTACGAACATAGATTGCGAAAACAGCCAGTAAGCGTAGGCAAGTGCGCATAATCCACCAAGCCAAGTGCAAATTGCAAACCATCGCGGCACACGTACGCGAATCATTCCAATAACTGCGAGCGTTACGAATACGCTTTCTGCAGCAATTCCAAAGAATGCGTTTGGGAAGCTTAATTCGCCAAATTTCACAATTTCTGCCTGCCAAGTTTGCGCAACTCTAGAGCAGGATACTACGCTGTTGAAGTCGCAACTGAGCAGCTTATTAGGTTCGCGTGCTAAAGCAAGGGTTTCAGCAGAAAGTATAAGCGAAGTTACGAGTGCTACCGCAGAGAAAAATAGCATAATGCCATACGTCCATACTGCAGAGTGCCTCCATCCGCTAAGTGTTGTTTCATAGTCTTCTTTAGCGGCGTTAGTTTGCTCCATTGCTGCTCCTAAAAGTTACTAATTGCGAATGATGTGAATAATAATAAATAATAGCAAATAATTATGTGTGCATATTCATTTCTCGTTACATGGCACAGTTTACGATGATTATATGACCGCAATAAGCAACAACCAACACGACGCATCAAATCATGCTAGCGATAGCAACTCCAGCATGATGAATTTTGCGCGCGAACGCTGGGATTTGCACTGTCATACTGTTTATTCAGACGGTACTGCAACTCCAGAAGATTTAATTACGCAAGCTAAAATCGTTGGTTTGCAAGGTGTTGCTGTTACTGATCACGACACAACTGCAGGATGGCATGATTTTCAAGAGGCTGCTAAGGCTTCGAATATGCCAGTATTATTTGGTTCGGAGATTACCGCGCAAGACTCAGGCGTGTTTGTGCACATGCTCGCATACCAGTACAATCCGCAAAATAGCATGATTGTGAGCATGTTTGAGCTTACTAGGAAGCGTCGTTTTGATCGCACAAAGCGTATGGTTGAACGTATGTCGCGCGATTTTCCAATTACTTGGGATGACGTTTTAGCTCAAGCTAAGCTCGGTGACTTAACTACAATCGGGCGGCCGCATATCGCTGATGCTTTAGTAAAAGCTGGCGTTTATAAAACGCGTTCTGAAGCTTTTGCTGGGCCTATTTCTCCGTGCAGCCCGTACTATATACCAACTCCTTCTCCAAATGTTCGTGAAGTTATTGAAGCTGTTAAAGATGCTGGGGGAGTTGTTGTTATTGCGCATCCTGCTGATCCTACGCGTAACCGCGTGCTTCTTTCGGACGATCAGATTATATCGTTTGCTAAAGCTGGTCTTGACGGTTTAGAAGTGTATCATCGCGGAAATTCTAAAGCGCAGCGTGAAAGACTGCTTTCTTTAGCGAGTAAGTGCGATTTGCTTGTGACGGGCGGCTCGGATTGGCATGGCTATGGTAAGCCAAATCGTTTGGGCGAAGAAACAACAAGCCGCGAAGTAGTATCGGAAATACTCTTGCGCGGCTATAAGCTTTAAATTCCTTATTTACTATTTACTTAGTGTGGCGCGAGTTTTGGGGGATTTCTTTTTGCTGCTGCGCGAGTTTTGGCTGGTGTTTTGCTGGCGGGTTCCTTGCGTGGCTGTGAGGGTGGGTGTTACTTGTCTCGCAGCGCTCCGCTCTTATACCTTATTTGGACTTAGCGGTTGCGTAGTTAAGTTTAGTTTTTTTTACTTACTTTTTCTGCAAAAATAGTATTCGTCAATAAGATTATTACTATCGTTCCGCTTTTATATTGCTCGACCAAGCAACACCCACCCCTCACTACTAGTAAAACCGCTAGTGTTCTGTGGTACGGTAGGAGTGCCTGGCTTGATGTGTGCAGCAGCAATAACGCTAGTGTTCACTATGCAATAAATACTCAACGTCAGCAGAGCATTAATACTAAAGTTCACTAAGCAATAAATAATCGACGTTTGCAGAGCAATGCTGCAAAGCTTCAGAAGGTTTGGATAGAGTTCGCTATTTTAATTGAGCGCTCCGAAGCCTACTGAATGCTTTGGCGTATCGCCGATGAGCGCGTAAGACAGCGACGAAGCTGAGACCATAATAGTGCGCCCATTTACGTCCGTAAACTCAAGCATATCCTTGGAATCGTTAATCACTTTGCGCACTTCTTCTGCGCTTTGGTTGGTTTCAAAATCGATGGAATCAGAAACGTTTTTTACTCCTAAAACAACTCGCATACATGCTCCTTTTGCTTTTTACGCTATTTATCGTTTTAATTAGTATTTAGTATTTTATTTATCTTAGTCTAAGTCTGCTTGTGCGTCGCGCATCGCTCGTTCTTCACGTTCCAGAAGAGGAATGATTACGGTTTCTGGTTTATCGTCATAGTCTTGCATATTTTTTTCTTCATCTTCAGAAAGTTTTGAGTCAGAAGAAGTATTTGAGTCAGAAGAAGTCTCGTTTGCACTATCGACCTTACTGTCACGCTCAGCTATAACTTTATCCTTAACCTCAGAATCATTGTTGTTCTTGGTGTCCTTAGCTTCCTCAGCGCTACCAGCGTTATTGACGCTTTCAGGCTCATCACTAGCATAGCTATCAGCAGATTTACTCATTGCAGTTTGCACAATAGTTTCTGCGGTTTCGTGTACTGTTTGAGTTTTTACATGAGTAATTACTTGAGTTGCTGTGTCATCAGCGAGTTGTGCTGCTTTTTCAGCCTCCTCAGCGTTAGCTGCGTGTGTGCCAGCATATTGAACTTTGCGCTCATGAGTATCGTCGCTTATAGTTTTGTTGCTATCGTAAGTCTCGTCTTGAGCGTTATTTAATTCAGTATTTCCTTCTGAAGTAATGTCTCGCTCATTAGTTTCGTCGCTATTTCCAGTGTTTAGTTGGTTTTCAGTAGAATTATTCTTAGAAATTTGGCGACTTTGCGTATTGTCATTTTCAAGAAGCGTTCCAACTGTAATAGTCGAGGCAGGATTTCCTGTAGCACGACCAGTTTTAGCAGTTTGTGCATTGCTAATACGACTAAGCTCGTGCGCTAAACGCTCAACTTGAGCCTTAAAACGCATAATACTGGTGTTATCTGCACGTTGCAAAGCTTGAACAAAATCGCCAACTTGTTCCATTTGTAGCCACAAGTTTGCGCGGAGCATAATCAAACTATCTAAACGAGAACCCATAATTCTACCGTATGCAGAAAGCACTGCGTTTCGGCGCTGCTCGTTAAGTTTTGCAAAAATCCAAGCCAAATCGCGCGCAGGATCGTTAATTTGCATTCTTTGCCAATTTGTTACAGCAGTAATCGTTGAGCCGGTAAATAAAATGTCACCATCCATAAAACCGCCGTGTACTGGGCAAGTTTCAAATGACCACAATCCTTCAGTTTCCAACACTCTCGACCAACTGTCAGTAATTTCGGTTGGAATATGGCCGGCTTGACGAAGTCTTTTAATCCAACCGGTTAACTGTGCTCGAATTTGACCAGTAGTAAAAGCAGGGTATTTTCCGCGCGTCACGAAAGTAGGGCGCAAGCGATGAATAGCGCCGATTGCAGTTCCAACATTTGCGCAATCGTCGGTAGTAAGAAGACGCAAGTCGCGAGCGCTACCTTCAAGATGTTCACAAATAAGCACAGTGTCTTCATCGTTGTCGTTGGCAATAATGCTTGACATTCGTGTAGATTGCTGTTGAGTAGATTGCTTTTGCGCATATTGCTGGGTGCCAACAACTGTAGAATTTCCAGCGGTTACATTATTTGCAACATTTCCAGTGTTATTATTGGCATCTTCGCGTTTTCCTGGCATAAACGTGAGCATAGTGTCGTAAGCGAATCCCAAAGCTGCCAAATCTTTACTGTGCTCAAGAGTCCATGCTGCACGAGCCCGGTCATGCAAACGCTTGCGACCTTTACTATCCGCACTGATAAAAACGTCGTAAAGCTTACCGGAAATATCTTGCACAACGGCGTGAGAAATTCCAGCCGCGGTATCAGTGGCATTAACTTGCTCACTTTGGCGCGTTCCTGCAAACTGTACTTCGGGCATGGCTGCAGATGCCAGTGCTGCCAACTTGAATCTACTGAGTTGTGTCACACTCCCACAGTAATACAAAGCACCGAAATTTTGCCAATTTTTTGTAAGTTATACACATATTTTTATTCTTGTTGCGTAAGCGTTGCTATTGCTGCAACAATAGAATTATGAATTCTTCACCAGAAACTTCGCAAGTGACTTCGCAAGTGACGTCTAAAACTTCGCAAGTGACTTCTCCAGGAGCGCTTTTAGACGGGTTGGATGATTCGCAACGCGAAGCTGCTACCGCGCTAGAAGGGCCTGTGCGCATTATAGCTTGTGCAGGAGCTGGTAAAACGCGCACTATTACGCGCAGAATTGCGTATGCTTGCGCTACTGGTAAGTGGGATCCTGAAAGAGTTTTGGCAGTTACTTTTTCTGTAAAAGCAGCTGCGGAAATGAGATCGCGTATTGAGGCTCTTGGTGTAAGTAATGTTGGATGCGTCTCAACATTTCATTCTGCGGCTTTGCAACAAATTCGCAGCGTGTGGAACGACGTCTGTTCAGCACAATTCCCGTCAATTATGAATGATTCTCAGCAAATCATAGCTTCTGCGCTTAAACGTTATCCAGATTTTGCAGATATGACTTTGTTGCAAACTCGCGATATTTTGGCAGAAATTAATTGGGCGAAAGTTTCGCTTATTGCGCCTGACGATTACTTGCGTGTGTGCGCTTCTACGCATCGTTTGCCTCCTGCAGGCATAGAGCCGCAGCAATTTGTCGATATATATGAAGCTTACGAAACCGAAAAAAATGCGCATACTTGCATCGATTTTAACGATATTCTTCTACTTTGCTGCCATATTTTACGAAATTTTCCGGAAGCTGCAAACCGTATTAAGCAATCAATCGGATGGATCACAGTTGATGAATATCAGGATGTGTCTCCTTTACAGCATGAATTGTTGCGATTATGGATGGGGCAGAACCGCGATATTTGCGTAGTGGGCGATCCTGCGCAAACAATCTACTCGTTTGCAGGTGCGAATAGTTACTATTTGCTTTCATTTCCGCAAGAATTTGCGCCTCTTGGTGCAGATATTAGTTTGAATACTGACTACCGCTCCACAGAACGCATCGTAGGTCTTGCTAATAGAGTGCTTGCTGCTTCTGCACATAAAAAGGATTACGTAAAAGTTAAAGCTGTAACGAAAGGTGGTGTTCGCGTTAGTCAGCAAGTTTTTGCCACCGATGTTGAAGAAGCTTTGGGCGTGGTTGAGCAAATTGCAAAACTTGTAAAAAGCGGTGCTGCGCATCTTGGGGAGTGCGCAATACTAACGAGAACCAATGCTCAACAGCAAGTAGTTTGTAAAGCGTTAAAAGTAGCAAAACTTCCGTATCGCGTGAGAAAAGACGTGGGGTGGCAGCGAAATGTTTTAGAGGATGCACAAAGCTATGGTGCTCAAGGTATTTCTGACGTTTTTGCATCTTCTAATATTTCAACTGTTACTGTTTCAACTATTCATGCTGTTAAAGGTTTAGAGTTTGCGCATGTTTACGTAATTGGCTGTTCTGAAGGGCTTATTCCTTTTGGCTCTACGGCTGATGACAGTGCCTTGGAAGAAGAGCGCAGACTTATGTACGTTGCAATAACTCGCGCAGAAAAGACTTTGCATCTTTCTTACGCTTCTAGAAAAGACAGTGGAACTGGCATGAATCGTGTGCCTAGCCGCTTTCTGGCTTAATCTCGCGGCATAAACTTTACGCTCGTGCACAGTTTATGCCGTTTTTTGGCTTGCAACCGACTTTTTCTTTACACAATTGCACAGTTTATGCCGTTTTTTGGCGTGAAAGCGGCATAAATTTTACATAGTTGCACAGTTTATGCCGTTTTGAGCGTTGAGGTCGATTATTCAGCTGGATTGTTATTGAATCAGGAGTTTTATTCGCCGTCAGCATCAGTTTCGTCGGAATTGCCGGATTCGTTACTGTTTTTGTTACCAGATTCGTTGCCAGCTTCGTTACCGGATTCGCTGTTTTGCTTCTTTTGGCGCGCATCCTCTTCCAAAAGCTTGCTAAGTTCAGCATCCCAATCATTTGTGCCTAAATCGTCTTCTGTTAATTTTTCAAACGATTTTTCGTTAGGCGCATTTTCGATAGCGTTAGCAGTATTTTTGTTACTTTCGTAATTGTCCGCACTTTCGTGACTTTCGCTAGTTTTTTCAGTTGCTTCATTAGTTTGATTAGACTGAGTTTCTGTTGCATTTTTTGCAGCAGTTTCCGTTGCATCCTCAGCATCGATTTCCTTCGTAACTACGTTACCTGCGTCACCTGCGTTACCAGCTTTACCTTCGTTACCTGCGTCACTAGCGTCTTTCGTAACTTCGCTAGCTTCCGGCAAAGTTGGCAACAAATCTGGATGACTCCACAAGCTATCTCGCTCTTCAATACCGCGCTCGCGAGTCAACTTTTCCCACAATTGCGATGCCTCACGCATACGGCGAGGGCGCAAATGCAAACCAAGTAACGATTCAAACGTCACTTCTGCAGGTCCTCCCGCAGCTCGCTCGCGACGCATCATCTCTCGCAACTGCTCAATGTGCACAATATGAGCCATTCCAGACTGCCATGTAACGCAATCAACCCAACCTTCAACAAGTGCAAGTAAAGTTTCCAAACTATGCAAAGCTTGACGCTGCTCTTCAGAATCATTGCTGCCAATATTTTGCAAATTAACAGCTCCTGAAATTGCTTCCGGATTCATTGTTTCCACGTCGCGAAGCTGTTCTTCCATAGCTTCTAAGTCAATGTTTATTCCGTTTGCGTACTTAATAATCAGCGCTTCAAATCGTGGCATAAGCCATGGCACGGATGCAAATAATCTTGCGTGTGCAGCTTCTCGCAAAGCCAAATAATTCATGACTTCTGTAATATCCAATTCCCACACTTTTGCATACTCAATGCAATTATATGGAATTAATCCGCCTGCAGGATTTTGTAAAAGCGCAAGACCTTGATCAAAACTGCCGTGCACTTCGTGTGAAAGTGCTCCAGCTGCTTGACCTAGTTGCATAGCAAACGAAGTGTTTCCAAGCAGTTTCATTAGTTGCGCTGGATTATTCATTCCTTCAGGCAGCGGAATTGGCACAACTCCTGCAAATAATCCTTTTACTTCAGCATCATCCACATCTTGGAATCGCTCTTCAATAACAGAAGTGAGTGCTTCATTTACTGATTTTGCAACAGGATTAGCGAATTTAACCCAAGCTTCAAGCGTTTTTTCTACCCAATCAGCTCTAGACAATACTTCTGGCGTTCCAGGAGCAGGATTGAAATTGCACGTTATATCTAGCCACAAGTTCGCTTGGCTTAAAGCTCTTCGTGTGGCATCTGCTACGTCTGCATTTACATTTCCTTGATCGCCATTAGCGTGCTGTAAAGCAATAGATTGCGCTAACTTGCGATTAATTGGACCTTCTTCAAGTGTTGCTTCCATTTCGTACGGATTATTAAGACCGCCCGCACTAAAAGCTTGCATCATTCCGCGAACTTCGTCTGGTTTAGGAAGCTTATCTGGATTCTGATTTAAGAGTTGTTCGCGTAGCTCAAAAGGAAGCTGATCAAGTTGTTTCCATGCTTCTTCTCCTTGTATTGGCCCAAAGCATTCAATGAGCCATTGGTGAATTGCATCGTCATTCATGAGCGTATCCTTCTCGTGCCACGTGTTGCATAATTTACAGTTTTTATTTTTATACGTTTCGTACCTGCACGTATTTGTACGTATTTTATAAGTATTTATACGTATTTTACACGTCTTTATATGCGAGTTTAGCGCATCTTCTTAATAAAAATATTTTTTAATACAAATATTCTACTCGATAATATGGTTTTATGCGCTATAACTTGCGTGCAAATATATTTTAAAGCAAAACTATATAGGGCTTGTGTCATGATACAAGCATGTTTCGCTTTTCTACAGGTGCTAGTGTATTCCGTACGTGTTTTAAATTCTTGCGCTCGCTGCCTCATGCTTTAGTTTTGTACATTACTTCGCATTCTTTGCGATATTTTGCAGGATTCTTTACAGTAGTTGTTGCAATTTTTGCGTTGTCGCTTCCAAGCGCATACGTTGTAGAAGAGCCTGGTCCAACGCAGGATGTTTTAGGATCCCTATCAAATACTCCTGTGATTGATATGTCTGGTTCTCGAGTAAAAGAGAATCATGATACTGGTAAGTTATTGTTGATTACTGTCAATGTTTCTGGTGTTCCTGGATATGAAGTTTCAACATTTTATTCATTGACTTCATGGATGGATCCTCATAAAAGTTTGCTGCCTCGTGAAGCTATTGTGCCAGTAGGGCAGAGCGCTGACGAGTATGAGAAGGAATCCACAAACGAGATGGATGATTCGCAAAGTCTTGCTCAAAATGTTGCGTTGCAGTACGCGTCTAAGCATCTTGGAATTAAAAAAGAAGATGTAAAAGTTCGTTTACATATTGAAGATATTGGTGGACCGTCTGCCGGAATGATGTACACTCTAGGAATTCTTGACAAACTTACTCCTGAACAAGAAACTGGTGGTAAGACGATAGCCGGAACTGGAACTATTGAAAAATCGCAAAAAATTGGAGAAATTGGCGGTATTCGGTTAAAGATGATTGCAGCTAAAAGAGATGGGGCCACTTGGTTCTTAGCACCTTACGATAATTGCAATGAAGTTGTTGGGCATGTGCCACAAGGCTTGCGCGTTGTAAGTGTAAAAACATTGGATGATGCTTACAGAGCGTTAAAAGCTATTGGTTCTGGTCATGGGGCAAATAAATTGCCAAGCTGCAATGTGAAATAAAACTACAAACCAAATAAAACAGAAAATAGATAAAAAAGAAAGTGGGCGATGAGGGACTCGAACCCCCGACATCCACCGTGTAAAGGTGGCGCTCTAGCCAGCTGAGCTAATCGCCCGTTCGCAACAAATTAAAAACATACATGATGGTGTGTACGAATGCAACGTGTGGCGCGCGTCGTAACAATCGCGTACAGTATACTGAATAAGAACATGTGCTCAGGAGGTCGATATTCGATGGCTCAGAAACCTGATACCGCTCGTAATGCTTCAGCAATGGAGCGTGTGGGTAAGCGTAAGTTAGGATATAACGTCGCGCAGGTGAATGCTTTTCTAGAGCGCGCTCACACTTTGTACGAAAGCGATGAAGCTCGACTCACGCAGAAAGATATTCAAGAGGTTTCTTTTGACTTGGAGCGTAATGGTTACATTATTGGTCAAGTTGATGCTGCGTTATCGCGTTTGGAACGTGCGGTAGTAGATAAGTGCACTGAGCAAGAATTGGCGCAATGCGGACGAGTTGCATGGAAAGCTCGTGTAGAAGCGCTTTATCGTAAACTTTTGCAACATGCGCAAAGAGATTATCGCGATCGTTTTGATCGTGGCTCTTCGCGTCACCCATCTTATGCGCGTAAACAAGTGGATATTATGGTTGATCAAGCCTTAGATAAGATTGCTCTTATGCTTGGTCATGAGCTTGAGTGGGAAACCGACAAAGAAACATTGCAAGATATTGATTCTGCTTATGTTTCTAATGTGATTTTTACGCAAAAAAACGGTAAGCACGGTTATGATGAGCGTCAAGTTGATTATTATTTAAACGCTTGTGTGCGTTTGCTTAGCAGCTTGGAATCTTTTGAGCGTGTAGAACAGTATGTTGATGCGGATAATAGTAGTTCCTCATACTCTCGAGCAGAATCTGAATCTTATTCTGCTCCTGCTTCTGTTCCTCCTTCCGTTCCACCTTCTGTTATTCCTGTAACTAAAGCTGAAGAGCCTGCTAAATCTTCAGAATCTACGGAATCTTATAACCATTATGAAGAGCCTGTTCCATCATTTGCTCCTTCAATAAAGCCTGCATCTGATTTCAGTGCTGCTTCTGCAGCTTCTTCTGCTTCTGCCACTGAACCTTCTGCTTCTTCAATATTCAAACCTGTTGAGGATGCTGTGGAAGATGAAGACACTGCGGATAGGTTGCCTAAGATTGCACCTCGCTCAATACCTAGCGTGCCAAATCATGATAAACAAAGCATTTTTGCTCCTGTAGATTATGCTAATCAAGATTCCAATGATTCGTTTGAAGCGTTAAATAAGTCTGAGCGCGCAATATTTACACCTCATGCTGCTGCAAGTAAGCCTTCTAATGTTCTTAACGATACTGATAGCAATGATGAGCTTTTGCAAAGCGCTACAGTAATGCGAAACTCTTCTGAATCTTCTGTACTACCTCCTTCTTTCACTCCTGCAGCTCGTAATCGCAATAATTCACCTGCTGCACCTAAGCCTGTTGCTGCTCCTGCACCGGCTCCTGCTGAGTCAATTCCATCATTTGCTCCTCAAGATCCTGCACAGCATTCGTCGCAGCATTCCTCGCTTAATATTCCGGAGTTGCATGTTTCTGATTTGCAGCCGAGTAAGCCATTGAGTTTAGATATTCCAGATTTGTCATTCCCAATTATTGGCCATATTGATGAATCTACTAATTTCGGTAGCTCTTCTCAAAGCGGCGACGATTCGGAAAATAACGATCGTAATTAATCTAACTATTAAAAAAGATATAGTTTGATTCATGCCATTGTATCGCGATGAAGCTGTTGTGCTTCGTACTTTTCCTTTAGGTGAAGCGGATAGGATTGTTGTGCTTCTTACTAAGCGGCATGGTAAAGTTCGTGCTGTTGCGAAGGGAGTTCGTAGGCTTAAATCACGTTTTGGTGGTCGTCTTGAGCCGCTTATGCGTGTTGATTTGCTTCTTGCGCAAGGTAAATCTTTGGATGTAATCTCGCAGGCTGTTTCTATTGCTGCTTATGCTGGTGAAATTTGTGCAGATTATACGTCCTATGAGTATGCAAACGTCATGCTTGAAGTTGTGGATTTGCTTGTTTCTAACGAATATACAGATGAATACAGGCGTGAATATCAAGATACGCTAGGGCAGTATCGTCTGCTTACTGCGGCTTTACTTTCATTGTCTAAGCATAAGCATTCTCCTGATGCTATTGGCATGTCGTATATATTGCGAGCATTGTCATTAGCTGGGTGGTCTCCGCGACTACAGGCTTGTGTTGTATGTGGCAAAAATGAAGATTTATGCTATTTTTCGCCTTGCACAGGTGGAATGATGTGTGCAAGCGATCACACTCCGGATTCAATAGTTTGTGCTAATTCGACGCGTTTGCAATTGTGTGCGCTTGCGCAAGGAAACTGGTCTGTTCTTGACGGAGTGTCGGTTGATTCTTCTACTATGCGATGCGTTCAGCAATGGGCTGAATATTATCTTGAGCGACCTATTCGTTCGATGGGGTTGTTACATTCGTAAGTATGGCTTTTGAAAACGTGGATTATAAGTCGCTTGATATTCCAGCGGCTCCTTTTAGTGACCCTTCTCGCATACCAGATTTTCCTAAGGGCAAAGTGCCTCGTCATGTCGGTGTGATTATGGACGGAAACGGACGCTGGGCAAAAGAGCGCGGAATGATTCGAACCGAAGGTCATAAAGCTGCAGAACCGGTAGTTTTTGACGTTATTGCAGGAGCTATAGAAGCAGGAGTTCGTTATTTAAGCTTATACACTTTTTCTACCGAAAATTGGAAGCGATCTCCGCAAGAAGTGCGCTTTTTAATGGGATTTTCTAGGGAGATTATTCATAGGCGAGTTGCACAAATGAACGAGTGGGGAGTGCGAGTTCGTTGGGCAGGTCGTCGTCCTCGTTTGTGGAAGTCTGTTATTGACGAGTTGGAAAAAGCGCAAGAAATCACCAAAAATAATAAAACCATTGACGTTGTTTTTTGCATAAATTACGGCGGTCGTGCGGAAATTGCGGATGCTTGCGCGCAAATTGCGAAAGAAATTCGAGACGGCAAAATTAAAGGCGATCGCGTAAGTGAAAAAATGATTGCTGAGCACTTGTATAATCCGGATATTCCAGATTGCGATTTGGTGATTCGCACTTCCGGCGAGCAGCGCACTAGCAACTTTTTGCCTTGGCAAGCATCCTACGCGGAACTTGATTTTGTGCCGGAACTATTCCCGGATTACGGCCGCGAAGCGCTGTGGAGATCAATCGACCGTTATGCGCATCGCGATCGCAGATTTGGTGGCGTAAAAAACGCCTAGTATCTCACTAAGATTTGTTACTTTTCGCTAGCGAGCCAAGCGCAAGCTGCTACAACTGCAGCTGCTAATCCGCGATTAAGAGTGGGCTGCAAATCTGGGGCGAATGCCGGATTGTGATTTCCAGGAGCATTCTGCATATCCGCAAAACCACCTAAGCCCCAGTAAGCGTAAGGAGTTTTAAAAGCGTTCGCGACTATAGAAAAATCTTCCGAAGCAGAAGCGCGCGAAATATCTACAGAATCTTCTCCAAAGTATTCATCAAAAGCTTTACGCACGCGCAAAGACGCATTCTGATCATTATTCGTAAGCGGATAGCGATCATAATACGTAAACTCTGGTTCTTTAGGACATCTTGCAAGCTCGCACTCTCCACGCACAATTCGTTCAATAGCATTGTGCACAAATTCTTGAGTATCTTCGCTATAAGTTCTTGTGTTAATTAAAAGCTCGGCATCATCAGGAATAATATTCGACTTACTTCCTGCATTAAGCGCGCCAACTGTAACAATTGCGTAATCTTTAGCTGCAAGTTCGCGAGAAACAATCGTCTGCAATTTAAGCACAATTGATGAAGCAACAACCACCGGGTCAACGCTCAACTCAGGCATAGAACCATGCGAACCTTTACCAAAAATGTGCACGCGAATCGAAGCTGCAGTAGTTAAGAATGCGCCCGAACGAATACCGACTGTTCCTGCAGGAATAGCACCCAACACATGCTGACCAAGGTAAACGTCGGGCTTTGCAATCATGCTCGTAATGCCATTTTCCACCAAGTCTTTTGCGCCTTGAGCTGTTTCTTCTCCAGGCTGAAAAACGCCAATGTACGTTCCTCTCCAAGCATCTTTATGTTCATTAAAAGCCTTCAAGGCACCAAGTAGGCTGGAAATATGAAAATCGTGACCGCAAGCGTGTGAAACTCCAACCGTTTTGCCATTTTCGTCTTGCGTGCTAACTGTTGAAGTGTAATCTTTTCCTGAATTTTCTTTAATTGGAAGCGCATCGATATCCGCTCTCATAGCAACAACAGGACCTTCGCCGTTTTTAATTTCTGCCACAACGCCTGTTTTTCCAACTCGCTTTGTTTCAATCCCAGCTTTGCTAAGAATATCAATAATTGTTTGAGCTGTATGATCTTCTTTCATTGACAGTTCAGGATGTTGATGAAAGTATTTGTATTGTTTTTCTCGTTCTGCTTGGGTTTCATCTAAATCGGATAATATTTTTTGAACTGCCGTAAGTTGCAGCATAAACTCCTGCTTTCTTTTGTTTTATTATAACTTTTTTGAGTTTTGAGATTATTTGAGATTATTTGATTTCAGTTTTATTCTTCTTTATTTCGTTCGTTGAGAATTTTATCTATAAGCGCACTTTTTGCGTCAATTTGATTGCTAAAACCAGGGCGAATATCTAATTTTAGTATTACTCCGGTACGGTATCCTTTGCTGACTAAAGCCATCGTAGCGTCTTTTACAACGCTCATAACGTCATCAAATTCGCCCTCAATATTCGTGAACATTGCGTTAGTTTCGTTCTTTAATCCAGAATCGCGAATTACTTGTACGGCATCCGCCACGTACTCGCTCAACTCGTCTCCGACTCCGCTTGGAGCAATACACAACGCTGCGACCGTGTTAGTTTTGTGAGCGTTTGTGCAACTATTTTCGCAATTCTTTGCGTTTTTATCTTTGTTATCTTTATTATTTTCACTCATAGTAACAATCCCTTTAAAATCGTAATCTTACGCAAATTTAGCAAAACAAGACAACGCCAAATAATGCGTCAACAAACTTATAAATTTGCGTTACTTTAACAGTTACTTTAACAATTTTACAAGCGTCACAGGGTTTTTCTATAATAGCAACGTTTTCACCCGAATTTTCTAGTTTTACGAAAAGGTGTATTGTGGCTGTTTCAAAGCTTGATGAAGTCGTCTCCTTGGCTAAGCGTCGAGGATTTGTGTTCCCAGCCGGCGAAATTTACGGTGGCACGCGTTCTGCGTGGGATTACGGCCCGCTTGGTGTTGCGTTAAAAGATAATATCAAGCGCGAATGGTGGCGCTACATGGTGACCACGCGTGGAGATGTTGTTGGAGTGGATACTTCCGTTATTCTGCCTTCACAGGTGTGGGTTGCCTCCGGTCACGTTTCCGTGTTTAACGATCCTTTGATCGAGTGCTTGAATTGCCATAAGCGTCATCGTGCAGATAAGTTGGAAGAGTCTTATGCTGAAAAGCATGGCGATAAAATGCCAGAAAATGGCTTAAAAGACATTGCTTGCCCAGATTGCGGTACTCGCGGAAACTGGACTGAGCCACGTGACTTCAACATGATGCTTCGCACTCATTTAGGACCGGTTGAAGACGAAAATAGCTTGCATTATTTGCGTCCAGAAACAGCTCAGGGCATTTTCGTTGACTTTAAGAACGTCATGACTTCTACTCGTCAAAAGCCACCTTTCGGTATTGCAAATATTGGTAAGTCTTTCCGCAACGAAATTACGCCTGGAAACTTCATCTTCCGCACTCGCGAGTTTGAGCAGATGGAAATGGAATTCTTCGTAGAGCCTGGAACCGACGAAGCTTGGCACCAGTATTGGATTGACACTCGCGTGCGTTGGTATGTTGATTTGGGTGTGAAGCCAGAAAACTTGCGCATGTATGAGCATCCTAAGGAGAAGCTCAGCCACTATTCCAAGCGCACTGTCGATATTGAATACAAATTCGGCTTCCAAGGTTCGGATTGGGGAGAGCTTGAGGGTATTGCAAACCGTACTGACTACGATTTGTCTGCTCATGCTAAGCATTCCGGCGAGGATTTGAGTTACTTTAACCAGGCTACTGGCGAAAAGTATGTGCCTTACGTTATTGAGCCTGCAGCTGGTCTTACGCGCTCGCTTATGGCATTCTTGGTTGATGCTTACGACGTTGACGAAGCTCCAAACACTAAGGGCGGAGTTGACAAGCGCACTGTTCTTCGACTTGATCCTCGTTTGGCTCCTGTTAAAGCTGCAGTTTTGCCTTTAAGCAAGAAGCCAGAATTGCAAGCTGTTGCTCAAGATTTGGCTGCAGATTTGCGTCAGCATGATTGGGTTATCGATTACGATGAGGCTGGAGCTATTGGTCGCCGCTATCGTCGTGAGGACGAAATTGGTACTCCTTTGTGCGTAACAGTCGACTTCGATACTTTGGAAGATCATGCTGTTACAATTCGCGAGCGCGACACTATGCAACAAGAGCGCGTTTCCTTGGACAAGGTTGCAGATTACGTTGCTAGCCGAATTAACGAAAAACGTGTTAAGTATCCGCAAGGTCCTGTTGAAATCGTTGGTACTCGTGCAGCCGACGGCGCTACGGATATTGCTAAAGAAGCTGGCGAAGACGAGTCTAAGCCTGTACAAATCGCTACTGCTGGCGGATTGTACTAATACGCGTTTGAGTAGTGCTTAAGCATTAATAAGCAAAATTATTATTATAGTGAACGGAGTTAAAGCAATATGAATTTTTCTATAAAACCAGTGGATTTAGGGAAAGTTCATATTGCAACTCCTGTTGTTCTATCTCCAATGGCTGGGATCACTAACTGGCCATTTCGCGTAATTTGCCGCGAATTTGGTCCGGACGGGCTTTACGTAGCGGAAATGATTACAGCGCGAGCTCTAGTTGCACGAAATCCAAAAGCGCTTAGACTTTGCCGTTTTGCTCCTAGCGAAAAAGTGCGCTCTTTGCAGCTTTATGGTGTAAATCCTTCTATTGTTGAGCAGGCAGCTCGAATTGTTGTCGACGAAAACATGGCTGACCACGTTGACTTAAACTTCGGCTGTCCAGTTCCAAAAGTGACGCGACGCGGCGGCGGTTCTGCTCTTCCTTGGAAAACTGATTTGTTGCAAGAAATTTTGCATCGCGTTGTTTCTGTTTGTGAGCCAGCAGGAATCCCTGTTACGGCTAAATTCCGTGTTGGAATTGACGAGAATCATGAAACTTTTATTCAAGCTGGTCATATTGCACAAGAAGAAGGATGCGCTGCTGTAACTTTGCATGCTCGCACAACTGCAGAATATTACGGTGGTCATTCAGACTGGCAGCGTATTGGTGAGCTTGTAGAGGCGCTGAATATCCCCGTTTTTGGCAATGGTGATATTTGGGGTGCTGAAGATGCGCTCGCAATGTTTAAGGAAACTGGTTGCGCTGGCGTTGCTATCGGTCGAGGATGCCAAGGTCGCCCATGGTTGTTTGCTGATATTCGCAATGCTTGCGAAGGTAGCGATAATCGTGTGAATCCTACTTTGGCAGAAGTTGGTTCCGTTATTTTGCGTCACTTGAAGCTTTTAGTTGAGTTTTATGATGGTGACGAGCGTATGGCTGTTCACGACTTGCGTAAGCATGTTGCTTGGTATTTAAAGGGCTTTCCTGTTGGTGGTGGCACTCGTAAAGCGTTTATGGAGTGCGAATCGATTGAGGATGTTCAACGTAATCTCGATATGCTTGATGGTTCTCTTCGTTTGCCAGAAAAGGTGTTAGACACGCCGCGTGGACGAGTTAGATTTGCTAAAAAAGTTCATTTGCCGTATGGGTGGTTAGATTCTCGTACAACTAGTCACGAAGAGCGAGAGGCGTTATTTGGTGATGATCCAATGGATGCAAGTTACTAGTGTTTTCTAGGGCTTTCGTCATTTTTTTGCTCTGATTATTTCGAGAATATTCTATTAAAATCACCTTGTGCTCATATTTGCATATAGCACGGTGTATTATCAAAGCAGTGACATTTTTTCAGTTTATTGTGAAAACGTCGTCAGTATCGAGCGTTTTGCGCTAAAATATTGTGTAAACGTGCGTGAGTGACAGGAGATAACGGTGAGCGAGATTGCCCAGACTGACAATTTCAACGACAAAACCATCATCAAGGTAGTCGGCGTCGGTGGTGCCGGCGGTAACGCCGTCAATCGGATGATCAGCGAGGGCCTACAGAATGTAGAGTTTGTGGCCATTAATACTGACGCTAAAGATTTACTGCGTTCTGATGCTGATGTAAAGATTTCATTATCTGATGCTTCGAGCCGAGGCTTAGGCGCTGGTGCTGATCCTGAAAAGGGTGCTAAGGCTGCGCAGGATCATCAATCAGACATTGAAGAGGCACTTAAGGGTGCTGACATGGTGTTTGTTACCTGCGGTGAAGGCGGCGGCACAGGTACTGGTGCAAGCCCAATTGTGGCTCGTGCAGCTCATCAGCAAGGTGCTTTGACTATTGCTGTTGTTACACGTCCATTCGGTTTTGAAGGACCACAACGTGCTGCATCTGCAAAACTTGGTATCGAGAATCTTCGCAAAGAAGTTGACGCGTTGATTGTTATTCCAAACGATCGTCTTTTGGAAATTTCTGATCGTACTATTGGAATTATTGAAGCATTTAAGACGGCAGATACTGCGTTGCTCGCAGGTGTGCAAGGCATTACTGATTTAATTACCATGAATTCTTACATTCATGTTGATTTCTCTGATGTTACAGCTGTTCTTCGCGGAGCGGGTACCGCATTGTTCGGTATTGGTGCTGCAAAAGGCGAGGATCGTGCAACTCAGGCAGCTGAAATTGCTATTAGCTCCCCATTGCTGGAAGAAAGCATTGAGGGTGCTCACGGTGCTTTGATTAATATCGCAGGTCCAAGTGATTTGAAGCTTCAGGAAGCTTCTGCTGCAACTGAACTTGTTCGTAAAGCTATTCATCCAGAAGCTCAAATTATTTGGGGTCTTTCCCTGGATGATTCTTACGGCGATGAGGTTCGAGTTACGGTTATTGCTGCTGGTTTTGATGCTCATCCTAAGGCGGAGGAGTCCTCAGCTAAAGCTGGTCAGTTTGTTGATATGCAAGCAGATGTTAAGCCTGTAGCTCCTGCACAGTCTACCTCATCTTTCAAAGAGGAAGCTCAAGCTGCTCCACAAGTAGAACAACCTGCTTCTATGCCTTCTATGTTTGAGCCTGCAATGAATCAGCAATATTCTCCTGCGGCAGCTCCTGTACAGCAGCCTGCCGAACCTGACGAATTAGATATTCCTGATTTTCTGCGTTAAGCGTGACGAGAGGAGGGTTGCTTCATGGCTGGCTTTATGAAGAACGTGATGTCATACGTTGGTATGGCAGATGTGCCTGAGGATGATGATTATGCTGAATCTGATGTTCAAGAAACGTCATTCGATAATGATCGCTCGGTAACTCCTGCTGTGTCGCAACATGGTAATGATTTGCGTGGTGGTTCTGCTCGTGCGAATGCTAGTCGTATGAGTCGTATCACTACAATTCATCCTAAGTCTTACGATGATGCGCAAATGGTAGGTCGTGCTTTGCGTGACGGTGTTCCAGTGGTTTTAAACCTTACTGGTGTAACTGAATCGGTTGCGTATCGTATTGTTGATTTTTCTGCTGGAGTTGTATTTGGTGTTCGCGGTTCTATTGAGCGTGTGACTCCTAGGGTATTTTTGCTAAGCCCAGCACAAGTGAATATCAAAGTAGAGGATGCTCCGAACGACAATACTGCGCGTGACTTGTTCTCCTAAAAATTGTATTTGCTAAAGAATTAATTGAGCAGCGTTTGTTTAACAACTTTCGCTGCTTTTTTATACTTTTTGGTAGCATAAAAGCGATGCGTACGAGCATGACTAAAATCATGCGAATTTAAACTAAAGGCATATAGCCCAAATAACGAAAGTAATCTCATGAGCATTGAAAATGAAAACGAAAACACTATGCAAGCCAAGCAACGCACTGTATTGTCGTTTGTGCGTCGTTCTGGGCGCTTAGATGCGCGTTTACAGCACGCTCAGGAGCGTTATGCAACTCAGTACCTGCTAGACGTTACTGAAGCGCCTGGCTCATTTAGATTGCGCGAAAATTTGAACATTACGCATGATTGGATTAGCGATAAGTGGGGGAATGATAATCCGCTTATTGTTGAAATTGGTTCCGGGCAAGGCGAAAACATTGTTGCTGCAGCTGAACGTTTGCCGGAAACTAACTTTTTAGCGCTTGAAGTTTATGATCCAGGCGTTGCTCACACAATGCTTCTTGCTGGAAAGCAAGGTTTGACTAATCTTCGTATTGCGCAAATTAACGCTCCTGATTTCTTCGCTGCGTGCGACTGCGGAGTTTTAGAAGAAGTTTGGACTTTCTTCCCGGATCCATGGCCTAAAATGCGCCATCATAAGCGTCGTATTGTGCAGCCAGAGCTTGCCTCTACAATACACCAGGCGTTGCGTAGAGGGGGTGCGTGGCGCATTGCTACAGATATTGAGGACTACGCTTTGCATGTGCATGAGATTATGGATTCTCGCGAAGATTTTGCAAATATTGGCGAATTAAGCGCAAGTCTTCCAATTGAGCATGTAGGGAAAGGTACAGCTGATACTGCAGCAGCTCTTCCGCACGCAGATTTTAGCGAGTCTGAGCGCTTTGCTGGTCGAGTTCTTACGAATTTTGAGCGCAAAGGCTTGGAAGCTGGTCGCACGATTCACGACTTCACCTACATAGTACAATAATGCTTTGCC
This sequence comes from Gardnerella leopoldii, assembly GCF_003293675.1. NCBI lineage: Bacteria > Bacillati > Actinomycetota > Actinomycetes > Bifidobacteriales > Bifidobacteriaceae > Gardnerella > Gardnerella leopoldii. The sequence continues at coordinate 245,931 of NZ_CP029984.1, forward strand.
GCCGCTGTTCTCGTAGCTTTGCAGTTGTACTTAGCCTCAACACGCCGTGAGTTGCGCGACTCTTTTTTGAGTGTTAATATCATATGGTTTGGTTCGAAGCCCCCTTCGTCTAACGGTTAGGACACCAGACTTTCAATCTGACAACAAGAGTTCGACTCTCTTAGGGGGTACAAATTACAACGCCGCTGGGTTTCCAGCGGCGTTTTTCGTTTTTCGTATTTCTGATTTTTGTATTTCTATTTTTACTGCTTACCCTATTTTTGCGCAGCAATTAGTTTTTCATATATTTTTTCTATAAATCGATATAACATCTGACAATGTATTAAATATCACAAAAGGTATGTTGTGCTTTTTAGAGATGATACACTTTCTCATTGGTACTTCTGCCCGGGCTGCGTAGGTCAGGAAGTATTCAATTCAGTAATTTACAATGCGCAGCAGCTTAAAAAAGGATTTCCTATGAGCGATATTTTCAATACAAATAATAATGGATTAGAATCATCTAATTGTGTAACGGATCAAGTGGATAGTAATGCTGCTTCTAGTATTAATAGGGTTGTAAGCATGCGTTGGCGTGTTGCAGATATCGCATTAGGTGCTGCTCTTGCTGCTGTTTTTGGCGTTATCTTGTATGGCTATGGCTTGGTGTTTATTCCTTTGATTCGTACTTTGAATGCAGCTGTTCTTCCTGGTTTTGCAAGCATCACGCATGGTGTTTGGTATTTGTCTGGAACTCTTGCAGTTTTGCTTATTCGTAAACCAGGTTCTGCAGTGTATGTAAATGTTGTTGCAGCATTTGTACAGGTGCTTCTTGGAACTCCGTTTAATATGCGAGATACGCTTATTTCCGCACTTTTGCAGGGTGTGTTTGCGGAGATTCCGTTCTTAATTTTCCGTTTGCGAAAGTTTAATTTGACTTTAAGCGTTGTATCTGGATTATTGGTAGCGTTTGAGTATGGAGTTTACTTAACATTTACTAAGTATCAAGGTAAGGCTCCAACTTATATTACTATTCACATGCTTAATGAGCTTATTAGTGGATTGCTGCTTTCTGGAGTGCTTGTGTGGTTTGTGTATTTAGCTTTGCGCAAAACTGGTGCTCTTGATAACTTAGCATCTGGACGTTCTGACCGAGCTTGAAATCATCGGGATTTCAAGCTCAGTAATCCTAAGCAAGGTCAAAAATTCGACTCACTGAGTTGGCGACGTTTATGGGTATGTGCTAATCTAGTCGTTGCTAACTTTGTTAGCGTGGGGCTTTAGCTCAGTCGGTTAGAGCAGCGGACTCATAATCCGTCGGTCCAGGGTTCAAGCCCCTGAGGCCCCACAAGATATTAATAATGCCACTTCATTATGGTTTATGAAGTGGCATTTTTGTATCTTATAATTTAAATTTTATTTTTTGTTCTATTTGTTATTTTCTGCCAATGACAAGTAATCTGGTATTTGTTTTGGATACTTAGGCCATGCTCCTTCTTGAGTGCACACGAATGCTGCAGTATTAACAGCTGCGCGATGCGCCTCTTGTAAGCTTTCTCCTTTAAGAATATGCGCTGTGAATGTTCCTGAGAACGAGTCCCCAGCACCAACTGTGTCAAGAACGTCAACGTGTGGAGTTGGGATAGTTGAGCTTTCTCCAGTGCTAGTAGTAATCGTACTAAAAGTAGAGCCGCCTGTAAGAATCACATAATCTAGTGCATAACGAGCTTGGAACCACTTGCAAGCTTCCTCGTCTGAAGTGTCGCGAATATTGAACATGTCGCGCAATAAGAATAGTTCCGAATCGTTAAGCTTAAATACTGTGGCTTCTTGAAGTAATGTGTCAATAAGATCCTTAGAGTAGTGATCGCTTCTAATATTAATGTCGAAGAACTTCATTGCTCCAGGCTTAGTATGCTTTAACAATTGTAAAATTGTGTCGTGAGTTTCTTGAGAACGTAAGCTTAGAGTGCCAAAACATACTGCATCTGCTCGTTCTACTAAATCAATGAGTTCTCGAGTGTAAAGAATATGATCCCATGCTATATTTCGTAGAATAGTGTACTCTGGTATTCCATTTTTTAGTGTTACTTCTACAGTGCTTGTTGGCCAAGCGTTGCGTTGAATAATTGAAGCGATGCCAGCTTTGTTTACTTTGTCAATCAGCTCATCGCCGAGTTGGTCTTGACCAACAGCACTAATCATGCAACTTTGCGCTCCGTGACACTGTGCGTGATATGCAAAATTTGCTGGCGCTCCGCCAACACGTTTTCCGTGTGGGAGTAAATCCCATAAAAGTTCGCCGAGTGAAAGAACAATTGGCTTAGTCATAAATATTCCTTTCGCGCGCGTCAGTGCAGCAAATTTGTAGAGCTATACTTTTTACTAAATATCTTCTCGCTTCTTCAAAAGCATTTTGATGCAAATTTTGCTTGTAAAAATGCTATATAAACAATTATGGTGCGCCCTTTCGATAAGTAACATGCGCAATGCGTGTTACGTTTCTATAGAGCGCACCATAAGTGCCATATTGCGTACGTTTAACTTAGCTTATGCTGGCGTACTATATTATTATTTCGTTTTATTATATTTTTCTATTATTTTGATTTGCTGCTTAATGTTGGAAAATATCACTTTTGTGAGCTTGTTCAGCCATCCATGCTTCTACATCATCGATTTGCTTTGGAATGTCAATAGAAAGCCATTCTGGACCGTTTTCAGTCATTAGCACATCATCTTCAATACGAATTCCAATTCCGCGCATTTCTTCAGGAAGCATCAAATCGTTAGCTGCAAAGTATAATCCTGGCTCAATAGTGAATATCATTCCTGGAGTAATTTTTGCGCCCTGATAAGACTCATAGCGTGCTTGTGCGCAATCGTGCACATCCAAACCAAGATGATGAGCAACGCCGCAAGCGTGCCAACGACGATGCTGTTGACCTTCTGGCGAAAGTGATTCTTCAACGCTAACTTTCAAAATTCCCCATTCGTGCAAGTGTTCGGCTAGAACGCGCATGCAAGCATGGTGAATATCGGAGTAGGTTGCACCTGGCTTAGCTGCCTCAAAACCGGCTTGTTGAGCGTCAAGAACGCACTGGTAAAGCTTCTTTTGCAAGTCAGTGAATTTGCCATTTGTTGGGAAAGTTCGTGTAATGTCAGCAGTGTAGAGGCTGTTAACTTCAACGCCGGCATCAATAAGTAGCAATTCTCCGCTGGAAACAACGCCAGTATTGCGCATCCAGTGCAAAATTGGTGCGTGCTTGCCTGAAGCAACAATAGTGTCGTAGCCTACTTCGTTCCCTTCCTCGCGAGCAACAGAATTAAAAGCACCCTCAATCATGCGCTCGGAATGCTCATGACCTAAAGCATTAGGCAAACGCGTAAGCATGCGGTCAAAACCAAGTTTTGTGGCTGCAATAGCTTTGCGCATTTCGCGAATTTCGTAGTCGTCCTTAAGCATTCGTGCTTCTGCAGCGAATTCGTGCAATTTGTCGTCTGCGCAAGTGTTTGCATCTTCATCAGTAAATCCACTTGCTTCGCGCATTGTTTCAACTTTTGCAGTAAGCTCAGGATCCGTTTCTCGAACAATTCGCACGCGAATGCCCTCACCATTAGCGTCGTCGCTTACATTCTTTGCAATAGCGTCGTCAAGTTCTGCAATATCGCGCGTTTCAATGCCGGTCATTGCTTTAAGTTCTTTTAAGCCTGCACGAGGGCCGACCCAATATTCTCCATAGTGAGGATCCTTATAAAATGCTGAAGTGCTGTTATCTGCGCGTGGAGCTACAAAAAGCTCAGGTACATGTGTTTTTCCAGCCTTAGCTTCTTCGCTATCTTTGTTGACTGGCTCCATAACAAGCACAGCACCAGCCTCATAGTCTTGACCTAATCCAGTGTAGTAGGCAAATGTAGTGTCTGGGCGGAAAGCATAATCACAGTCGTTATTACGCACCTTTGGTTGTCCTGCAGGAATAACTAAACGTTCGCCTGGGAAACGTTTTGAAAGAGCCTCTAAACGAGCTGGAATATACCTACTAGATTCAAGAGCCTTAACTTCTGGCTCCTGGTTATCCCAGTTATTCGTCATAAAATCTTTAAAAGAATCACTGTTTGGACGAAGTGAACGGTTATTTACACGATCTTCTGTCTTTTGTGTTCCGTCAGCCTTTAGCTCTTCGCCGTGCTCAGTTGGCGTATATTCTGCCATTATGAGGCTCCTTAATTTTTGCTTGTTAATTTTTGCTTGCGCAAATTATACAAATAGTAAATAAACAGTCAATAAACTAACATAGTCTTATTTAGTGTTTTATGCGAGTTTTTTAGTGCAAAATAGCAAGATTTTATACGCAATTTACAAAGTGCGTATAAAACGCTTTTGCTATGTGAATATTGTCACAACATATTTATATGCGTGTGTTGTTGGTATCAACTAATCTAGATAGTTGGAAAATGAGTGAGCGAGCGTAAAAATTAGGGGGAGTAGTTATGTCTATTGAAAATCCAAATCGCAATAATGAGCGAATTGTTGATATTGAACGCAATATTATGAGCCGAGCTCCAGAACATAATAAAACTAATCTCGACTTGGACCGCATGCGTCTTATTCTCGATATTTTAGGTCATCCAGAGAAGTCTATGCGTGTTATTCACATAACTGGTACGAACGGCAAAGGTTCTACTGCTCGAATGGCTGAGTCGATTTGTCGAGCATACGGTTTGCGAACCGGATTATATACTTCTCCACATTTGGAGCGCGTAAACGAGCGCATTATGATTGACGGACAGGAAATTAGTGACGATCAGTTCGTTGATGTGTGGGATCAAATGAAAGACATTATCGACATGGTTGACGCTCGCATGGAGGCTGACGGTAAGCCAAAAATGAGCTTTTTTGAAGTGCTTACAGCCATGGCAATTTGGGCTTTTGCGGATGCTCCTGTTGATGTTGCTGTTATGGAAGTTGGCATGGGTGGTGAATGGGATGCCACCAATGTTATGAATGCTGATGCTGCAATTATTGGGCCGGTTGATATGGATCACATGCAATGGCTTGGAAACACTGTTGAAGAGATTGCTCGCACGAAGGCTGGTATTATCAAGCCAAATTGCACTGTTATTTTGGGTCCTCAACCGCATGAAGCTAAGGTTTTGCCAATTATTAAGGAAGTTGCGGAGCGCAATCATGCTACATTATTGCGCGATTCTTCTTATGGAGATGGCGAACTTGAAGTTGTGTCTCGTACTCCTGCAGTTGGTGGACAGGTTGTTACTTTGCGTACGCCTCTTGGCACTTATGAGGATGTTCCGGTTGACAAGTTTGGCAAACATCAGGCTCATAATGCTTTGGCAGCTCTTGCCGCTGCAGAGGTTGTGCTGCCTGTAAATGGTGCTTTGGATGGCGATTTAGTTGCAGAGGCTTTAAGCCAGGTTAAGGTTCCTGGTCGTATTGAGCAGGTTCGTACTTCGCCTACGATCATTATTGACGGTGGACATAACGTGAATGCTGCTGAGTCTCTTCGCGAAACTATTGAAGAAAACTATCATTTTGAGCAGCTTATTGGCGTTGTGGCAATGATGGCAGATAAGCAAGTTGAAGAATACTTGGGTGTTCTTGAGCCTATTTTGACGAAGATTGTTGTTACGCGTAATTCTTGGCGCGACCGTGTAATGGATCCAGAAGAGCTCGAAAAGATTGCTGTAGGCGTATTTGGCGAGGATCGCGTAATTCGTGTTGACGAGTTGCCGGATGCTATTCAAACTGCCGTTGATTTAGTTGATGAAGACGATGAGCTTGGTGTGGGCTATGGTCACGGAGTGCTTATTTGCGGTAGTTTCGTCACTGCAGGAGACGCGCGCACAATGCTTGTTGAGCACGTGAATCCGGATCTAAAAAAGCCAAAGGATCAGCGCGTAGCAATCCACCCAAATATTGACGAGTCCTGAAAATTAAGCCATCTTTTGCTACTTAATTCGCAAAGATTTAGCTTTTTCTACAGTATTTTTTACGAGTACTGCTTGAGCGTCAACTAACGGTATTTGCGGGAGAGGGAAAGCTTCATTAAGCACGCTTAATTCTGTGCAACCCAAAATAAGTGCGTCGCAACGGCACGCTCCTGCAGGATCGAGCATGTCGCTTAAAACGGACTCGTAACGGCGTAAATTAAGATCGCCTGTGCCTTTTACATCATCATAAATAAGCGATGTAATGCGTTTTTGTAAATCGTCGTCGGGTGCTACGAATGTGTATCCTGCTTCTTCTATAGCGCGCTGATACACTTCAGCTTTACGCGACCCTGCAGTACCTAAGAATCCAATACGGTTACATTTAGACTTTGGGTAACGTTTAGAAACTTCAGCTACAGCACCACGTGGCATATGCATAATTGGCACGTCGGTAAGTGCTTGGAACTTATCGTAAAAGTAATGCGCAGTATTGCACGTGAGCACAATAAATGAAGCACCCATCGCAGTTGCTTTAGCTATGTCGTCTGCAAGAGTAGGGAATGGGCTTTCGGATGATTCGCCAACAATATATGCTGTTCTATCTGGCACAGAAGCATCATTGAACACCACATAATCTAAAAACTCTTGATCATTATGCGCATGCGTTTCTTTGTTAAGTAAACGAATATAGCTTTCTGTTGCAAGTGTGCCCATGCCGCCAAGTACAGCAAAAAACGGACGTTTCATTGTCTCATATTCCCTTCAAAGTTACGTAATAATTTTCACGCTTTATTGCGGAAAAATTCTGCATAACGTCTTGTGTAAATTGAAAACATATGACGAATCATCAACCAGCGTAGCAGATTCATATCTTTTTTATATTCTAGCGTAGTGCCCCAATCGCCGCGACGAATCATATTAAGACCGCGCTTCTTTTCATCGCCTTCTGCTACATAATTGCAAAATATCGATCGCGGAATCTCCATCCACAGCTTTTCTCCACGGCCGAACACAGTATTCCCGTCAAAAGGCTTATGGTCAATTAAATCTTCAACAAAATATTTAGCAATATTAAATCCGTTTAAAGTGACGAAATAGCTTGAACGTCCTTGGCGTAAATTGATTTCAAAAAGCTTATATTTTCCGTCTCTCTCATCGTATTTCATATCAAAATTAGCTACGCCAACGTAACGTATATCTTCCAAAAATGCTTTAATATTTTGGAAAACTTCCTCATTATAGTCTGGAATAATAGCTGCATAATTTCCGATTGCTTCTGGAGTTGGATCCTCCAGTAGAGGGTGTCCTAGAAACATCATGCGCACATGATGGTCGCTATCAACGTAAGCATTTAGCACACGCATGCGGCTGTCGTCTCCAGGAATAAAGTCTTGCAAAATCATTTCGTCATCGTAGCCAGCTTTGTACGAGCGTTGAATAAGAGTATCAAGTTCTTGCGGAGTATTGATAATAAAAGCTTTTTTACGTCCCTCAAAATCAATGTCAAGCCATTTAGTGCTATTCGCTGGTTTCATAGCAATAGGGAAGCTGAATGGCAAATCTTCATAAGCGTGCGCTGCTACTTCTTGAGCGTTTACAACTTTAGTTTTTGGATGAGGAAGATTGTATTTTTCACAAGTTTTATAGAATGAGCTTTTAAGGCTAAGCTGGCGATTGAGCGAATTTGGCAATGTGTGGAAAGCAAAATATTCGTGCAATTCATCACCGCATTGGCTTAGAAGGTTCGCATATACGTCGCCGCAAGGAATAAGCAGAAGCTTGGTATTAGGATGCTCTTGATGCCATGATTTAGCAAAATTAAGCATTGTATTGCGGAATGTAGGAAGTTCTCCAAAGCCTGGAACAATTCTCACATCGACAATTTTGCTAAATTTCGTAGGTGAAAGTTGGAAGTGCGCAAAAGCAATTGAAGTAATGCCATATTCTTCATGGAATGCTCGAGCCATGCCATATGCGTTTATATCGCTACCGAGTAACACAGGTTGGAATTGTTGATTATTCATTTGTATCTTCTTCATTTGTTTTAATTTGTTATTTAACTTGTTTGTTATTTAGTTTGTTAGCTAGCTTGTTATTTAGTTTATGTAGTAATTGCGTTTATTTTATTCGTATATTTTCATACTTTCGCATAAGCGTATTACAGACCAAAAAGACGCTTTATTACGAATGAATCACCCTCATACGGCACATGCTTTCGTTTGTTTTTAATCCAACGTTCATCGCCCTTACCAATAGCAAGAAGAATGTTTAATCTTCCATTTTTTTGTTCGCTGTTTGCAGCATCGTTGTAAGCGTATTCTATTGCTTCAGCTCTGTCGATAATAATGCGTGAAGAAACATTTGGGTCCGTAACATAACTTTGCATATCCTCGCAAATATGCATTACGTCTTCAGTATCAGTATCTTCAGTAGTGAAAATAAACTGTTCTATGCGGTTTTGCGCTGCTTCAACAATTTCTTTACGACGGTCGACAGCTTTATCTCCTGTGGAACCAGTTATTAGCGTAATTCGAGGATTAAATTTGCCGTAGCGCTCTTCTACAAAGTCAAGAACTGATTTTGTAGAAATGTAGTTATGTGCATAGTCGACAACTGCAATCATATTTGAGTGCGTGTCTTTGAAAACTTCCATGCGTCCAGAAATTTTCACGTTCTCAATAGCGTGTAATGCGTGTAAATCAGTATCTTGATTAATTCCCAATTCTCCTGCAATAGCGATTGCAGCTAAAGCATTTTCGTAGTTAAAATCTCCTGCAATAGACAATGCGAATTCGTCAATAGGGCAGTAGTGCACGTCTTCTTCGTAGTCGTTATCTTCATAGTCGTCGTCTTCGCTTGAGTCTCGCATAGCGATGCAATGTGATTCACTATTTTCTACTGGCATTGCAATGTAGTCAGGAGTAAGTAATTCTGTGTAGTCATCATCGTTAGCAGGAGCGCAATAATTTATGCGATCGTCGTCAATATCATCGAAATTGTCATTTTCGCAAGCGTCGCTTTCTATTTCATCTTTTTTAATGCGAGCAAAAGTTGTTACGAGCACATTGTTGCGTTCTGCATCTTGTAAAAGAAGATCTGCGTGATCTGTATCAGAATTTAGTACTAAACGCTTAGTATTTGCAATAATTTGTCGTTTGCAATACAAGTAATCTTCAAAAGTTGGGTGCTCAATAGGGCTAATGTGGTCTGGGCTAATGTTTAAGAATGCTGCAACATCGAATTTAAGACCGTATACGCGATTCACCTTATAAGCTTGTGAAGAAACTTCCATAACAAGATACTTCATGCCGTTATCTACAGCTTCGCGCATCATTTTGAAAGCATCAAAACTTTCAGGAGTAGTTAAATTAGATTCAACGTAATTTTTTCCGTCTACGCAATTATCTACTGAAGAAAACAGTGCTGCTTTACCGTGCGAATGGGAGTTTAGAATAGCGTGAGTAAAGTAGGCTGTAGTTGTTTTGCCTTTAGTTCCAGTAATTCCAACAATAGTGAGTTTTTCTTGTGGATTTCCAAAGATTGCTGCTGCAAGCACGCTCATTGCTTTTTTAGCATCCGTAACAATTAAACCGACAGCTTTTGTGTATTGTGCGTAGCTTTGTTCAGCAACATATGCAGCAAGTCCTTTGTTATCTGCATCTAAAAGATATTCCGACTGAAAATTGCCTTTAATAAACAGAAGTGTTCCAGGTGTAATATCGCGAGTATCGTAAGTTGCGTTAGTAAAGCACTCATCTGCATCAATATTTGGGAAATAATACGGATTCAAAGACCATATTTCATTACGAGAATGAGTAGAGTCTACAGTTTTTTCTTTAGTATTAGCAGTATTAGCACTATTAGCATCTTCTGCGTTACAATATTGAATCATTTCGCGTAACAAACCATAGTGTTGCAAAATTTCACTTGCGTTTGCTAGTGACAACGTGTTATGCATGATCATAATTTACTTCTTTTCGCCAAATGTTTTATAGCCATGTTCCAGTAATAGGCTCACGTCCGTGAGATTGCAGCCATTGATTGAAGCTATCTCGCCAATTAATATAAGCTTCGCGCTGCCAATCCATCATAGTATTCAGCCTCATGCAACTTACTGACTCATATAGTTTGCTCATTGGAGCAATCAAATCAAGAGCTGCAACTGTGTCTGCTGTAGCATCGTGGAAATCTCCGATTGGTTCAACTCCATAAAATTGAGATGTAATAGTGAGAGTACGCTTGCCGGATCTTCTAGAAACAGCTCTATCGATAACAAGAGGATCAACAGTAAGAATGTCATTAGCGTTTAGTGCATGTATTGAACAAGTTGCGCGTTCTTCTAGCGCAGTAAGATGCCAACGCTTCAAGTCGTGACGTAACATTGAAATATCAAATGGAGCGTTATAAGCAAGTAGTGGAATATTCTTAGCTTGAGCCATGCTTACTGCGCGTGCAAGGAATTCAAGTTCTTCTTCAGGCTCTCCGCCGTGTTCTTGAAGGTATTCGTCTGTGAAACCATTTACTTCGCTTGCCTTAGGATTCATAGGCTGATGAGGGTTAATTAACCAAGTTGATACCACATCTCCATCGTGAGCTAGTTCAGGATTGCGTAATACTAGAGTTGCAGAAACAATGGCATCTTTACCAATATTTGCACCTGTAGTTTCAGTGTCGAAACCAAGTAACCATGATTCAGCAAGTAATGTATTCTCATCTTGCTTAGGTGCTAAATCTAAAGCATTTAACAATTCTTGAATATGAGTTGGCATAGTCACAATACTACCGCAATGTCACGCAATGTCACACTATGCCGCGCTGCATTATTGTGCTGCGATGTGTTATCATCTCGCGCTGCGCTACACTATGCAACACGACAAATTAGTAGCTATATGTGCAAAGTAAAAGTATTATTGACTATATGAGTGAGCAAATCGAGAAGACAAATGTTATGTGCTCTAAAAGCGTAAGAGCTAAAAAACAAAGTGCAAAAAATTGTAATGCTCGCTTATTTAGTGATCGTTTAGTAGATACTAAGCAAAGTTCTGCAATGGAAAGTCGACGCAAAAGATTTGAACAACTTGTATCTACTTGCGTTGATCCTTTGTACACTCAAGCTATGCGTCTTACGCAAAATGCGCAGGATGCGCAAGATTTAGTGCAAGATACTTTTGAGCGTGCTCTTAAATCTTTTGAAACTTTTCAGCCTGGCACAAATTTTGCTGCCTGGATTAACAGGATTGAACGAAATTTGTATTTTAATCAGTACGCGAAAGCAAAACGAAGCCCTAAACGTGCTAACGATGAAACTGGCGACTACAATGATTGGGATATCTATGAGGCTTCTAATCATTGCGCAAAAGGGATGCTTTCTGCTGAACAAGAATATTTAGAAGGGTTTGCTCCACAAGAGATTATTGCTGCGCTTAGTAAGTTGCCGCCTGAGCGTAGAAAAGTTTTTATTGAAGTCGCTATTCGAGGTAAATCTTATAAACAAATTGCCCAAGAAGAAGGCGTAAAAATAGGAACTGTTATGAGCAGACTTAACCGCGCTCGCATGCAACTTAAACGTGAGCTTTCTGATTATTGTGGTGAATAAAAGTATGCTAAAACGAAAAAGCCCACGATTGACGTGGGCTTTACAGTATGTATAAGCGAATTTATAGCTTAAGCATTTGGTCTTTTGCCATGATTCGCTGCTTTTTTACGACGCGCCTTGCGCTTGCGGCCACGCATACCCATAATGCACTCCTTAACGATTAATGAACAACCTTAGGGATTATCGCACGTTGCCAAGACGTTATATTTGTCAACGTACTAATCTCGTGCGAGTAATCACTTGTTAGTAGCAATATTTGCAGTAATAAAGCTTATGTTGCTTATGCTGCTATATCAGCTACAGTTGCGTTTAATAATGTTACGATATCTTGAGGATTAAGAACTACGTCCAATCCTCGTTTTCCTCCAGAAACAAGAATCTCATCAAATTGCATTACGCTACTATCTAGTACTGTTTCATGGTGCGTTTTTTGTCCGAATGGTGAAATTCCACCAACTACGTAGCCGCTTTCTCGTTGCGCAACTTCTGGGCTTGTCATACTTGCTTTCTTTGCGTGTACTGCTCCTGCAATTGCTTTCATATTGAGACGTCCGTTTACTGGAACAATTCCAACTACTCGCTTTTCACCAGTGTCAACCATAAGAGTTTTGCAAACTTGAGCTGCGCTTACGCCTAGCTTCTCAGCAGCCTCAATTCCATAGCCGTCGTCCATGTGATCAGCGTCATGCTCGTATTGCGCTATGCGGAAGGTGATGCCTGCGTTTTCGAGTTGCGCAATAGCTGGAGTTGCTTTTCCGGTTTCTGCATGTTTTTTACTCATTTTGTTACCGTGCCTTATACTCAACTGTCAAATTGTGTTACATGATATGCTATACCGACTGTTGACTTAGTGTATATTAAACCAATTGTGGCGCGAGTTTTTGGGGATTTCTCTCCTCGCAAGTTCCCGTCCTTCGTCGCTTTGGCTGTTAAAGGCGTTTATTGTGTTCGCCTTTCTTTAAAGAATGTTGCTTCCTCAGTCCTCTTTTATTGCTCGTAGAGAAATTCCCAAAACTCTGCATGTTTAATCGTTAATAACCGTGTCTATCGCAGAGATTTTTCGATTTTTCTTCTTCGCTTGGCGAATCAGCAGCCTGCGGCTCTGACGTTCGCCGCGCTCAGTGCGAAAAATCTCAAATCTCACCTCGCTAATATCCACACGACTGAATTATGACGCTAAAAATAAATATAAACCCCTTGTGTAGCTTAGAAAGCAGCACAAGGGGTTTATATATTAAATATTCGCACAACCAGCTATTGCTGATTGATGCTTAGCGAAATCACTCGGAGATTTCAGCGAAGTAAAGAAGAGTGCGAATCATGTTGGAAGTGAAGCCGTACTCGTTGTCGTAGAAGGTAACGGTACGAGCCAAAGTTACACCGTCAACAGTGTTCACGTCGGTCTGAGTTGGATCGAAAACGCCACCGTGGGTGTCGCCGATGATGTCAGAAGACACGATGCTGTCTGCATTGTAACCGAAGTACTCGCAGTTTTCGAAAGCCTTCTTGAAAGCGTCGTTAATTTCTTCAGTGGTTGCTGGCTTCTCAAGAACAGTGGTCAACTCGGTAACAGAGCCGTCTGGAACCTGAATGCGCTGTGCGTGACCCTGGAGCTTGCCGTTAACTTCTGGCACAACCTTGCCGATTGCCTTAGCAGCGCCGGTGGAGTGCTCAATGGTGTTGCAAGCTGCGGAACGGTTATTGCGTGGCTTAGAGCCGCGTGGACCGTCGAGAATCATCTGAGTGCCGGTGTAGGCGTGAATTGTGGTCATGAAGCCGGACTTGATTCCCCAGTTGTCTTGAAGCAACTTCACCATTGCAGCCATGGAGTTGGTGGTGCAAGAACCAGCGGAAACAATGTTGTCAGAAGCCTTCAAGATTTCGTGATTAACGCCGAACACAACTGTTGGAGTGGTTTCATCCTTAGCAGGGGCAGAAATAAGAACCTTCTTAGCACCCGCGTTCAAGTGAGCCTGGGACTTTTCTGCAGAAGTGTAGAAACCGGTGCATTCGAGAACGAATTCAACGCCATCGTTCTTAACCCATGGAATGTTATTTGCGTCTTTTTCGGCGTAAACCTTGTAAGTCTTGCCATCTACAACGATTGCGTCTTCGGTGGAGGTTACCTCAACTGGGGTGCCGTCATCGTGGCGGAATGTGCCGTGGGTGCTGTCATACTTGAGCAAGTAGGCGAGCATCGAAGGGGTGGTCAGATCGTTGATGGCTGCGACTTCGATGTCACCTGCTTGACCGCCGCGAGCCTGAAGCTCAAAAATACGACGGAATGCGAGACGACCGATACGACCGAAACCATTAATACCAATCTTGACTGTCATGTGGTTCTCCCTTGAGTGAGACCTCGTGCGCAACGTTTTAAGTCGCGCTATTTTCGCGATGAAAACTCACGCATTTAGGTCATCGTTATTTGAATTAACGGTGTTCATTTTAGTGTGCGGTATGTACGAAGAGTTGTAATATAGCTCACTTTTATTGCAATCATGCACTATGAGAACAGTGAGCGTTAACATGCTGTGTTTTATGAGTGTTTTTGTGAATTTTTTGATAGTTTCCAGTTGCGTTTTTGCATAACATTTTACGAATCAATATTGTTCAATTGAACAACGAGTGTAATTTTAAAAAGAAAAAGGCTGACGAGTTTTTCAAGTAAAAGAACCTCGTCAGCCATTTGCATAAACTAAAGTTTGCGCCTATTCGTTATACGTCATTGCTTCAGCAGCTGCAGTAGTCGAATATGTTGGAGTAGTCTCGCTTTCAAGAGGAACTGCTAATGCCTCAGATATAGAAGTATCGACTTCGCCTAAATCTCCAATTGGTCTTTTAAACCAGCTCACCTGTGGTAATGGAGCATTAATAGGGAAGGTTACAATAAGTGTTCCTTCATGAACGTCAATATGAGCAGGCGTATCATTTAATAATTCGTTACTTAAACCTTGTACTGCATCTCCATGCATGGTTGCGTGTTTAAGCTGATACTTTAATCCAACTTCATTTACATCATTAGAAACTGGAGTATGAGAAAAAACGGAAACTATGCGCAAATCATCTCCAGATGATGCTGGAAAATCAAGAGATCCATCATGTATTGCTGTAACAATTTGACCGTCGCCGTACAAGAATCCAATTCCGCCGCGGCGCGCTAAACGAACCATAAGTTGAATATTAGAAATAGTATGGTCAACTCGACCACCTAATCCTCCAAAAATATGAAATTCTCGAGCGCCTTTAGCCCAACCGACTTTCAACGCAGAAAGTAAGTCAGGATCATCTTTTTCTGCAGGCAATCTAGTAATAACTGCATCAGTAGGAAGTTTTAATCTAACAGAGTCAAAATCGCCGATGAGCGCATCCACATGCAAACCTAATTTACATGCATGATCCCAGCCTCCATCAGCTGCAATTGTTAAAGCGCGATCTGGCACATGTTCACGCGTATGATCGTAATAATCTCCTGCTGCTAATACTACGCAGCGTTGCAAAGGTTCCATAACAACATAATAACGCTGCATTTGTACTGATGACATACATTTATAACAAGAGTTTATAAGCGTAGTGTCAATCAACATTTGACTACGTTTTATGCCATTTTTCGGATTTGATATTAGCGCATTTGATTGTTTTTATTCCGGCAAATACAGGAATTTTTAGACTAATACTCGCTTAACATAAAGTGCTTGGTGTAGTATTGCATGGCAAGTTAGATTTTCCAAGTTATTATGGATTTTCGTTAATTATTTGCTAGTAGACTAACGTAATGCTGTGTTGTATATTCTACGAGGAGAAATAAATGTGCGGAATTGCAGGGTTCATTAATGACACCCCAATTAACGTCAAAAGCCAAATTGTAAAAGATATGACAGATGTGATTGCGCATCGTGGTCCTGACGAATATGGAACTATGATTGACGAACATGCAGCACTCGGTTTTCGTCGACTTAGCATTATAGATCTTCACGGTGGATCCCAACCTATGTACAACGAGGATGGGAATCTTGCAGTTACTTTCAATGGTGAGATTTATAACTACAAGCCACTTCGCGAAGAACTTATTAAAGCTGGTCACACTTTCCACACTGATTGCGACACAGAAGTATTAGTGCACGGCTACGAAGAGTGGGGTAAAGGCTTACTTAATCGTTTACGCGGAATGTTTGCATTCGTTATTTGGAACAAAAGTACTCAAGAATTGTTCGGCGCTCGCGACCATTTCGGTATTAAGCCTTTTTATTATGCGCAAATGAATGGTACTTTTATGTACGGATCCGAAATTAAATCTTTACTGCGCCATCCAGATTTTAAGAAGGAGCTTAACGAAAATGCGCTTAAGCCGTTTATGACATTCCAATATCCTGCAATTAACGAAACTTTCTTCAAGGGCGTTTTTAAGCTGCGTGAAGGTAATTGCTTTACGTATAAGAATGGCGAAATGAAGATTGAGCAATATTACGATCCTAATTTCAAAGAAACAAAGCAACGCTTGAATGAATTAGTTGATTCTATCGATAAAACAGTTTGTGATTCTGTTCAAGCTCACCAAATTGCGGATGTTGAAGTTGGTTCGTTCCTTTCTTCTGGAGTTGATTCAAGTTATGTTGCAGCTGTTGCACGCCCTGAACACACATATTCTATTGGTTTTGCTGGTGGAAGATACAATGAATCCAAACAAGCAAGCGAATTGGCAAAAATTATTGGCTTAAACAATAAATCTGAAATTATTGACGCTGCTGACGCATTCCGTTATTTCCCACAAATTCAGTGGTATTTGGACGAACCTGATTCTAACTTCTCTTGCGTCCCATTATTCTTCCTTGCAAAATTAGCTTCGCAAGATTTACGCGTTGTGCTAAGCGGTGAGGGAGCAGATGAATTATTTGCAGGATACATTGATTATGGTGTTCATACGCGTTCTAAACTTATTAAAGTTGTGACTCGCATGCTTGCAAAGTTGCCAAAAAAGTTGCGTTACGCGATTGGTCGAGCTGCAAAGGGTAAGCATTTCCACGGAGCGTGGCATTTGTACGCTAATTTGGCTCCAGCTGAGGAGCATTTTATCGGTCAGTCAAAGGTTTTCAATGAGGAAGATGCTGTAAAACTTTTGAAACCTGAGTATCGCAAGGGTCCTAGCGTTCGCAGCATTGTCGATGCTATTTACAATAGAATTGCTGGTAAGGGACTTTCTGAAGTGAAGAAAAAGCAATATCTTGATATGCATCAATGGATGCCAGGAGATATTTTGCTTAAGGCAGATAAAATGACTATGGCACATTCTTTGGAGCTTCGCGTGCCTTTGCTTGATCGTGTTCTTATGGATGTTGCAGAAAAAGTTCCTACTAAATATTTAATTACTGATGAAAATACGAAGTTTGCTTTCCGACAAGCTGCGTCCCGTCATTTGCCAAAAGCTTGGTATGACAGAGAAAAGCTTGGTTTCCCTGTGCCAGTTAAGGATTGGTTGCGTGAGGAACGTTTTTATAAGATTGTTCGTAAGACGTTTGAAAGTGACGATGCTGCTAAATTCTTCGATAGAGATGCTTTACTTCGTATGATTGACGATAATTATGCAAAGAAAAATGACGATCGCCGTAAGATTTGGACAGTTTACACATTCCTGACTTGGTATGATGTGTACTTTAATCACGATGGATTGAAGCCTGAGCCAATGCAGTTAGCGTAGAAATCGCATAGTTCTAGCTTTGATTTGTGGCAGTCAAAACACGTTTCGTGTGTTGACTGCCTTTTTGTCAAGGCTTCTAGTAGAATAGATATTCGGCTTGAGTAATCAAGAAAGTGGGATGTCCCCACCTGGAAGCCTACTGTGGTTTCGGGTTCATGACTTCGGTCACGCAAGTTAGCTTCTTGTGCTGCTTGCTGCGCTGTTATATAGCGTTTTATTGATATGAAGTAGTGAATCTTAAGCTCTTGGACTTCTTGGTGTATTACATCTTACAAGTATTTAGAAGGATTGGAGTCATCATTAGCGACGAACCACGCATTAACGAGGAAATTCGAGTCCCTCAGGTGCGCCTTATTGGTCCAAAGGGCGAGCAAGTGGGAGTTATCGCAACCTCTGTCGCGTTAAACCTTGCAAGGGAAGCTAACCTCGATCTTGTCGAAGTTGCGCCTACTGCTAAGCCTCCAGTAGCCAAGCTTATTGACTACGGTAAGTACAAGTACAACGAAAAGATTAAGGCTCGTGAAGCACGTCGTAATCAGACTGTCGCAGAGGTTAAGGAAATTCGTTTCCGCCTCAAGATCGACGATCACGATTTCGATGTGAAGAAAGGTCATGTGCTTCGTTTCTTGAACGGCGGAGACAAGGTAAAAGTAACTATTATGTTGCGTGGCCGTGAGCAATCTCGTCCGGTTGGTGGCGTTGAATTGTTGCGCCGACTTGCAGATGAGGTCTCTGAAAGTGGCACAGTAGAGTTTGCGCCAAAGCAAGAAGGTCGAAATATTATTATGACTCTTGCTCCAAAAGGCAAGAAAATTCATACACAGTCTGAGCAACGTCGTCGTGGCGCTGAATCTCGCGCTGAGCGTCAAGCTCGTCAGGCTGCTCGTCTTGCAGCTAAGCAAGAGGTTCAGTCACAAGCTGCAGCTGCAGTAAATGCTATGCAATCCGATCAACATCACAAGGAGGGCAGCAATGCCGAAGATGAAAACTAATTCCGCAGCGTCCAAGCGCGTTCGTCTTACCGGTACCGGTAAGGTGATGCACGATGGTAGCGCCATGCGCCACAACTTGGAGCACAAGTCGGCTCGTAAGCGTCGTGCTCTTTCTGAAGATAAAGTATTGGCTACTGCGCAGAGCAAGAAGCTTAAGGGCTTGCTCGTTAAGTAAGTAACAAGTAAGAATTGCTTGTAAACGAATACGCAATCGAAAATTTTAAGAAAGCTGAGGAATACTTATGGCACGAGTAAAGCGCGCAGTAAACGCTCACAAGAAGCGTCGCGTTGTTCTTGAGAGGGCTTCTGGCTACCGCGGTCAGCGCTCCCGTCTTTATCGCAAGGCAAAGGAACAGCTGCTCCACTCATTCACTTATAACTTCCGCGACCGCAAGGCTCGCAAGGGTGATTTCCGCAAGTTGTGGATTCAGCGCATTAACGCAGCAGTTCGCGCTGAAGGCATCACTTACAATCGCTTCATTCAGGGCTTGCACTTGGCAGGCATCGAATTGGATCGTCGCGCTCTTGCTGAGCTCGCAGTTTCCGATATTGAAGCTTTCAAGGCTGTTGTTGAAGCTGCTAAGGCTGCATTGCCAGCTGATGTAAACGCTCCAGTTGAAGCCTGATTTTGCTTTAATAGAGTTCTATTTTAAGCCCACCAATTTAGGTGGGCTTTTTCTTTTAAATCAACAAATTTACTTATTAGCTATAATTATTTTTATGCGCTCAAATCTTGATTCTGACAATAGGAAAAATAATATTCCTGAAGAGTTTGCACTTCATATTCAACGCTTTATTGCGCATATTGATATTGAGCGTGGTCTTTCTAAAAAAACAGTATCTGCATACGCTTCAGATTTGCAAGATTACACATGCTGGCTTTACGACGAACGAAAAATAAAAGATATTACTACTATTTCTCAATTAGATATTGAATCATATATTCGAACTTTGAATGAATTAGGGTTGGGGACTAGGACAGTTGCGCGTCGACTTGCAAGTATTCACGAGTGGCATCGCTTTATGCTTGCTCATGGTGACATACAAGCTGACGTTTCAGCGCAAGTAAAAGCTCCAAAACAAGCAGACTACTTACCGGATGTTTTAAGTATTGAAGAAGTAAATAGAGTTATTGAAGCTGCAGGGAATTTTGGAAGTTCCGATGCTATTTCGATTAGAGATACTGCGCTTCTCGAGTTTTTATACGCTACTGGAGCGCGAATTTCGGAAGCAGTTGGCGTAAAATTCGAAGATATTGATTTAAATGAGTCCGTTGTAAAACTTACAGGTAAAGGCTCTAAGCAGCGTTTAGTTCCGATTGGTGGGTGTGCTGTTCGTGCTCTTCGTAACTATATGGAGAAATCTCGCCCAGAATTAGCGTCCAAGGGCAAACGTGAATTGCACACAATTTTCTTAAATAAGAGAGGTAATGCACTTTCTCGCCAATCAGCATGGGCAATAGTAACGCAAGCTGGCGAGCGTGCAAAACTTGACAAACCATTGCATCCGCATACGCTGCGCCATTCTCTTGCCACGCATCTTATTGCAGGTGGTGCTGATGTGCGCACAGTTCAAGAGTTACTTGGACATGCTTCAGTTACAACAACTCAAATTTATACGCATATTAGTCCTGACGCATTAGTTGAAGCTTACGTAATGAGTCATCCTCGAGCTAAATAATTTTATGCTCAGAGTTTCGTGAGTATACCTGTTGATAAAGTGGGGAGCATGCCTACTGATTTACTTGGACGCGAATACGAAACTTTTCATGCACCA
This sequence comes from Gardnerella leopoldii, assembly GCF_003293675.1. Classification (NCBI taxonomy): domain Bacteria; kingdom Bacillati; phylum Actinomycetota; class Actinomycetes; order Bifidobacteriales; family Bifidobacteriaceae; genus Gardnerella; species Gardnerella leopoldii. The sequence continues at coordinate 265,912 of NZ_CP029984.1, forward strand.
GAGCCGTTAACTTCACACGGTCCTGCTCGCATTATTGCAATGTGCAACCAGAAAGGTGGAGTTGGTAAAACTACAAGTTCCATTAATATTGCTGGCGCACTAAGTCAGTATGGTCGTCGCGTTTTGATTGTTGATTTCGATCCGCAAGGTGCGGCAACAGTTGGACTTGGAATTAACGCAAATGCGCTTGATAATACAGTTTATACGGCATTATTTGATTCGTCTGTAGACGTGCATGATGTAATTCGTCATACTGAAACAGAAAATATTGATATTATTCCTGCAAATATTGATTTATCTGCAGCTGAAGTTCAGTTAGTAACCGAAGTAGGACGAGAGCAAATATTAGCAGGTGTATTACGCAAAGTGCGTGACGAATACGACGTTATTATAGTTGATTGCCAGCCTTCTCTCGGCTTGCTTACTGTAAATGCGTTAACAGCAGCTGATGGCGTGATTATTCCACTTGCTGCAGAGTTCTTTGCTCTTCGAGGCGTGGCTCTTCTTATGCAATCAATTGAGAAGGTACAATCTCGTATTAATCCAAATCTTAAAGTATTTGGCGTTTTGGTTACTATGTATACACGCACTTTGCATAGCGAAGAAGTCTTACAGCGCATTTACGAAGCTTTCCAAGATAAAGTTTTGCATTCCGTGATTTCGCGTTCTATTAAGCTGCCAGATTCTACAGTTGCTGCAGTTCCTATCACTATTTTTGCTCCTGAGCACAAGACTGCAAAAGAGTACCGCGAAGTTGCGCGTGAGCTTATTGCTAAAGGTGTTGTTGCTTAAGTTCTTGTGATTCTGCGTTAGTATGTTTTGTAAAGCTGTCTTAGCTCGCTAGTAAAATCGGTGCGGTTTGGCAGCTTACCTATTTGGGCGCTCGTCAATAAGGTATATGGCTACTGTTTTAGCTGATGTTTATAGCTTAAATGGTTGCATGTTAATAATTACTTAAACGCGAAGAATGGAAGAGGTTTGTGATGACTGTTCGCGGTGATATTCGAAATGTGGCAATTGTGGCGCACGTAGACCACGGTAAGACCACTCTGGTAAACGCCATGCTTCAGCAGTCGCACGTATTTTCTGAGCGTGAAGAAGTTCCAGATCGCGTTATGGATTCCAATGATTTGGAACGCGAGAAGGGCATTACTATTCTTGCTAAAAACACTGCTGTTCAGTACACAGGTCCATTAGCTGAAAAGTATGGTCATCCAGAAGGTATCACTATTAACGTTATTGATACTCCAGGTCACGCTGATTTCGGTGGTGAGGTCGAGCGTGGTATCTCTATGGTTGACGGCGTTGTTTTGTTGGTTGACGCTTCTGAAGGTCCTCTTCCACAGACTCGCTTTGTGCTTCGTAAAGCTTTGGAAGCTAAGCTTCCTGTTATTTTGTGCGTAAATAAGGTAGATCGTCCAGATGCTCGTATTGAAGAAGTTGTTGGCGAATCTACAGATTTGCTTCTTGGCTTGGCTCAGGATGTTGTTGAGGAAGGTATTGACCTCGATCTCGACGCTTTGCTTGATTTGCCAGTAATTTATTGCGCTGCTAAAGCTGGTTATGCTTCTGTTAATCAGCCTGCGAATGGTGCTCTTCCGGATAACGATAATTTGGAGCCATTGTTTGATTCTATTATTTCAAACATTCCAGCTCCTGAATACGAAGAAGGCGCTCCTCTTCAAGCTCATGTTGCAAACATTGATTCCTCTGACTTCTTGGGTCGTCTTGGTTTAGTGCGAATTTACAATGGTACTTTGGAAAAGGGCAAGACTTACGGTCTTTCTCGTGTCGATGGTTCCATTGAAAACTTCCGTGTTTCTGAGCTTCTTCGCACTCAAGGTTTGGAGCGCACTCCTGTAGCTTCTGCAGGTCCTGGCGATATTGTGGCTGTTGCTGGCGTAAACGACATTATGATTGGTGAAACTATCGTTGACCAGAATGATCCAAAGCCGCTTCCATTGATTCATGTCGACGATCCTGCAATTTCTATGACTTTCGGCGTGAACGATTCTCCTCTTGCTGGAACTGAAGGCAAAGATCATAAGCTTACTGCTCGTATGATTAAGGATCGTTTGGATCGCGAGCTTATTGGTAACGTTTCTATTAAGGTTATTCCAACTGAGCGCCCAGATGCTTGGGAAGTTCAAGGTCGTGGCGAGCTTGCTTTGGCTGTGTTAGCTGAGCAAATGCGTCGCGAGGGCTACGAGCTTACAGTTGGTCGTCCTCAGGTCGTTACCAAGACTATTGATGGTCAAATTAATGAGCCTATGGAAAGCACTACGATTGATGTCCCAGAAGAATACATGGGTACCGTCACTCAGCTTATGGCTGATCGTAAGGGTCGTATGGATTCTATGAGCAACCACGGTTCTGGTTGGGTTCGTTTGCAATTTACTGTTCCTTCTCGCGGTCTTATCGGTTTCCGCACTGCCTTGCTTTCTGCTACTCGCGGAACTGGTATTGCAAGCTCTATTTCCGCTGGTTATGCTCCATGGGCTGGTCAGATTGTGACTCGTCAGAATGGTTCCATGGTTTGCGATCGCAAGGGTGTTGCAACTCCTTATGCTATGCAGCGTTTGCAAGCTCGTGGTATCTTCTTCGTTGATCCACAAAGCCCAGTTTACGAAGGACAAATCGTTGGTATTAACAATAAACCAGATGAGCTGGATGTAAATATTACGCTTGCTAAGCACATGACTAACATGCGTTCTTCAACTGCTGACGTGCTTGAAACTTTAACTCCACCAATTAAGATGAGCTTGGAAGAGTCTCTTGACTTCGCTAACGAAGACGAGTGCGTGGAAGTTACGCCTGAAGCAATTCGCGTGCGCAAGATTATTTTGAGCCGCGATGAGTGGTACAAGTGGCGTGCTAAGCAGCGTCGTCAAAACAACAACGCTGCATGATAATCGCAATATACCAATTAGTGATGGAACGTTAGGCTTATTATGTCGTCGAAACCGTGGTCGCATCGCTTGCCTTCGTGGGGCAGGTATGCGACCACGTCTGTTTCTGCGCTAATATGCGCGTTGATTGGTACGTTTGCTCATCGCTGCGGTGCAGTGGATAATATTCCTTACGGATTTGCATTATCTATGCTTTTGCTATTTTTGTCTGCTTGGTGTGCAAGATCTCGTAGTGGTTGGAGTGGATTATTTATTCACGCAATAGTTTTTTCATTTGTAGCTTGGCTTATTGCTTTAGATTTTGTTGGTAGCGCAATTCTTGTACCTGTTGGTTTCACAATACCGTTGCCATGGTGTTCGCAATATGTTGGATATTTTTGGCTTTTCGGCATTCTTGTTGCTCACTTAGTTTTGCTTTGTATGCCTCAGCGTTGGTTTGTTATTGAATAGTAAAATAAGTAAAGAATTTGCAATAATCTAAGCGTGACTTAGAGCTGAGTTTTGCATAAAAGCAGTATTAAGCAGTATTTTTTACAGTAGTCTTGATTACAATATTCTTAACTGCAACAGTTTTTAAGGAATAGTCATGAATGGTAATAAGAACAGTCAGAGTGCTCGTAAATTATGCTATTTAGGGCCGGAAGGTTCTTTTACTCATCATGCATCTTTAAAAGTTCAAGAACAATGTCAATCATTTGATAATTTGCGACTTATTCCAACTGCTTGCGAGAATGTTCTTAGTATTGCTAGTGAAATTGAAGAGCATCACCATTGGGGTGTTATTGCGTGGGAAAACAATATTGAAGGCGTTGTAATACCTAATTTAGATTTACTCATTGATGCAAAGAATATGGTTGGTATTGCTCGAATAGGCGTTGATATTAGTTTTGATGCTGTTGTTTGCAAATCAGATTCAATCGATAATTGCTCTACTATTGTTGCTCACCCTCACGCGTTGGCGCAATGTCGTAAGTTTTCTCAAGAGCGCGGTTTACAAGAAAAAACTGCGTCTTCAAATGCTGCTGCTTGTAGGGATTTAGTTCCTGGCGAAGTTGCTTTATGTCCTAAAATTTGTGCTGATTTATACAATAGGCAGATTGTGAGCGAAGCAGTTGAAGATTTTTCTGGCGCGCGCACTGAATTTTTAGTGTTAGCTCCTCGAGATCAGGCTTTAGATTTTGTTAATGTGCAGCGAGAAAATTTTTCATCTTTTTCATCAATTATTGCGTTTATTCCGCGTTCTACAGGTGCTGGAGTGTTAGCAAATTTGCTTGATGTTGTGCGAGATCATGGCCTTAATATGACTTCCTTTATGTCTAGACCAATTAAAGGGCAGGATGGTTTATACAGTTTTATTGCAACTGTTGATGCTGCTCCTTGGGATTCTACGTGTAAAGCTATGATTCAAGAGGTTGTTGAACATGGTGATTGGGTTCGAGTTTTAGCAGTGTATTCTTCTGATAAACGCAAGAATCCGGTGATGAATGATTGGATGCTACCTCATGGTGGAGTGTGCGTTGAACCTTCAGTTGATGCTTTACGTAATTTGAACGTAATGCGTGCAGAAAGAGAATTATTATGGTAGAAGATGCTGAATTTTCGCAAAAATTTTCTGTTGGCATTGTAGGTCTTGGTCTTATTGGTGGATCTCTTGCAAAACGACTTGCTAAACTGGCAAATTGCAACGTATATGCATGGAATCGTCATAATGAGCCTTATGACGAAGCTAAAAGTTTAGGAATTACTTGCGTAGAAAAAGTGCAGGATTTAGCAAAACTTCGTCCAAATGTTTTGATTTTATGCAATGCTTTAGCTGCTATGCCAAGTATTTTGCATGAAATTGCACCTTATATTGACAAATCTTGCACAACTATTAGCGATGTCGGCAGCGTAAAAACTTTAGTTCGAGAGCAAGTAAAAGACGCAGGTTTGCAAGATTGTTACGTTGGTGCGCATCCGATGGCTGGTAGTGAATTTACTGGTTGGAAAGCTTCTAGTGATGAGCTTTTAAATGGTGCTTTGTGGGCTTTAACTGTTGATGATTCTACTGAGTTTTGGCGAGTTTGCAATGTTTTGCAAATGATTGTTTCTCTATGCAAGAATCGCGCAATAGTTTTGGATGATGCAGCGCACGATAATTCTGCAGCTCTTATTTCTCACATGCCTCATGTTGTTGCAACAGCTCTTGCAAACGTATTATGTGAACAATCTAATCGTGCTATTGCTTTACAACTATCTGCAGGTTCCTGGCGAGATATGACACGAGTTGCTCTTACTGATCCTCAACGCACTCGTGCTATGGTAAGTGAAAATCGGCATAATACTGCGAAATTATTGCGTTCCGTAATTTCTGAGCTAACTTTTGCTGCAAATATGTTAGATAATGATATTGAAACCGCGGATGCTTTAGAGCAAGAGTTTTTTGCTAAAGCTCAATCTTGGAGAGAATATAAATACCAGCAGCGCAACTCATCTAAAACTAGTACGCAACAAAGCGACGATGCTAAGCAAAATGATGATGCAAATAGCAGATTGTGGAAGTATGATTCTCAAATCAATTGGCAGCAGGAATTACTAGAATCCGCGCGCTCAGGTGAATCCATTATTGAATTTTACGGATTTAATACCAACGAATCTTCGCAACTGCTATTGCGCTCAGATGCTTCCTTGAGAAATGTGTAAAACTTGCTTCTCATCAGACAATTCTACACACTAAGCGGTTTTTGAAATTTGCGTTCTGGGATTGGTTTTAATCGGTAAATAGTTTTGGCGTCAATGAACATTTCTTCGGCAGCTCTAGTGCCGTTTGCTGCAGGATCTCGAAGTAAATGAAGCATTACCCCGTCCCACTCGAGTACGTGCCCAATCGCATCATGATACTCGATTTTTTGTGTTCCATCGTTATTGTTTTCTATAATTTTGTAAGTTCTTACTACTATGCGCGAGCCTGCAGGTATTTGCTTCGGTAGTGTAGTTAAATTCCGTGTTTGTGTGTTCATAACATGCTCCTTGTTGTATTATGCATGTGACTGAAGTATATGGCAAACGTTTTGTTTTAAACTTTTATGGAAGGGTGAGTTAAGCATGAGCAACAATAAATTTGTTTCTGAAAATTTCTTAGGTTTACCTTCTAAATATATGAGTTTAATAGATGATTATATTGATTATGTTCGTGCTAATAAAGGCTTGGGTGAACGCACGCAGAAAGCTTATGCCAGTGATATTTTGCAATGTTTAGCATGGTGTAATCGGCACGGATTTAATAATATTTCAGAGCTTACTACGGATGATTTGCGTTCGTGGATGGCTGATGAGTCGCGAAGTCATGCGCGTTCAAGTTTGGCTCGCAAAGTAGTCGCGGTGCGTGGTTTTTTTGCGTGGTGTCAGCATGTTGAATACATAAGTAGTAATCCTGCAGAAATTTTAATGACGCCAAAAATTAAAAACATGCTACCATCTGTTTTGGATGAATATCAAGCAGAATCATTAATGAATAATGTTGATTCTAAAGCTAATGTTTCATCTTCGTGTACCAAAAATCAGAAAGCTGTAGGACTTCGCAATGCTGCAATTCTGGAGCTTTTATATGCGACTGGTATTCGTGTTGGTGAGCTTACTAGTTTAAATATTCAGGATATTAATTTTTCCTCGCACACTATAAAAGTTACTGGTAAGGGAAATAAGCAGCGTGTTGTGCCTTTTGGGGTTCCTGCTTATAAAGCTTTATCTGCTTGGATTTCTAAAGATGGACGAGAAATTTTATTGCGGAATTCTGTTGAAGAGGCAGTATTTCTTGGTACTCGCGGAAAGCGTATCGATCAGCGTTTGGTAAGGCGGATTGTGCATGATGAGGCTAAGAGTGCGCATGTTCCGGATATTTCTCCTCATGCTTTGCGGCATAGTGCTGCGACGCATATGTTGAATGGTGGAGCAGATTTACGCGAAGTGCAGGAATTATTGGGTCATTCATCGCTTAATACTACTCAGCGTTACACTCATGTTTCTATTGAATCTTTAAAACGTAAGTATTCTCAAGCTTTTCCGCGTGCATGATATTAAATGTTTTAAGTATTCAATTATTCATATTTAACATGTTTTTTACATAATAAATATGTTAATTTACATTTTTGTAATATACATATACCTGTAAAAAACAATAAATTTTACTATATAAATAATAAAATTTTCGGTATTTATAATTAAATCTAGACTTAAATAATTAATTATTACTAATATACAATATTTTTTTCAATTTTCTTTTACTATTGCATTGTTTGTAAAAATACGTATCATTGAATTTTAATCAACGAAGAGGCCTCGTCATTGGCTTGCGAGAATCCATCTGGCAATAAAAACCGGATGGATTTTTATGTTTTAGCTGATGCTTGGCTTTTTTGTGATATGACAATCCTGCCTACCAGACGTTAGGAGAAAATATATGAAGAATAGGGCTTTGGCTTTCGCTGCTGCTGCCTGCTCGCTGGCAATGTTACTTGGTGGCTGTGGCTCTTCCGCTAAGAATGCACAAACAAACGGTGGCAAGGTTATTATTACCGTTTCAAACTCTGAGCCACAAAACGAATTAGTCCCTGGAAACATTAACGAAAATGCTGGCGCTCGTCCTGCCATGTTGGTTAATTCCACGTTGGTAACTTTCGATGAAAAGGGTAATCCTGTAAATGAGGATGCTGAAAGCATCACTCCAAATGCTGATGCTACCCAGTACACCGTGAAGGTTAAGAAAGGAAAGAAGTTCAGCGATGGCACTCCTATTACAGCCGAAAGCTTTGTGAAGGCTTGGAGCTTCGTTGCTAACGCTAAGAATGCTCAGAAGTGTGCTTCCTTCTTCCAAACCATTAAGGGTTATGCTGATTTGCAGAAGGATGGTACTAAGGGTGACGAACAGCTTTCTGGTTTGAAGGTTGTTGATGAAAATACTTTTACCGTTGATCTGGAACAGCCAGATTCTGTATTCCCAATTAAGGTTGGCTACTTGGCATTTGCTCCACTTCCGGAATCCTTCTACAAGGATCCAAAGGCTTATGGCGAAAAGCCTGTTTCTTCTGGTCCATACTTGTTCAAGTCTTGGGATCACAACAAGCAGATCGAAGTTGTAAAGAATCCTGATTACAATGGTCCGCGCAAAGCTCAGAATGATGGCGTAACCTTCAAGGTTTATACAGATGGTAACGCTGCATACCGCGATGTGCAGGCTGGAAACCTCGATATGACTGATAATATTCCAGATACCCAAACTAAGACTTTCCAGAAGGATACAACTGTTAAGGCTTACAACCGTCCAGGTTCTGTAATCCAGCAGTTCACTATTCCTTCAAGCCTCCCACACTTCGATGTAAAGACTGAAGAAGGTAAGCTTCGTCGTCAAGCTATTTCTATGGCTATAGATCGTAAGGTGATTATCGACAAGATTCTCAATGGCACTGCTTCTCCTGCAAACGAATTTACTTCTCCATTGACTCCAGGCTATAAGGCTGATCTTAAGGGTCACGAGAACGTAGAATTTAATGCAAAGAAAGCTAAGGAACTTTGGGCTAAAGCAGATAAGATTTCTAAGTATGATGGATCTCTTACTTTCTCCTACAATGCCGATGGAAATGCAAAGTCTGTGTTTGATGCTGTTGTGAATTCCCTCAAGAATAATCTCGGAATCAAGGCTGAAACCACCCCAATTCCTACATTCCAGGAATTCCGTAATGCTTGCGCTAAGCGTCAGATTAAGGGTGCATGGCGTGCAGGTTGGATGCCAGATTATCCAAGTGCAGAAAATTACTTGACTCAGGAATTTGCTTCCGTTGCAGCTGATGGCAATGGCTCTAACGAAGGTGATTATAAGAATCCAAAGTTCGACGATTTACTTAAGAAAGCTGCATCTTCTAAGCCAGAAGAGGCTATTAAGCTCTATCAGCAAGCAAACGAAATCCTTCTTGAGGATCTTCCATCTGTCCCATTGTTCTACTCGAACGCTAAGGCTGTGATGGTTCCAACTTTGAAGGGCTTCACAATGGATTGGCAGAATATGCCGCTGTACTATCAGCTTCACAAATAAGCTGGTAGCTAATTAAGAAAACAGCATAGTGTTACATACTTTTTAGAAAGTTAGTAAGTAACACTAGTTGGTTCCTCTCAATAATTTGATATCGCTTATTGCGAAATTGCTGCTCCAGCTAAACTAGTTAAATAAAACTATTGAGCTGGAGCGGCACTTTGTTGTTTTTTGAGTAAGTTTTAACAATTCAAGGAGAATTCGATGGGTAAGTACATTCTGCGTCGTATTTTGCAGATGATTCCTGTTGTTCTCGGCACAACATTATTAGTTTATGCTTTAGTATTTGCTTTGCCTGGAGATCCAGTAAAAGCAATGTTTGGAGAAAAACCTGTTAATCCTGCAGTGGCTGCACAAATACGAGCCGAGTATAACTTAGATAAACCATTTATTATTCAATATTTACTATTCTTAAAGAATGCTCTTACCCTCGATTTTGGTCATACTTTTGCAGGTCAACCAGTTATCGATGAAATTGGTCGTGCATTCCCAGTTACTGTTCAACTAGCAATTATGGCATTCGCTTTCGAAGCAATATTTGGTGTCATATTTGGCATAATTTCAGGTTTGAAGAAAGGCAAGTGGTATGACAGTGTGATCCTGGTTGTATCACTTCTTCTTATTTCTGTTCCAACATTTGTGACAGGTTTCGTAGGACAATACTTATTTGGTGTTAAATGGCGTATATTACCAGTTACAGCTAGTAACGATCCTGGATTCTTCGATTTGCTTCTTCCTGCAATGGTTCTTGGTTCTGTGTCTATGGCGTACATCATTCGACTTACAAGATCTGAAATCTCTTCAAATATTTCGCTTGATTATGTGCGTACAGCTCGTGCAAAGGGCTTAAAAGAAGGCTCTGTTATTGTTCGCCACGTTTTGCGCAACTCGCTTATACCTGTCGTCACCTTCTTAGGCCAGGATTTGGGTGCTCTTATGGGCGGTGCAATGATTTCGGAAACAATCTTCAACATTCATGGCGTTGGATTCCTCACATATCAAGGGATTCTAAAGGGAGAAGAAAACCTTGTTGTTTCCATTGTCACGCTTTTGACATTGATATTTGTATTTAGCAATTTTCTTGTTGATATGTTGTACGCGGCTCTTGATCCGCGCATTCGTTACGCGTGAGGGGAGTACACTATGGAAGATAATTTGATGAAAAATGATTTGATTGCAAATAATGCTTCAAATTGCAATATATTACCGGGGCAAGAACGCTACGTTGCACCATTAGACGATACGCCTATTCAAGAAGTGGATTCCGTAGACGAATCCGCTGCTGCAACGAGTATGTGGGCAGATACCTGGAGAACTTTGCGCAGGAATCCATTGTTTATTGTTTCTGCAGTTTTGATTATTGCAATTATTTTTGTTGCATTCTTCCCAAGCATTCTTACAAAGCACAATCCTAATTATTGCGTTTTGGAACACTCTCTTGAGCCAGCTTCAGCCGCGCATCCATTTGGTTTTGATATGCAAGGTTGCGATATTTATGCTCGAGTTGTTTATGGTACTCGTACATCACTAAGTGTTGGTTTGCTTGCAACTATTTTGGTTGTACTTGTTGGTTCTTTAATTGGTGCGTTAGCAGGATTCTTCGGAGGCTGGGTTGATACTATTCTCAGCCGAATAACTGATATCTTCTTGGCTTTACCAATGCTTCTTGGTGCAATCGTAGTTTTACAAATGTTCCGTACATCTAAATCAATTTGGAAAATTGTGCTTGTTATGGTGCTTTTTGGATGGGTTAGCGTTGCTCGTATTGCACGAAGCGCTGTTATGGAATCAAAAAATCTTGAATTCAATACCGCATCTACTGCTTTAGGATCTACTCCAATACGTAATCTTTTCAAACACATTATCCCGAACTCTTTGGCTCCAATCATTGTTGTTGGAACAACTTCGCTTGGAACTTATATTGTGTTGGAAGCAACATTAAGCTTCCTTGGAATTGGTTTACCAAGTACTACTGTCAGCTGGGGTGGAGATATTTCTACCGCTAGAAATGTTCTTACTACGAACCCAGAAGTCTTGTTCTATCCGTCTATTGCACTCGCAATTACTGTGCTCGCCTTTATTATGATGGGTGATGCTGTAAAGGATGCATTAGATCCGAAGAGCCGTAAGGCGTGAATTTAGCGTGGAGGAATAAAACTTATGAATACAACACGTAAAGATATAGACATTCGCGCCATGCAGCTAGAGCAAGGGCCATTGTTGGAAGTAAAAAATCTCCAGGTTGATTTCACAACAGACTCAAAAAAAGCTGTTCATGCTGTTAGAGATGCTAGCTTCTGTGTTTATCCTGGTCAGTGGGTTGCAATTGTAGGTGAATCTGGTTCAGGAAAGTCCACTTCTGCAATGGCTGTTCTTGGTCTTCTTCCTGGAACCGGTCATGTTACAGGTGGATCTATTAAGCTCAAGGGTAAAGAAATTAGCAGTTTGAAGCCAAAAGAGATTGCTGCTTTGCGTGGTACTGCAATGGGTCTAGTTCCGCAGGATCCTATGAGCAACTTGAACCCCGTGTGGCGTATTGGCGAACAAGTTAAAGAAGCATTAATCGCAAATGGTGTTGACGTTGATCACGAGAAGCGCTCTTCATTAGCTGAGGCTCTTGCAGGCGATTCTGTTCAAGTCAAAAGCAATGAGGATGAAACATTCCTTGGCTCTAAAGAATTACCAGATTTGATTGAAGTCGCTAAGAAAGCTTTGAAAGAAGTTGGACTTGATGAGCATAACGATGCTGAAAAGTTCAATGAAGCTATTGATTACTACAAGAAAGAGTGGGTTCCAGGCTCTGAAACTCGTTGGCGCGTAGCAGACGATTTAATCAAATATGGTGTGAATGACGACAAAGCTTGGGAAATCGCCAAAAAGTATGTTGTAGGTGCAAGCGTTGAAGATCGTATTGCTGGTTTGCTTGACGAAGCTGGTTTGCCAGATGCTGCAACTCGTGCACGTCAGTTCCCACATGAGTTTTCCGGCGGTATGCGTCAGCGCGCTTTGATTGCCATTGGTTTGGCTTGCCGACCGGACTTGCTTATTGCAGATGAGCCAACTTCCGCTTTGGATGTTACTGTGCAAAAGCGTATTCTTGACCATTTGCATACACTAACTGATTCGCTCGGAACTTCTGTTCTCTTCATTACACACGATTTAGGCTTGGCTGCCTCTCGCGCGCAGCATGTTGTTGTTATGTATAAGGGTCGTGTTGTTGAATCTGGCCCATCGTTGGAAGTTTTGCAGCATCCTCAGCATCCGTATACAAAGAGACTTGTTGCTGCCGCTCCAAGCTTAGCTTCTCAGCGCATTATTTCTGTTAAAGAACACGGTGGTAATGCTGATAACTTGCTTGAGCATCACGTAGTAGGTGAGCAAACTCTCGAAAAAAGTGAGCATATTATTACTGTGGATCACTTAACTCGTGAGTTTAAGCTTCCTCGCAAGAAAGAGCTTTTTAAGGCTGTTGACGACGTTTCATTCTCTATTAAGCGTGGTACGACGTTAGCTATCGTTGGTGAATCTGGTTCAGGTAAATCTACCGTTGCGAATATGGTTTTGCGACTTCTTAAGCCAACAAGTGGAACTGTTACTTACGAAGGTAAGAATATTTCCGATTTAAAGGGTGCGGATTTGCTTGACTTCCGTCGCCATGTGCAGCCAGTTTTCCAGAATCCGTATGGTTCTTTGGATCCTATGTACTCAATTTATCGTTCAATTGAAGAACCTCTACGTATTCATAAGATTGGTGATAAAAAGAGTCGTAAAAACCGTGTGGTAGAGCTTCTAGACATGGTTCGTATGCCTGCTTCAGTTATGACTCGATTCCCGAACGAACTTTCTGGAGGACAGCGTCAACGAATTGCAATTGCTCGTGCTATGGCTTTGGATCCAGATGTTATAGTTTGCGATGAAGCTGTATCTGCTTTGGATGTGCTTGTGCAAGATCAGGTTTTGCACTTGCTTAACGATTTGCAGGCAGAGCGTGGTTTGAGCTATTTGTTCATCACACACGATTTGGCTGTCGTTCGTCAGATTGCAGACGAAGTTGTTGTTATGCAGCATGGAAAGCTTGTTGAGCATGCAACTACAGATGAGGTATTCGATCATCCACAGATGGAATACACTCGCGATTTGCTCGATGCAATTCCAGGAGGAAATTTGGAGCTTGGTTTAGACTAAATAGTACAAGCTGATGAAAAGGTGCAGGTTTTATAGAATCTGCACCTTTTTATTTTTCTATTAATTCCGTGTTTATTGGTTGAGTAATCCATAACTTGTAATCTGTGTTGGTTGTGTGATTTATGTCCGTTGTTTAGTGATGGAGCTGTTTGTGTTGTGCGCATATTAGAGTTGATTACATGATTACAATTACGACTTCGAATTTAAACGGTATTCGTGCAGCTGAGCGCAAAGGTATGCTTAACTGGTCTGACGCACATACTCCAGACGTGTGGTGTATGCAAGAAGTGCGCGCTCCGCAGGATGCAATCGACCCAATTATGACAAAAATTGAAATGGGATATCGTGCGTCTGAAAATATCGCAAATCCTATAGAAAACGATAATTTTACTTATACGAATGAAGTTTGCCGTGTAAAAGGTCGAGCTGGAGTAGCTCTAGTTACGTCTCTTCCTGTAGTAAACAAACGCTACGGTTTGCCTGGCTTAAGCGAGGATGTTGATTCTGGGCGATGGGTTGAAACTGACGTGCGTACTCCTGACGGCTATGAAATCACTATTGCTTCTGTGTATGTTCATGCTGGAAATGTGGACGATCCGCAAAAAATGAAACAAAAATTCCGCTTTTTAGACACAATGCTTACTCGTTTAGGGGAGCTTCGAGATGCAGCAGCAAGTGGCGGAAATCAAGCGATTTTGTGCGGTGACTTTAATATTGCGCATACTTCACTTGATATTAAAAACGCTAAAGCTAATGAAAAAAGTGCAGGATTCTTGCCAGAGGAACGTGCGTATATTGATCGCTGGATTAACGAATATGAATTTGTGGACGTTATGCGCATGCTTGCAGGAGATATTCAAGGACCATACACTTGGTGGAGCCAGCGCGGTAAAGCTTTCGACAATAACGTTGGTTGGAGATTAGACTACCAGTTCGCAACTCCTGAAATTGCGGAAAGCGCTCGCGGATTTGTGATCGATCGTGCTGAAAGCTATGATGCGCGATGGTCTGATCATGCGCCGTTAAGTATAAAGTATGACGTGTGATGCGTAAGTATTAATTTGTATAATGTGAAATAACTAAGTAATCGCATGTGTATATGAATGTACTATATACGCAAATTTTTCAGTGCTTTGCTTGTGCTATTCTGGTGAAGTTAGGCAATTTACAATAATAAGTAATAAATATATTTTTGTAGATTTGTTGTTTTAAGAAATGAGGAATAATGGGTTGGTTATTTGGCCGACATGAAGAAGAAAAATCTTCAAAAGTTGAAGACAAAATCGTAGAGGTAAAAACTGGTCCATGGGATTTCAATGATGAAGATGCTCCTGATTTTAGCGATTATCTAGATTTTGGTTCAATCTATATTCCATACTTTCAAGGCATTGAGTTGCGAGTAAAAAAGCAGCATGAAACATCGCAAGTTCTTGGTATGACAGTAACTTATGGTTCTTCAAGCGTAGAAGTTGAAGCTTTTGCTGCGCCTAAAACATCTGGTATTTGGCTAGAAGTGTGCAAAGATTTGCTTGATGGTAATAGTCAAGCGTGTACAGTACAAGGCGAATTTGGTACTGAGCTGCTGTTACCTGTAAAAGTTGGAGAAAAAACCATTACAACGCGTATTGTTGGCGTTGATGGTCCTAGGTGGATGCTTCGCGGAGTATTCTCTGGGCCTGCAGCAACAGAGCTTGCAGATAATAATAACGAAACAAAACAATTAGATGAATGGTTTAAGGGGATTGTTGTAAATCGTGGTGAAGAGCCGCTTGCGCCTCGCGATTTTATTCCTATGCATGATCCAATAACTAGAGAAGAAAAAGAAGCTGCTTTAAATGCAGAAAATAGCGGTAAAGATGGGGAAAATAATACGTCTGATGAAGATGCTAATAATGCACTAAAAAAAGACGATAAACCATTAGGTTACGACCAACAAGTAGAAGTAAAAACTACGCTTACACGCGGTCCAATGTTTGCTGAAATTAGATAATGCAAGTAGTAGAAAGTTAATTGAATGGATTCACAAGAATCTTTACAGAAATCCGAAGAAGAGTTTTCTTCGCAAGAGTTTTCAAATGAAGTAAAACTCAACGATTCTGCGCAAACCAACGATTCTGCGCGAACCAAAAAACGCTCAGGACTAGCGACATTGGCTTCAATCGGAGCCGAAGGGTCTACATTTTCTGTAATTGATTCAATGGGTGGCGTTCGAGGCGTAATCGAATCCATGCTGCCCGGCTTGCTGTTTGTTATTTGCTTTGTTGTAACACGAAATGTGCAAACAACGGTTATTGTGTCAGCTGTGATTGCTGTTTTGCAAGTTGTGATTCGTCTTATTCAGAGGCAATCGCTTATGGGAGCAATTAGTGGACTTATTTCCATTGGAATCTGCCTTGTTTGGGTGTGGACGAGTCACCAAGCGCGCGACTACTATATGATGGGCTTTATTACGAACGCTGTTTATGGTGCGCTTCTTGCTATTTCGCTGATTGTGCGCGTGCCTGCTTTAGGGCTTGTGATTGAGTCAATTCGCAAAATGCCTACAGAAAACTTTGGTGCGTGGCTTCACGAATGGCTCGATTATAAGCCGCTTAAGCGAGCGTATATGTATGTGACAGGATTGTGGATTGCTGTTTTTGTGCTGAGGCTCGTTTTGCAAGTGCCATTATATTTGACGAATCACGTTGTGTGGCTTGGTACCGTTCGCTTGATTATGGGATTGCCGTTCTGGGCGCTCGCAATTTGGGTTTCTTACTTGATTATTGCAACGCCGTTTATGCGTCTACATCATAAAAATCGTGAAGAGAAGCATAGCGAAGAAAATCAGCTTAACTAAAATCGGCTTAACAAAACGCAAAACTAAGGGGTAGTTTATGCAAGTGACGATGCGAATCGAGCGATATGCGGATCAAGGCAGATGTGTAGGTCATCTTGACGGACGCGTTGTATTCGTGCGATTTGCGCTACCTGGTGAGCTGGTTGTTGTGCGCATGGATGAGCCGATGCGTGCAAAAGCGCACTTTTTTACTGGCGAAGTTGTGGAAGTTTTGGAGCCTAGCGCGGATCGTGTAGAGCCGCAATGGAAACTCGCTGGTCCTTTGGCTCAGGGTGGTGGAGTTGGAGGAGCGGATTTAATTCACGTTTCTTTGCCTGGGCAGATTCGTTGGAAGGCTTCCGTAATTGCTAATCAATTCCAGCGTTTAGCGCATATGGATGTTGTGGAAAGCGATGTTAACGTTGAGCGCATGCCGGGGGATGAGGAGCTTAACGGATTTAATTGGCGTACGCGCATGGAGTTGGTTGCGGATGATGAAGGGCGATTGTCTATGCGAAAGCGCGAGTCGCATGATCGCATTGCGATTGATACTATGCCACTTGCGTCGCGCGCGGTTTTAGCAGTTGCGGATTCTTTGGATTTGTGGAATCGCAAATTTGAGCCAAATTCGCAAATTCGCCTTGCTGTTCCAGAGCCTCGAGTTGATGGTTTGGATTTTGGTGTTTCTGGTGATAAGTCTGCGCTCCTTAGTGCGATTGGCGAAAATTATGCGCTTATAGTAAATGATGAACTGGTTGCAGGCTCGGCTTTGTTGCGCGAGCGCGTGCGCGTTGCGGTTGATGGTGATTCATCGCGTGCGCGTACTTTTGATTACAATGTTGACGCGCGTGGTTTTTGGCAGATTCATCGCGCAGCTCCAGAACATTTGGTGAACTACGTTTTGGGATTAGTTCGTTCTGCGCTTGGTGGGCGTATTAAGAATACGGTTTTGTGGGATTTGTATTCTGGATCTGGTTTGTTTACGATTCCGCTTGCTACTTTGGCTAATATTGGCGGAGATTCTTCTAGTGCCGTGGGTGCTATTGGTACTACTGGCGCTTTTGGTTCTGCAGAGCCAGCTCGCGTGCTTAGCATTGAGGGTGCGCCGATTGCTGTAAAGAATGCAAGGCGAAACATTGGGCGCGCAGGTCTTGGCAGGGATGTTGTTGAAGCGCTTGAAGGCGATGTTTCGCAAACGCTTGAATCACAGGTGTTTAAGGCGAGTAAGTCATCTAAGATTGTGCGCCGATTTGCGCATCCTGATGTTGTTGTGTTAGATCCTCCGCGCGCTGGCGCTAAAGCTCAAGTTTGTAAGCAGATTGCTAAGTCTGGAGTAAGAAGCGTTGTGTACGTTGCTTGCGATCCGACTAGTCTTGCTCGCGATGTTGGCACGTTTAGAGAGCTTGGCTACAACGTTCAGTCTTTGCGCGCGTTCGACATATATCCCAACACTCACCACGTTGAGAGTGTCGTATTGATGTCAAAGGCTTAATAGGTGGGTGCAAGTTTGCCCTTGTGTAGCAGGGTTTAGCGAGGGCTATTGTTAAAAGGTTTAATGCGAAGCGGCTTCAAGCCGGGTTCTCGCGGTTTTTGAGCGTGTTTTGGCTGTATGAGGGAACATGTCAACGCTCTAGGGTCGAGTGCACAAGATGGATAACGTTAAAAAGTGCACCCACTTTGCACCCAGCTAGAAGTTAGGAAATGTTAATTAAGCACGATTCATGCACAGTATGATGAAATAATAGTTGAATCGTATGCGTCAACAAGGCGCGCAACTTTAGAACAATTTTGATTTGCTTTGGAAAAGAAACGAGTTCATTTGCGTTTATATTCATTCATACTCCCTTTTGGGGAGGTCATAGTATGTGGTTCAAGATAAATAAATTCTATGCATTTCGAGAGCTAACTTTACATATGAATTAATCTTGTGCAACATGCATGTATGAGTTCACTATCGTGAGTTACTACAACAATTGTTGTATTCATTGACTTAAGTTTTGATAGTAGCTGTGCTAGTTCTTGCATATGCGCATAGTCTAATCCGCTCGTCGGCTCGTCTAACGCTAGAATTTCTCTACCTGTTGCCAGCGCGCATGCAATTGCTAATCGCTGTTTTTGCCCACCCGATAGACTCTGCGGATGACGGTGTGCCAAAAAGTCCAAATCAAATTGTCGTAATATATTCATCGCAACATCGTTCTTATTTTTGCTGCGCTTAGGCAAACTAATTAAAACTTCATCTAAAACGCTTTCTGTAAACAGCTGGTTGCCTGTATTTTGCATCACCATAAAACATAATTTTTTACGTGCTCGATTACTTAAAACGCGATCCTCGTATTTAAAAATACCTTTGCAGTTTTTTTCTAAACCGCAAAAACAATTGAGAAAACTGGTTTTGCCAGCTCCATTTTTTCCTACAATTGCTGTAATTTGATTACGCGCAATAGCAAGCGATTTAATATTGACTATTTTCTTCTTTACGCCATGATACGCAAAGTTGAAATTTTTTAATGCGATTATCTGATCGTCTTGTGTGACAGATGGCATTTTATTAATTTGTATGGGTGATACCATAAGTCGTGTTCTCAGTCCCATTTTTTGCGCATCTATGTCGTTAAGAGCATCTTTTTGTTCGGATTTAATATCTTTAACGATCTCACCTTGTTGCATAACCACTAGGCGATCCATAATATCCCAAAGATAAGCTATTCGATGCTCAGCTACAACAATTGTTCTTCCTTGTTTTTTCCAATGCAAAATCAACTTTTTAAGCATCAACGTTGAGTCGTAATCTAAATTTGCTGAAGGTTCATCTAACAAAATTATGTTTAATCCTGCTACTTCAATTGACGCACAAGCTATTTTTTGCTTTTCGCCATCAGATAGATGAAAAATATTGCGATCCATCAAATTTTCCATGTGCAAATCAGCAACTGTTGTATCAATACGCTGATAAATATCAGATTTTGGTAGTCCTTGATTTTCACACGCAAACGCTAGTTCACTCGTTGTATCAACATTATAAAATTGTGACTTAGGATTTTGAAAAACCGTGCCTACAACATGTGCTAAATCATATAATTCATTATTTTTAAAAGATCGACCGTTTAATAGTATATCGCCTTTTACATTTCCTTGATAGAAGCGTGGAATTAAACCATTTATAAGACGTAACAGCGTTGTTTTGCCACAACCCGAAGGTCCGGTTATCAAAATTAATTCGCCATCTTCTATGCGCAAGTTAATATCATTTAATTCACTTGTATGATGGTCATCTTCAGTTCCATAATGGAAATAAACATGCCTAAATTCGATCATACGCTTACTCCTAAGCTACACAACAACCAAAAACATATGACCGACAAAGAAATGAGTAATAAAAACCAATCTTGTATTCGAAAACCAATTTGGCAAATATTAGTTCGCTTGATAGGGTAGCCTAATCCTCGAATTAACGCTGCTGCCGATAGTTCTTCGCCAATACGTACACCCGAACTAATCATAGGAATTAATTGGTACTCTAATATTTTTCCAATACCAACTGCTCCTATATGAATTTCACGCATATTCATAGCGCGACAAATTGATTTCCATTCTGTTGCAATCGTTGGAAACATTCTAAACATAACTGACATTGGCACAATAATGGCTCGTGGCATATGTATTTTTTCCATTGCTGCAATAAATTCACTCACCGAAGTTGTAGCTATAACATAATTGCCCATTGCAACTGTTGCTACAAAGCGCGTAAGAATATATCCGCACATTAAAGCGATAGGTTTTATCATACTAGGCAAATATGGTATCACCAAAAGACAGCCATAACCTATTATGAGCATGATACTTGCATGCCAAAATTTTTTCCATTGTTGTTCTATCAAAAGCAGCACAAAAGGAATGATAGATAATACAAAACTTATATCTTTCATGCGTGCGCCACACACGCCGCCCATTACGAATATTGCTAATAGCAAAACAAGGACGATTTTTACGCGTGGATCTAGAAAACTGCGTTTGTTCTTTTGCGCTGCTAGAGATGAATATGCCATTAAACAAGACCAGCTTTTTCAAAATGTTTTTTCAAAACTTTTTGACCAAACAGTCCGCCTAAAATACCGCAGATAAAGCATACAATTAGCAGAACGAACGCCATCCAATTTGGTAGGAGCTGAGCAACAGCCTCGGCATAAGCTTTACCAAAGCTTGCACGTTGTGCAAAATATTGTTCGCGATCAAGAAACAGTGACATATAGTTGCCATACATCCACAGGCTAAAAAATCCATATGTCAAAACAGCTTTTTTAGCACTGGCATAGTTGCCACTTTTGAACACAATTTCTGCAATCAAACCAGCAATCGCACTTGTTAACAACGACCACATTCCCATGCCTGTGAGCACCATCAATAGACCCATCATGATTGCCATGATAAAAATCATTCCTGGCTTTTTAACTTTGGTCAAAAAGAGCATAAAAGGAATACCGCCTATAATTGGCATTAATACCGCAAGGAGCGGCAAAAAGACGGGTACTATCCCAAGCATTGATATTACACATACAATAACAAAATAAATGGCTCCAAATATACCAATGTTTATCAGGTCATGACCACTTAATTTAGTTGCGCGTTCCATAACAAATTCCTCCTTTTTCTATCATGCGCGTTCTACACGCGCTCAAACTAATACGAAAACTCCTCTGCTGCACACGTTTTATCAATAAGATTTTGATAAGTAGGGCTTATCTGGATAAGCTCGGCATGTGTACCGCATGCTTCAACGTGACCATCTTTTAACACAACTATTCGATCAACATTTTCAATTGACTTCATGCGGTGAGAAATAATAATCACAGTCTTATTTTTTACCAATTCGGTAAGTGACTGTTGAATTTTAATCTCGTTGTCAACGTCTAAACTTGAAGCAATTTCATCAAGAATAAGAATTGGTGAGTTTTTCAAAAATGCGCGCGCTATTGATATACGCTGACGCTCGCCTCCAGAAAGCTGCTGACCGTTTTCGCCGATAATGGTGTTGATCCCATCTGGGAGTGCGTCAATAAAGTCGCAATGCGCAAGCTGAGCTGCATGTTTCACTTCTTCGTCTGTAGCATCTTCTCGACCTATACGAATATTTTCCAAAATGCTTGTGTTGAAGAGAGTAACATCTTGAAAAACGATAGATATATTTCGGTACAGGTTTTCAGTAGAAACTTTCCGTATATCTACGCCGTCAATACGAATGCTACCAGAATTAAAATCGTACAGACGCGCTATAAGTCGAAGCAGAGTTGTTTTTCCGCAGCCTGACTGCCCAACAAGTGCGCAAACTGTTCCATGCGGCACAGTAAAACTTACGTCGTTTAGCACAGGAGTAGCGTCATCGTAAGAAAAGCTGAGCTTGTTTATCTCTATATCAAAATTAGCAAATTGAGTAGCGCGTTTATCTGTAGTGTGTACGTCTGTAGCAGCTTCCGGCTGCACATCTAATACCTTTGCGTCGCGAATTTCACGAATACGCTTCACAGCCGAATTGATATAGAAAACTTCCATAAGGAATTCCATATTCGAGTCCACAAATTCTTTGAGCTTCATGGCAGCAAGAACGTAGCCTAGCAGATATAGCACAGAAATTTCGCCAGTTTGCATAAGAAAAATGCCACCGATAATCGTGAATGCCAACGAAAAATGCGAGAAAATATCGGCAAATATCAGCAAGAACCCAGCGTTGCGTTCGCTTTCCCACTGGACGCGGAGCGTGTCATCAAGCTTGGCATAAAGCTTTGTTTTTATACGTTCTGCAAGATTAAACGCCGCAATTTCCTTGGACAGCTCAATACGATCTTGAAACGCTTGAGAATTTTCGCGTAATCGCAGGTAATGTTTGTTGTGCTGCGCACGTACATAGCGCTTTGATACTACAATCAGCAAAAACGAAAGAAGCGTAGGGCCAACGGCACAAATCGCCATTTTCCAGTTCCCTATGAACATTAATACAGAAAGAAATGGTAAGAATAAACAAAACGCGAGCAGTTTCGGAACTGCGTGACTTTCTGCATGCTCAAGTGACGCTACGTCTGCCATAATACTTTGAGAGAGATCGGTAAGATCGTGTTTTGCGAAGTAAGACATTTCTAGTCGCGAAAGTTTCTCTGCAATATTAAGACGCAAATGAGCTGCTTCTTTATATGTTTCGTTATATTGTGCTTCGTATTCAAAACTCAATAGCACTGCCATTACCACCAAGGTCACAATAGAACACACAAGATAGATGGCTGTACTATGTACATGGCGTAGTAACAGATGATCTACCAACAATAGCAGCAGCATTGAAGGAACCATATTGATAACAAATACCAAAAAACTAAGTACACCCGATTTAAAAGCGCCTCGTACACCTTGATCGGTAAGAGCAAACGTATTTTTTAAAAACTTAATCATTAACAACCCTCCACTCATTAGCTTGGGTGTAAATTGTGTACAAATGTGTATATTGGCCATTTTGCGCCATAAGCTGAGCATGTGAACCGCGCTCAACAATGTGTCCGTGGTCAACAAGCAAAATCTCATCCACACCCGTAATGGACGTCAGACGATGTGCAATCATAATGACCGTTTTACCACGCATTAAACGTTTAAATGCTTTTTGTAACTCATGCTCGTTGTCTGCGTCAATAGAAGCAGACGCTTCGTCCATAATTACGATGGGAGAATTTTTTAAAATGGCACGAGCAATCGCAACGCGTTGAGTTTCTCCACCTGAAAGATACACGCCTTTTGTTCCAATTATGGTATTTTCTCGCTTATCTAATTTATCTAATACCGAATCAAGTCCTGCTGCAGAAATCGCAGACATTACTTCCTCGTGGCTTGCGTCATGTTTTACGCAGCTAACATTGTTATATAGTGTGTCACTAAACAACTTAGAATCTTGAAAAACAAAGGAAATTTCTTGCATGAGCGCTTCTTGAGAATATGTGTTAAGAGGTTTATTGCCAATTAAAATTTCTCCAGAACTTATGTTGTAATATGCGCACATCAGTTTAGCAATTGTAGATTTACCTGATCCAGATTTTCCTACTAGAGCATATATCTTATTTTCTGCTAAATTGAAGGACAGATTTTTCAAAACTTCTTTTTTGTCATACGAGAACGAAACGTTACGAAACTCAATGTTGTGATTTGCAAAATGATCTTCATTGCCAAAATGTATTTCTTCTTTCGACATTTGCGCATAAAGCTTCTCAAGCGAATCAACCGCATGATTACCCTGGAACGAGTACATGCCAATGTACATAACGCGCATAAATGCTGCAAACATTAATCCCGATACGAAAAACGTCATAATTAAATCGAGAGCCAAACGTTTGGGACTGCCCAAATCGTCAATAAAAAATACCAGCGGCAGTGTAAGTATTGCAATAATACCAAAGAAAAGGCATTCATACACAACGTATCCTGCTTTGCAATGCTTTGAATATTGGTAAGCATATGTTGAATAATTGTGAATAAGTTTGGATAGCTTTTTCATGGAACTTACTGAAACGCCAAAGATTTTGATAACAGAAATGCCACGAATATATTCGACTGTTTCGGCAGATAGATTATCGAGTGCGTCTTGGTACATTTTCATGAATTGCTTGCCGCCCATCATGCTAGCCATAATAGCGCTACCGACAATAGTAAGTATTAGAATGCATAAACCTACGCGCCAGCTTATGCAAAAGCTGAATGCAATTATGAAAAATGGCATAAGGATTGCGCGCGTAGCGTCAGGAATCATGTGTGCGACAATCGTGTGAGTGAGCGCTGCATTGTCGTCAATAGTTTTGCGAATAGTTCCAGATGAATGTGTGTCAAAGAATGTAAAACTTGCACGATTTAAGCCTTCAACACCGCGTTTGCGCAAAACATTTTCTAAATTGAATCCCACGTAATGAGCCATAAGACCCGACGCGCCAAGACATAAACTGCCGGTAAGTAAAAGCAGTGCAATGACGAATGCAAAATTTTGAGCGACAGGCAAGTTTTCGTCAATAATAAGCGCATGCAAAAAACAATGTATCGCATAATATCCGCAAGTAGTTAGTAGAGCTGACAAAGCTGAAACGAGTACTGCTCCAATAGCTAAACCCTTAAACTGTGGAATATAGGCAAACAGTTTGCGGTATGTGTTCATGAGAGCTCCTTTGCTGGTAAAGAAGTTGAAGATGCTTGAACAGACTCTTGTATGCTGCCTAACTGATTGTTTCCCTCGTCGCTGGAGCGAGTAGCGCCGCGGCTGTTGCCCTCGTGACTGGATTGAGCGGTGTCCTGTTTCAAAATATTCAAGAGCAGCTGCTTAATAAGCGCCTGATTATCTTGTACAAGTTTGTGTTCGTTGAGCACATGCGCAGAAAGAATGATCGCGTTTACAAAAAACGCCATAAGTTCAAAATTCGAAGGCTTAACAGAAAGCGTTTCTGCATCGATGTTATGTGCCCTAAACGTATCAAAAGCAGTGTGTTCAAGCTGTCTATATACCTGTTCAAGCTGGGGGTTTCTCTTCTTAGCCAACAAAAGTTCCACGTAGACGGGCATAAGCGCATTGCTATCAACTGCTTTTCTGGCCATTTCATCAGCAAGAAGATCAATGCTCCATTGCTTGCCATCCTCTATAGATTTCATCATGATGGTGTTGCGGTATGCGATGCCGTCGAGCATGATGTCGTGGAGTATGTCGGTTGTATTCTTGTAGTAGTGATAAAACCCACCCTTTGATAAGCCTGTTTCTTTTACCAGGTCTTCCATGGTTGTGTTCTCAAAGCCTTGTTTGACAAAAATACGTATAGCAGCATGCTTTATTGCTTGCTTGCGTTCATTAAAACTAAGCCGCTTATTACGAGCCATGCAATTCACCTCACACCACAAGCTGGTAAAGGGTTAACGCGCCAAATAGTTGTCATGAGTCAACGCGTAAAAAGTCTTCGCGCCTTGGCTACATCTAAGGGGTCGTCATCCTATCGACGGATGCGTCGATATATACAGTATAAGTTAGATAGTGTTTACTGTCAAGCTCTTGCTTGAAAGTAAACACTATTTGTCGATGCTGGTTAGAAGAGTGCCTGCTTGTGCTAATAAAATTCATAAGAAACTAGGCGATAGTTCAGCAAATCCATAAACGCATACCGTATTTATAGTTTGCATATATGTACCACAGTACAAAAAAGTTCAATCGTTCGTGTATTTTTGGGCTACATGGGGAGTGTCGTATTGATGTCAAGGGCTGATTAGCTGGGTGCAAGTTTGCCCTTGTGTAGCAGGGTTTAGTGAGGGCTATCGTTAAAAGGTTTAATGCGTGGCGGCTTTAAGCTGGGTTCTCGCGGTTTTTGAGCGTGATTTTGCTGTTTGAGGAAACATATCAACGCTCTAGGGTCGAGTGCACAGGATGTTAATGTACTTCGCTTGCGTTGAAAGCACACTGTGCTTTCAACTTTGAGCAAGCTCAGCGAATCGAAGTGCATTCGCGAATTATGTTTTAATCGCTCATGCAAGTCGATTCGCCACTTTGCACCAAGGGTGGTTTATGCAAAAGTAACCATAAAAGTAGTTACAATAGAAGTCTAAAAAAGTCCTAGTTTTTGCTGCAAGAATTCCCGTGAAAGGGACAGCATATGGATGTTACTAATTAATTCTATATACTAGGAGAGAATAAAACACTGAGTATGTGAAAACTATATTTCATCAGTAATCACATACTCATATGCTATTTATAGTTTTATTCGTATTTAAATAGTTTGCGAGATAAAAAGAAACTGATTGCACCAATTATGAAAAGAATTCCCACCGTGGTATATAAGTTATAAAGGTTCATAGTGCCGTACAACAAAGATTGTCTCAAGGCTTTAATAATCCGCTTACCTGATTATGACGGCGTTTCTATCAATCAAGTATTATACTGTTGACTTGTGAGCATAACAACGTGAGTCACTCACCACATGTTTGGCCAACATGCTGTTTACTGGAATACGCTTACTCACTAATTGATAAGGCCAATATTAGAGAGGTCATCTTATGATGAAGAAAGTTAGTTCATTGTTAATAGCTGCAGCATCATTACTTGGAAGTATGGTGTTTGCAACTCCATCTTTTGCAGTTCAATCAACATCACAATATGGGAATTTTAAGTCTGAAATGAGAGGATTGCGTTCTCCAGATGGTCGACGTTCAATTGTTCCAGTATCTGGACAAGGATTGAATGTGCATACGCTAGCTGGTGATACTATCGTAGTAAAGAATAATATAGCTACTTGGAGAGATGCAACAAATCATACTATAGCAACTATCAATTTAACAGTTCATGACGGGCAGCATGTTGATTTTGGTTATAGCAAAGTTCTTCATAGGATTGCTCCTACTGTTTCCTTAGAGACAGCTTTAGAACGTGGTGGAAAGAAACATCATTGTATTCCTAAATGGATTGGTGTGGGATGGAATGTTTTATGGGATGCAACAGTTTGTACTCCATTATCACTTGGTATTTCTGGATTGGCGACACCACTTGCTGGTGTTTCGGCTGATATAGCTTGTAGCGCTGCAGGTGGCACTTTGACAGCAGCATTGGGGTGTTAATATGGATGATGCAACTATTTCGAAGAAGCATGCCACAACAGGGCATCGGTCATGGCTTGCTTCGTTTGCTACCATTTGGCTGACGAGTGTTGTTTTCTCGTGCATCAATCATTTACCTTGGTATGCCAATGCTATTTCAGGGGTAATCTTGCTGATCGCAGCGTTTGTATGCCATGCATTGTTGCAGCATCACCATGTGAAGCCTATGGATTACGTGGTGTTTGCTGCTGCCGTGGCAGTTATACTCGTAGTGGTACTCGTATTGGCGTATATCGTCTAAATTGGGGTAAGCGGCAAAAAGCGTGTCTAAAAACCCGAGTTTTCGTTGAAATACCAAAGAAAGCTCTCTGTTGTTAAGCTAAAAAAGCTCAACATTTAGTATTACTTGACATTGAAAACAAAAGGGGCTTAGGACAATTTTTAGACATTTTGTGCAATCATAGCACGATGTTCCATAATTGTCTTTTAAGCCCCATTTTAATTCTGTGGTTGTTGTAAAAATCAATATAAGTATGAATAGCTTGACGTAATTCTTCTGTACTATCCCAGTTAAGTGGATAATACATTTCTGTTTTCATTCGTCCAAAAAATCCTTCACAGGCAGCATTATCTCCACTATTTCCTTTTCTTGACATGGAGCGTGTAATACCAAGACCTTCTAATCTCTCAATCCACCTACCGCCTCTATAGTGACCTCCTCTATCGGTATGAATAACTAAGCTTTTACATTCTGTAGTGTCAAGGGTAGTTAAAGCCCCTTCTAACATTTCATCTACAAGACACTGATCTGGGTGGTTTGAAAGAGCGTAAGAGACCACTTTACCATCAAAACAGTCAATCATAGGGCTTAAATAGAGTTTTGACTCTTTTACTGAAAACTCAGTAATATCTGTAAGCCAAATCTTATTAGGTGAATCTGCATGAAAATTATTATTAACAATGTTACTACATGCAGGAGTAATTTCTCCTCTATAGCTTGAATAGCGTCTTTTACGCCTAGCATATCTAACCTCAATTAACTCTTCTTTCATGAGCCGTCTTACT
The DNA here is from genome assembly GCF_003293675.1 of Gardnerella leopoldii. NCBI lineage: Bacteria > Bacillati > Actinomycetota > Actinomycetes > Bifidobacteriales > Bifidobacteriaceae > Gardnerella > Gardnerella leopoldii. The sequence continues at coordinate 293,537 of NZ_CP029984.1, forward strand.
ACTTTTTCAGATACTCTAATACCTTTAGTTCTCAACACTAACCATATTCTAGGAGAGTCATAAGTAAAGAAGTTTTCTTCTGCAATCTCGTGTATGCAACTCCGTATATGTGCGTATTCGTCAGGTTTTTTTGAAGAGCCTTTTTAGCATAGTAATAACTTGAACGTTTTATCTGAAGTGTTTTAATCAGAAGCTCTAACGGTAACACTAAAAGTAGTTAGGCCTATAACACTTTTTGCGGAGTGAGGATTTCTGATATTAATACGGTTGGGATTATATTAGATTTGTTGGGATTGTATTAAATACAGTTGGGACTTTATTAGCCACGGTTGGGACTCTATTAGAGCGTGGCTAATGCTCGTTTTGTTTTCTAAAACGAGTGTTGTTTAACGAGAAGGGGGGTGAAAACATTGTTAACGCTTAAACCTCAAAGCACGTAGCTTTCAAGGCAAGTGTGGTTTTTACATGTCAAACTGTTATAAAAACGAGATTATTACACTCTTTTTTACACTCATGATACGGGTTTTAAGAAAGAGCGGGTAAATGTTATAAGAATTTTTGGAACAATTAACAAGATTGTGGAATGATTAATCAATAAGACACTACTAATAAACAGTTAAAGCCTGATTAGCTATAGGGCGATGAGATACGTCAATAGGATCCTCATGGTTTTTTCATGACTCCTATGAAGTACCTCTATTCTACTATGGCTGTTTTTCAGGTATTAGAGTCGGTGCTTCATAAAGTATCGGCTCTTTTTTGTATGTGTCTTCACCCTACCGCTGCAGGCGGGAAGGGTGAGCATGAGGACTCGCAAAACTAATAGCAATGATCGAGCAGCGTATAAGTATACAAGTTGTGTTCGTAATGAAGATGGTAGTTATAGTGAAGAAACTATCGAGATTAAACCGGGCGAAAATGGTGTAACTGAAGCGGATATTAAGATGCTTCACTCAATGGATGACAGTGAGGTTTACTACAACAATAAGAATCTGCGTCCTACTAGAACTGCTGAAGAAAAAGCTGAGATTGAAGCGTGGAAAGAAGAATATATCCGGCGGTTTAATCTTAAGCATGGTTATGAGCCTAACAAGGATGATGTGGAGTATGCTGCTAAAGAGCATTTTCCGCGTAACTATAATCTTTCACTTGACTTTGATGCAGATGGCGAGCTTGAAGTAGATAAAAGTTATATTGCTGAAGCTCTCAGTACTACTGATGATTATGGTTTTAGCGGTGATGATTATGGTTTTGAAATGTCAGAGAGAACAGAATCAATGCTTTCAGTGCTGACAGATAAGCAGAGTCAAGTAGTAAAACTGATGTTTTTTGGAGGATACACTCAGTCAGAGATTGCAAGAATTCTTGGTATCTCGTCTGCTGGCGTGAAAAAGCATTTGGATAAGGCTCTCGAAAAGCTTAGAAAAACGCGTTAAAAAAATCCTAGAAATTTTATTTGGAGGAGGTTAAAAACTCCTCCTTTTTCTTTGCCTGTGATGTGTAAGGAAGAAACCCCTTATAGAAAGGAGGCAAAACTCGTGAAACACAAGATCGTTATTAACGTCACCGGTGAAAACGGTGAGAAGAAACAGGTTCTACGTGGAGCTGTGATGCGATTACCTCAACGGTTTATCCGCTGGCTGTTTGGTGATTACTCGCAAGTCTACCTATTAGATCCCGGGAAAAGTGTTCAGTCAGTCGATGTCAAAGAAGTTTAAGGAGGAAAACCGTGAACAATGAAATATTGAAAGAAGTCATCAAAGACTTGGAAAACTTAACAGCTCATCTTAAAACACTATTTGATGATGCTGGTGCTTCTGGTGCTGGTTGTAAAGAAACAGCTCCTAATAATAAGGAGTCTGTTAAAAAGGTGAGTTTAGAGGATGTGCGAGCGGTTTTAGCAAAACTTAGCCAACATGGTAAAACCGCGGAAGTAAAAGCGCTTATCGTCAAGTTCGGAGCTAACAGGCTTTCAGAACTTGATGAAAGTAAGTACGCTGAGCTTCTTGAAGAGGCGAAAGGTATGACAAGTGACTAAGCATGCTTTACTTTCCCCATCTTCTGCTCACAGGTGGATTAAGTGTACTCCGAGTGCTGTTTTAGAAGAAAAGTTTGAAAACACTACTTCTGCGGCGGCTGAGGAAGGAACGGCAGCACACGCGTGGTGTGAGTACAAGCTGAATAAGCTTCTTAACCGTCCGTGTGAAAAACCGTCAACAGAGTATGACTCAAGTGAGATGCAGGAATGCTCGGATGCTTACGTGGATTTCGTAATGGAAAAATACGAGCAGACAAAACTTAACTGTCAAGATCCTATCCTTCTCATAGAGCAGAAGGTTGATTTTTCAGCTTACGTGCCGGACGGGTTTGGTACAGCGGACTGCATTATTGTAGGCGAAAAAACGCTGCAGGTTATCGACTTTAAGTACGGTCAAGGCGTGCTGGTGGACGCTTACGAGAATCCTCAGATGAAATGCTACGCGCTTGGAGCTTTAACGCTTTTCGACAGCTTGTACGAGATTCAAACTGTTGAGATGAGTATTTTTCAGCCACGGCGTGACAACGTATCCACTTTTACGCTACCTGTCACGGAGCTTATCTGTTGGGCTGAAAGCGTGCTTAAACCTAAAGCAGAGCTTGCTATTAAAGGCGAAGGCGAATTTGAAGCCGGTGACTGGTGCAGGTTTTGCAGGGCAAAAGCCACGTGCCGTAAACGGGCGGAGGAAAACCTTAAACTTGCAGAATTTGAGTTCAAAGAGCCATCTGTTTTAACAGATAGTGAGATTGAAGAAGTACTCACGCTTATACCTAAGCTCACGAAGTGGGCTGATGATGTTTTAGCGTACGCCACAGATTCCGCGGTAAACCACGGCAAAGAGTGGCATGGTTTCAAACTCGTAGAAGGCAGATCAGTTCGCAAGTTTAAGGACGAGACAGCTGTTATTGAGAAAGCGAAAGCTCATGGCTTTACCAACATTTTCAAAACTAGTCTTATCGGTTTAACTGAAATGCAAAAGCTGATGGGCAAGAAAAAATTTGAGGATATTCTGGGCGACCTTATTATCAAACCGTCTGGAAAACTTACGCTCGTACCAGACTCTGATAAGCGGGCAAAAGTTAATGTTTCAAATGTAAATCAAGAATTCAAAAAGGAGAATTAGTACTATGTCTAAATTAAATAACACGAAGGTTATCACTGGTAAGAACACGCGTCTTTCTTATTTCAATGGTTGGGAGCCAAAGTCTATTAACGGCGGCCCTGAAAAGTACAGTGTTTCACTGCTTATTCCTAAAAGTGATGTTGAAACAGTAAACGCTATTGAGAAAGCTATTGATGCTGCGATTGAGGAAGGTGTCGGCAAGTTTGGTGGTAAGAAACCAAACAAGGCTGCTCTTAAAACACCACTCAGGGATGGGGATATTGAGCGTGATGATGAAGCGTATAAAGGACATTACTTCATTAACGCGAACTCAACCACGGCTCCGCAGATTGTAGACAAGCAGGTAAAACCAATCATGGACCGCAGTGAAGTGTATTCGGGCTGCTATGCGAGGGTTTCCATCAACTTTTACGCATTTAACTCTAACGGTAATAAGGGAGTTGCTTGCGGTCTTGGCAACATTCAAAAGATCCGAGACGGTGAGCCACTCGGCGGACGTAGCCTCGCAACCGATGATTTTACGACTTTAGAAGATGATGACTTTCTAGCATAAGGAGCGTGAGTTAATTATGGAAATTGTTATAGCGGTTTTTATTTCAGTGTTTATAGGAGTATTACTTCTTGATTTCACGGTAAAGAAACTCGTGAGTCTTTACGTTGATATTAAACACATTCTAAATAGGAATTAGAAGATTCCTGAAAAACAGGATTTAGAAGATTCTATAAGTGGGGTGGCAGGTTTTCTGTCACCTCTTTTATAAGCTTGGGGGTGATGTAATTTGGAAAATTTGAGTGTGGATTTGGAGACGTTTTCGAGTGTAAATCTTGGTAAATGTGGTGTTTACAAGTACGCAGAATCGGATGATTTTGAGATACTGCTCTTTGGCTACAGTGTGGACGGTAGTGAAGTTAAAGTCGTTGACTTAGCACAAGGTGAAACCATACCCGAGGTTGTGCTTTCTGCTTTAACGGATGAAACGGTTATAAAGTGGGCGTTTAACGCTCAGTTTGAAAGAGTCTGCCTATCACGCTACCTGCGAGATAAAGGCATCAATGTTAACCCCGGTCAGACAGGAAAAAGTGAAGGCTTGTTTTTAAACCCAGGCTCGTGGCATTGCACAATGATCTGGTCAGCCACCCTGGGGCTACCCATGTCTTTGGAAAACGTGGGAGCAGTACTGGGGCTTGATAAGCAGAAGCTAACTGAAGGTAAGAATCTTATTAAATATTTCTGCCTGCCGTGTAATCCTACGAAAGTAAACGGTGGAAGAACAAGAAACAAGTATTTTCACGATAAGGAAAAGTGGGAGCTTTTCAAGTCGTATAACAAGCGTGATGTGGAAGTTGAGATGAGTATTCAAGAAAAGCTCTCACGCTTTCCCGTACCAGACTTTTTATGGCAGGAGTTTTATCTCGACCAAACCATTAACGACCGTGGGATAGGAATAGATTCTCTTTTCGTTGAATCAGCCATAAAACTCGACCAGGAGGTGAAAACGCATCTCATGAGTGAGCTTAAGCATATTACAGGTTTAGAAAACCCGAACTCAGTGTTACAAATGCGCTCTTGGCTTAAAGAGCATGGTCTTGAAATGGAGTCGCTTGGTAAAAAAGAAGTCGCTAAAGAGCTTAAAACAGTGGGTAAAGAGTTGGCGGAAGTTTTACGGCTTCGCCAGCAGCTTGCTAAATCATCGGTGAAAAAGTATACGGCGATGAAAAACGCTGCTTGCATGGATTATCGGGAGCGTGGCATGTTTCGCTTCTATGGTGCAAACCGTACAGGAAGGTTCGCTGGAAGGCTCGTACAATTACAAAACCTACCACAAAACCATCTGTCTGATCTAGCTGAGGCTAGAAGTCTTGTTAAACAAGGAAATGTTGAAGCGTTGGAAATGCTTTATGAGGATATTCCGGATACCTTATCCCAGCTTATCCGCACTGCTTTTATTCCACGCACGGGATTTAAGTTTATTGTCGCAGACTTTTCAGCGATCGAAGCGAGAGTCTTGGCTTGGCTTGCGGGTGAAAAATGGCGTATGCGAGTATTCGCGGAAGGTAAAGACATTTACTGCTCGTCAGCATCTCAAATGTTTAGCGTGCCTGTTGAAAAGCACGGAGTAAACGGGCACCTGCGGCAGAAAGGTAAGATAGCGGAACTTGCTTGTATTGCTGAAGGTGAACTTGTACTCACAGATGAAGGGCTTGTTCCAATTGAAGAAGTCACTACAAAACAAAAAGTGTGGGACGGAGAAAACTGGGTCAACCATAACGGAGTTGTTTTTAAGGGTGTAAAGGAGGTAATCGAGTATGAAGGACTTAGAGCAACACCAGACCATCTCGTCTGGGTTAAGGGGAAACCGAAGCCAATACGGTTTATTGAATCCGCCATCTGCAAAACACATCTCATACAAACCGGAGATGGTCGGAGAACAATATGGCTGGGTGAAAATCATAAGTGCAGAGAAACACTGGAATCAAAAGCAAAACCACTGTTATGTACTGACACAATGCGTAGGGTGCGGAAGCGTCCAATGGCAGGACTTAAACAGTCTAAAGTCGGGCAAATCAAAAGGGTGTCAAGCTTGCTCGCAGCCGAAACAAATACCAATATGGCTAGAAAAGCGGCTAAGTGCTGCAAAACAGCGATGCATCAATCCAAGAGATCCAAACTACAAAAACTATGGTGCAAGAGGGATAAAGTGGTGCTTCCATTCTGTTTTAGAAGCAGGCTTGTGGATTTTACAAGAGGTAGACAATGTGCGAAAAGACTGGGAATTAGATCGGATAAATACAAACGGCAACTACGAAAAAGGAAATATCCGCTTTGTTCCAAGAATAGTCAATCAAAACAACAAGCAGAACGCTATCCTAACACGGTGGGAGCAACAATATTGGCCATACGCAAGATCGGTAGTTACAAGAATGTTATCGAAAGGAATAGGCAGAGAAGAAATCATATCAAGAGCAAATACAGCTGTAGTGCAACACAGAAAAAACTGGCGTTTAATCGAAGCAAGGCTCGAGTTTATGACATACGAAATGCCGGACCAAATCATCGTTTTACCGTATCGGGAAAGCTCGTGCATAACTGTGGCTACGGTGGTGCAGTAGGAGCATTAAAGGCAATGGGTGCTCTTGATATGGGTTTACATGAAGATGATTTGCAACAGTTAGTTAATGATTGGAGATCTGCTAATCCACATATTGTTTCATTGTGGTGGGATGTGGACAGAGCGGTAAAACAGTGTGTACACGAACGCATTTCTGTTCGAACACACAATATAGTGTTCACTTACAAGAGTGGGTTTCTTATCATCAAACTGCCTTCGAAAAGATGCCTTTACTATGTGAAGCCACGTGTGGAAGAAAACAAGTATGGTGGCGAATCAGTCACCTATGAGGGTGTGGGGTCTACTAAAAAATGGGAGCGGCTGGAAAGCTATGGGCCTAAATTCGTGGAAAATATTACGCAAGCTATAGCTCGTGACATTCTACTTTACGCAATGCAAACGTTGAAAGAATATCGCATCGTCGCTCACGTGCATGATGAAGCCATTATCGAAACTGATAAAAGCGTGAGTGTTCAAAGCGTGTGTGAGCTAATGGGAAGAACACCACCCTGGGCGGAAGGGCTTCTTTTACGAGCTGACGGCTACGAGTGCGAGTTTTACAAAAAAGATTAAAAAAAATTTAGGAGCAGGGTTAAAAACCTGCTCTTTTTCTTTGCCTGTGATTTAGAAGGTAATACCGCCTTCAGAAAGAACGTAAAAGGATACGCGAATGACTATTAAAAACAATATTAGTAAGCAAAAACGTGGTGTTAAAGGAGACTAAAAGTGGGTAAGTCTTATAAAAAGCATTTAGAAACGACACCGAATTTTAAGCCTATCGTCTACATTTGTGCTCCCTACCGTGGAGATAAAGAAAGAAACGTGAACCACGCTATCCGGTGTGCGGCTTACGCGTATTCACGCGGAGCAATCCCTATCACTCCACACCTGCTTTTCCCGTTCATGGATGATGAGAATCAAAAGCATAGAGGGGATGCGATGTTTATGGACATTATCCTCTTAGGCAAGTGCAACGAGCTGTGGGTGTTCGGGGAGAAAATCACAGGCGGCATGCAAGTAGAAATCAATCTTGCAGAAAAACGCAGGCAGCCGATTAAGTATTTTACGGATAAGGATTTAGGGGGTGAATATTGATGCTTGAATGCAAAATTTATACAGCTTCCTGTGTGGGAAACAGTAGTAACTGCTTGTATCCTGACGAAATAAAAGTCTGTGATCGAGATAGTTTTAATAAGGCTATCTCTTTTGACCATGTCACAGCACAGTTTACTAACAGTTATAGGTCTAAAGATAATTTCATTTCATCTACCTGTATTCCGATGGACTGTGATAACGACCATTCTGATGTTGGTAAAGACTGGGTGACACCTTTTGATGTTGCTTTAGCGTTTCCGAACGTGTGCTTTTACGCGTCTTATAGTAGAAACCACATGAAAGACAAGCATGGGAAGTGTGCAAGACCACGTTTTCACGTGTATTTTCCAATTGAAGAAGTAAGCGATGCTAAAGCTTATGTGGAGCTTAAAACAAAGATTCAATCAGTATTCCCGTATTTTGACAGTAACGCTCTTGATGCGGCACGTTTTCTCTACGGTGTTAAAACTCCACAGGTAGAACTTTACGATGGTGAAAAAACAGTCACTGATTTCCTCTCGGAAGAAGATTTCAGTGAATTTGATGCAGGAACAGAAGAAATACCATCAGGGCAGAGAAACTCTAGGCTTAGTCATATCGCAGGAAAACTCATCAAACGTTATGGTGCTACAGATGAAACACATGAGAAGTTTTTGAGTGAAGCAGAACGGTGCAATCCTCCTTTGCCTGATGCAGAATTATCTAAAATCTGGTATTCGGCTAAAAAGTTCGGGCTTAAAGTAGCAAGTCAAGAAGGTTATATTCCGCCTAGCGAGTATGGCAAAAGCTATGAGGAGTATAAGCCGGATGATTTAACAGATATTGCGATGGCTGAGGTTTTTGCCAAACATAACAAGAATAAGGCTGTTTATACGATGTCTGCCGGCTGGCTTTACTGGACGGGCAAGAAGTGGGAAGCGTCTGAGCTTAAAGTTATGAAACTTTACATGCTTATTGCTAAAAAGGTTTTGAAAAATGCTGGTATCGAGTTTAAGACAGCTTACGAAGAGTTCGTTCAAGCCGAATCATCAGGTGATAAAGAGCAGGCGGATAAAGCAAAGAGTGAAGTGAATCAGGCAAAACAGTATCTTTCGTTTGCTAAGAAGATGAATGATCACAGTAAAGTGTCCGGGATATTAAAGCTTGCTAAATCCATGCTGGAAGTTGCAAACGAAGGACTGGATCGTGATGCTTTCATTCTAAACACGCCTTGCGGAATCGTGGATTTAAAGACTGGAGAGCTAAAAGCACATGATCCGTGTTCGTACTGTACGAAAATGACCGCTGTTTGCCCTTCACGGGAGAACATGGGATTGTGGCAGACAACGCTTGATATGGTTACCGCAGGTGATAAAGAGTTTCAGACATTTCTTCAAAGCCATGCGGGTAGTACGCTTATAGGTCAAGTGTTTGAAGAATCGCTTTTGCTGGTGTACGGGTCAGGTGGCAACGGTAAGTCGACCGTGTTTAACGCGGAAGCACATGTGCTTGGAGATTATGCGGGGAAAATACCTGCGGAGTCTTTAACCACTCGGGCTAAAAACGTGAAAGTGGATTTAGCGGAGCTTTGCGGTAAAAGGTTTATTCTTGCCTCGGAAACTGAGGAAGGGCAAAGGCTTTCTATTTCCATGCTGAAACAGATAGCAAGCGTGGATGATATTTCAGCTGAGAGGAAATATTATGCTCCTTTTACGTTTACGCCAAGCCACTCAACTATTCTCTACACGAACCATCTGCCGAAAGTCGGTTCGAACGATAAGGGAACGTGGCGGAGAATCTTTGTCGCACCGTTTACGAAAGAAATCAAGAATCCGAAAACAGACTATGTTGATGAACTTTTGCAAAAAGCAGGTGGGGCAATACTTCAATGGATGATTGAAGGAGCCAAGCTTTATATCCAAAACAGTTATAAATTCCCTACTTGTAAGGTGGTAGAGCAGGCTAAGGACGCTTATCGGGCTGAAAACGACTGGATAGGCCATTTCATCACTGATTATTGCATTAAGGGCGTGAATGAAACGGAGATGAGTAGGAGTCTTTACTTGTCTTACCGCCAGTGGGCAAACCTTAACGGTGAATATGTTAGAAACGATAGGGATTTTTCTAAGGCTTTACTGTTAGCGGGTTATAGCAAAAAACGGACGGGTAAGGGCTACCAGTGGTGTGGGCTTTCCATTAATCCGAATTTGCAGGCACAGGAGGATTTTCTTTGATGTAAAGCACGGTAAAACTGAAAGATACTTCCTGAAAAATGTATTGGCGTGTAGGCAAATGTTTTACATGGTAAAAACCGGGTTCAGAGAAAAATGTTCTATAGGATTTTTTCATACACGAAAATAGGCGTTGCCTACACGCTACCATGCACGTTTTCAAGAAAGAAAAGCCTGATAAATAGGGGTTTTGTATTGTAGTGTACCCTTTTTCTTTACTTTTTATATAAGAGAAAAAAATAAAAGAAATATAAGTATATATAGAGAAAAGTAAAAGATGGGTCTAAAGCATACATGGCTACACAAATAACATTCGCCTGATGTAAACGGGCAAAACCAACGAATGAAACAACTCTATTCAATAAATGAAAAATAAGATTTGAGAAAGGTGGAATAAACCATGATTAACAAACAAGAGAGAACAGTAGAAACCTACAAGCAAGCAGGAGCAGCAATGCGACTGACTAAGAGTCTGATTAACCAATTAGTGGTCGATATTAGCCCGGTGCTTTTAGCGAAAGATCAAGACAGACTGTTAAAAGCCATGAACATGATTGATGAAGTATCTTCGCATGCTGAGGACAATATGTTCAAAGATCACCCACAGTTAAACAATCACTATATTGACGTGTTTTACGGTGATGTTTCTGATGAGCCGAGAAACGAAGTTGATAAGAAAATCATTGAGATGGCAAAAGAGGTATCTGATGGGCTTTTTACGAGAAAAGGAAACTGAGCGAAAACTCGTTTGTGAAGTCAAAGCTATGGGAGGACTTTGTTTAAAGCTTACGAGTCCTTCTGTTGACGGGCTTCCTGACAGGCTGGTTTTACTTCATGGGGGCAAGATTGGTTTTGTGGAGCTTAAAGCACCAGGTAAAAAGCCTAGAGTTTTACAGGTGAAACGGATGAAGGATTTACAGGCTTTAGGTTTTAAGGTTTTCGTGGTTGATGAGAAGAGTCAGATTGGAGGTGTTGTTGATGCGATACGAGCCACATGAGTATCAAAAGTATGCGACTGATTTTATTATCACACACCCGGTTTCAGCGGTTTTGCTTGAAATGGGACTTGGTAAGAGTGTGATAAGTCTTACAGCGATTAACGACTTGATGCTTGACTCTTTTGATGTTTCCAGGACTCTTGTTATTGCTCCTCTTAGGGTTGCGAACGCTACGTGGCCTTTAGAGTTAGAAAAGTGGGAGCATTTAAAACACTTGACTTATTCTGTCGTGACGGGTAGTGAGAAGGAGCGGATTCAAGCGCTAAAAACGCCTGCTCACGTTTATATTATTAACCGTGAAAACGTGGAGTGGCTGATAATGAAAAGCGGCCTGCCGTTTAATTTTGACATGGTTGTGATAGATGAGCTTTCAAGTTTTAAATCGTATCAGGCGAAACGTTTTAAAGCATTATTGAAGGCTAGGCCGAAAGTTAAAAGGATTGTAGGTCTTACAGGAACTCCTTCTTCTAACGGGCTTATGGATTTGTGGGCTGAGTTTAGGCTGCTTGATATGGGTCAAAGGCTTGGCCGCTATATTACGTATTATCGGCAGAACTTTTTTAATCCTGATAAGCGTAACCAGCACATGATTTTTTCTTATAAGCCTAAAGATGGTGCTGAGAGTTTAATCTATAAGCAGATAGCTGATATTACGATTTCGATGAAGTCAAAAGACTATTTGAAAATGCCTGCGTGTGTGATAAACGAGGTGAAAGTAGAGTTATCCGGTAAGGAGCGAAAACTCTACGATGAGCTTAAAGCAGATATGGTGGTGTCGTTGGAGGGTAAAGAGGTTGATGCGATTAACGCAGCGTCTCTTTCAAATAAGCTTCTTCAAATGGCAGGCGGCGCGGTTTATAACGAGAAAAAAGAAAGCGTTCATATTCATGATCGTAAGCTTGATGCTTTAGAGGATTTAATCGAGGCTGCTAACGGTAAACCGGTGCTTGTAGCTTACTGGTTTAAGCATGATCTTGAGCGGATTAAGAATCGTTTTAACGTGCGTGAGATTAAAACGGGTGCTGATATTGCTGACTGGAATGCCGGCATGATTCCTGTAGCGTTGATTCACCCGGCTTCTGCAGGTCATGGTCTTAACCTACAGGCTGGCGGTTCAACTCTTATCTGGTTTTCTCTGACTTGGAGTTTGGAACTTTACCAGCAGACGAACGCTAGACTTAACCGTCAGGGTCAAACCGGCACGGTTGTAATCCATCACATTATCACTAAGAACACGATTGATGAAGACGTGATGAGGGCTTTAAGTATGAAGGCTAAAGTGCAGGATGCTTTAATCGAGTCGGTTAAGGCAAGACTACAAATTAACGAAGTGAGGGAAAGGGGTTCTAGAGAGAACTTACCTCAAAATGGAGGTAAGAATGAACAAAAAAGAATACTTACGGCAAGCCTATCTTCTTGATAAACGGATTAAGGCTGATATGGATGAGGTGGTAAGACTGCGTGAGCTTGCTACAAGTGTTTCTTCATTAAGATACGACCGAGAGTATGTGCAGACGACTCGAAGTATAGAAGCTCCGTTTGTGAAAGCTCTTATAAGGGTTATGGATTTAGAAGCGAAGATTAACATGGAGATTACGATGCTTATCAGTTTGAAAGAGCAGATTTTGGATGTGATTTCAAAGCTTGAAAGCGTGGATGAGCAGATGATTTTACGCTACCGTTACATGAGTAACATGACGTGGGAGGATATTGGTAAAGAACTCCATGCTAGCAGAATGACGATTATCAGGTGGCATGGTAAAGCGTTAGAGCACATGGTTTTACCAGATAATCTAATCCAAATCTGAAAAATGGTACGGTTTGGTACGCTCTGATACGAGACGTTACAGCCTTCTATATGGTATTATAAACTTAGCAAAAATTATAAATACTAAGCCTTGAAAGAGTAATCTTTCAGGGCTTTTTTCATGCCTAAAAGGAGGGCACAACATGGATCAGATGGTATTACTAACACAGCAATGGTTAAACAAAACCTATGGTGATAAGCCTGGGTTTGGTTCAGTTATTACTGATGGGAATACTGGTTGGGATACAATTAATGGGCTTATTCGTGCTTTGCAGATTGAGCTTGGTATAACAGAAACGGCAAATAATTTTGGGAAAGGTACTCAGTCACGATTTAAGAAGCGCTGGCCAAATGGTATTGATCAGACAGATGAAAGTAATAATATTCATGGAATTATTCAGGGTGCTCTTTGGTGCAAAGGGTATGAGGCTGAATATGGAGGCATAACAGAAGAATTTACATATAATGTAGCAAACTCTATTTCTGATCTTAAAAGTGATATTGGTCTTTCAGATATTTCATCTACTGTGGATCTAGAACTAATGATGGTTCTTTTATCAATGAAACAATTCAAATTGTTATCGTTGTATGGAGGCAAAGAAGACATTCGTGTAACACAGCAGGCTGTTAACAGTAAATATAAGAATTATACTGGAATTATTCCAACAGACGGTCTGTATGGTCGTGAGATGAATACAGCATTGATTCAAGTGTTACAAGCTGTTGAAGGGTTTACTCCAGCTGAGGCTACTGGCAATTTTGGTAATGGCACACGATCACGTTTAAAGACAATTAGTGAGGGAACGAGTGAGTGGGTTTGGTTGGCAAGCGTAGCGCTCACATGTAATGGGTATTCGCTTACGCCAACTTCAACATGGAATAATGCAATAGTGTCGGCATTGTATAAGTTCCAAGCAGAGCATGTTATTCCTGTTACAGGTAAGGTTGATCCAACAACATGGATGAGCCTTTTAACTTCGAAAGGTGATCCTAATCGTTCTTGTGTAGCGTGTGATACACGTTTTGAGATTACTGACGAGTTTGCTGAGTGTTTGAAGGCTGATGGTTATAGGATTGTTGGTCGTTATTTGAGTGAACCTGATCAAAAAAACACTGCTGAAAAGGACTATTTTAAGGCATTGCGTACTGGAGAATTGGAAAGAATTGTGAGCCACGGTCTTCAATATTTCCCTATTTTTCAAGAGTATTCAACTGAATTACGTCATTTTACAGCAGAAAATGGAGCTCGTCATGCAAAAGAAGCGGTTGCTTCAGCTAAACGTCTTGGAGTTCCGCCAACAGTAATCTATTTTGCGGTTGATTATGATGCAACGAATCCGGAAATTAGTAGCAATATTTTGCCGTACTTCAAAGCTGTTAAAGAAAATATGCATGGTGGTTATCGGATTGGAATTTATGCATCTAGAAATATTTGTACTCGTGTTAGTAAAGCAGGATATGCGGTAGCATCATTTGTGTCTGATATGTCTACAGGTTTTAGTGGAAATCTAGGCTTTTCTATTCCAAGTAATTGGGCGTTTGATCAGTTCCATGAAATCCCTGGCTATAAAGGTAAATGGGATCTTGACAGAGTAGCATATTCTGGACGTTTTGGAGCGGTTGGAAGTGTAAATCATTCAACTGGCAATCCACAATCAAAGATTACTTATGTCGCTCCACCTAATCCAGATACGTCTCGTTTAACAAAAATTGAAAAAGTGATAGACCTCATTCAACAATTAGAAAGCGTGTATGATAAATGGCGAAAAGTATATCAAAAGTATGCGGTGGTTCTAGAGTATCATCCTTTAAGCGTGACTCAAGGTGTGATTAATTATCTAGCTAAGGCATATATGACGAATTGGAAATTTGCTATTGCTGGCGCGTTTGCAGACCCATTTTTCATAATATTCATGGAAAAAGAATATCCTGCATTAAAAGATAAGCTGGATACTTATATTGGTAATAAGCGTGACGAAGTTGCTGATATAAGTGGTGGTAAAAACGATATAGCACACTTTGCTTATACGCTTTATTGTTATGCTTATTCTAATTTAGCTCCAGATCATTGGACTGGTTGGGCAGGAGATCTTGCAACAGGCATGGATGACTTACATAAGTACCTGCAAAAGTATCCATCTCTTGATCGTATGAAAACAGCATATGCTCTTATTGGTTCAGACAGTAGTGCACAGTCGGAGTATTTTAAAGCAAATCATGTCAGTAATAAACTTGGTATTCGCTGCAATTTTACAGATTTTTGTGATGATGCAGACGCTATCTATTTAGGAATGAATCTACGTAATGCTAGTGATGAAAATTTGCATACTTTAAGCGATATGATGACAACTTATTATAGTAGTATTACTGCTCAAAAGAGATATACTGCTTATGCTCAAGATGGGTTAGATTTCAGTTCATTTAAAGCACTGGAAAATTCTATTAAGGCAAAAATGTATGGATGTCTGGAAAAAATTCTAGGATTTGGATTGCTGGCACGGCTTGCTGGCGAATCAACTGATGAAGAACGAGATGCATGCTGTATTGCTATGGCTCATTATTTGCTGGCAAAATCAAAATAATCATAGAGTTAAATTATTGAGATAACAGGTCACGGAGGTGATTGAGGGTGTCTTTATTCTCAATCACCTTTGTGCTTTTGGTTTCTTCTTCGTAAAAACTCTTTAACAATGATTGGAATTATAGTTGGGATACATTCAAGAGTAATAAAAAATGTAATGTACGTGCAAGTCCAGCTACTACCCAATTGCCGAGGAGACTCTTGTAATATCAATAAATCAATAGCAGGGGCGATAAGCGCGATAGCGATGGTTTTACAAACTCCTAAGTTTTCGAGTGTTTTTTGATTGACAACAATCGAGTAAAGAAGAATTTTTGTTAAACCAAGTGCATGAGCTATAACAATGAGTAAAAAGGGTGAGTCATAAACAATTTCCCAATCGAGTGATTTAAGAGAATTGATAATAAGTCCTAAAAGAGGGAGTAATAATGAAAAAAGGAATAATCGTATAGCTTGATACATAGATTTCTTCATAACTAACCTCCTTAAATTTATATAGCCAAGCAGATGACTACTGTCGTAGACGGACTATTTTCACTTATTTTACGTTAATTTATCTTACTTGAAAAGGGAGGATGAGTCTTGCCAAGAAAACCTAAAAGACCGTGTTCTTATCAAGGCTGTCCGAACCTAACTGACGGCAGGTTTTGTGAGGAACACTTAAAACAAGAGAACAGACGATACGAAAAATACGAGCGTCCTTATGATGCTCACAAGCGTTACGGCAGAGCATGGCAGAAAGTCAGGGATTCTTATGTGAAAGAGCATCCTTTCTGTGAGCTTTGCTTTAAGAACCATATGCTTGTACCTGTTGAGCAGGTTCATCATATTAAACCGATTGCTGAAGGCGGAACGCATGAGAGGAATAATCTTATTTCTCTTTGTAAAAGCTGTCACTCTAAAATTCACGCTAAGCGTGGAGATCGCTGGCATAACAAATAAAAACCACCCCAGGGGCGGTCAAAATCTCTAAAAACCTATTCCCTGGGGAACGGGCGCAGGGTATTTTGCGTAAAAACAGCGTATTCAAAAGGGTAATAGGGAAAATCAAACACGAAAATTTTTTAATAGTTAAAACTCACGTGGGAAGGAGGCGGAAAGTTTGCCTACAAAATCAAATAATATTGGCGGTCGTGGCGGCAGACGCGTGGGTGCCGGGCGTAAAAAGAAAGCGGTTGTTGAAAAAGCTAGTGAAGGAAACCCTGGTGGCAGGCCTTTAAGCGTGCTTGATATTCCGGAGCTTGAAGGTGCTGAAATGCCTCAGCCTCACGAGTTTTTATCCGCCACGCAAAAAGACGGTACTCAGCTTCAGGCTAGAGAAATTTTCGCTGAAACGTGGAAGTGGCTAAAAGACATTGGTGTTAGCAGTAAAGTCCCGTCTCCTCTTATTGAACGGTATGCGATGAGTTGTGCTCGTTGGATTCAATGCGAGGAAGTAACCAGTAAACTCGGGTTTCTTTCCAAGCATCCGACTACGGGTAAACCGATACCTTCGCCTTTTATCAATATTGGTATTAACTACATGAATCAGGCGGTCAGGCTTTGGAATGAGATTTTCCAGATTGTGAAAGAAAACTGTTCGACTGAGTTTGATGGTGTTTCACCTCAAAACGATTTAATGGAACGCCTGCTTATTACACGTAAAAACATTTAGGAGAAAAATTATGATAGAAAAAGTAAACCCGTCGCATGTTGACAAGATTGCGGATCGTATTGCTGGAGCAATTGTTGATCTGGCTTACAAGCTGGATGAGAATCCGAAGATTGCTGTTGAAGTGATGCTCGGGCATGGTAAGTGTGCCGTGTGTATTGAAAGCACGGTGATGTTTAAGTTTAAGGATATTAAAAATATTATCCACCGTTTAAGCCCTGGGAAAGTAAAGATTGATATTACGGTTGTGCCGCAGGATAAGCATTTAAGCCGAAACCAGGATGGTATGGTTCGCTGCGCTGATAACGGGATTTTTAAAGGCGTACCATTAACAGGCGAGCAGAAGAAACTCTCGGCTATTGCTCGAAAGGTTTATGAAAAGTATCCGTATGACGGCAAGTATGTTCTTGATGGTGAAAAGCTTATCATCTGCCAGTCTCACGCTAAACGAGAAGACTTATTGAAAGAGTATCCGAATGCGTTTGTTAATCCTTTAGGTGATTGGACGGGTGGTATCAGCGTGGATACGGGAGCGGTTAACCGAAAACTCGGGTCAGACATGGCTGATGCTGTTACGGGCGGCGGTCTTCATGGTAAGGATCTTACGAAAGCTGATGTGTCGGTTAATATTTACGCGTTTTTGAAAGCGCAGGAGACCGGTCGGGTGGTTGAGTTTTCTTGTGCTATCGGGGACGAGATGGTTGATGGTAAACCGTATGCGCAGATTGTGGAAATTGCGAAAGATTATATTGACTCGGTGGGTGGTTTTGAAAAGCTGGCTTGCTGGGGTCTTTTCTAACGGGAGGAAAGCTTATGGAAAAAGAAATGCAGTATTATTTGGCTGACGTAAGTGAGCTTATCCCGTATGTGAGAAACGCTCGCACTCACTCTGAGGCGCAGGTAGCTCAGATAGCGGCAAGTATTCGCGAGTTTGGTTTCCTTTCCCCAATTCTAGTGGCTGAGGATAATACGATTCTTGCAGGCCACGGCAGGCTTGCCGCGGCATTAAAACTGGGTCTTAAAAAAGTTCCGTGTGTGAAAGAAAATCATTTAACTGAAACACAAAAGCGTGCTTATATTATTGCGGATAATAAGCTTTCACTTAACGCAGGCTGGGACAATGAGCTTTTAGCTGTCGAGTTGTCAGAGCTTGAAGGAGCTGATTTTAATCTTGATCTTCTCGGGTTTGACGAGGCGGAGCTTTCCAGTATTTTTGATGCTGATAAAGACGTGAGTGATGATGATTTTGATGTTGAAAAAGAGCTGGAAGAACCGTGTTTTTCTAAAACAGGTGACATTTGGATGCTTGGTAAGCATCGTGTTATTTGCGGTGATGCTACTAAGTTAGAAACATTTAAGACGCTTCTTGAGGATACTAAAGTGAATCTGGTGGTTACTGATCCGCCTTATAACGTGAACTATGAGGGTTCTGCTGGGAAAATCAAAAACGATAATATGGAGGATGATAAGTTTTACCAGTTTCTTTTCAACTCGTTCGTGAACATGGAGCAGGCGATGGCAGATGATGCGTCTATCTACGTGTTTCATGCTGACACGGAGGGGTTGAATTTTAGAAAAGCATTCCAGGACGCGGGGTTTTATCTTTCAGGTTGTTGTATTTGGAAGAAACCGTCTCTGGTGTTGGGTAGAAGCCCTTACCAGTGGCAGCATGAACCGTGTTTGTATGGGTGGAAGAAAAAAGGTAAACACAAGTGGTACGCGGGTAGGAAAGAAACTTCAGTTTGGGAGTTTGAAAAGTCTAAGAAAAACGCTGATCATCCAACCATGAAACCAATAGCTCTTTTAGCGTATCCGATTAAAAACTCGAGTATGACGAACTCGCTTGTGTTAGATCCGTTTGCTGGAAGTGGTAGCACGCTTATAGCCTGCGAGCAGACGGGTAGAATCTGCTACGCTATCGAGCTTGACGAGAAATATTGTGACGTGATTGTGAAACGTTATATTGAGCAGGTTGGAAATGATAAGAGTGTGAAAGTTTTAAGAGGCGGTAAAGAATACTCGTTTACTGAAGTATTTACTAACAAGTAAGACTCGTATTTTATATGAAAAATAGTTTGCGACCGCTTGCTATAAACCTTCTTTAGAGTGATTTATATATGTACCCGAAAAAATCTAAAGGAGGAAAAATGGAATTAAAATACGGGTTAAAAGGAAAAGATAGGCAGCCGCTTATTAAAGCTATAGAGGATTCTACGGGAGTAAAGGCTGTTTACTTAAAAACTCCGAGTATGTCTTACAGGATAGGTGTTTTCAACATTAGTAAAGATGGTACGGTCACGTGTAGTAGTGAAGAAAATTTAGATGATTTGAAAAACATGTTAGACGCTGACTATGGTATAAGTCTTCCAGTCTGCGCGTGTGATGGTACGCAATGTTTTAGTGTTGAGTTTCCTAAAGATAAGGCTGATGTGGTAAAGCTTAGGAAAATTCTTGATAATAAGGGTGATCTTATTAAAAAAGCGTTAGGAGTGAACAGTCTTAGTATTAAGGAAGAAGATGATAAGCTTATTTTTCCTTGGTTTGAGCAGGCTAACCAACCAGGCTTGGCATCCTATGCGAAGTTTATAAACAGTCTTTGTAAAATGAGCGTGGAAATTAAACGCGTAAATAATAGTAAGCGTGAGACAGTTAACGATAAGTATGCTTTCAGATGTTTTCTTCTTAGACTCGGGTTTATAGGAGACGAGTTTAAACAAGACAGGAAAATTATGCTTTCCCGTTTAGAAGGCTCCTGCGCTTTTAGAAACGGGGGTGAGCGTAATGCTGTATGCGAGTGAAGACCAGGCGTACGTGTTGAGTGAAGATTGTCCTACAGGTTCTTTGGTTGAAGAAATTTTCGCGAATTTAGAGCAAGAGAACGAGGTTTTTGTAAAAGCATGTTTTACTGTAGTAGATGATTTTTGGGTGATGATTATTTCCGCATGATTTTAGAAACGTTTAACGGTTTTTAAGAGTAAAAAAATTAGCGAAAACTGGTGGGGAAAAACGTGTAAATACCTGATGTTTCTTGGCTTAAAAGCTTGCTATTGCGCGCTTTTAGAGTGATATATAGTACTAGCAAAAAGCACAGAAACAAAGGAGAAACCTGTGAAAAAAGAAATTTTACAAAACCTTACAAACGAAGTTAAAACATGCAGACGCTACGCGCTAAACGCAGTCAAAAAAGCTGAAGAAGGGAAAATTAGTTCGGCTATCAGCATGCTCGACATTGCGCAAACAGCAAAAACCTGTGCTATGCAAGCTCACGAGGAGTTTTGGAAGGTAAGCGGAGGAAAACTAAACGATATGGAGTTTGAACTGTTTGCGGATGCTGAAACCTTGGACAAGGATATTCAAAAAGCTTATCAAGCGATTCAACAAGCAAGAAGCTAAAAGAAAGGGGGATAGTCAGCCATAGGGTTGGAAGGCTGGAGAAAAATCGTGGAATTATCCGCGATTTTTTCTCGTTTATGGCTTGCTATTGCGCGCTTTTAGAGTGATATATAGTACTAACAAAAAACACAGAAAAAGGAGAAAAAATCATGTGGGAACAAGATACGCTTAGGGTTGAAGATCAGGTTGTAAGCTACAGTATGAAGGTTTTTGAAGAGCCAAGCGAATATGGGATTAACCAGGGAAGAATTTCCAAGCTTACTTTGAAAAACAATAACAAGGTTATCGCAAACTACGATAGAGGCTGGGACATGATGCCAACAAGCAAGCTTGCGAACGAGGCTTTAGAAATGATCCTCGACGCTAGAAACTAAAAACTTTAAGTTTAGTTAAAAGTAGCAGGGCTTTTAGGCCCTGTTTCTCGTAGGAAAGATAAGAAATGATGTGGACGCTGAAAGCGTCTTTTTTATGCCTAAAGAAAGGAGGAGCTTAAGTTGCAAGCATACGAGGTTACTAAGTTTAAAAAAGAAGATTCAACGTATAGTAAGGATTTAGCGGATTATGCCGTGAGTTTTATCGAATGTTTAACACACACGAAAGGCACGTGGGCTGGTAAGCCTTTTAAGCTCCTTGACTGGCAGGAGCAGATTATCAGGGACTTGTTTGGCGTGGTGAAACCGAATGGTTACCGTCAGTTTAATACTGCTTATATTGAAATACCTAAGAAAATGGGTAAAAGTGAGCTTGCCGCGGCAGTGGCACTGCTTTTATGCTGTGGGGATAATGAGGAGCGAGCCGAGGTCTATGGTTGTGCGGCGGACCGTCAGCAGGCAACAATCGTGTTTGATGTGGCGGCTGACATGGTTAGAATGTGTCCGGCTCTTAATCGTAGGGTTAAAATTTTAGCTTCGCAAAAACGTATTATTTTCCTACCAACTAACAGTTTCTACCAAGTGTTGTCGGCTGAAGCGTACTCTAAACACGGGTTTAACATTCACGGTGTTGTGTTTGATGAGCTTCACACGCAGCCTAACCGTAAACTTTTTGACGTGATGACTAAAGGCTCCGGGGATGCTCGCATGCAGCCACTGTATTTTCTGATTACCACAGCCGGTACGGATACGCATTCGATCTGCTATGAGACGCATCAGAAAGCAGTGGATATTCTCGAGGGCAGGAAAATTGATCCAACTTTCTACCCAGTGATTTATGGTGCAAAAGATTCGGATGATTGGACTGATCCTAAGGTGTGGAAGAAAGCTAATCCTTCTCTTGGGGTGACGGTTCAAATGGAGAAAGTTAAGGCTGCTTTCGAGTCAGCTCGGCAAAATCCTGGTGAAGAGAATGCTTTCCGTCAGCTTCGTCTTAACCAGTGGGTGAAACAGTCTATTCGTTGGATGCCGATGGAAAAGTGGGATGCTTGCGGTTTTCAGGTGAACGAGGAAGAACTCGAGGGCAGGGTCTGCTACGGGGGTCTTGACCTTTCAAGCACTACCGACCTTACCTCCTTTGTTTTGGTCTTTCCACCAGAAGATGAGTCGGATAAGTTTCGTATCCTACCTTATTTTTGGGTGCCTGAAGAAACCTTGAGTTTGCGCGTGAAACGAGATCATGTGCCTTATGACGTGTGGGAAAAACAAGGGTTTATTAAAACTACGGAAGGAAACGTTGTTCACTATGGGTTTATTGAAAAATTCATCGAAACTTTAGGTGAACGTTTCAATATTCGTGAGATTGCTTTCGACCGTTGGGGCGCTGTGCAAATGGTGCAAAACCTTGAAAACATGGGGTTTACCGTGGTTCCCTTCGGACAAGGATTCAAGGATATGAGTCCGCCTACCAAGGAGCTTATGAAGCTTACACTCGAGCAGAAAATCGCACACTCCGCTCATCCGGTGCTTCGCTGGAACATGGATAACATTTTCATCCGCACTGATCCTGCAGGGAACATTAAAGCCGATAAGGAAAAATCAACCGAGAAAATCGATGGTGCTATCGCAACTATCATGGCGCTTGACCGTGCTATAAGATGCGGTAACGCGAACACTCAAAGCGTGTATGACAATCGCGGGATTTTGTTTATGTAGGAGGTGACAATGAACATTTTTAGCAGACTATTTAAATCAAGAGATAAGCCTGAAAACAGGATGTTAGGCGGTGGTTATCGTTTCTTAATGGGTACATCCTCGTCGGGTAAGAGGGTGAATGAGCGTTCGGCGATGCAGATGACGGCAGTTTACTCGTGTGTGCGTATCCTGTCTGAAGCGGTGGCGAGTCTGCCGCTTCACGTGTATGAGCGGACGAGTACGGGTACGGCTAAAGCGATTAAACATCCTTTATATAAGGTGCTTCATGATGAGCCGAATCTTGAAATGACAAGCTTCGTGTTTAGAGAAACTTTGATGACGCATCTATTGTTATGGGGTAATGCTTACGCGCAGATTATTCGAAACGGTAAAGGTGAGGTTTTAGGCTTATACCCTTTAATGCCTGATCGTATGAGAGTTGACCGTGATGAGAGTGGCCAAATTTTTTACGAGTATACGTTAAATGATAGTGATGTTTTAGCGGGTAAAGAAACGAGTGTGAAACTTAAACCTTTTGACGTGCTTCATATTCCCGGTCTTGGTTTTGACGGGCTTGTTGGCTATTCGCCTATTGCGATGGCAAAAAACGCTATCGGTATGGCGATAGCTACGGAAGAGTATGGTGCATCGTTTTTCGCTAACGGTGCTACACCAAGTGGAATCTTGGAATACCCCGGAACAGTAAAAGATCCGTCTGGTATGAGGGATAGTTGGAATAAGGGGTTCTCGGGTTCTAACTCGCATAAGATAGCGATTTTAGAGGAAGGCATGAAGTATACGCCTATTTCTATTTCGCCTAACGAAGCACAGTTTCTTGAAACTCGTAAGTTTCAGATTAACGAGATTGCTCGTATTTTTAGAGTCCCACCACACATGGTTGGTGATTTAGAAAAGTCGAGTTTTTCTAATATTGAGCAGCAGTCGTTGGAGTTTGTGAAATACACGCTTGATCCTTGGGTGGCGCGTTTTGAACAGTCTATTACGAGACGGCTTTTTACTGATAAGGAGAAAGAAACCTATTATGTGAAGTTTAACGTTGATGGTCTTCTTCGAGGAGACTATCAGAGTCGTATGAATGGTTATGCTACCGCTCGTCAAAACGGTTGGATGAGCGCAAACGATATTAGACAGTTAGAAAACTTGGATAAGATTCCCGCCTGTGAGGGTGGTGACTTGTATTTGATTAACGGCAACATGCTCCCGCTTAACCGTGCTGGAGCGTTCACTGTAATTGGTAGAAATAAGTTAGGTGATTAAGATGAATTTGTGTCTTGATAATATTAATATAACATGTTATATTAATATTATTATAGTATAACTGTTTAGACAGTGGATGAATCATTTAGGCAACGAAGACATAACGAATTATCTTAACGTTAAGCGAAAAATAGAATTTAATCTCTATGGATACTTAACATCCTACACTATGAGAGTATACAGCAAATTAATAATAGCAGAAAGGGTGGAATAATTTATGTGACATTATAAAAATCATAAAATGTACAAGAATAGTGATCATTCGAGATAAAAGCTGATTAATCTCAATCTTAGTTAAAGATGTTGTTTTTAAGGAGGTGCTTACAAATGATTAGAAAAAGAAAGATGTTATCAGCAATAACCACTTATGTAATGGTTGTTGGAATGTTGTTTTTCACATCCAATTCTGTTGCTTATGCGTATACTTTATCTCAACCAAAATCGTTTTATGATAGTATTTCATGGACATGGTTTTATAGCGATAAGGCTACGCCAGCATATAATTGTCTAGGATTTGCAACTGGTAGTATGACGTACGAATGGCCTAGTGACTTTGGTGATGATGCTGCTACTAAAGCGCAATTGGATAATTATCTGGCAAAGAAAGGTTATAGACCTTATAAATATGATCCATTTATTCTAGCGTATGGTCATTCTCCTGATAAAATTGTTCATTTTGCAAAAGTTACTGGTCTTAAGTGGTGCCGTGCTAAATGGGGACAATTGGAGCTGTTTAACCATGGTAGTCATGATCCTTATTACCCTAATTCTGTTTATGGTTCTTTGCAACACAAATACACTGCGAATTAGAATTCTAGGAGGTGTAATACTATGTCTAAGAAAAAAATGTATATTTCGCTAGGAACTTTACTTTTATTGGTTCTATTTGTATTTACTGGAATTTTTATTATTGGAAATAATCCAGCATCAAAGAATAGTGGGAATATAGCTAATAAATTGATGCCAGTAAACGTAGCTTATGCTGAAACGTTAGATGATATAAAGGGATCCATGAATAAGTTGATGGTGGAATTAGAAACTGAGACGAAGACTAATCCACAAGTGGCTATGCAGGCACATCCAGGAAAGTTTATTAGGAATTCTAAAAACTATCAAAGAATATTGAAACTGGGACTGAAGGCAATTAAACCTCTTTACGATGCTATTTATGATAGTAGAGATGCTGGATGCTATGAATATATTCTAGCTATGGCTATTGAAGACATAACTGGCGAAAAGTTTGTTTACAATTCTGACTATGGTTGGAAAAATTCGTTAGAGTTTAGGATGGCTTATGACGAAAAAGTAAACAATACAAGGTTTAATGTTGAAAGAATCAGTAATAATGAAACTTTGAATGATCATGACCGAACTCAGAAATTTAAGGAATTAGGGATTTTTGCAGTTTCTGATTTAATTAAAGAGTATAGGAAAAGTGATTCCAAAGTTTCTAAACCATCGATATTAGAAGCTGTTAAGGGAATTACTAGTAAGTATAAAGAACTTGCAATAACGGAAAGAACTCCAACTGAGAGTATTCTAGATGAAACACAATTATTTGATTCTCTAGTTTCCTTAAATGGAAGAGCATACAAGTAAGGTGGATTATCTAACTGTAAAGCTAGTTCTTTAGGTATTATATGAGTGTTATACGAACATGAAGCGACCAAGAAAATCTTGGTCGCTTCTTTATATAAGAGAGGAGGAAAAAGGTAATGAGGAAGTTTTGGCAGTGGAAAAACCAAAAGGAAAACAATGAGACTAATGAGAATAATGAGATTTTGGAGAGGACACTGTTTCTTAACGGTACGATTGCTGAAGAATCATGGTTTGATGATGATATTACACCACAACTTTTTAAAGACGAGTTAAACGCTGGTAGTGGGAATATTACCGTGTGGATTAACTCGCCTGGCGGCGATTGTGTGGCTGCGGCACAAATCTATAACATGCTCATGGATTACAAGGGTTGTGTGACGGTCAAAATTGACGGTATTGCAGCATCGGCTGCATCAGTGATTGCGATGGCTGGAACAAAGGTTTATATGAGCCCGGTGTCAATGCTTATGATTCATAATCCTATGACGGTTGCTTTTGGCAACAGAAACGAAATGGAAAAAGCAATATCAATGCTTGATGAGGTCAAAGAGTCCATTATTAACGCTTACGAGATTAAAACAGGGCTTAACCGTGTGAAACTCTCGCATTTAATGGATTCGGAAACGTGGATGGATGCTAACAAGGCGGTAGAACTCGGGTTCGCGGACGGTGTTTTAACTAGAGGTGAAACCACTGATATTGGCATACCACAGGTTTCAACATTGTATTCGAAAGCAAGCGTGCAAAACACGCTACTTGAAAAAATATGTAAAGCCTGCCGGATAAGCGGTAAGGAAACAAACAATATTAGTGCAGACGATCTTATGGATCGTCTTTTTTTAATCAAAAATTGGAGGTAAACATGATGAACACTATTTCAAACATGGTTGAGAAACGTAATAAGGCGTGGCAGGGTGCGAAAGCTTTCCTTGAGTCTAAACGTGACAAGGACGGGCTTATTTCAGAAGAAGACGCGAAAACCTATGATGAGATGGAAGCGAAAGTGAAAGCTTACAGTATGGAAATTGATCGCTTGGAGCAGATGGAAAAAATGGATAAGGAGCTTTCAAAACCAACATCTGAGGCGATTGTTGCAAAACCTATGAAAACAGGTGTGAAACTTGAAAAACAAGGTCGTGCGCGTGACGAGTATAAGCAGGCGATGCTTACAGCTCTTAGAAGTAATTTTAAACGAGTCGATAACGTGTTGCAGGAAGGCGTGGACGCTGACGGCGGGTATCTTGTGCCGGAAGAATACGATAATCGTCTGATTGAAACGTTGAAAGAAGAAAACATTATTCGCTCTCTTGCTACCACGATTACTACTAGTGGAGAGCATAAGATTAATATTGCGATGAGCGATCCTGCGGCGGCTTGGATTGAAGAAGGCGCAAGCCTTAACTTTGGGGATTCCAAGTTTGCTCAAATCCTGCTTGACGCTCATAAGCTTCACGTTGCGGTAAAAGTTACTGAAGAACTCTTGCATGATAACGCGTTTAACCTCGAGAATCATCTTCTCACATCCTTCGGCATGGCTTTGGCTAACGCTGAGGAAGACGCTTTTCTTAACGGTGATGGTGTTGGAAAACCGACTGGTATTTTCAATAAGAAAGACGGTGGCACGTTCCTTAAAGAAACTACCAGTATTAAAACTGATGATCTGATTGATCTTATTCACGCTTTGAGGCGACCATACCGTAAAAACGCGAGTTTTATTATGAACGATAAAACAGTCGCGAGCATACGAAAACTTAAAGACAATAATGGCGCGTACGTTTGGCAGCCTTCATACCAGGATGATGAGCCGAACAGGATTCTCGGATACCCGGTTTACACGTCTGCTTACGCGCCTGAAAACATGGTGGCTTTTGGCGACTACTCGTACTACAACATTGGCGACCGTGGCTCGCGCTCGTTTAAAGAACTTACCGAGCTTTTCGCTGGAAACGACATGGTAGGTTTCGTTGCTAAAGAGCGTGTAGACGGCAAACTCGTGCTTAAAGAAGCAGTACAGATTCTACCTGTTAAAACAAGCGTAGCAGCTTAAAAGACGACTGAAAGTTAAGGAGGGGTGTTGATGATAGTTACAGTCGAGGAAGCAAAAAACTATCTTAGGGTGGATAGTAGAGAAGATGATGAGCTTATCAACACCCTTATTCATTCTGCTGAAAAACTCTGCCAGGGAGTAGCTCGTAAAAACGATACTAGTTTGATTAGTGAAAACTTTGACGAGTATCGGCTCGCAGTCTTATACGCTACAGGCTACTTGTATGAGCATCGGGAAGAAGCAGACCACCACGCGCTTATGCTTACTTTACGTTCGATGCTTTTTACTGTTAGAAAAACGGGGTTTTAAATGAGAATAGGCTTATTAAACGAGCGTATTATGCTGCTTAAAAACAGTGTTGAAATTGATGATGTTGGTAACCATAAGATTAAGTGGAGTAAGTATTACGAGTGTTACGCCACGGTAAGTGCTGAAAGTCCAATGGAGCAGACTTCGGCGGGAAACGTGTGGGATGAGTCAAAAGTAGATTTTACTATCCGCTATT
Source organism: Gardnerella leopoldii (assembly GCF_003293675.1). Taxonomy (NCBI): domain Bacteria; kingdom Bacillati; phylum Actinomycetota; class Actinomycetes; order Bifidobacteriales; family Bifidobacteriaceae; genus Gardnerella; species Gardnerella leopoldii. Next base: position 321,038 of record NZ_CP029984.1, read on the forward strand.
CGAAAGAAACAGCCGTAGTCTCATCTATTGGTTACAGGATTGTTTTCCGTGATACGGTTTATGAGATTTTAGGTGTTGACCACATGAATTATAAGAAGAAAAGCCTGAAACTTCACTGTAAGAGGTGTAAAAAGTGAGCAAAGTAAGTATTGGCGGCCTCTCTAAAGAAGTTATTAGAGAGCTTAAAACTTACGCGAAAGTTACAACCGGGAAAGTAAAAGAAGCAGTAAAAAACGCTGGTAAAACAGCAAAAGAAGAAATTAACATGACAGCTCCTAAACGAACTGGAGCGTATGCGAAAAGTTGGGCTGTTAAAACATTAAACGAAACAGGCAGCAGGCTAGTTCTCGTAGTGCATTCTAGAAACAAGTATCAGCTTACACACTTGTTAGAGTACGGGCATGCTAAACGAGGCGGCGGACGCGTGGAAGCTAGAGCACACATTGCTGAGGCTGAAAGTAAAGCAGTACGAAGTTTTGAAAAAGAAATAGAGGAGGCGGTTAAAAATGGGTAATCTTTTAGAAATCATGAGGGAGATAGGTTTTCCTTTCGCCTATCACCATTTTGCTGAGGGAGAATCACCTAATCCGCCTTTTCTCCTGTTTCTAACAGCAGGGAGTAGTAATTTTGCGGCAGACGGGAAAACGTATTTTAAAGCAAACGAAGTTCATATTGAACTATACGCGGACTATAAGAACCCCGTACTGGAAGAACAAGTTGAAGCCGTGCTTGATAGGCACGGCATTTTTTATAACAAAACAGAAGCGTTCATAGAGTCGGAACAGCTTTATGAAACACTCTACATTTTTGAAATGGAGGTAACAATAAATGGGAAACAAGGTTAAATACAATCTTAAAAACGTGTACGCGGCAAAACTTAAAAAAGATTCGAGTGGTTTCTCCTACGATGAGCCTAAGCCGATTCCGGGGGCGGTGAGTATAAGCCTTGAGGCTGAGGGTGAATCCTCACCGTTTTACGCTGACGGGATTGTTTACTTCAGGTCGACTGCTAACAACGGTTACAGTGGCGACTTGGAAATTGCTCTTATACCTGAATGGTTTAGGACGGAAATACTGAGAGAAGAACTAGATAAAAACGGTGTGCTGGTTGAAAACGCGAAGATTAGTGAAACAGAAAAATTCGCGCTCCTGTTTGAGTTTGATGGTGACGTGAACGCGATCAGACACGTTTTATATAACTGTTCAGCAACACGACCGTCTATTGAGTCAGAAACTAAGGAAGACACTATAGAACCGGGTACGGAAACTTTGTCGCTTACGGCTGATCCTAGAGAAGATGGTTTGGTGAAATCCCGTAGCGGTGACACTACTTCAAAAGAAACCTATGAGAACTGGTATAAGAGCGTGTACGTTCCGCAAGTTAACACGGAAATCAAATAAGTTTTAAAGGGGTAAACGTGTTAGAAAAAACAGTAAAAGTAAATGGTAAAGACGTGAAGTTTCGCTCTTCAGCCACTATCCCAAGATTGTATCGTATTAAATTCAAGCGTGATATTTTCAAAGACCTGTCAAAATTAGAGCAGTCGTTTAAAATCAACGAGGGTGTTTTTGAAATAGCAGATCTTGAAATTTTTGAAAACGTAGCCTATATCATGGCTTATCACGCGGATAATAGTATTCCAGCAAGTATTGATGAGTGGCTTGACGAGTTTGAAATGTTTTCTATCTACGAGATTCTTCCTGAAATTCTAGAACTTTGGGGAGCAAACTTGGAAACTGAAGTAAAATCTAAAAAAAATTTAAAACAACAACACGGCAAATGACAACCGCGTTGTTTCTTCTTAGATGCACAGAAATCGGGATTAGTATTTGCGAACTGGATCTTTTAACTATCGGCATGGTTTTAGACATGTGGACAGAGAAAGCAAACGATAGTGTGAAATACGATAAGCTCGCAAGACAAGCAGAGTTTGATAAGTTCTAATTTAAAGACTTGAGTATTTTTGGTATGATAATGATAAATATAGTAATAAGCACAAAAAATGGGAAAATATATTTACATTAATATCAGATTGATGTAAAATGAAAAGATTTACGAAAGGAGTATGAATATGATTTATTCAAATGAAAGAAAACTATATTTAAGTGGTTGGCTAAAGAATAATGACAATACATCATATGAGACCCCTTTAAAGTTGCAAAAATTTTTGCTGTTTTATGAAGCCTTTACGAAAGTATCTGGAGAAACACCTGATTTTAGTCATTTAAGAGGGTATAAAAAAGGTCCGGTATTTAGTAATGTTTGGGGAGATTATACTAAGGAAAGAGCAAGCTTTAATGTGGCGTCTCAGAATGCGTATGATAAAAATGTTGAAGCTATTAATGTTAAAAGGGCTGAAAAATGCGCTTTTATAGTTGGTACTATGACGGAAAAGGAATTATCTGATCTTACACATCAGATGAATCTTTGGAAATCAAAAGAAAATCGCATTGTGTCTGGTGAGTATCAAGTAGATTTAGATGAATCGGACTTCAATTATAATGATAAAAAACTGATCGATGCATTAGATGCAATGTATTCAACAAATATGGTAGAAAACTCAAAAATTATAAATTTAGATAAAAAATACTTTGTATTTTCAAAATCTGATTCGGAATTACTTACGGAGAAACATTTCGATATGATGCTTACTCTTGCGGAAAATGAAGAACTCCATAATCCAGTATTCGTCGATATTGACGAAGAAGGGAGGCTTCTGATTGATTAACGAAAAAGATGTTGTGAGGATGAAAGTGCCTTATCCGTCTATATCGGATGGGATGGCTGTGGCTTCACATATGTATATTTGTAATAAACATTCGGGTACAGTGTATGAGTATATTAAATGTCAAACACTAAAACCTTATATGCTTATTAGAAACCCAATGGTTCATTATCATGATGAGCAGCCAGATATATCTAGGAATCCATTTACGCGACCAACTAGAATAGATTGTGATAAGTTATTTCTGACAACTACAGTACATTATGATGATCGATTAAAAACATTAAATCGTCCAGATGTATGTGAGGATTTATTTAGATCTGTACGAGTAGAATTATTGAAAGACGGCTATACGAACATAAATATAAATGAAATAGAACTAAAGAACTTGAATAGATTGATTTACTGATAAATTAATCATTGAAGATTATTTCTAGCACTTACTAAATAGTAGGTGCTTTTTTCATACCTAAATTAATGGAAAAAGGGAGGTGAAGTTATGGCAAACAGGATTAAAGGTATTACTGTTGAAATTGGTGGGGATACTACAGGCTTAGATAAGTCTTTACAACAGGTGAATTCGACTATTCGCTCAACCGAGCAGTCGCTTCGTGATGTTAATAGGCTTTTGAAACTTGATCCGACAAGCACGCAGCTTTTAAGCCAAAAGCAGGCTTTTTTGCAGAAAGAAATCCAAGAAACGTCTAATAAGCTTAACGTTTTGAAACAGGCGGATAAGCAGGCTAAAGTACAGTTGGAAAACGGGGAGCTTGGTAGAGACAAGTATGATGCGTTACAGCGTGAGATTGTTGAAACAGAAAATAATCTTGATAGTTTAAAAGAAAAATTAAAACAGGTAGGTAGTGTTAGTTTAACCAAGCTTAGTAGCCAGTTTGATAGTACGAGTAAAAAGATAAAGAAACTAGGAGATGGTATGTCATCTCTTGGTCAAAGTTTAAGCACGAAAGTTACGCTGCCGATTGCTGCTATTGGTACTGCTGGTTTTACTGCTGCAGCAGACTTACAGGATGCTATGGGTGCGACAGAGCAGATTTACGGTAAGTCTGCTAACAGAATGCTTAAATGGTCAGGAAGTTTGAAATCCTATTATGGTATTGCTCAAGGTCAAGCTTTAGAGTATGCGAATACTATGGGCGCGATGTTGAAAAATATTGGTGGGAAAAGTGATGCTGAAGCAGCTGAGATGAGTCAGAAGCTGGTTGCTCTTGCAGGCGACTTGTCTGCTATGTTTGGTGGCACAACCGAGTCTGCTGTTCTTGCTTTAACAGGCGCGCTTAAAGGTAATAATGCGATGCTTGACAATTATGGTATGGGTGTTAACGAGGCGACTATTAAAGCTAAAGCTCTTGCCATGGGTTTGCATGATGGTAGAGGCGCGATGAGCTTGCAAGCGAAACAGGCTGCTACTTTGGCTCTTATTATGGAGCAGACTGCTGACGCTCAAGGGCAGGCTGGGCGTGAAGCCGCGGGCGCTTCGGGTTCTATGAAGATTCTAAAAACAGAGTTGCAGAATATTGCTGCGACTATTGGTAATGTTTTACTTCCCGTCATAACACCATTAATGCAGAAAATATCAGCATGGCTTTCTAAATTTAAACAGCTTTCTCCAGAAAGCCAAAAACTTATAGTGACACTTGGGCTGATTGCTGCGGCAGTCGGCCCTTTTTTAGTGGTTCTTGGAACGTGTATTTCTAAAATAGGTGTTGCTATACAAGGGTTTTCTAAACTAGCTTTGTTTATAGGTAAAATGTTCGCAAGTTTTACTTCCGGCTCTAGCATTCTTGAAGGGTTAGGCGCTGTTTTAGGTGGAGTATCCGCGCCAATACTCGCGGTTGTTGCGGTTATTGGTGTTCTGGTAGCAGCTTTTGTAACCTTATGGAACACTAACGAAGAGTTTAGAAACAGTGTTATTGCTGTTTGGGAGAAAATTAAGGAAACTTTCACTAATTTTGTTAATGGTGTTAAAGAAAAACTGTCAAGCCTTGGTATTGATTTCACGAGTATTGTTGAAGGGCTTAAAACAGTGTGGAATGGTTTGTGTGCTATTCTAGCTCCACTGTTTGAAGGCGCTTTAAATTTAAGTTTTACTAGTTTCAAAACCGTTCTTGATTTAATCACAGGCGTTTTAGACGTTTTTATAGGATTATTCACCGGTAACTGGTCTCAGCTTTGGGATGGTGTAAAAGAAATTTTTACCGCTGTTTGGAACGCGGTTAAAAACACGTTCATAACAGTATTGAACACGTTAAAAAACGTTTTTAACGTGTTTTTGTCTTTCTTTGGCACTAGTTGGAACAAACTGTGGTCGAGTGTGAAAAACTTTTTCATGAATGTTTGGAATGGTATCGTATCGTTTTTCACTAACGTTTTAAACGGTATTAAAAACACTGCAACAAGTGTTTGGAATGGTATTAAAACTGCAATCATGAGCGTGGTAAACGGTATTAAAACAAGCATTTCAACAGTGTTTAATTCAGTAGCAAACATGGTTAAGTCTGTGTTTAACGGTATTAAAAACACGGTTGTGTCAATTTGGAATGGTATTAAAAACGCTATCATCACTCCGATTGAAGCGGCGAAAAACAAGGTTAAAGCAGTAATCGACGCTATAACAGGGTTTTTCTCTAACATAAAACTTAGTCTTCCTCATATTAAACTGCCGCATTTTAGTATTAAAGGACAATTCTCTCTTACGCCACCGTCTGTACCGTATCTTGCTATCGACTGGTATAAGAAAGCAATGAACAAGCCGATGCTGTTAAACGGGGCGACTATTTTCGGTGAGAAAAACGGGCGTATGCTTGGCGGCGGAGAGAAAGGCCCGGAAGTGATTATGGGGTTGAATAGTTTAGAAAACATGACTGTTGGAGCAAACATGCAAATGCTTAGTGTTATGAACCAGATTCTAGCGATTATGGACGCGTATTTCCCACAGTTTTCTAACCAGAGTATTGTGCTCGACACTGGTGAACTAGTGGGTGGTATCGCGCACAGGATGGACAGTGAGCTTTTTAAGCTTCAAACAAGAAAAGCAAGGGGGTGGTAGAAGTGTATGGGATGCTAATAAACGGGTTGCATAGTTTTAACGATCTAGGGCTTGTTGCTACAAGCCGTCCGCTCGTTCAACTTCCAGAACCTAAATTAGAGTATTTGCAAATACCAGGCAGGCAGGAAAGTATTGATATTAGTGAAAGTCTTGCTGGTGAAGTGTTATACGAGATGCGTGAAGGCTGTTTCGAATTCATTGTTGCAGACAAAAACAAGTGGAGTGAAACATGCCATAGGGTTAAAACGTTAATCCACGGTAAGAGTGTGAAACTGTCTCTTGATGATGAACCATTGTTCTACTATCAGGGTCGAGTGTGGGTTAGTGGTTTTAAATCGGATAAAAACTATTCAACTCTCACACTCAACTATAAGCTGCAACCATATAAGTATAGTGTAGATGATTCGGATGGGGTTCACACAATATGGGGTGTGCAAGTAGATGATAAGCGTGAAATAACACTCGTTCACGATTTTGATATGACACTGATTCCAGAATTTAACAACCTGTCATCTAACAGTATGCTACTGGATTCTAATGGTAAAAAGTATGAGATTAAAACAGGTGTTAACCGTTTCCCACAGCTTCGTTCAAAAATAAACATGAGTTTAACATTCGTTGGAAACGGGATGGTAAATATTTCCTATAAAAGGGGGTGGTTGTGAGTGTACAGGATCATGCTTGACGGTAATACGATTTACTATCCGAATGATGATAAAGCAGTACTTGATGATATTACGTTAAACTTGGAGCTTAATACTGCGGGAACGTTAACGTTTACTTGCCCTAGTCAAAACCCTTGCTATGAGCTTATTAAAAACCGGAAATCAATAGTAAGCGTGTGGCGTGACGATGAGGAGATTTTCTTCGGCGAGGTTAGAGAGCAAGTAAAAAACTTGTATGGTAGTAAGAAAGTAACTTGCGTAGGGTTGTTAACTTACTTAGCTGATAGTATTCAACCTCAGAAAGAATATCATGATCAGAGTTCCTACCAGCTTTTAGAAAAACTTTTACAAGCTCATAACAGTCAGGTAGATGATTATAAGAAAATAAGAATTGGTTTCGTCACAGTATCTGACTCGAATGATTCGCTCTACAGGTTTACTAATTTTGAAACCACGCTTGAAGCGATTATGGGTAAAATGGTTGAAAAACTTGGCGGATATTTGCGTCTTAGGAAAGAAGACGGGAAACTTTACTTAGACTACCTACGTTTAGAAGAAATAGGTAAAGCTACAAGCCAGCATATTAGTTTCGGTTTGAACCTGCTTGAATACGCGGAAAACCTTTCAGCAGAGGATGTTACTACAGCGGTTATTCCTCTCGGAAAAGAGTTGGAAAACGAGAATGGTGAAAACGAGGTTCTTAAAAAGCATGTTGATATTACTTCAATAAACAATGGGAAAAACTATATAGTATCTCGTGAAGCGCAAAAAACATTCGGCTGGGTTTGTAAAGTTGTTAATTTCAATAATGTGACAGTTCCAACTAATCTTATGCGCAAAGCTACTAAATGGTTACAGGATAACCAGTTTGAGCATGTAGAAATAAGCCTTAGCGCGGTTGACTTATCCGAGTTAGGTTTATATTATGCGACGATTGAGTGTGGGGATAGGGTTCGTTGTCTCGCTCCACAATTTGGCATGGACCGTGTGTTTCCTGTAGTAAAACAGACTATACCGATTCAAAAACCAGGCGAAGTTAGAATCGTGCTTGCGAGCAGGATTTCTAAAGGGTATGTGCAAAACGTGTCGCATGCTGTTCAAACGTTAAAAGAAGAAGCGGTTGAAGCTAGAAAAATTGATAACGAGCGTGTTAAAGCTGCGATCGATAATATTAAAGCGCAAATGGGTAATTCTCAAAGCGGCTATAAGATAAGCGAATACGATAGTAAAGGCATGTGGGTTCGTGACCTTTACATGGATACGCCTGATAAGAACACTGCTACGAAAGTTTTACAGGTTAACATGAATGGTATTGCTGGAAGCCATAACGGTTTTTCAGGCCCTTACAGTACTGCGATGACTCTTGACGGCATGGTGTATGGTGACAGGATTATCGGACATTCGATTGACGCGGAAAAACTTTCAGTTTCTTACACTTCACAGGTAGAAAAGCAGATTAGTAAAGCAAAAAACGAGGCTATAAAAGACACTGGTAGGCGGCTTGAAAACTATTACACGATAAGTGAAATCAACACGAAACTAAATGTTACAGACGGTAAGATTGAGGCTGGTGTTGAAAGCGTTAACCATAGTCTTAAACAGAAAAACGGTAACTATTACGGCTCGTATACTCCAAGCCAGTTTAACGCTCCTATGAGCTTGTGGCTGAATGATAGTGAAAAAATGCAGCATGTTGGTGATTTTTTCTACGACACGTCAACCGGCTACGCTTACAGGCTTATTGTTAAGCAGGAAAGTTTAGCTGTAAAATTTAATGAGAAGTCGCATACGGAATCAGCTTTTGACGATTTTGTAGACATTTTTTACAAGTATGAGGATAAAATTTACGCTATACCGGGTTTAACTGGTGAAAAAATTTCTGGCGCAACAGTGTTTGTTCCATCAAACGAGTTTTGGCTACATTTTAGAACTAACTGGTCTCCGTTTGACAATTATGGTTTTAAGATTGATAGCATTAAAAAAGAGTATTCAGGAGAAATTTCAGGATACGTGTCTAAACTGCCTGAAGATATTAACATTATTGAGGTTGAAGGTGAAAATTATCCTGAGTCTGAACACCCGTATAAAGGTGGAACAAGCAAACTATGGCATTACGTTTCAGCTGACAGTATAAGTAGTTTTAGAACGTTCGCTTGGATCAGAGTTAAAGATAAAGACATTGAGGCTGCTAAATTCACGGCTGATAAGGCTATTTCTAAACTAACCATAGTAGAAGATTCCATATCTTCAATGGTTAAAAAAGGTGATTTTGGTAGTTTCATGCAGCAAAACTATAACAGTTTCCTTCTCGGGTTTAACCATTCGAGTAAATACGTGCAAATAACACCCGGGCAGATAGAGCTTTATGATGGTGAAGTTGATGAGGATCATAAAAGAGCTGTTTTTGATAAAAATGGGAACAACTTCTACCGTAACGGCGTGTATATTGGCTATGTTGGAACCGGCGAGTGGGAAGAAGATAATTCTCACAAGGGTCTAGTTTTTCATCTTACTAGCGACGGAAAGTATATGGCTTTCGCGCAGCGTAAATCAGCTGATGAAGAAACATACGCTACTATGCTGTGTTTTTCACGTTCGCAAAGCATTTATAAAGAGTATGGTATTCACGCTGGATGTAACTTTTACATGCATGGTAACAAGATTATAGATCCTGTTTGGCAAGACGGTGCAGGAGTAGACGCGGATATTAACTATGTGCAGATTATTGAAATGAACCAGGATGGGAAAGCTTCAAAATGGGGTTCTAACGCTCACATGGTGTTTAAAAACGGGATACTCATGAAAGTTAAATACTATTAAAAAGCGCGGGTGGAAGCGTTAAGTGAAAGTAGAGGAGAATTTGTTATGGAAAAACTAATTATTCACACAAACAAAATAGTGGCTAATAAGGGCACGCGCTTAAAAGATGTGACAGAAAGTATTACGACACCTGTAGTTGATAATACGAAAATTTTATGCGAAATCAGCCACAAGCTGGATATTATTCTAAAAAAGATTGGAGGAGAGTAGTGGTAAAACCGACAATTAGCTACGCGGTAGCTGTGCAAAAATATAAGGCTGAGTTAAACGAAAAAATAGTCGAGTTGAATAAGCAAATACCAATACCTACTTACATGATAGAAGGCATTGTTGCAAGCGTATTATCTGATATGCGTTCGGCAGTGATTGCGGAAAACTCGATGGAATATGAAGCGTATGTGAAACAGTTAAAAGACTATTTTAATTCTAGAGAACGCGAACTTAACGACGAAATTTTGAAAATAAAAGCCGAAAAAGACGAAAAAACTGAAAAAGATGAAAAAACTGAAGCGGCTGGGAAAAGTGTAAAAGGTGGAATGGTTGAGGAAGGTGTAAAAGATGGTAAGGAGTAGTCATGTGTTGAAAAATAATATCAGTTGAAATGCTGAAATGCTGAAATGCTGAAATGCTGAAATGTTAGGGCAGGTGTGGGTTAAACCATGCCTGTCCTTTTTTATTACTTTCTACTTTTTGTTTTTTGTTTTTATAAGAGTACTGGCAAATGTTAGGAAAACTTGTAAGGAGAATTATGAGAGGATTTTGGAATATTGCTCAACTGGCTTTCACACTGGTAGGCGGCTGGCTGGGATACTTTTTAGGCGGGTGCGACGGGCTTATCCTCGCACTCGTTTTATTTGTGGTTGCGGATTATATTACAGGCGTGATGTGTGCTGTTACGGATAAGAAACTGTCTAGCAGCATTGGTTTTAAGGGCATTTTTAGAAAGGTGCTCATTTTTATGCTTGTTGGTATAGCAAACATTATAGATTTTCATGTTTTGAAGCAAGGAAGCGTGATTAGAACCGCGGTAATTTTCTTCTACCTATCTAACGAAGGATTATCTTTAACCGAAAACGCGGCTCACCTGGGGCTTCCCGTGCCTGAGAAATTAAAAAACGTTTTAGAACAATTACACGACAAGAACAGGAAGGACAATACTCATGAGTAAAAAAGGAATAGACGTGTCAGAATGGCAGGGTGACATTGATTTCAACGCGGTGAAAGCATCCGGCATTGAGTTTGTGATCATTCGAGCAGGATACGGCATCGGATGCAAAGACAAGTGGTTTGAACAGAACTATCGTAAAGCAAAAACAGTTGGTCTTGATGTTGGAGCCTACTGGTATTCGTACGCAAACTCCAGTTCTGAGGCAGCTGAGGAAGCTCAAAGCTTAATGAACATGCTTTCAGGTAAGAGTTTTGAGTATCCTGTTTACTTTGATTTGGAAGAAAAAAGCCAGCTTAACCGTGGGCGAGCTTTCTGCGATTCGCTGATTACCAGTTTTTGCAATAAGCTGGAAGATTGCGGGTATTATGCAGGTTTTTACACTTCGCTTTCAACTGCTAATAATCTTGTGTCCGCTCATGTTAGAAACCGTTACGCTTTGTGGATCGCACAGTGGAACACGCACTGCAGTTATCAGGGTTCGTATGGTCTTTGGCAATACTCGTCAAGTGGCAGTGTGCCTGGAGTAGCTGGCAGAGTTGATATGGATTATGCTTACGTGGATTATCCGAGCATTATTAAAAACGCTGGATTAAACGGGTGTAAAAACGGCGGCTCTGACCAAGCTGCGCGCACGTCAAGTATTGATGAGGTGGCGCGAGAAGTTATTAACGGCGCTTGGGGTAACGGCAGCACGCGTAAACAGCGTTTAACTTCTGCCGGATACGATTATGCGAGCGTGCAAAATAAGGTTAATGAGCTGCTTGGTGTTAAAGCCTGTAGAAAGTCGGTTGATGAGCTTGCCCGTGAAGTAATCCGAGGCGCTTGGGGTAACGGTAGTACGCGTAAACAGCGTCTAGCTCAAGCTGGATACGATTATGATACGGTACAAAAACGAGTAAACGAACTCTTGTAAAACAGTTTGAAACTTGTAAAGCCCGAGGCTTGTTCCTACATTGGAGCAATCCTCGGGCTTTTTTTATTTTTTAAGGTTAAATTGTCAAGTCAAGAGGTTAAAAAACACTGTTTTTTCTTTGCCTGTGATGTAAGGAGGCACAGGCAAATGAATGTGGAAGAAAAACAGCAAGTCAAATTACTAAGAGATGAAGGTCTTAGCTATACGCAGATTGCAAACCGTATGGATGTTTCCGTTAATACGATTAAAAGCTACTGCAAACGTAATAGTCTAGGCGTAATCCAGTCTATGAAAATACAGACGGAATTATGTGAATCTTGTTCAAAACCAATTAAGCAAAACAAAGGAAGAAAAGTTAAACGTTTCTGCTCTGACGCGTGTAGAAACACGTGGTGGAACAAGCATACACAGTTGGTAAAAAGACAGGCAAACTATGAGTGTGCTTGTCTTAACTGCAAAAATTCTTTTATCTCTTACGGTAATAAAACCAGAAAATACTGCTGCCACGCCTGCTATATAGAACATCGTTTTGGAGGTGAGCATCATGCAAATAAGTAATGATGCTCACGGGCTAAAGGATGTTAAAGCGAGAGCTTGGACAAAAGAGAGTATGCAGGCGGATTTTCGTTTTGAAATAGCCGAAAAACTTACCGTTTCACTCTTTAAAAAAGGGCTTATCAGCGAGCAAGAAAAAGAAAAAATAAGCCGTCTTAACAGGGAAAAATTTCACCCGTTTTACAAGGAATTATTGGGTTAAAAGCTTGATAAACACTGCTTTTAGAGTGATGAATAGTATTAGCTGAAAGTGAGGGAAATAGTGAAAGAAATAATAAAAATAGACTCTACAATGCGAAAAACTGGTTTTGAGAAAAAGACGCGGGTTGCAGCGTATGCGAGAGTTTCTAGTGATAGTGATGAGCAGCTTCTCAGTCTAGAAGTGCAAAAGGAGCATTACGAAAACTATATTAAGTCTAATCCCTGCTGGGAGTATGCGGGGCTTTACTTTGACGAGGGTATTAGTGGCACGAAAATCGATAAGCGTGAAAGTCTTAAACAACTGCTTAAAGACTGTGAGAGCGGTCAGATAGACAGGATTGTTACAAAGTCTATTAGTAGGCTTGCAAGAAACACGGTTGACTGTCTTGAAATAGTTAGAAAACTTACCGGTCTTGGTATTTATTTGTATTTTGAGAAAGAAAACATTGATACCGAGCATATGAGTTCGGAGCTCATGCTTTCTATCCTGAGTTCCATAGCACAAAGCGAGTCAAAATCCATCTCGGAAAACAACACGTGGTCAATCCAAAAAAGGTTCGAAAACGGAAGCTTCGTCATTTCCTGCCCTGCGTATGGGTATAAAAACGAGAATAAGAAAATGATTATAGTTCCCGAGCAAGCCAAGGTAGTAAAAGAAATTTTCAACATGGCTCTTTCCGGCATGGGCGGAAAAGCAATAGCACGAGTATTGACCGATAAAAAGATTCCAACTAAAAAGGGCGGAAACTGGACTTCAACTACTGTGAACGCTGTTCTGACTAATAAAACATACACAGGGGATGTAATTTTTCAAAAGACATTTACGGATGATAGTTTTAACCGCCATAAAAACTGTGGCGAGAAAAAACAGTATGTTATTGAAAACCATCACGAGGCTATCATCAGTCATGAAACTTTTAATCTTGTGCATGATCTTAGACAGAAGAGAAAATTAAAACTAAATATTACCAGCGGTAGTAATAAATACCTTGCTAGATACACATTCTCAGAAAAACTTTACTGCGGTAATTGCCATAGTAGGTTAAAGAAACACGACCGGCATAAAAAAGATGGAACCTATGTTGTTTGGTGTTGTACCAAGCACATACGTGAAATTAAATGCTGCCCTATGAAAGCTGTAAAAGAGGAGTATGTTAAATTAGCTTTTCTTCAAATACTTAACAAGCTCAAAGCAACATCTGCTCAAATATTAACGCCTTTCATAAAAAGCTTAAGAAACGTGAATAATAAAGACGGTTTGAACAAAGTTATCGAACTCGAAGAAAAAATAGCTAAATTGCAAGAACAAGAGCAAGTACTCAGTAAGCTTTTAGCCGGTGGCTACATTGAGATGGATTCCTACTATCTGGAAAGCAATCAGCTTAAAACGGAAATGGATACTTGTCTTAAGGAAAAACTTCAGCTTTCCAACAGCCTAAACGGTAACTTAACGCACTTAAACGAGGTGCAAAAACTTCAACGGTTCGTAAGTGTCACAGAAGTATTTAGCGAGTTTAAGGACGAGGATTTTCTGGATTTTGTAGACGATGTCGTAGTTAAAAGCAGAACAGAATTTATTTTTCATTTGAAATGTGGATTGGAATTAGAAGAAGAGGTGAAAGAAACATGGCACGCATCCCATATGGTTACCGAATAGTAGACGGTAAAGCGGTTATAGATGAAGTAAAAGCTCAAGAAGTAAGAGAGTTTTTTCGTTTCTATCTTGAATTTAAAAATATTTCTCAAGCTGCTAAAAAATCAGGTATAAAAAGGGCTTGGCCAGTCACGGGCAAAATTCTTAGCAAGAAATTGTATTTAGGAACAGAGTTTTATCCTCAGATTATCGATGAGGATATGTTTAGACAAGTGCAACAAATAAGGCATGAGAATGCTATCAGGAATCATCGTTATAAAGAGCCTAAGCCAATAAAGGAAATTCGGTTTATTACAAGCTACCAGTTAGAAAAGGTAGAAAAGAAATATGATGATCCTTATCGTCAAGCAGTATACGCGTACAGTCAAATCAAGGAGGTGTAAAATGAATGCCAACGTTACAATTATTCCACCAAGAAAAATAGCGGGGAATACGGTAGATAAGCATGAAGATAAGCCGAGGTTAAGAGTAGTAGCGTATTGTCGTGTTAGTACTGACAGTGAAGAACAGGCAACAAGTTATGACACGCAAGTTCAGCATTATACGGATTATATTTCAAGAAATCCTCTCTGGGAGTTTGCCGGCATTTACGCTGATGACGGTATTTCAGGAACCAGCACGAAAAAACGTGTCGGTTTCAATGACATGATCCACGATTGCATGAGTGGCAAAGTAGACATGGTTATCACTAAGTCGATTAGCCGTTTTGCGAGAAACACTATCGACTGTTTAAAGTTTGTTAGACAGTTGAAAGACAAAAACATTCCGATCATTTTTGAAAAAGAAAACATCAACACCATGGAAGCAAGCGGAGAACTATTGCTTACTATCATGGCTTCTTTAGCTCAACAGGAATCAGCGTCGCTTTCTCAGAATGTGAAGCTTGGACTTAAGTTTCGCTACCAGGAAGGCAAAGTGCAAATCAACCATAACTGGTTTTTAGGATACACAAAAGACGATGAAGGGAATCTTGTAATTCTTGAACAGGAAGCAAAAGTCGTAAGAAGGATTTATAGAGAATATTTAGAAGGAGCAAGTCTTAGAGACATAGCGGAGGGCCTTGAAAAAGACGGCATTAAAAACGGTGCCGGGCATTTAAAATGGAATTTATCTAATATTAAAGGCATCTTGCAAAATGAAAAATATATTGGTGATGCTCTTTTACAAAAAACCATCACGACAGATTTTATTAACCATGTTCGTATAAAAAATGATGGAACAGAACCACAGTATTATGTAAAAGATAGCCACACGCCTATTATTCCAAGAGATATTTTCTTTAAAGTTCAAGAAGAAATGTTAAGACGAGCCAACATGTTTAGCGGTGAGGAGAACAAAAAAAGGAGAGTTTATTCCAGTAAGTACGCTTTATCCAGCCTATGTGTTTGTGCTAAATGCGGGGATGTTTACAGAAGAATTGCTTGGAACAACCGAGGAGTGCATTCTGTTGTCTGGCGTTGTTGCACCAGAGTGGAAAACGGTCCTAGTGCTTGCGATGCTCCGACAGTACAAGAGAACGAACTGCAATCTGCCATAGTGAAAGCCATAAACAAGGTGTTTAGTATATCGGATGAAGTATTGGATACGTTGAAGAATAATATTAGAGAAATTATCGCGGGCAACAACTTAAGTGAGATTGAAACGGTTGATAAAAGAATTGCAGACAAACAAGCGATACTACTAACCTTGCTTAAAGCTAAAAAAGACTACACGAAAACTGCCAACGAGATTGATGAGCTTAAAGTTAAGAAACAGCAGCTTCTTATAGAAAAAGCAGGTCAAGAAGATGCTAAAAGACGAATCAGAGAAATGGAAGATTTTCTGAAAAGTGAGTGTCATGATATTAGTGAGTATGACGAGAAGCTGGTAAGAAAGTACATCAAGAAAATAAAAGTTTACGAAGACAGGTTCAGCGTAACTTTTAAATCAGAGATTAGTGTGGATGTTCAAAGAGCATCATAAAAGCCAAAGTACTTTTAGCATTTGAAATGTTACAAAAGTCAGCCTAGGGGAAATCCTCTCTAGGCTGTTTTTTATGCTCAAGAATCAAGCTATTAAGCCAATCTTAAACCTTTTAACGATAGCTTTTTCTATCGTTAAAAAGTGCACCCAATATCCATAGTGTGCACTCAAAAAGTGTAAATATACTTGGAGTTCTCTCAATCCACGTCGAGACTGTCGTATTGATGTCAAAGGCTTAATAGGTGGGTGCATTTTTGCCCTTGTGTAGCAGGGCTTAGCGAGAGTTATCGTTAAAAGGTTTAATGCAAAGCGGCTTTAAGCTGGGTTCTCGCGGTTTTTGAGCGTGTTTTGGCTGTTTGAGGAAACATGTCGACGCTCTAGGGTCGAGTGTACAAGATGGATAACGTTAAAAAGTGCACCCACTTTGCACCCACCCTGTGAAGTGGGAAAATATAGCTCAAAAGGTAAAATGAAACCTGATTATTAGTATGTGCACGAGGAGGTGCTTAAGGAATGGATAATAAGAAGTTTATCGCAGAGACGAAAGATGTTCGTTTAACGGTGAAACGTGCTGATACCTTTGGTGTGAGCTTTGTTAACTGTGAACAAGATATATTGAGGGTTGAGGAAGCGCAAAATGTTATAAGGCTTATTCAAACTAAAAAAGTCTCAGCTTCGAATTGGGTGAGGTGGCTTACTCAGGGTATGCCTGAAATTGTTGTGAGTTTGCCACATGATGTGGAAGTTTGTGAGGTTGAATCTGATTCTAATCAAGTGCTCATCACGGATATTGAGATTGGTAAGCTTTATGTAGAAGTGAACAATGGCAAGGTAGAAGTTGTTAATTTGAAGGCGGATGATGTCTTTCTTAAATGTTATAATGGGTTGGCTTCAGCAACAAACGTAGAAGTAACTCATGTTTGTACGCTTGATACGTTAAATGGCATGAGTATTTTAGAAGGAACAATCACCAAGGATGCAAGCCTTGAAGTAGATTGTGAGAATGGTGTCACCGAGGTTTCAGATAAGAAGAAGGTAAATTGTAAAAACGATGGTTTTGCGCATTACGTGGTGCACTGTCTTAATGGGAAAGCTATTGCGAAGTAGCAGACATATAGATCAAAAAAGAAGCAATAAAACTTGATATAAGTTGGAATTAGAGCGTATATAGACATACCGATAAAGGAGGAAGCCGTATATGCTCTATGTAAAATTTGATGATTTCGAAGATGTTAGCGTCATGGGAAATGAGAAAGATCATGGAATGTTTATTCCGATTAAGGATGGGAATGTGTATGCTGAGTGCGAACGGTGCGGTGTAGTTGAAAGGATCACCTCACCATGCGAATTCATTGCTAGCACATTTAGGTCAAGAGTGAACTTTAACGAAGGTTATGAACTTTGCGAGAAGTGCTTGCAAGAGGTTGAGTTTGTTACTGTCGCTTTGAGAACTGGAAAATTACCTAATCGAGAATTGAAATGACTGAAAAGCAAAGCAGTGATAACCGTAGTAATACATGAAAAACTAAACGTTAAAAGGTGCACACACTTTGCACCCGGGCGGTAAATGATAATTTAGGGAGGCGTTTTATGTCAGTAATTAAAATTGAAAACCTCACTTTCTCATATTATGGATATGTAAAACCCATATTTAAAAATGTATCGTTTTCCTTTGATACAAACTGGAAAACGGGATTGATAGGAAGAAATGGAATCGGTAAATCAACTCTATTTAAGTTACTTTTAAATCAAGAAACTTATCAAGGTAAAATAAGCAAGGATGTTGAATTTATTAAATTTCCACCAAATATAAGCGATACTTCAAAATTAGGAATTGAGTTATATAAAGAACTAATATCAGATGATGAAGAATGGAAGTTATTTAGAGAACTCAGTTTGCTAAATGTAGATGAGAACCTTGTTTACAGAGAGTTTGAAACGCTTTCTAAAGGGGAACAAACAAAAATCCTTTTAGCTATTTTGTTTACAAGAGAAGATGGCTTTTTACTTATTGATGAACCAACAAACCATTTAGATATGGACGGAAGAAAAATTGTAAGTGAATATCTGAAAAGTAAAAAAGGATTTTTGCTTATATCTCATGATAGAGATTTTTTAGATGGTTGTATCAATCATGTTATTTCTATTAACAGGAATTCTATTGATGTCCAATCGGGAAATTTTACATCATGGTATGAAAACAAAGTGATGAAAGACCAATTTGAAATTAGTCAAAATGAGAGATTAAGAAAAGATATTAAACGATTAAAAGAGTCTGCAAGACAAAGTCAAATTTGGTCTGATAAAATTGAAAATACTAAAAATGGTGTAAAAGTATCAGGTGTAAAACCAGACAAAGGACATATAGGTCATCAATCAGCCAAGATGATGAAAAAATCTAAGAATTTGGAGAATAGACAAAACAAGGCAATAGAAGAAAAACAGAGTTTACTAAAAGATATCGAAACAAAGGAAAGTCTATTATTGCATCCATTACATCATCATAAAAATCCTCTAATATCGGTTAGCAATTTATCATCATGCTATGGAGAGAGACAGATCCTAAATAATGTAAGTTTCGAGATAAAGCAAGGCGACATAGTGGCTATATATGGGGGTAATGGTAGCGGAAAATCAACCTTGATTAAAATTTTATTAGGTATAAATCACGAGTATACAGGTGAGATAAAATTAGCAGGTAATTTAAAAATCTCGTATATTCCTCAAGACACATCTAATTTAACAGGTAGCCTAAATGAATATATTCACAAGCAAGATGTTGATGAAACATTGTGTAAAACAATTCTAAGAAAATTAGATTTTTCAAGAGAATTATTTGAAATGGATATGAAGAATTATAGTGATGGACAAAAAAAGAAAGTTTTAATTGCTGTAAGTTTCTCAAAGCCAGCTCATATATTTGTTTGGGACGAACCACTGAATTATATAGATGTAATATCAAGAATACAGATTGAGGAAATTATAAAAGAAGCAAAGCCTACACTCATATTTGTGGAACACGATAAGCGATTTGTAGAAGATATCGCTAATAAAATAATACAATTTTAAGTAAAATCCAAATCCCAGTTTGTAGTGCCTTAGACTTTTATCATCATACGACATTCCCCTTGCCAGTTTCTCTCCTGCAATGAACGTTAAGGCTCTTTTATTGATGCATGGTTATCATAAGGGTAGTCTTGATACACGTGAGACTGTCGTATTGATGTCAAGGGCTTAATAGGTGGGTGCATTTTTGCCCTTGTGCAGCAAGGCTTAGTGAGGGCTATCGTTAAAAGGTTTAATGCGAAGCAGCTTTAAGCTGTGTTCTCGTGATTTTTGAGTGCGATTTTTCTGTATGAGGGAAGATATCGACGCTATGGGGTCGAGTGCACAGGATGTTAACGTTAAAAAGTGCACACACTTTGCACCCCCTTGTCTAAAAAATTTAACATTTTGAAAGGAGGAATAATGGAAACAATAGTATCCGCTTTATTAGTTTTTGTTTCTACATCCATTGACTACTTAGTTGTTTTGACTATTTTATTCGCTAGTCAAGGAAAGAAAGGTTTGAAATCAATTTATGTAGGGCAGTATTTAGGTACAGGACTGCTTGTACTGGCTAGTCTTATTGCCGCTTACTTTTTAAATTTTATTCCACAAGATTGGATTATCGGACTCCTTGGTCTAATTCCGCTAGGTCTTGGTATAAGAGCAATTTTTGTGGATGAAGATATTGATGAAGAAGATATCGAGGGGAAAATTACCGGAGATGGATCAAAAATCTTAGCATTTACAAGTTTAACAGTGGCAATGGGTGGAGATAATTTAGGAATTTATATCCCTTATTTTACAGGAAAGAGTTTGATTGAGATTAGTATAAGTTTAGTAATATTTGCCTTAGGGATTTTGGTTCTATGCAAATTATCTCAAAATCTCGCCTCAATTTCTGCTATCGGAGAGACTGTGGAAAAGTACGAAAAAGTAATTGTACCTGTCGTGTTTATTGGACTCGGTCTCTATATATTGATTGAAAATGGAACTATTAATTATTTCATAGGTCAAGTCCTAAAAGTGGTGTAAATTCATTTCTTTCCCTTTATCTGTTATTTTTATGTTCAAACTCAAACAAGAAAAATAAGTGGTGCTTCCCACCGTCACGGCGCTTCACCGTGCTATAAGATGCAGGAGGCTGATTAGGTGGGGTGCATTTTAGTCCTTGTGTAGCAAGGCTTAGTGAGGGCTATGGTTAAAAGGTTTGGCGTGTGGCGGCTTTAGGCTGAGTTCTTGTGGTTTTTGAGCGTGTTTTGGCTGTATGGGGGAAGATATCTACGCTCTAGGGTCGAGTGCACAGGATGTTAACGTACTTCGCTTGCGTTGAAAGCACACTGTGCTTTCAACTTTGAGCAAGCTCAGCGAATCGAAGTGCATTCGCGAATTATGTTATTCCTCACGGCTATTAGTAGCCGTTCGGCTGATTTGGCATGTAAAGTCCACTGGACTTTACATGCCAAATCACGCTTTGAAGGAGCTTGAAATGCGTTATACAATTTCAAGCTCTGTCAAAGCGCCCATGCAAGTCGATTCGCCACTTTGCACCCACCCTGTGAAGTGAGGATATACAGTATAGTTTGCATAATTATTTATTACGCAAAAAACATGATAATAAAATTTATACAAGCAAAAAGAGATGTTACTCAAATGGCATAATTGTAAAAAGTTACTTTATAACATTCTCCTATATCGTGGGGCTTAAATCTAAGCCCCACTTTTTATATTCAAAACTATTTTTTCAAATAAATAAAAGTCAAAGACTTTACATATTTAACGCTTATTCTTAGCTAAAATACCTGTTTTTAATATCATTTGTAAGCATACGCTGAACAAAAAAATACAAAACAATATATTGCATATAAAAGGTGAAATACTGCGCGCAATTATTGCGCCTAAGTTTACAGTAAATGTCGCAAAAATACCGATAATAATTCCTTCAGTAAAATGAGTATAATGGTAACGAGCATTAGCAATACTACCACTTATAACTGTAGGAAGCGTGACAAGCAAAGCAGTTCCTCTTGCCATAAGGTCTCCCATGCCGAGCAAAAGTTGCACGCATGGCACTATAATTCCTCCGCCACCAACGCCTAAAATACCTGAAAAAATACCAGAAACAACGCCTATAAATATAAGACATATAGCTTTTAAAAAACTAACATTAAAATCTACATTTCTTAACGGAATCCAAACTTGACTAGAACATATAACTAGTAATACAAAAAGTGTAAAACACCAAGGAAATATTTTTTTAGGCAAAATATGTGAAAAATATACCCCAATTTGTGATCCGAAAACTGAACCTATTATTAGAAAAAATGCTGATAAAAATGACACTTTGCCGTTTAAACCGTAAACAATGCTTCCACAAAGCGACGTTATAATTATGGCAACAAGAGAAGTAGCAGTAGCATGACGCTGATCAAATTTCATAAAAACAGTTAATGCAGGAACTATCACCATTCCTCCACCTACACCGAACAATCCTGATAAGAAACCTGCTAATAGTCCAATGAAAACGATTAAAACAATATTCTGGAAATTATATTTGATTTTAAAAATATTTCTCAACATATATCTTTTCTTCACAAATTACCTCCTCGTACTTTATTCACTACTTTTACTATATTATGTGAAAAATAGAATATTTCTATACTAGTTCAATTGTAATTTATGTATTTATTTATCTAATTAACGTAAGTAATGGATAATAAGAAGTTTATCGCAGAGACGAAAGATGTTCGTTTAACGGTGAAACGTGCTGATACCTTTGGTGTGAGATTTGTTAACTGTGAACAAGATATATTGAGGGTTGAGGAAGCGCAAAATGTTATAAGGCTTATTCAAACTAAAAAAGTTTCAGCTTCGAATTGGCTGAGGTGGTTTACTCAGGGTATGCCTGAAATTGTTGTGAGTTTGCCACATGATGTGGAAGTTTGCGAGGTTGAATCTGATTCTAATCAAGTGCTCATCACGGATATTGAGATTGGTAAGCTTTATGTAGAAGTGAACAATGGCTTTGTATCCACTGGAGAAAGATAAAATTCATATTTAATGAAATTGACAATCAGGCCTTATGGAGGGTTTTATGGCTGAGATTTGGGATGCGTATGATAAAGAATTTAATAAATTAAAGAATATTACATTAGTGAGAGGAGAACCAATTCCTGACGGCATGTATCATTTGGTGGGCGAAGTAATTGTTAAACATATAGATGGTACTTACCTTATTATGCAAAGAGATTTTGAAAAGAAATTCGGTGGAATGTGGGAGTTGACAGCAGGTGGTTCTGCATTGCAATATGAAACACCATTAGAATGTGCAGTAAGAGAATTAAAAGAAGAAACAGGTATTGAAGCTTCAAATATTATGGAGATCGGAAGATTTGTGCAGGATGTTTACCACTCTCTTTATGTTGAATATCTATGCGTAACCGATTGTAAGAAAAATGCAATTGCTCTTCAAAAAGGAGAAACGGTTAATTATAAGTGGGTAGATAAAAAGAGCCTTTTGGAAATGAGCCAAGACGAGTTAGTATCATCAAGGGCAATCAAACTTATTAAAACAGTAGATATATAAATTCAAGTTTGGCTGTTTGAGGGAAGATATCAACGCTCTAGGGTCGAGTGCAATAAGTTCAATGACTGTTGCTTGTGCACAATGTGATATACAAATGTATCAATCACTTGGGTTTTCAATTCAGATTGGGAACTTGTTTGCATTTGAACCATAAGTCACAGTCATTAGATAAAAAATGAAGGAGTAAACCATGGAACATAATTGCGGATTTATTAACGATAAAAAAGCATTTAGATATAGAGCAGCAGCCATCATAGTCGAAGAAGGTTGTGTGCTATTTGCAAGAAATGATGAGGACGACTATTTCTACTCAGTTGGCGGAGCGGTTCACATGGGCGAGACATCAGAAGAAGCCGTCAAGAGAGAAGTATTTGAAGAGACAGGTCTTAATTACGAGGTCGATCATCTTGCTGTCATACACGAGAACTTCTTCATCGGCAGCTCTGGCTTAAAAGGAGTAGACTTCCATGAGCTGACATTCTACTACATGATGAAGCCCATGGGCAAAAGAGATTTTACGAGCCAAAGCACTACAGAGTCAGGTGCTAAAGAGACAATGCATTGGTTACCTATAGATGAGCTTGATAAGTGCAAGGCTTACCCGACATTTATGAAAGAATATCTTAAATCGGAGCACAGTGGAATAGAGCATATAATTTCAGATGAAAGATATTAATGAATCCCGCTATTATGGTAAGAGATCGTTACATGGAAAATTTGATTTAAAAGACAAGCCAGTCTCTGATGTTCTTAAAGTACAAGGTATTGATAAAGCAGGTAATGTTGCTGTAGGCTATAAGGAAAAGTAGTAATATTTTCACTCAAGAATCAAGCTATTAAGCAAATCTTAAACCTTTAACGATAGCTTTTTTAATAATCGTTAACATAATAATGATAGTTATTAGGAATAGTTATTCCAGTAGTGCGTCAATATTTCGTTTTGAATATAGAAGTCTGCGCACTTCCATAGTGTCGTCGATGACAACGTAAAAAACAGAAAAGTTGCGTACGCTAATCCTGTAGTAGGGGTGTTCTCGTGTTGTTGATGATTGGTAAGGAGCAAATAAGAGGGGCGATTCAAGCCGTTTATCGATTGCTGATTCTATATCGTCAACAAGTCTGTGAGCAGCTTTTGGGTTTTGCAGTGTATTGGTTATATAGTCAACTGTTTCTAATAAATCTTCTTTGAATAGTGGTAGAAAGGTTAATTTATACGTGTTCTTGCTCATTAATCCTTCTCCTTACGTTATCAAAGACGTCAGCTTTAGAAAGACGCGTAGAAGTGTTTGCGGCAAAAGTATCTGCTTCATCGAGTTTTCTTTCAATGTCGTCAGTGAGGGCAGAGTATTGTTTGATGCTCATGAGAACCATAGTCCCATAACCATTTTTTGTAAGGAATACTGGTGTATTTGAATTTATAACTGTTTCTTCTACTTCTGGGAATTTATTTCTTAAATCGGAAACTGGACGAATATTAATCATAGTATCAACCTCCTTTTATCAAAAAAGTATCATAATATTATCAAGATTACAATAGTTAGCGCGCTATCGAATTTTTATTCCGACGTTTGGCGAGATATTAGTACGATGATTGGCTTTGTTTAGAAATGTGGTTGTAAAGACTAAATGTTAAAAGGTTTAGCGCACGGTAGATTTAAGATTGCTTCTCGAGATTCTAAATGTGATTTTGCTATTTTGCTGTCGAGTAGTTGTGCGATTTAGTTGCTTATGTTTTGGGGAACAAAATGGTATAAAAATTGTAAAAAAGTTCCCTACATTATTTGATTTCTCACAGTAAAGGCTTGCTAGTTATTCCAAAAAATAAGGTTTCTGAGTTTAAGAAGTTGTTTGTTGAGTATTATGAAGATGAAGATTTGCAGGTGATTGCTTCGTTTATGAGGGAATATTGTTGGAAGCATTAAACGTGCATGATGATATTGATTCTTCTGGTTCTTCTGTTTCGTGAACCTTGCTGTTTATGAAGAGTATAGTTTGCTAGTAAATGAAGAGATTAGCGTTGATAATCTAGACAAATTAGTACGAAAAAGTAATATATTTATTAAGATTATTACAGTAATCAGAGTGAATGGTAGATCTTGTTTACTTAATAGTTTGTTTTATGATCATTTGATACAGAGTCGTGTTAACGAAAAGGAGGCTAGTAGTGTTATGAGAAGTAAAACTATTTTTTGTAAAAACATTTTTCAAAGTTGTCTTGTTATGCTTCTGCTGCTAGGTTCTCTCTTTTCTCTTGCTGGATGTGCTGATGATGAGGAGAAGGCGGAGCTTGCGTCGTATCATTGGGAAACGGTAGCGGTATCTCAAGAAGAGTTTCGTATACCAGAAAACTATGTGAACAAAGATGAGTTGTATCTCTTTGTGTCGCGGGATATTCTTGATTCTCATTATGATTTGTCTAAAGTCACTCTTGGAGATAAGCCCATCAAATTATTTGACTCATCGTTCAATTTACCTGGTCCAGGACTTAAAGCTTTATTTTTGGTTGGAAAATTTGATTTAAAAGACAAGTCAAGTTCTGATGTTCTTAAAGTACCAGGGATTAATAAAACAGGTAATGTTGCTGTAGGTTATAAGAAGAAATAGTAATATTTTGCACTTAATTTGAAGCGTTTCCCTGATGATGAATTAGTTAATGAAACTTGTAGATTAGAGGGTTTGGAATGAATATGTATGTTGGAGGTATATGTTAAATAGGGTTGTATCTCGTTATGATTCGTTCGTTGCGAATCATCAACGTGCAAAAGGTGCTTTAGTATATTTTATAGTTCTTATGCCGCAGGTGTTATCAGTTTTTATTACTGGTTTGATACAGCTTGCTGGAATGTTGTTGCTTATTTATACGATGGGATCGTTACATTCTGCTTCGACGCTTCTTGAAGGGTTTGTTGCGTTTAAGTTGGCGTTATCTTTCTTCTTACAATCATTGGGTTTTATTGCTAAAGATCGTTGTGAGATGCTTCTTATCGCTTTGTTTCGTCAGCTTACTTCCATCGTTTTGTGCGTTTATCTGTTCAGAATAATGATGATGAAACATTGCAGTCTTCTGCATTAACATATCCAAATCAGATAAGTCAGATAGCTTATGGTGTTGATTTCGTGTTATCAATATTGCAGTTTATTATTCTTTTTGCTATCTGTGTTGTTCAATATCACGAGAATAGTATTGTAGCGGTTTTACTATTAGTCCTCTTATGTGTTGGTAATTTGTTCCTTATACGTTGGATTGGCGTATTGTGGAAGAACTATGTGGATTTAGAAGGTAAACGTCGTAATCTTCTCAGTAAAATTATTGATAAACTTCCTCACGCTTCAAGAGTGTATCGTTATAATGTTGGTATTACGGCGATTGAAGATGCGCGTAAAGCAGAAGAAAGAGTGTTGTATAAGCGCATATTTCCTCAACTATTGAGTAATATTGTTGAGCAAGGTGGGTTGACATTACTGCTTGCTGGTGTTGTTCTTGTTCATGTAACTATTTTTCCAAATGCGTTGTTTAATGTTGGAATTCTTTTTGCGATTAAATATTTGTATGGTGCCATGCAGAATAATATTGTGAATTATCGCGTGATTCGGCTTGCTCTTCCAATGGACAGGGATTTAGTGCAATTAGAGCAAAATGCTATGAAGAATACTCGTGCGGATGCTACTAATATTTCTGATTCTGTTGTGTTTGATAATAAGTTCGCTCTTTTGTCTAAAGAAGCTGGCTCGGCGTTGAATGCGTATGATTCTATTGTTAGCAGTAGTAAAATATTAGTGCCTTGTAATCCTATTATGTCGCAGGGGCTTATTGAAGCTTGGTTTGATATTGTGAGCGATGATACTCGTCAGAAGTACGAAAACTTCTTGCGTTTATTTAATGTGTCGCGTGAGGTTGCGGATAGGTTTTTGCATAATCCTGAAACGTTATCTGTTGGTGAGCGTCAACGCGTGGTGTTGGCTATGGCGTTTGCTCAAGACGTGGAATATTTGGTGCTTGATGACGTGTTTTCTGTGTTAAATCCAGAGCTTCGAGAAACAGTTTCACAAGCTATGCTAAGTTCTCAAGTTCATCATATTGTTTTATTTGCACGTAATCCAGAGTATATTCCTTGTGTGTTTTATGGTAACAACTCTAAGCAAGTCACGCATAGTGTGGTTGAAGAAAATCATTTGCAGAATACTGGTAGTGATAAAACTATGCAAGCGGATTGTGTGGAATCGAAAATTCCTACAGGTGCAGAATCACGTGGTAAGTTCATTAGAACTGTGCGCGAATTGTTCTCCGCTAGTATTATTTGTTTGCCGATAGCAACAGTACTTATAGTTCTTGCTGAGTTAATGTTTGTAGAGAATATCGCTACGAACACCAACTTAAATATGCTTCAGTCTTCTGCATTGTTTGCAAGCTTGCTTATTGTCGTTGGTATTATTGCTCTTAATTTTCCTGTATATGCTGTGCCAATTGTGCGGCTTACAAAACTGCATAATCGTTTGATTATGCGTTTGCATAAGTATTCAAATATTGATAATAAAGGTGATGTTTTAGGTAGGCTTGGGGATGATTTTTCTGACTTACAGATGAGTATTCCGAGTGCTATTGCACACGTTATTTTTATTATTGTTCAAACAGTAATAGTTCTTGCTATGACAATTGCTGCAGTACCGCAGTACGTATACATAATGATTATTATGGTGCCGTTATCTTGTCTAATATGGTATGCCGGTTCTCGATTACTTAATACGGCTGCGGATAAACAAGCACAATATCGCGATAAGTTCTTAGGAGCATTATCGTCGTTATTATCAACGCGAAGTTTACCGCAAGGTGCTATTTTTGATAGTTCGCGCAAGTATCATTATGCTTCGTCAGAAAATAAGTATTGGCAGCGTATGCGTCGTTTTATCAATATTTACACAGTGAGAAATTGCATGATGCAAAGTCTCTCTTTAATATTGGAATTTTCAATACTTTATATGCTTACAGTATCATCAATGAATTTTGCTTCTGCTAGTGCTGTGTTGTATTTTGTGGTAATGCTGTCGTCAAGCTTGGAAAATGTGATTGAAACTTTGCAAGATTCAGGAGTTTTGACCCAGACTGCTCAACGAGTTTTCAGCTTGGAAAATTATGAGCGTAAGCAGCAAGCGTATAAGAGGAATGAATTAGCATACCAGAATCTTAGTAATACCATTGCTGATAGTGATATTTCTTCAGTTGCTATTATTGGCGCTAGTGGTGCTGGTAAATCAGTATTGTTGCGAGATTGGTTTGATTATAACAATACTCAGAATTGTATGCTGATTGAAGATTACTTATTTGATGATAATGGTGCTATTGTTGCTCCAGATTTCACGTCGCTCACAAAGTGTATTGGTGCTCAACAGCGAACTGTTATTATGTTGGATGAGACGTTCAAAAGTGTAACTGATGCTGATGGCTGTAGTGAACGTGAAATAATTGTGCGAGCTATTAGATGTGCTAAAACGAGGAATAACAAGCTTGTAGTTGTGTTGCACGCGCAAACTAATTGTGATGTATTCGATAAGGTAATTAATTTTGATGAATATTATAAGAATCCAAAAGTACTGTGAGTTGCGTTCGTTGAGACGTTACTGATGGTGGATTGTTGGGCTTGAATTCATATTGTAATTGCATACTGTATACGTTTGTGAAGCAACAAGTGGAATGTGTTGCGATATGCGATACAGTATTTTATGATGTGTGTATGGAGGTTGGTTTATATGGCAGTTACTAAGACAGCGAATGTGAATGTGAGAATACAAGAAAATATTAAGCAGCAGGCTGAGCAGATTTTGGAAACGATTGGAATTTCTAGGGCTACGGCTATTGACATGTTTTATCGTCAAATCATTCTTAATAAGGGTATTCCGTTTTCGCTTACTATTCCAAAGTCTCTTCCGGCACAAGATGATATGGATGAGAAAACGTTTAATGCTTTGATAGCTAAAGGCTATGATCAGGCGGTTCAAAGTGATAGCTATCCGATAGATGATGTTTTTGAGGAGCTTGAACGATGATAGGAAACCGTGAGGTAAGCTTGGTTTTAGAAAATTAAACTTTTTAACGATAGCTTTTTCTATCGTTAAAAAGTTTAGTATGCGACGGCTTTAGGCTGGCTTGGAGCGGTTTTTTGAGCGTGTTTTGGCTGTTTCTTACTCGAGTGCCTATTGATTTAGTTGCTTGTGTTTTGGGGAACAAACCGTCGCAATGGTCGTAAAAAAGTTCCCTACATTATTTGATTTCTTATGCTGTTACAATTGGTAACTATAGTGTTTCACCTTGTTTCTTTTTCCGTTGTAAATTATTTGTTAGTTTGTAATTAGGCGGTATCTAAATCAAATGTTTCAATACTAATTTGGTTTCCGTCAAGTAATTTCATGATGTGTAATAAGTGATTTGAAAGGAGTTGTGTTATGAGTAGCGTTATATCTTTGGGAGAAAAAATTAGAAAGGCTCGTCTGGAAGCTGGGTTGACGCAGGAGGAGCTTTCGGAATTATTGATGGTATCTCGTGCTGCTGTAGCAAAATGGGAAACGAATCGGGGTTTGCCGGATATCGAGAATCTGAAATTTATTGCATCTGCTCTAAGCGTGAGCGTTGATTATCTTTTGGATGAGAACAATAGCGTTGATTTTTCTATTACTAAGAAGCCTATTAATCTCAATAAATATTGTTTCGACGGTAGGGTGAGCAGTTTTAAGAAGTCGAAAATTAAAGAGCAGATTGTCTTAGATGAATATCCTGACTCAGAAATCAATATGCTAACTGTTGTTAAAACTTATAACAGTTCATCTGAGAAGATAGTGGATAATTTTGTTGGATGGTTTTCTACTCTCCTTGGAGGATTGCCATTGTTTGGCATATATGATTTCAGTAAAGCTGTCTCCACTCTTGGGGCTGATCAGTATTATTTGGTGGATAAAAAAGATAAGCAGTATTTCGTGCTTATAACTGATGAGTATATTATTAGCAGAATTATGGGAGTGGCGTTTAATAGTAAAAAGTTCCGTATTGGAGATAAGGAATTTATGAAAGTTGGTTTTCTTCGTAATAAGTAGTAAATAGGTGGAAAGAAAAATTTTATGGATTCGAAAAGCCTGCACTTATTGGAAAAATAAAAAAATTTTTCTTTAATAAGGTTTGTATGTGTGGTTTTTTTTTAAATAGTAATACTATTAAGGCTAAACAGCCTGGTATGGATTCTAATTTTAATAGAATCGTATTCTTATTAGAATTGCATATTAAGAATAAGGAGAACTTATGAAATTAATTAGACCAGATAGTAAATATATTCAAGGTTATATAGAAGCAAATGAAGAAGATGAAATTTTTAGGCCGAATGCAGAAAGACGTTTTAGAAATTATGACACAATTATAGAGAGTTCTTATAACTATGAACATGGTATAAATCTGCCTGAAAATTATGTTAGAGCTACTACATTTTGGCTGATAGATAATGAAAAATTTATTGGTGAAATTAATATTAGGCATGAATTAAATTCTTTTTTAATTAACTATGGTGGTCACATAGGGTACGAAATTAGGCAATCTGAATGTATGAAGGGTTATGGAACAAAAATGCTTTCTATGGCACTTACATATTGTAAAGAGACTCTGAATCTACATAAAGTTTTGATTACATGTGATGATGACAATATTGGATCGATAAAAGTTATAGAAAATAATGGTGGAATTTTGGAGAACAAAGTGAAAAATAGCTTATCAAGAGGAAATGTTACGACAAGAAGGTATTGGATTAATATATAGGAAAAAGATTAAATTTTATCTATACTGACCACTCAATCGTGGCTTAGGACAATTTTTAGACATTTTGTATAATCAAAGCACTATATTCCGTGATTGCATTTTCTGGAGAAAGATGATGAGTGAGACGAATGTAAGGCCAGTGCTTTAGGGGCATTCACTTAGGGATTTAATTCCTAAAAAATTATCGGCGTAATCGGTATTACTACCGGCTACGCCGATTTTACTTATGGAGTGGAATATCAACTGCACCTATGTAATTCCACTGTATCCATATGGTTTGTTTCTTGGTTCTTGTACCTGCTACCTTTTCAGATTTTTCAACATAAATCTTATCTACAAAGGTTCGAATGATCTCTGCATTAAGTTCTTGTATATCTGTGTATTGTCGTACTAATTTCAAGAAAGAATCCACGTTGAGACATTCCTCTTGCGCTTTAGAAATAAAGGCTTCAAGGGATTCAATCTTGCTTTTCAGTTCAGCTTGTTCCTTGTCGTAGGACTCAGACATGCTCTTAAATCGTTCATCAGAAATTTTACCGTCTAAGTTGTCTTCATAGAGATGCTGAACAATTGTGTCAAGTTTGCTAATTCTTGCTTTTGCTTGCTCGAGTTCCCTATTAGAGGACTTTAACTTTTGGGTTAGTTCTTTCTCGCTTTTCTTCATCACAAGTCCCACGAACTCTTCTTCGTGCTGTTTGGCAAATGAAGTAATCATTCGTAGCTCGTGAAGCAGTATTGCTTCGATCTGAATATTTCTAATTTGATGTGATGAGCATTTGCCTTTTTGCTTACGATATGTAGCACAGACAAAGTATTCTTTATCATGGCTCCAACCTTTTCCTCGAACCTGATAAAGCTTGTTACCACAATCCGCACAAAATAGCATTCCCGATAACACCGGCATCTCTCCAAGATTGGTACGCACTCGTCTACCATCTCTTATACGTTGAACAATATCAAAAGTTTCCTGGTCAATAATTGCTTCGTGTGTGTTTTTGAAAATTAGCCAGTCTTCTTTGGGATTCAATAATGTTTTCTTGCACTTGTACGATTTCTTTCTTGTTTTGAAATTGACCGTATGCCCAAGATATTCTTGCTTTTCAAGCATATTAGAGATAGTTTTTTGATTCCAGACTCCCTTAATCTCCGATTTCGCGGAAGGAATTTTAATACCAAGAGAGAAAAAATGCTCAGAAGGTGTTGGAATATTCCTTTTGATTAGCTCATTGGCAATCTGGCTAGGCCCATACCCATTAACGCAGAGTCTAAAGATTTCACGCACTACACTGGCAGCTTCTTCATCTACAATCCAATGATTTTTATCTTCAGGATCCTTAAGATATCCGTAAGGAGGATTGATGCAGAGCGGCTTCCCACTTTGTCCTTTTGCTTTAAACACAGCTTTTATTTTTCTGCTTGTGTCTTTAGCATAAAACTCATTGAAGATGTTGATGAAAGGTGTCATGTCGTTGTCTGACTGATTATTGCTATCTACGCCGTTATTTATTGCAATAAAGCGAATATCAGCGTTAGGGAATACCATCTCTGTATACATACCAACTTGCAGATAATCTCTACCCAAGCGTGACATGTCCTTGACGATAATGGTTCCAATCTTTCCTTCGTCAATGAGAGCAGTTAATTTAAGCCAATCAGGTCGCTGGAAATTAGTACCCGAGTAGCCATCGTCTACAAAGAACATAAGATTGTTGAAATGATTATCCTCGGCATACTTTTTCAGCATGCTCTTTTGATTGATAATGGAATTGCTGTCACCTTGTAATTCATCGTCTTTGGATAAACGGCAGTAAAGTGCCGTTATCTTGCCTACATTATCTAGAGTATAAGAAGGCTGTCTATTTAGTTTATTCATCTGTTTTTCCTCCTTTCCGACAGCCTTCAAGCGGTCAGTATATATTCCCGTATAACTCAGAATTTATCAAGTTATTTAGCTTCTATTACATGGTTTAAATTGCTTAAAATAAGGTGTTTGATTAGGTCTTTGACACCTTTCTGAGCACTCTTGCTTTCAAGAGAGTTAACCGTAAATTCAGTATTTCCGATTCTTAACACTTCGGTTTTTACCGGTGTATCCTTAATTTGTTCATCCATGCATTTTGACCTCCTTGTTTAAGAAAGTTGCAATACTTTAATTGCTTCAGGATGTACCAGTTTCCCATCCAAATACTCAAAAGAGAGGTAACCTATCTGGTCTATAAGAGAAAATATTTCGTTTAGAACCTTGATGGTTGGGTTATGGCGTTCGATAATCCAATAGTTGGAAAAATCACCAAAGGCGATAACTTTTGCTCCCTTTTGCGAAGAAGGCATGGCATTGTCAATGACCACAGGTCTGCCCATTAAGTTGCCATCAAAATCAGGTAGGATGTATGCTCCGGTAGTGTCCTTTAAGGTTTGAAGATAAAGAGCAGTTTCATCATTCATAAGCCACGTGGCATTTTCTCGATACTTACTATCTAGCGAGAAGAATAAATGTTTGATGGTATCTGCGGAAATCTCTTTTGCTTGCACAGCAACCTCAGCACCTGATGTATCTGATAAAATTCCTGTCGGCTTAGTTATCCCATCGCCATTTATAAAAGCTTCCGACTCACTCAATGTAAATTGCTTTGTCAGTTCGCTTGTGATGAACTCTTCGATATCAAAGTCAAGATCAGCTGTAAAATCCGTACCCAAACGAATAAGGTTAACTAGGGTATAATCCGTTACATCAATACGCTTAAAGCCATCTTTAATAGGCATATGCGTAATGATATTCGCATCATAATCTTTCATCCATTTAGTGAACGGTGTACCTTCATAGATGAACAATTTGCTTGATTGCGAGTGTGCTTTTACCACTGTACACAGTTTTCTAAGATTACTTTTGTTTGCAAGTTTTGCTTCGAGTTTTGCTAGAGAAGAAGTCGGCAAATCATAGGCACCTGTATGAATGTGGCGCAGTTTTCCTGCAATATTGTTCGCATTACCATTTGCGTCGCGCAGTACGTTCCAAAACGTGTTGTGGTAGTCCTGACTTGCTAGTTTCATTTCTTTTTCAATATCTCTGTTAATCATAATTGTTAGTTCCTTTCATTACTGTTTTCTGCAATTACTGCAGTAATTTGCTTGATTTTGCCCATTTACCCTTTTGAATTCGCTGTTTTTGCACGCAAGACCCTGCGCCCGTTCCCGAAGGGGTACTCTTTAGAGATTTGACCCCCCCTAGGGGGTTAGGTTCAGAAAGTAGTATGCGAATAAATTTCTAACAGCACAGTACCTAGGCAGGTTTTCTTTCTTCAATGTTGTCAAAAAGCTGAAATCATTTCAGTATTTTGATTTGTGCATGATAGTATTTCTTCTTCATGCTCAACACAGGTTTGCGATACGAATTACGCAATCATAGGCACCACCTCCTTAAACGTGGCATGATGTGGCAGTTAAATTTCGTTATTGCCTTATAGGGTTATATGGGGATATAGGTTATTAACTGCCACTAGTTGCCACTTAAAAAATCGCTAAACTCACTTTTAAGCCTGTAGCCTTTAAGAAGCGTGGTTTTTTCTCCGCCTGTCTTGGGACGCTTTCTTACAACCTCGGCAAATTTTCTTAATTCCTGATTGAAGTTTCTGCTGTTCTCAGAAAAACAGCCGTTATCAATGCACCACTTCTTGTAGTGGTCGTATACAACTGCCGTTCGAATCTCAGAGCTCTGGTCTTTAACGAGTACATCTTCAGCAAACTGTGCCATCTTGTCACTGTCGTGGGCATAACTAAAAATGGCATCAAGAACGCTATTAGGCGGCTTAAAGCCTTCATCTCGGAGGTGGGTAAAGCCTTCAAGAAGCCAGTTTAAAATGGCACTTTGCACCTCTTTTTTAGAAAACTCCGCCTTTAAGGTTTTATCCTGTTCCCACGCTTCAAAATGCCTGTTAAAGGGAATAATCTGCATGCGGTCGCTACTAAACACTGTCATATCGCTGATGACGGGCAGATAATTGGTGTTCACGTACAGTTTGAACTGTGGTTTAAAGTCAAAACTGTTCTCATGCAGGAATCGAGCGTTTAAGGTATCACTTCCCGTCATGTATTTAACTTGGGCTGAATTAAGGAATAGTCCTCGGCTCGGCTCAGATATATTGGCAAAGCGAACACCGGCAAGGCGTGCTACATCCTCGGTCGGCTGTGAGCTATTAGGGTTCTTCTTTAGAGCAATGGTTTCCGCGCGTACCGCTTTTCCGTAATCGCCCATCACAGACAGAACGCTTTCCATGAGTGTGCCTTTACCGTTTCTTGTGCTTTCTCCAAAAAGAAAGAACATGCACTCATAGCGTGTATCACCGCTTAACGCATAGCCTAATGACTTTTGAAGATACAAGGCTTTCTCACAATCTCCGCTCATAATTTCATCGACAAACTGGCGAAAACGTTCACTTCTTGCCTTCGGGTCATAAAACACAGGTGATACTTTGGTAATAAGATCTGTTGCTAAGTGCTTGCGAAATACACCGTGCTGAAGGTCTAAAGTTCCGTTTTGGCAGTTAAATAGATAAATGTTCTTATCGAACGCTTCCATCGAAATGGGGTAAACGCTTTGAGCTTCCTTGATATAAATCTCACGGTTACGACGGCTGCTCCATTTGTTCCAATACTCAACAAGCATGGAACGGGTTCTCTCGTCTTTAATGACACCAGCATAACGTATAAGAGAAAGAGCTAAATCCTTGCATAGTTCCATCGTTTTAAGCGTTCCAATATCGCAAGTCCAACGTACACCATCGAAGATGAACCACATTTTGCGCTCCGGTACATAGTGCAGAATGTTTTGGAAAATATCAGCAAACAATCTGCCATTACCTAAATCACCGTTGCGATATCGTATATTTTCATCAGGCTTTAGTTCCTGTAATTTAGATAAGAGATCATCAAAGTCTTCCTCAGCACTTGCATTATGGAAAGGCTCATAGAAGGTATGACATTTAGAAACAGCTTTCTGAATGGTTGTGTTGCCATAAGTATCCGCGCCACGGTGTTCATCCCACTTAGGACGGAATAAAGCAGACTTACGAAAAAGTCGGTCTATTTGCTCCTTGTTACCGCCACAGTAAAAGGCAAGAATAGACACAAGCGCGGCATCTGCTTCGCTATGAGAAGGGTAAGCCGAAATGTCACCATGCCAAAGTGCTGTAAATTTAGCTCCATTTATGGCGTTGCCAGCTTTTTCAATAACAGATGTATCGCTTAAATATGACCTTGTACACGCGTTATTTTCTTTTTCATGAGTGTTTATGTTTCGCTTCATGTACGTGTCTAAAAGCCACATGATGGCTTCATCGTCTTCTAAAAGCTCGCCTTCCTGATACACGTCGCCCGTAACTGTTAGATAGCGATTCGTAGCTAGAGCGCTGTAAACCTCAATATCCCCATGCTTGATGTAATAAGACTTTTTATCGTATGCGCCGTTAAACAGAAGCAAGATATG
Source organism: Gardnerella leopoldii (assembly GCF_003293675.1). Taxonomy (NCBI): domain Bacteria; kingdom Bacillati; phylum Actinomycetota; class Actinomycetes; order Bifidobacteriales; family Bifidobacteriaceae; genus Gardnerella; species Gardnerella leopoldii. Next base: position 356,674 of record NZ_CP029984.1, read on the forward strand.
AAAGCCATGCTTACTTGGGCTGTATTCGATATAAGCGTGCTTGAAATGGGCAATAATCTCTTTTGCCCAGTCTTTAATGATGCCATTATCGATGCAGTGGTCTAAATCGATGCCTAAGAGGTTATCAACAAGCTTTATACCAATTCCGTCGTATTGGTCTTTTACTTTCATGGCATCATCAAGCGAGGTGAAATCGCTTAAGTTGTCTGTAGCTGCTTTCTTTCCCGTTATGGGGTTATAAGGCGGCTTAGTGAGCCTACCGTTTTCTTGCTGCTCGTACTTCCATGAACAAAAGATATTCTTGTTCTTTAGTGCTTTTGGCAGTTTCTCTAGATCCATATTTGATCCTCCTTTTCTAGAAGGCTTATCCCTTCTACATCACAGGCAAAAGAAAAAGCCGACTTTTTAACCTGTCTTAAAAAGTTTTTTTGGTCTTCTACTTGGTAGCCATGAAAGAGGGTGTAATCTGACGGTTTTAGAAAAAATTTTTGACAATAAAAATCTCCTAAGCATTCATTAGGCATTTGCCTTGAATGAATAGCAAAGGAGACTTTTTTAATCTGCTATATTCCGGAGTGGCTAGCTCTTTATATCGTTGATATACTCACAGAATCGTGATAATATTTAACTATTAAAATAAGGAGGGAATTATGGCTGTTAGTTATAAAAAACTATTACATCGCATGATTGAAGAAGATATTTCCAATCAGGACTTAATGAGAATGAGCAATATTTCCGCCAACATTATTACGAAACTACGCACTGGGCAATATATATCACTGGAAAAAGTGGAAGGTATCTGCACAGCTTTACACTGCACGCCCAACGATATTTTGGAATTTATAGCGGAGGATGAAAAGTAATGGCTAATAATCAAAAACTGGAACTTACGTGGCTTGGTAAGGATAAAGAAATCAAAATAGAGCCTAGGATTCTAGTTGAGGATAAAGAAAAATCAAACTGCAAAAATGATCCTAATACAGAAAACATGCTCATACATGGAGATAACCTACTCGCACTAAAAGCGTTAGAAAACAAATATGCAGGTAACCGCGATCACTTCTTCATATTTGAAGTAAGTACCGTAGATGAGAATCCGCTAATCTATCATTATACATATAAGAAAACTACAATATATTTAGCAGAAAAATAGGAGCAGTTCAATTGACTGTTCCTATTTTTAATATTCATAAAATCTAAAGTCTTTATACTCTTTAACAATGGAGTCGCCAACCAGAACAGACTATACTGACCAGCGACTACCTTAAATTTAATGTTTCAGATTTATTTTCTTATCTCTAATTTCATAAACTACATCTGCTACATTTTCGAGTAATCGTTTATCGTGGGTGATAAACACGATAGTTCCGGTGTACTCCTTCATTAGTATTTCCAAAGCCTCTAAACTTGGTATGTCAAGGAAGTTACTGGGTTCATCCATTATTAGGATGTTATATCTACCCATGAGCATTTTAGCAAGCAACAATTTTATAATTTCTCCACCGCTTAAAACAGATAAACTTTTTCCAATATCGTTCTGTTTGAACCCCATAGATGCTAGCACTGAACGAATTTCTGATATATTGTAGTCACAATCCTTCTGCATAAACTCCATAACATTCTGATTACTGTTGTACTTGTAACCATTCTGTGCAAAGTAACCTATTTTTGCCTTAGGCGAAATAGAAATTCCTTCTTCATGGTTTAAGATCATTTGGATTAAAGTTGTTTTTCCGATTCCATTACCACCAGTTAACGCCACTTTTGCTCCTAACGGAATTTGAAAAGATGCATTTTCAAACAGAGCCTTATCCCCAAATACTTTATTAATTTCTGCACCGACTATAGGGTATGGATTATGGAGCTCCAATGCTTTACTTTGCCTGAAACGAATTCTGCGAATGCCTTCCGGAGCTTCTACTTTTCCTAAGGCCGCAATCCTGTGCTCTAGGGTTTTAGCAGCATTATACATCTTTTTTTCCTTACTTCCTATTGATTTTTGATGAGCTAAACGCCCTCCGTCTTCAGTACTTTTTTTCTTTGAAGAACCTTTTGCCTTCTGTTCTATTTTACGAGCCTGTTTTCGCTTTTCCTCCGCAGCCCTTTCCAATCGGGCACGTTCCGCAATAAATTGTTCGTATTCTGCAGCTTGGCTCTTACGTTCTTCCTCTTTCTGACGAAGATAATCAGAATAGTTTCCCCAATACTCAGTGATTTTGCCATCTTTCAGTTCCCATATTTTATCTACTATTTCATCAAGAAAATAGCGGTCATGGCTAATAACTAACAGTGCACCTGTAAAATATTTTAGCTGTCCTATTAGAAAATCAATTCCTTCACGGTCTAAATGGCTCGTAGGTTCATCCGCTAAAATACCATGAACCTGTGCCGATAAGGCCTGTGCTATTTTAAGCCTTGTTTCTTCACCACCGCTCATAGTCTGTATATTTAATTGCTCAACACCTAGCTTGCCTACAAGTGCAAAATCTTTTTCCTCCTGCAGAGTTACTTCGTCCAACTGGGGAATATAGGCAAGTTCACCCAGACGATTCATTTTACATCCTGGGGGAGTTAATTCTCCTAAAAGTACCCTGAGTAAAGTGCTTTTTCCAGCACCATTTGCTCCTACTAAACCAATACGGTCATAATCATATACTTCTAATTCATTTATATCTAAAACATCGCGTCCTTTGAATTCCACACGAATGTCTTTTGCTTTTAATATTAATTCCATAACATTTCCTCCTGTCTATAATCGCATGCTTTCATTTGCTTGTATGCAGGGAAAACCCTGCGATTTTAGCAGGAAGAGTTACATGAAAATAAGATACATAAATATTCCTCCAATATTGTTTATTTTAAATCTAATTTTCTAACCTCAGTTATCATTTGGCAAACTATAGCAATGCCAATAATTAAAATACCTGATAGTAAAAACCAATGATTTACACCGATTTTATCAGCAAAGAATCCAGAAAGAATTAACCCAATTGGCATAGCAAGTGACATGATACTTCCGATCAAAGAAAATACACGTCCTAAATATTCAGGCTTAATTTTCTCCTGAAAAAGAGCTGTTTGCACACCGCTATAAAATGGCACCGAAAGCCCCATTATTGCACAGCAAACTACGAATATTACAAATCCATTTGGAGGAAGTATTCCCGAAACGGCTAAACTGGTCCCCATTATAAAAAATGAACTTGTTATTAGTAATACATGCTTTTCGAAGCCCCCTAATCTTCCTAATAATAAGCCTCCTGCTAGCATCCCAAATGCAAAGGAAATTTCCGTAATAGAAATATGCACAGGCGTTCCATTAAAGTGTTCCATGCTTATTAAAAGGAAATAGTGCATTGATTGGCATATAAACAAAAGTATATAGTGTTCCTAAGAGTAATAAGGCAAACAATCCTTTGTTTTGTCTCAGAACCACAACTCCTTCTTTCATCTCCCTTATGAAATTTGGTTCTAAACTTTGCACTTGATTACCCAGCTTAGGTATACGTACAATTGCTACCGTAATAGATGCAATCACAGCACCCAATACGTCGATGGCAATAATAGCATTTAAATCCCAAACGGAGTATAAGAGTGCTGCAACTGCCGGACTAACAATATAGCTTATAGACTGCAAAGACTGACTATAGCCTGCGCATTTCGTTAGCTGTTCTTCTGGTACTAAAAGTGGTGTAACCGCATTGAGTGCTGGGGTATGAAAAGCTGTTCCAATGCTACGGATAAACAATACTATCATAATCATCCAGACAGGTAGCTCCATACAGAATGCAACAATAGCAAGCACTGCACCAGCTGCTGCGATAATTAAATCGGCACCAATCATTATCTTCTTCCTATCATGACGATCCACTAGCACACCAATGGCAGGTCCCAAAATCGCATAGGGTAAAAAACCTACTAATGAAGCCATAGACAAGACCATCGCAGATCCTGTTTTTTCTGTAAGGTAAAAAATAATCGCCATTTGCAGGATGGCACTAGTGATTAATGATACTGCTTGCCCTGCCCATATTGCATAAAATTTTCGTTTCCAATTGTTGTATTTTTCCATTTATATTATCTCCTGCATATTATTTTGCTTGAATTTCTATTTTGAATAGCATTCTAGGCAATAAAAAATGCAGGCCAAACCCCACAATGTGGCTTTTGGTCTGCATACATACAATTTGGAAACATTCATATTAAAGACATAGTTAAATAAAGGTATAGTTAAATAACCAATATCCTCACCGTAACTAATGAATGCTCAATATCGTATAAATAAGCACAACAAAAAAGCCTATCATCGGGTATAGATTCTGCTTTTTTTATTGCCAGCTTATCTTAAACGCATTGAGGCTGTCATAGTTTCGGTTCCTCCTACATCTTTGTTTATATCAATTTATAGTATAACACAACAAGATGATATGTTCAATATAAAAGTTATGGAATGAGACTCATACTTCCAATTCGATGCCAGATTTAAAGGATATGACGAAGTTTTCTTCATAGACTGTAACGCTCTGGATTATCTTCCTTAGTAGCAAGCGATTAGCTTTCACAAAATCTTCTGTTTGTAGTTTTAAAAATTCATCAGGATTTTCTAACTCAACCTCAAAATATTTCATTTTACATTCCCTCATTTCATTTATTGATAAATTGAGTTTGCAAAAAAGAGTGGACAATTTTTGTCTACTCTTAACCTTTAAAATAGTTTTTTTAATCGATTTGAAGTTGCCTAAATTATTACTTATTCGGTAAAATGAAGTATTGCTTTCAACAGATTTCCTTCAACTACACTTCACTTGATTCAAACAAGGTGGGTACATTTCTATTCCCACAAACTCCTTGTCAATGGAAACAAACACGTACCCACAGGGTAAATGGAAATAGAAACTGATAATTTCTAGCTATCACTTCTACTCATTCCAAAAATTTTCTCACTCTGATACTTACCCACCATAAAGCAAAAAGCCTTGCAATCAAGGCTTTCATTATCCCTTTCGTTCAAAGGTTTCTAAGCTTTTACGAGCAGAGCGACACACTCAGCGGTTCGCTATCTCCGTTCTGTCTGCGTGCTAGCACTTGTCAATCACGGACAGCTATCGCATGGGCGGAAGTAAATGCTAATCTTCGTCGTTTTACTCCTTGACTAGCAAACTTACCGCCTCAACATGCTACGTTTGTAGGTTTCACAGGAACTCCTATTGCCGAAACATATCAGACCTTTGGTCAGGAAATTGATAGATACACTATGGATCAGGCGGTCGCAGATGGACTAACTGTTTCTATTAAGTATCATCCTCGTATTGCCAAGGTGTTACTTGATAAGACCAAAGCTAAAGAAATTGAAAATTACTATAAAAAGTGTGCCGATGATGGTGCAACGTATGATGATATTGAAGCCAGTAAACGTGCAATGAGTTCTATGGAAGTTATCCTTGGCGAGCCTTCTCGCTTGGAGAGGCTTGCTATAGATATTCATGACCATTATATTTCATCTTGTGATAGTGACCCAGATAGAATTCAGAAAGCAATGATTGTCTGCTCTAGCAGAAAAATTGCATATTCACTTCTTTTGAAATTCAAGGATAAATATCCGGAATGGTTTGAAGAAAAGAAAACTCCTGACGGAGTTACTGCAACAGATGAAGAACTTAAAGAATTAAAGCCTATGCCATTTATGGCTATGGTATCGAGTGTTGGAAGTAATGATGAAGCTGAGATGTATAACTATCTTGGTGGCGTTAAAAATGATAAACGTTGCGAAGAACTGGATGCAGCCTTTAAACAGGAAAAGTCTAATTTCCATATTGTTATCGTAGTTGATATGTGGATTACAGGATTTGATGTTCCTTCACTTACATATTTATATAACGATAAGCCTTTGAAGAAGCACTTGCTGATTCAAACTATCAGTCGTGTAAACAGAAAATATCCCGGCAAAGAATATGGTATGGTTATCGACTATATTGGCATTCGCGATAATATGCGTGAGGCCATGAAGGTTTACGGTGGTGATACATCAGTTGCTCCCACATCGGATGACGTTGAGCAGGCTACCTCTGCATTCAGGGAAGAGCTTGAAATACTTAAAGCACTGTTTACAGATTATGACTTAGCTCCATTCCTTAATACGAAATGTGACCCTGTTGAAAGATATAAATTACTTTCCAAAGCCGCTGAGTATGTCTTTACATCAGCACAGGTCTTGCAGACAGAAGGAAACGGAAAAACTAATCAGGTCTCATTTAAGACATATTTCTTAAAGTCTGTTAAGAGAATGAGAAGTGCTTTTGATATTTGCCAACCTTCTGGAAATCTGGGCGAAGAAGAATCTGCGCTTGCACAGTGCTTTATGGCTATAGCAGGCTTCGTTCGTAAAATGAGCGGAACCAGCGATGTTGATGCTGAAACTATGAATCTTGTGGTATCAAAGATGGTTGAAGAGGCATTAAAATACAATAAGGTAGAAAGTGTTCTTGAAAGTGGCGAGGAAGAAGATATCTTCTCTCCTGAATACTTTGAAAAATTATCAGATGTAGAAATGCCTGCTACAAAGTTAGAATTACTTATCAAAATGCTCCGTAAGCAAATAAAGGAATATGGCAGGGTCAACCAATTAGCAGCGAAATCTTTCCAAGAAATGATTGAAAAGACTATTGATGAGTACCATGAAAGACGTAAGCACCTTACTGCTGAAGAAGCCGGGGCAACACAGGAAGCTGCCTCAGAAGATATTATTAAGGCTGCAACTGAACAAGCTTTAGTGATACTTCGTCAGATGAACGAAAATCGTGAGAGTTTCCGTAAAATAGGATTAACCTTTGAAGAAAAGGCATTCTATGATATTTTGATTGCTCTTCGTGACCAGTATAAGTTTGAATATGGCATTGACAAAGAAGTTAACGGTGTTGTGATAAACGATAAATGCAAGACACTTGCTAAAAAAGTTAAGGAAATAATAGATACCGAGTCTTCATTTGTGGACTGGCTCAACAATCAGAATGTGCGTAATCAGTTAAAATTGAAGATAAAGATTTGTTTGGTTAAGAACGGCTATCCGCCACAGTATAGTCCTGAAGTGTTCACAAAGGTGATGGAGCAGGTAGAAAATTTTGAGGAGCATTCTGAAACAACTTCAGAAAGTTAGATTATTCCTTTTCCTTATTGCTTCTATGTGAAGAACTATGATGTTTGCTGAGAATAGTGCCCCATATGGCAGAAAGAAAGATGGTGAATAACATGGGAAGTATTGTTTTAGAATTACAGAATGAAATTGTGTCATCAAATTGCGATGTTGTTAATATATTACGCAAAGCACATTTGATTGCATCAAAATTAAAGCTTAATGATTTTGATCAATGGATTCAACACGAATTAAATGGTTATCCTGACCAAGAATCTTGCCCTGAGTATAGAAAGGTTCGTGGAAGTTTAAAAACTTTCAATCCTTATCGCGGTTGGATTCCAACCTCAATACAGGATAATGAATACGAAAAAAAGATTTGTGAAAGAAAGTTAGTAAATTCAATTTCTGAAATCATTTCTTTATGTCAGTCCTCAGGAAATGTATTAACTTTAGATTTTTCAGGCGAACAACTTGCATTGTTTGATAAAATGGCTGATTCGCTACTTCCAATGGATTATGCATTACATATACCTACAACTGCAGTTAAAGACATTGAAGAAAAAGTCAAAAATACTATTTTAGAATGGACATTGAAATTAGAATCGGAAGGTATTGTAGGGGAAAATATGGTTTTCTCTAAGACTGAAAAAGAATCCGCAGTGAACATGCCACAAACCGTGAATAATTATTACGGAAATACAAGTGTGATCAATTCACCATCCGATAATGTACAGATAGTGTCTGGAAGTGAGAATACAGTTACATTTTCCTATGATAAAGTTAAGGATGTAGTTGATGCCGTTGAAAAAAGTATTAGTGAATCTGATTTATCAAAAGAGGATATAGAAACCGCAACAGAATTATTAGCTGACATCAAATTAAAAATTGAAGAAGAGAAGAAACCGCATATTTTAAAATCAGCATTGGTTGGACTAAAAGACTTTTTAATTAATACAGGTGCCAGCGTTACTGCAGTGTTAATACAAGCTCAAATACAAGGTTTGTTCTAAAAATCTCAAATACTATTTCGGTATCTGAGTATAAGAAAACGGCCACACAGAGTATCTCTACTCTTGTATGGTCGTTTTATTTCTTATGTTCCCGCTTAAAGGCTTTCAGTTGGTTTTCTTTTAATCCCTTACTGAACACTCCTTTTCAAGCATGCTTTTTGGGGTCATGTGATTACAGAAACTGTTGCTAGCGTTTGCACGCTTATTATTGCGCTGCTTGTACAGCAGTTCGTAGGGCACCGCGTACTAGGTTGGGAAACTGTGGTCATACTCGCGTTGAGTGTTGTGGTGTTTTCGCTGCTAAGTGCAGCGTATCTGCAGTGGGATAGGCATCGCAGACCAGATGACGGATCTGGTGATTTACTCATAGGAATCATCGATTTTGTGCTCAGGCTGCTGGTGACTTCTGGTATTGCTTTATTGCTTGTTTCCAATATCACGTTGCTAAGCATTATTATTGGTGCAGCGATTACTAGTGTGTTGCTGTTTGTTTTTGAAAAGCCTTGGCAGCCAGGTATGACGGATGCGCAATTACAGGAAGCTTCAAAGAAATCGGTTGAGCTTGGCGTTCAAATGCTTGAAGAAGAACGCGTAAAGCGCGCCGAGGTGAGAAACAAGATTGCATTACAGCATGCGAGCGCAGGTAAAACAGACACTCCTAGAGGTACGTCTCTAACATTCTCATCGTTAATCGTTGCGAATATGCTGATGGAAGCAGTATATGCTGTTGTTACATTTTTGCTTGCATTGATGCTGCAATGGTGGATGCTTTGTACTATCGCTGGCTGGAGCACGCTACTCGTCATATTCTTTGGCAATATGCTATTTTCTTGCGCGGCGGCTGCGATTATGGTTCTGATGGGCGCATTGAAGGCTGATCAACAGAAATGCCTAACAAAAAGTTGGCCTTTCTTAGTTATTGTTGTACTGCTTCGACTGCTGATCTTTGGTGTTCTCGCTTGGCTTCTTACACCGAGTTTGGCATGGGTGAGCGTAGTTGTTGGCATTGTGCTTACCAATATTGTTCTCGTTATCAAGTGGCACCCACGGAGAAGAACCGCAGTAGCTGCGTAAGATTCTGTAAGACTGTTTTCTTCTTCTTTAAGCAAAAGGCTCTACGTAACCCGTTATATCTTTCCTTTTTCCTTGCTATTAGTATTTATAGTTTTTGTTTAAAAAACTTAACAGCCATTTCATAAACAAATGTAACAGTTTTTTACGTGTTATATCTTGGCAATGTTGTATTAAAAAAGAGCCGCATGTTTCGCATATCTCCATCGTGTTTTATTTGCACTGGTTTTACCATTCTTAACCATCTTGTTGCTACATACACTACCAATGGGATTATTGCAAGAGTTCATCATTTAATTACAACAGTAGATTAGGTTAGTTTCATTAGAGTATTCTAATTGTAGTCTATTTGCATAATTTAGTATTTGGGGGAATAACCCTATTTCTATTTGTTACAAGTAAAACTTAGAACACCTTATACATTTTATGTGTTATCAAAAATAACAACAACAATTGTATGGCAAAAAATTATTGGATAGAATGAGTATTAAACCTATTTGGTGTGCGACTCCGTGGAGTAAGTGAGGAGAATATTCTTATGTACAAGGTTCTTATGTTCGTGCTGAAGTTGGTTCTGTTTACAGCTGTGAATTTTATGTTCCTTTACTTGTCGATGGTGGTATTCGGCCATGATTTTGGTGTGATGTTCAAAACGTATGGGAATGCGCTCGGTCCGCTTATGTTCATGCTTGCTTTGATGACAACGATGTCGTTGCCTAATGAAGGAACCATTTTTGAGGATAAGCGGCAAAAAAGTGTGTCTAAAAACCCGAGTTATCGTTGAAATACCACGGAAAACTCGCTGTTATTAAGCTAAAAAAGCTTAACATTCAGCATTACTTGACATTGAAAACAAAAGGGGCTTAGGACAATTTTTAGACATTTTGTGCAACCATAGCACGATGTTCCATAATTGTCTTTTAAGCCCCATTTTAATTCTGTGATTGTTGTAAAAATCAATATAAGTATGAATAGCTTGACGTAATTCTTCTGTACTATCCCAGCTACTGCGACTTAGATAACAAATTGCGAAAAAGTTATGCAATGAGAACGTTATTTGCAATTTTTATATTGCGAGCATGCTGTTAGCGATTAAGCCTTCACTTTGGTGTAAATTCATTTCCTTCCCTTTATCTGCTATTTTTATGTTCAAACTCAAACGAGAAAATAAGCGGGGCTTCCTACCATCACGGTGCTTGATCGTATTATCTGATGTAGTAATGCGAACATAAAAATCGTGTATGACAGTCGAAAAATCCCATTCGTGCAATTGTGTTGCAATATGCGATACAGTATTTTATGGTGTGTGTATGGAGGTTGGTTGATATGGCAGTTACTAAAAGTGCGAATGTGAGTGTGAGAATATCATCCTCTAGTAAATAAACAAGTAACCAGTCTGGCTTGATGTGGCATTCGTGAACTTAACGTTGTACATCAGTCTTGCAACAACGCTTTCTTAAGGTCTTCCATAGAGGAATACGATGGTACGTTAGGGTCTCTGGAAATTCTTCTAGCTTCTTCCATAGCAGCCAGTGATTCAGTGTTATATTGTGACTGCTTAATTATGAATGGGAAACCGCCTTCCATTATGGAAGTTCGTAAGAAAATATTGATAGCATCAGTGACGGAAATTCCGAAGCTGTCAAATAAGTCTTCAGCACTTTGTTTTACACTTGGTTCAATACGTATGTTGATGTTTGCAGTTTTAGACATATTATTACTTCCAACTACTTATAATGTATTGCAAATGTTAAACAAATGTTTTGTGGTTGCTTATATTTGAGTTTTTGACGTAATGCTCATATAATTTTCCACGTAAAGCACATTTAAGTTTATGAGGTGTTGCGCTATGACTGCCCAAATGATCGCTAGTCTTAAGAACGGTTTGAAAGGCATATAAAAGCACATAAAACAGCTTAAGATACATATTCTTTAGCAGTATTAAACACGCATTGCACATGATGTTTGTCATTATGTTTGCACGTGCGCGTTGGTTTTTACACGTTTTTTGCATGTTTTTGCGCGTTCTTATCGTTTCTTGTAAGCAAGCGTTATCTTTTTATCTAACTGATTTTCATTGTTGAAATTTATTCAATAATAGTAAGAATTAAGCTTTAATAACAAGTAAGAACGAAGCAATAATAATGAATAATAATATAGAAAACGCAACTGATAGTCGCGATAACAATAATAAGCAGTCAACTAGCAACTTAATATTGTGTATTGATAATGTAACAAGATCTTATTCTCGTGGATTCGGTCGTAAGAAAACAACTCGCCAAGTTTTACATAACGTATCTTTTGATATTCATTCTGGTGAAATATTTTGCTTGCTTGGTCCGAATGGTGCAGGTAAAACAACTACTGTGAAAATTGTTGGTACGTTGTTAGCTCCTGATAGTGGTAGTGTTCGCATTGCTAGTATTGATGTTGTGAGTAATCCTCGAGAAGCGCGTAAGCACGTGTCGTTGCTTCTTGGAGGTGAGAGAGGATTTTATCAAAGGCTAAGTGCATTAGATAATCTTCGTTATTTTGCTGATCTTTCCGCTGTCCCATATAGGGAGCAAGGAAAGCGTATTCACGATGCTCTTGAGCAAGTTGATTTACTTGATAAAGCTCATGATGCTGTTCAAACTTTTTCAAGGGGAATGTGGCAGCGATTGCATATTGCTCGATCGCTGGTTGCTAGAACGGATCTTATGCTTTTAGATGAGCCTACCACTGGTTTGGATCCTGAAAATGCTAGGAAAGTACGTGAAATTATTCATGCTTTACGAGATCAAGGAATAGCGATTTTGCTAACTACGCATGAGATGAGTGAGGCTGAAAAATTAGCTGATACTGTTGCTGTAATAAATCACGGTAATATTATCGCTCAGGGAAGTGTTCAGCAGTTGGCTTCTTTACAGCATATTGATCATGTAACAATGTACGCGTATGACGGTGAAGCATCAAGCGGAACTCCTAGTGTTAAGGAAGAATTGCAAAAACTTGATGGAGTGTTGTGGTGTGATGTTTTTGAATCGCATGGAGTGTTAAATATTACTATCGCGTGGAGCAAAACAGTATCTCAAGAACGAAATATTAAAATTCCTGTTGATGGGATTACGCGTTTAGGTGATCGCGTTGCAAGTTTGGAAGAAACGTATTTTGCTATTGTGCAAAATGATAATATTTCTGCATCAAATACTTCTACTTCTACTTCTGCTGCTACGCTGTCTTCCTCGCCGTCCTTGCTCCCATTAAGTAAGTAGGAGGCTTAATATGAATACTTCTACTCGTTCATACGCTTCTGTGATTCGTGGCATGTGGTTTCAGCTTAAAAGCTTAGCAAAAACAACGTTTTTCTTGCAAAATGCGATACTTGCTCCAGTATGTTTTGCGTTGATGAAAATTGTTGCCTACTATGGTTTTTCTCATGATTGTACTAACTGCCTTAATAATATTTGGGTTGATTCTTCTATAGCTGGATTATGGTCTGCTACAACTACTGCTGTTGGAATTATTGGATACCAGCGTTATTTAGGAACATTACAATATTTAACTTTAAGTGTCATCTCACCTGCTGCAGTGTTTCTTCCTATTGTAGGATCCGCAGCTTTACTTGGGTGCATTGGTATGCCGCTTGCGATTATTACCGTTGCTGTTTTCTGCCATGGGTTCTTTATGATAACATTCACGCAGTTAGTTGGATACTTACTTTCTATGCTCGCTTGCGTAGCTTCTGCTGCATTATTATCTGGAATTTTTGTATTATGCCGTAAAGCTACAGTTTATGAAGGTTTGATTTTAATTCCTGTATGGATGCTTTGTGGAATAGTGATTCCTGTAGAATCAATGCCATTGCCAGCTCGCGTTATTGCGTTTATTCATCCGCTTACGTCTGCAGTGTGGGTGGCTCATGCGCAATCGTTTAATGCTACTACTGTGTTAGCGATTGTGTTATGTGTTGTATTATCCAGCGTTTTGCTTGTTATTGCAGGTTTTATGTTACGTCATGCTATTCGACTTGCAACGCTTAATGGAAGTTTGAACATAATATGATACGAAATAATAATCAGGTTGAAACTATGCGAAATAAAATTATTCAAAATAGTAAGTACGCTAGACTGCATCAATATAATCAGTATTCTCAGTATGGTCACGTGAGCGTGTTATCTAGTATACGAACTGGTGCAAGAGTGAGTATACAGAGTATACCTAGCTTAAATAGTTGGAATACTGCTGTTATTCGTATGATTATTGAGCCTCTTTTATCCACGTTCTTATACGTTTTTCTAGCTGGAGCTGTAAGCGGAGGATTCAATGGAGCAGCTAGTGCTGCAACTAGCACTGGTTTTAATCATAGTTTGATTGCTTCAACTCTTGCTGCTGTAATGGGAGCGTGTTCTATTTCCACAAGTATGACTGTGTCAGAAGCACTAGCATGGGATCGTTTTGAAGGAACAACACCATTCGTGCTTACAAGCGCGAAAGTTGCATTACCATTATGGTTCGGTCGTATTATTGCGCTCGTGACTATTTCTTTAGTGAGTGATGCTGTGACTTTGTTTATAACAATGCTTGTAATAAGCCCAAGTGCTTTCTTTGTGATTAATATGAGTGTGTTGATGCTGTTGTTCCTTATTGTTCCTGTTGCTTCTACGGGATTTGGTATCGCTATAGCTGCTATAAGCATGATGATGAATGATGTTTATACTATTTCTAACGCGCTTAGTGCAATACTTCCTATTGTTTGTGGTGTGATTGCTCCAATTAGCGTATTTCCTAAGATGATGCAATACGTGTTATATGTGATTCCAGTAACTCATGTTACGCAAGTATCGCTTAGTATAGTTGATGGTTCTGTAAATGTTGGCGTATCGCTACTTGTGATTCTTATTGTTGGTGCGTTGTGGGCAATTGTCGGTGTGATCATATGGAATGTTGGTGTGGCGATTCAACAGCATAAAGGTACTTTAACGAATATAGGGTTTTAGCTGATAAATATGGGATTTAGTTAATTAAATAAGGATTTTATTAGCGGGTATAGGGGGTGGGTGATACTAAAAGCATATTGATTATTGAGTGAGGTTATCAAGCCAATCTTAAACCTTTTAACGATAGCCTTTCCTATCGTTAAAAAGTGCACACACTTTGCACCCATCTGTTTATGTGCGGAAATGTTGTTTAAGAACAATTTTTATATTGCAATTCTGTCAAAAATTGTTTTTTATTGATTTTATTATCGCTTATTTGAATATATTCAAAGATGGTTCTTCTTAAATAAGATATGTTTTGAATCACAATACAAGAGTTTATATGTGTAAGTGAGCAGCGATATAGAAAAAGGAGCTGGGTTTGTGGCTCAGCTCCTTTTTCTTAATTATTTTCAATTATTAGTTTACTTTTGTTTAATTTTGTAGGTGAACTTTTTTACTCGCGATTCTTCTTGCGAGAGAAGAATGCTGCTGCAGCTCCCAGTACACCAATCATTGCGCTGATCAATCCTACTCGTTCCACTTCAGTACCAGTCTTTACTAATTGGGACGAATGCTTTGCAGGAACCTTGTTGCCGGACTTAGTAGATGCGTTGGAACCTGAAGCGCCAGTGGATGTATTACCAGCTTTGCCGTTGCCAGCATTACCGGTTTCAGCGTTACCAGCGTTGTTAGACGTGGAATCGTTACCCGAATCAGATTCAGAACCATTGCTGTTTCCAGTCTCAGAACCAGAACCGGAACCAGAATCAGAACCGGAATCAGAACCGGAATCAGAACCGGAATCAGAACCGGAATCAGAACCGGAATCAGAACCGGAATCAGAACCGGAATCAGAACCGGAATCAGAACCAGAATTTCCGCCGTTGTTTCCGGCTTTACCAGTGGTTTCGTCGGAAGCGGTGTTACCCTTCTTATCTTTAGCTTTTACCTCACTGCCGTCTTTGACTTTGTTTGCTGGAATAGTGACTTTACCAGTGTTTTCGTCAACGGTTACGCCTTCTGGAGTGTTTTCACCCTTCTTCCACTTACCGTTTTCTTTCTTGACAGTGAAGTTGGTTGGGGTGGTGTTTTCACCTTCTGGCGTATAAGTGATTTCCAGACTATCAGTACCGGCTGCTGGTGTTACGTCAACAGAACCATCGTTTTGAGGCTTGACGGTTGGAGCAGCTGGNNNTTCTTGACAGTGAAGTTGGTTGGGGTGGTGTTTTCACCTTCTGGCGTATAAGTGATTTCCAGACTATCAGTACCGGCTGCTGGTGTTACGTCAACAGAACCATCGTTTTGAGGCTTGACGGTTGGAGCAGTTGGCTTAGTTTCTGGAGTGGTTGGGTTGTTTCCGGCTTTACCAGTGGTTTCGTCGGAAGCGGTGTTACCCTTCTTATCTTTAGCTTTTACCTCACTGCCGTCTTTGACTTTGTTTGCTGGAATAGTGACTTTACCAGTGTTTTCGTCAACGGTTACGCCTTCTGGAGTGTTTTCACCCTTCTTCCACTTACCGTTTTCTTTCTTGACAGTGAAGTTGGTTGGGGTGATGTTTTCACCTTCTGGCGTATAAGTGATTTCCAGACTATCAGTACCGGCTGCTGGTGTTACGTCAACAGAACCATCGTTTTGAGGCTTGACGGTTGGAGCAGTTGGCTTCACGGTTATGGTTAGCTCTGCGGTGCCGGTTTTTCCTGCCGAGTCTTTTACCGTGAAGGTTATAGTATGTGTGCCAACTTCCTTCGGCTGCATATTCTTAACTGTAAGATCAAAATCCTTTTCTTTATCAGTATTAGTTGTTTGACTTGATTTTATTCGAGATGAGAGTTCGTTAAGTTCAAGACCTAAACCTTGCATCAAAGCTTGTGCATTAGGTACTTCTTCAACCTTCACATCATCTTTAGCAACAATGTGAATCTTCAGATCTTGCCCAACTGCTACAGACAATGAATCGGCAGTAGCAGTAATTGTTGGGTTTTGAGTATCCTTAGGCGCAGTAGCTTGTTTTTTGTCACTGTTTTCTGAAGTTAGGTTAAACCCTTGAATTGTTACTTTAGGAGTCTTTTCATCAGGCTTCTTTACAGTCGTTGTTGCATACACGGCGCCTTCAGGAATTCCATCCTTAACAGTAATCTCCGCTTTACCATTCTTAATCGTTGTAGTAGAGCCGATTTCCTTGTTATCTTTATCAAACAGTTTAACTGTTGTAGTAGTGCCCTCAGGAATGCCGCTTCCAACAGATACTGTTACTTTCTGCCCTTTCTTTCCAGCAAGATTAGTCAGATCAGTGTCGATAACTGGCTTCTGTGGTTTAACATTGATGGTTACTTTTGTTATACTCGTGGAATTATCGGAGTATGTTCCCTTAATACTAGAGGTAAATACGCCGACTGTCTTAGTGTTTGGAGCAGTGCCGTTCCACTTTAATGTTGGTTGTTTGTCAAGCTTGCTGCCATCTTTAACAGTTACAAAATTGTCAATTTCTGTCAATTGCGGTAATTTTCCACCAACGGTAGTATCAATGGTTTTACCGGTAAGAGGATGTTCTTTAGAAAGTTTTGGCTTTTTAGTAACTTTGACTTTAACTTTGCGTGTGGTAACGTTTCCAGAACCATCCTCGGAAGTAATAGTTACTGTCTTGTTGTTCATGTCTTTAGTAACAGTGATGTCGCCTGATGAAAGCGGATTACTTTCGCTTCCAGCGCCTTGCTTGGTTATAGGAGTGTCCGTTAAACCAGAAATGCTAAACTTCTCAATATAACCCTTGTCATCGGTGGTAGTGAAGCTTAGTTTATCGTCTTCCTTGAGTTGAATGGTCTGGTTGTCGTCGGTTATTTCAGTTTTGCCATGATAAATTTTTGGCGCTTTGTTGTCGGCTTTATTGCGCTTTAACTTATCATCTTTGTCTTCATCATTGCTTGGATCTCTACCAGAAATAACCGTGTATGCAGAACTTGTAGTTGCTCCCCAAGAACCGCTATTTGCCCATGTCCATGCGTTTTGAATGTTTGCATACTTGTCGTTATAGTTATCTGCTTTTTTATTAATAGCTCCTGGACGAAGCTTTAATTCTGCATGCATATGATACGCAACATCGTCATACGGTTTAGCAACTGTTATACCTAAACCGTAATTTTTGTTATACTGCGGATTGTAAAAAGCATACGTTGTTTGATCTCCAGCCATTCGACTAATGAGTGCTTCATTTGCGTTTCCATGGAAGATTTGATCTAAATCGTCATAAAGTTTATTACCAGGATTAAGTCCTATACCTACCTGATAAAGAGCATAACCATCTTTGCCAAAATGCTGATCAGTTTTTCTCATGTCAGGTACAGAGAATGATAGGGAATCATCTTTCACAAAAGCTTCTGGATCTTGCGAAAGAATGTGACCTTTGGTTTTCGGTCTGTACGCATCGTACCTAAGATTAGTAACCGTATCAGATTTATATAACCCATTTGAATCCAAGTCTGCAATTGCATATGGTACCTGCCATAAGTACCATTGCTTGTTAGATTTAGATACCATTGACTCAGCATTGTTGTTGAAGAAAACATCGAAAATAAGATAATCAGAGTTGTCACGTGTTTCCACATGTGCATACATAGCTGTTCTATCATTAACGAATTTCCAATTATTATCAGACCCTTCTTCGTCTGATTTTATTTCTGTTGCATTGCTGTTTCTACCGCGTACTCTTCTGAATTCAAGAATATTTGGATACTGCAACCAAGGTTTCTTTTCGCCTAGTGGAACATATTCGTGATTTTGAGACTCAGCAACCGTGCTATTCGTAAGACTTCTAACTACTCTAGACTGTGTTGGTGTAGGAAGTGGTGTGCGCGTCGTAACAGCCATTGCAGGCTGGCTGCCTAAGCAGGTTGCTGCTGTCAACAAAGCAGCCATTGTTGCTAACGGAAGCGTATGTATTTTGTGAGCAGAATGCTTTCTAGAAGATTTTGATGATGTATGTTTTGAAGGTTTAGCGGTTGTCATAACAATCTCCTTAATTTTCCCTAATCTTTAATGAATTTTTAAACAAATAAATAGAACGAATTCTATGACAAATCTCTCCAATGCTAGTAATAAAACTCTCTATTTAAATGGGTCTACTTAAAATTCTATCATTTTTTGTTATTTTTCATGATATTTTTCAGTTTTAAATTAGTTTAAACTGTAAAATTTCCTACGGGGGGGGGGGTGCTCTAAAAGAAAATTTTTTGCGAAATGTTATAACAACATATATTTTTCGAAAATTTTTTATTATTTTCGTAATCTGTAATACGTCTTATGGTGTGTTGCAGATTTGTGATTGGGTAATCGCTGAACAAATGTTGTAGTTCATTACCTCACTATAATTTTGATACTAAATTGTTTAGTACTTTGTCGAATTCAGACATTCTGTTTTCTTGATTAAAGAATGGAAGACCTATAATCTTGTATCCTCTTCCTAGAATATCGTTAATCTTGTAGTTGTTTTTAATCTGCCCTAAGAATTTTTCTTTCCACTCATCTTCAAATAAAAGTTGACTACCTTTAGGCTCAACATATGCTTGATATGTTTTAACATCCTCATACTCTTTCTCACGAATAAAGAGCAAGAAATCAGGCTCAAAACGTTCGCCTGAATCAAACGAATAAATGGCAAGCTCAGGGATTCTCTCATTCCTAATAAGATAGTATTCAAGTCCTTTTGCTTTAAGCTTCGGCTCCGTAAAAGACGAAAGAATGTGAGCATTTGGAATGTTGAAAATCCAGCCTAGGGGTGCTTCTAGGATGTTTTTATGCTCAAAAATCAAGTTATCAAGCCAATCTTAAACCTTTTAACGATAGTCTTTCCTATCGTTAAAAAGTGCACTTATTTTGCCTATGCATCTGTTTATGTATGGAATAAAATCCTGTGGATTATCGGATGATTTTTAGCTACAATTATTTTGTAGACTGCATATATGCATTCTTTGTCCATAATTTACATCCCGTCAGTTTTATTAGACTCAAAGATGATTTGTACTACGAGATGAATGAATATTGGGCAGATGATAGTGAATAACAGAGTGAAGATTGAACATGATAATCGTAGCTGCAATTAGGTAAAGATTAAGTTGTAGAGGAGGCATAAATGAAGCATATCAAGCATTATGCTTTTTTGACTGTGGTAGTTTGCATTATGTCACTTATTTCAGGTTGTAAGAATCAAAATAGTTTTAGCGATAATAATAGAGAAGTAAAAACAGAAAATAAAAAGTCTGCAAGGAATGAAAAACACTCAGAAAATAATGAAGATGTTGACTGGAAAGAGGTAAGTAAAAATGGTGTTGATGAAACTTTGCTCATAAAAAACATAGATGAAAAGGTTCTCACATATGTGGCTAAACAATTACAAAATCTATGCGATGAGATTGGTGAAAAGGGGATCAAAGATAAATACCATTGGCTGACAGGACAATGGTATAACGATGTAATATATTCTAAACAATACAAGAGTGTTGTGTCGTTGGGTAAAAAAGCAATGAAACCATTGTTCCTAATAATATATAAAAGCAAAGAGGCTGGAATGTATGAATGGGTTTGTAGTAAAGCGTTAGATGAAATATCTGGTTTTGATTTCTCGGGATTAAACAATGGCGTAGGCTGGAGTAATTCTAAAGAATTTTTAAAGGCATTTACCGATAAAATTATTGAACAAAAAATTAGCAAACAAAAAAATTAACAACTCTCTGTTTACAATTGTCTTGGACGCCTACTAGGCAAGGTGAGATTGAGCATTATCAAGTCTCTTATTTGTGATTGCTAGTGGAGAAACTCGTAGTAGTTTTAGGATGGTTTCTCACGGCTTTAGATGCAAATTTTGCTTTTTTTTTAAACGAGAGTATAGTGTTATCAAATTTGTCAAATAAGCTATTGGATTTGTGTAGTTTGTAGTGAATTATTTAAGTTGGATAGCAATTTGCAAGTAATCATGCGAGTAGTTATGTAAGTTTGCATTATTTTGAAAAAGTTTTTAGGGGAGAGTTAGTTGCTGTGAAGACGATTTTTAGCAAAGATAATATTTTTATTCGTATGAGATCTATTAGTCCGGCATTGCGATGGGCGCTTGTTGGCTTTTGTTTTTCTATGCTCGGCAATCAGGCGTATGAAGGCTCGGTTTTGCCTTCGATTATTATTGTTGGCTTGCCGGCTTGGGTGATTGGTTTTCGTAAGACTTTTATGACGGTTGCCGATTTTCTTTCGCCATGCTCTGGTTGGATTGTTGATAAGCTTGGCGGTTTTCGCGCTCTTGCTATGACTGAAGGCGTAGAAGGCGTGCTCAGTTTGCTGCCGCTTCTTATGCTTGGCTCTCTAGCTTGGAAGTGGTCGCTTGTAGCTCTTTCTTGCGCATTGTTGATTACCGGGCAAGTGATTGATATCGCTAGCGAAGTTTTCGAGGTTGATGCTGCCGGCGGCGATGACGGCATGATTGTAAACTACAGCGGCATTGTGAGCGTTTTGGCGAGTGTTACAGGAACCTTGCTCGGCTCTCCGCTTGGATCTTGGATTGCAAGCTGGTCAATTCCTGCGGTTTTGATTTTCTCGTCCGTGACTTCTTTTGCGGCTTGTGCTACGCGATTTATTATGAAACAAGATATTTCGCAAGCGTCTTGCGTAGAAGAGGAAGCATCGCAAGATGTAGAGAATGAATCGCAAGAAAATCAAGAAAAGCAAACGGAACTGGAAAATAAAGCAGATTCCAAATCTGCAGATAATCAATCTACTATTAAGAAATCTGCGAATCCATCGCTCAAGAGTAAAATCATGCTTCTTGCCGGATCTCTTTTGGTTGCTTTTATTCCTGCATGCTCTGTTTCTTATATTCTTCTTGGTCTTGGTAAGCAATATGGCTCTAAATCCTTAACAATACTGTATATTTTCAGTGGCGTAGGAAGCGTGCTTGCGTCCGTTTTATATGCGCATTCGTCTCAAAAACTCGGTTTAAGAAAAATAGCGGTTTTAGGAATTGTTGTGAGCTTGCTTGCTTATTGCTTTATGTTTAGTAGTCTTTTGCCAATAATGTGGGTTGCATTCTTCCTTGAATCGATTGGTGGAATGTTGTTGGTGGAGCCGATTATTGTTGCGCGTCAGATTCTGTTCAAAGGAAGTGCGCTCGCTAAGTTTTCTGGTTGGGCGCGCCTTGCGTTTGCGATTGGTGCTACTACTGGATCTTGGATTGGATTTGCATTCTCGTCTACGTTCCAATGGCATCTGTTGCCTATACTTGCGCTGATTTTTACTGCCGGTTTGCTGGCTGTTTTACCACAGTTGCCGAATACCAGCTATGCGGCGCTCGCATGATTATTTGTAATATTTAATATTGAATATAGTTATGACCTTAATCACATGGTAGTTTTTGCCTATATTACTTGAATTATTACGCGGGGGGGGGTATCCTTTGCTCTGTTAACAAGCTCTTTTACAAGACGTGAGTTTATGTCTGCAGAGCGAGTTGAAGAGAAAATATACAAGTGAGGACTGCTAATGGTTAAGAAAACACAAGCTGCTAAAAACGCTTTACATGTGTCTAAGAATTACGCGTATTTGAAGCCGAGTACACTTCGTTCAATGGCGAAAGAGATAAGTGGAACTCGTTTAGAAGCATGTAAGTCGTATGCGGTTTCACGTTTACCGAAAATTGCTGTGACTGCAACATTGGCAAGCTTGCTTGCTTGTGGTGCTGGTTTGCCAACTCATCAAGCTTGGGCTAATGGTTTTAATCTTCCTGATGGTAGCTATAGGTATGCGAATCGCGATTCTTCTACGCAAGTACAGAAATACGTGGATATTAGCGCAGTTCCTTGTGATAAGAATAAGGAAACTGATAAAGACAAGGCTGATAGAGCAACATTCGGTCAGTACTATAAGGTTGATTATCAGTTTAATTCTCATGCTGAATGGTGGGGTGGTCGACCATTCTGGTGGGCGAGTGTGCCTAAGGGTGTTGAGATTGTAAACGGTAAAGTTACTTTGTACAAAGATGAACAGTTGACTGGTGGTTCTGTTTCTCAACAGGCAGGTGCAACATATACAAAGGATGCTTGGAATCAGTCTGTAAGCCGTTTCTGGTTTGATAATAATAAAGAGCAAGGTGCTGAATTTAAGAGTAACTGGGAAAGAATGACCGGTGAAGCCGGTGGCTATGACAAATCTGGTAATACTCTCGGTACTTCTAGGGAATATAAGGACGCTACTAGTGCCTTGATTATTAACTGGGAGAGTAGAGGCAATAGAAAGTCTAAGATTAGCTTTGTTATTCAGTTGAAAGATAAAACGAAGCCTTTGAAATTTGCTGCAGGTGTGTACCAAGTGATGGGCAACTGGCATTACACTGCTGGTAAGGTTGAGCTTGCGCCGACGTTGCCAAAATACTCACAAGAGTTGGAACTCAATTATCCTACTGATAAAGTAGAGGTTGATTCTGCGAAATATGGCAAGAATCTTTCAGAAGATGCGAAGAAGGCTGTTCTTACAAAGCTGTGGGAAGCTAATAAGAATAATAATGCTGATGTACTGAAAAAGCTTAACGGTATGCCGGAAGTTCCTACTGAAGAGGCTTTCAAGAAGGCTGTAAAAGTCAATGACGATGGTAGCGCAACGGTAACGTATAAAGATAACTCTACGGATACTATTTCTAAGGAGAATCTAACTAAGCGCTACGTGCCATTGTCAGAGCGCACAAAAATTATGTATCCAGCTTTGACTCCTGTGAAGGATCTAACTGCTCTTGATCAGTCAGAGAAGAAGCAAGTTGAAAATGCTATTAAGAATGCTAATAAAGATAAGAATATCAAGAGTGTAACTGTTGATGGTAACGGTAAAGCGACTATCACGTTTGATGATAAAATTGGCACTCCTTCCACTAAGACAATTGAAGGCAAGTATCTTGTAAAGAAGCAGTGTTCACTTGCGGATAAGTTTACGCCGTACTATCCAGTTCCAATGGCTGTTGGAAATCCAAGTAATTTGTCCGCATCTGAACAAAAAACATTGTTAGAAAAAATCTATGAAATTAATAAATCTAACAAAGAATTCATGGATGCTATAGGAAATCCTACAAGTGCTGATGATGCTAAAAATAAGAATATCATCACTATTGATACTAAAGGCAATGCAACTGTTAAATATAAAGACAATACCAACGATTTTACTTCTGTCGATAGGTTGGAAGGCAGTAAGATGGTGTATAAAAGTAAGCCACTTGCTGATTTGACGAATATTACACTTCCAGCTCGTACAGCAGTTGATAATGCTAAGAGTTTAAAAGAGGAAGACCAGAAGAAAGTTAGACAAGCTATATTAGAAGCCAATAGTGGTCTTAAAAGCAAGCTAAAAGATAAGAATGATAGCGCTATCGCATTTGATGATAGTAAGCATACTATGACTGTTAAGTTTAATGATGATTCAACGTCTACCTTCGACTATTCTGAGTTGGTATATACCAAAGGTAATCCAGAAAAGCCAACGATGAAAAAAGGTAACGCGAATGGTTATACATATAACATCACTAAGATTGCTGTTGCTGATAAAAACAAATTAACTCAAGATGATTGGCATAAGTTTGTTAGGAAGTTTATTCAAGATAACTGGAAGGCAAAAGCTGGAAAATCTGAGATAAACGACCAATATATAAATAGTACGCATGGTCTTCTCGATCAACTTCATGCGCCTGACCCTAATACGGGTGGTGGTATGACGTTGTATAAATTCTTTAGCGATTGGGATGTAATGTCTGGATCTACACTAAGACTTGGTGATAATAGAAGTAATAAAGGTATTGTTTCTTTATATCAGCATGATGATGAGGTTGAGATAAAAGCAGTACGGAGTTGGGATCCAGCCACAGTTATTACTCTTACTAAGAACGACTGCTTCGTATCTAATGCTGCTGCTCCTAATCCTGAAGCACTTAAGAAGGAAGCTAATGATCTTATTGACAAGATTCTTAAGAAAAATGGCTTGAATGATCAAGAGATTAAGAAGTTCAAGGAAGATCATCAAGGTGAAATCAACAATATTACTAAGCCAGAAGAGGTAGACAAGATTATTAAGTCTGCTGATGAGCATGGTAAAGGTGAGAAGAAAAAGAAAGATGCTCAGAAGCAGATTGAGAATGCTACTAGTGGCTTAGATGAGAAAACTAAAAAAGAGCTTGAAAAGAAGATTGGTAATGAGACTGATCCTGAAAAGATTCGTGAGAAGATAAACGAGTTCCAAAAGGATCAGGATCAAAAGAAGCAAAAGGAAGCTGATCAAAAGCAGCAACAAGCTGATCAGCAGGCTGAGCAGGAAAAGCAACAGCAGCAGCAGAAAGATGATGCGAAGGTTGATGGCGAGGTAACGAAGCAGAATCAACAGGAGCAGCAAGACACAGGCAAGGCTGAAGAAGCTAAGAAGAAAGCTGAACTTGAGAAGCAAAAGCAGGCTGCTATTGATGAAATTCGCAATGGTGAAGATTATAAAAATCTTACGCCTGATGATAAGAAGCAGTTTATTAAGAGCATTCAGAATGCAACTGATGAGCAAGCTATAAATACTATAAAGCGACAGGCTAAAGAAAAAGCTAATCAGAATCAGACTGCTGCTGATAGCAATAATAACAATGGTCTTGCTGCTGCTAAGATTGCTGCTAAAGATAAGATTAGCAAGCTGAATAATCTCAACGCACAAGATAAGCAGAAGTATCAGGGTAAAATTGATGGCGCTGGAAATCTTGATAAAGTTGCAGAGATTCTCAACAATGCTGAGTTTGAGGATGCTAAAGCTGCAGCTAAGAAGAAGATTGCTGATCTGAAGCAGAATGGTAGTCTTACTGAAGCTGAAGCTAATGATTTAAGCGATCGCATTGATAAAGCTAATGATTTGCGAGAAGTTGAGGGTATTCTTGAGGAAGCTGAGCTAAAGAAAGCTAAGAAGGATGCTAAATCTGAAGTAGATAAGCTCACCAATCTTAACAAAGCTCAGAAGGATGCGCTTAAAGCAGCGATTGATGATATTGAAACTGACCCGACCAATGAGAATATGAAGACTATTGAGAAGGTCAAGGGAGCTATCACTGCTGTTGTTACTAAGGCTAAAGAGCTTGACGGCAAGATGAAGTCGCTCAAGGATCTTGTGACTCTTGTTAATGGTCAGAAGTCTACTCTTACAGCAAAGCCTGATTATAAAGATAATAAGAAGACTGCTTTTGATAGTGCGTTAAAGGCTGCGGAAGATCTTGTTAAGACTGATTCTGCTGAGAACAAGACTGCTGATGAAGTTGACAATATTAAGAAGGCATTAGAAAATGCTGTTAAGGATCTCGGAGGCAAAACTGTTGATAAGTCTGCGCTGCAAACACTTATTAACAATGATGCTGATTTCAAGAAGAAGATTGATTATATTAATGCAGAGAAGAGTAAGCAAGATGCTTATGATAATGCCATTTCTTCTGGTAAGTCAGTGCTTGCTGATGCTAATGCAACTGCTGATCAAGTAGCTCAAGCTGTTAATGCTATCAATTCTGCTAAAGCTGCTCTTGATGGCAAAGTTAATACAACTGAACTTGAGCAGAAAGTTGCTGAGGCTAAGAAGCTGAAGAAGTCAACTAACCCTCAATCTGCTGGTGATGCTAAGTATGAGAATGCTTCTGAAGCAAAGAAGCAAGCTGTTGATTCGGCTTTGCAACAGGCTGAGTCTGCTCTTGCTGATGCTAAATCTACAGCAACTCAAAAACCTGGTGAGGCTGCTAAGACTCCTGAGCAGAAGCAGAAAGCTGTTAATGATGCATTAACTGCGCTTACTAAGGCTGTTAACGAACTTGACGGTAATGACAAGACTCAATTGGTAGCAAAACTCTCAGAAGCAAAAGGTAAGAAGAGTGATATTTCTTATAAGAATGCTTCTGCTGAGAAGCAATCTGCTCTTGACAATGCTATAGCTTCTGCAGAAGGCATTGTAAAGAAAGCGGGTGCAACAGCAGATGAGATTACTCGCGCTATCACTGCTCTTAAGAATGCTGTTACTGGTTTGGACGGTCATGATGCTTCTGGTTTGCAGGCGGCTGTGACTGCTGCTGAGTCGAAGAAGAAGACTGTTGCTTACACGAATGCTTCTGATACTAAGAAGACTGCGTTTGATCAGGCTTTGCAAACTGCTCAGACTATTCTTGCTAAGAAGGGTGCAACAGAGAAAGAAATTTCTGATGCTACTACTGCTCTTAAGAATGCTGTTACTGGTTTAGATGGTCATGATGCTTCTGGTTTGCAGGCGGCTGTGACTGATGCTGAGTCGAAGAAGAAGACTGTTGCTTACACGAATGCTTCTGATACTAAGAAGACTGCGTTTGATCAGGCTTTGCAAACTGCTCAGACTATTCTTGCTAAGAAGGGTGCAACAGAGAAAGAAATTTCTGATGCTACTACTGCTCTTAAGAATGCTTCTAATGCTCTTAATGGAACTGTAGATACGTCTAAGTTGCAGGCTGAAATTAACAAAGCTGATTCTTTGAAGAAGTCCGTACAGTATACGAATGCTGTTCAGGATAAGAAATCTGAGTATGATACTGCTCTTACGAATGCTGAGTCTGCTCTTGCTGATGCGGAGAATGCTCAATCAGCGAATACTCCTGATCAGAAGCAGACTGCTGTTAATGTTGCGCTGCTTCGACTTCAAACCGCAGCTGCTGCACTAAATGGTGTTGATATTGCTGATTTGCAAGCTGAGATTGCTCTTGAGAATAGTGTGAAAGAATCTGTAAAATACGCGTATGATACTGCTGAAAAGCAGCAAACATATAATAAGGCTTTGCAAGATGCGAAGGAGCTTATATCTAAGCTAGCTGATCCTGCTGGTAAGGGTGTGGATCTTGCTGCTAAGTCTCAATCAGATCGTCAAGCTCTTGTTAATACTGCGTTAAAGAATCTTAAGAATGCTAAAGATGCTTTGAATGGTGTTAATAAGACGGTATTGCAAGCTGAAGTTGATGATGATTCTCAC
The DNA here is from genome assembly GCF_003293675.1 of Gardnerella leopoldii. Lineage (NCBI taxonomy): Bacteria > Bacillati > Actinomycetota > Actinomycetes > Bifidobacteriales > Bifidobacteriaceae > Gardnerella > Gardnerella leopoldii. The sequence goes on from NZ_CP029984.1 coordinate 383,859, forward strand.
TTTAGCAAGTCATTTGCCTACTTGCTTGGTGAAGCTCCTGATTTGGATGTATATAAGAAGGCGTTGGCTGAAGCTAAACGTGTGCTTGCTGATCCTAATGCTACCCAGGCTCAAGTTGATGCTGCGTTGAAGGATCTTCAGGCTGCAAAGAACAGTATTGCGAATAAGTATAACGGTGCTGGAACCGGCAATATTGGTTCTGGTTCTGGAACAGGCAATGCCGGAACAGGTAATGCCGGAACAGGTAATGCCGGAACAGGTAATGCTGGAACAGGTAATGCTGGAACTGGTAATGCTGGAACTGGTAATGCTGGAACTGGAACTGGTGCTGGTGCTGGTAATGCTGGTTCTGGTTCTGAAGCTGGTCATGGTGTGAATGATAATGCGCCTACTACTGTGGATAAGGGTGAGTTGAATGTTCAGATTCAGGGTGCTGAGTCTGATTCGCAGCCTGGAAATGCTGGTAACGGTAACGCTGGTGCTGGTGCTAATACTGGTAATGCTGCCAACGCAGCTGGTAAAGCTGGTGCTGGCGTAAACTCTGGTAATGCAGGTAACGCTGCTAACACCAACGCTGCCAACGCTAACGCTAATAATGCTAATGGCGTAAATTCTGCTGTTGTGAATGCTGCTGTTGAGAATAATCCGGCTGTGAAGCAGGCGGATGCTCAAGTTGCTAAGGCTCAGGCTGCTCTTGATGCTGCTTTGGCTGAGGCTAAGAAGGTTGCTGCTGATCCTAACGCTACTCAGGCTCAGGTTGATGCTGCGGTTCAGAAGCTTTCTGCTGCTCGTAAGGCTTTGGCTGCTGCTAAGGCTCATGCGGCTGATGTTCGTGCTTCTGTGCGTGCTCAGGTGTTGAAGAGTGGTAGTGTTGCTCAGCTTAGTAAGACTGGTAGTGACGTGTCTGTGTTTGGCTTGTTTGCTGCAACTCTTAGTGCTGCTGGTGCTGCGCTTTTCTCGGCTAAGCGTCGTGGTACTTCTCGCCACAGTAATAAGTAGGATATTTGCTAGCTGGTCTGGTTATTGCAGATCAGCTAGTTTTAGAGCTGCTTAATGTTTGCTTAATTGTATTCAGTAAGTTTGCTGAGTATTGGGTTAATTAGCATAATGAAGTTAATGTAAAATGTGCCTCACTTTGCGTCTTTCTTTACTACGCAAAGTGAGGCATTTTGCTATTTTAGTTTGCGATTACACGGGAAGTTATTGTTGCTTACTATATTTTAAGAGTTATCTTGCTTACAAAGCACTTATTGAAGTGTTTAGTCACTGAGTTGCTAAGTTATTGAAACATTGAAACATTAAACCTTAACGATTTGCATATATATGCATCCTTATGTATAATCTTTAAAAAATAAAATCTTGCAAGTGCTAATACACGTAAAAGAGTATAAAACATTCTGCACAAATTACTATACAGGAGACTCTCATGCACAAGATTGTTCAAAAATGGAATAACATTGACCTTATTTTACGCATTGTAATTGGTCTTTTTCTCGGTGCTGCGCTTGGTATTTTTGTGCCAGCTCACGTCTATGTGCTAGATCTTATGGGAAAACTTTTCGTCAGTGCGCTTAAATCTGTTGCGCCAATTTTAGTATTTTGCCTAGTTATTGGTGCGCTTGCGCAAGCAAAAAGTGTTGGCAATATGAAATTGGTAATAGGGCTGTACGCGCTATCTACGTTTACTGCAAGCCTTGTAGCCGTATGTGCTGCTATGATTTTCCCTGTTGATTTTACTTTTGCTCATGTTGCAGCAGCGTCTTCGCCTTCTCCTCAAGGAATTGGTGAGGTGCTTAATTCACTTGTGCTAAATATTGTTGTTAATCCTGTAGACGCTCTCGTTAAAGGTAACTTTATTGGTATCCTCTTCTGGGCAATTGCTTTCGGTGTTGCCCTGCGATTAGCCGAGCCTTCTACAAAAGCATTTTTCGATAACGTTTCATCTGCTATTGGAAAAATTGTCCACTGGATTATTAACGCAGCACCTTTTGGCATTATGGGTCTTGTTTATACAACAGTTGCAAGTAACGGTCTTCGTATTTTTAGCGAGTATGGTTTCGTTATTGCTTTGTTAGTAGGCACAATGGCTGTTGTTGCTTTGATTCTTAATCCTATTTTGGTTTTCGTGCTTACGCGTAAGAATCCGTATCCTCTTGTTTTTAGAACTTTGCGCGATTCGGGTGTTACAGCGTTCTTCATGCGTTCTTCTGCTGCGAACATTCCTGTAAATATGAATTTGTGCGAAAAGCTTGGATTTAACAAAGATAATTACTCTGTTTCAATACCGCTTGGTTCAACTATTAATATGAGCGGAGCTGCTATAACTATTTCTATCATGTCTTTGTGCGCTGCTCACACGCTTGGTATTCGCGTTGATATTCCAACGGCTGTGATTCTTTCTGTGCTTTCTGCAGTTTCTGCTGCAGGCGCATCTGGTGTGGCTGGTGGTTCGCTTTTGCTTATACCTCTTGCATGCTCGTCGTTTGGCATTTCAAACGATATCGCTATGCAAGTAGTTGCTATTGGTCTTATTATTGGCGTTATTCAGGATTCTTGCGAAACTGCACTTAACTCTTCCACGGATGTTCTCTTTACTGCGGTTGGCGAATATCGCATGTGGCAGCGTGCAGGTATTCAGTTTAAGATGGGCAAGGATCACGAGACTGTGCAACTTAAAAAGTAGCTGTTCTAGCTGTTGCTAGTTTTTGCTAAGTATTCTTGCTAGTGCGCGTTCTTACGTTTTTATGAGCGCGCACTTTTATTATATTTGGATGTTTATTGTAAATAAATCTAACAGATGTTCAAATAAAATAGTAGAAGTGGAATCAGTATTTTAGCGCGCATTAGACTTTAGGGAAGTGGTAGGTTGTGTTTGCAGGAATGCTGCGGTTGATCCACGCGTTTGCTGCAATTACGCTTCCGCTTCCGATTGTGGTTTCTCCGCCTAAGATTGTTGCGTTTGCGTAAATTACAACATTATTCCCAATATTTGGATGTCTCTTTCCACCTTTTATAGGATTTCCGTTCTCGTCTAGCGCAAAACTTTTCGCACCAAGCGTTACTCCTTGATAAAGCTTAACATGTTCGCCGATTACAGTTGTTTCGCCGATTACAATGCCAGTTCCGTGATCAATGCAAAAATATGCACCAATTTTTGCTCCTGGATGAATGTCAATTCCGGTTTTTCTATGAGCATATTCGCTCATAAGTCTAGGAATTAGCGGTACGTTAAGTTCGTAGAGTGCGTGAGCTGTGCGGTGAATAAGCATTGCATAAAAACCAGGGTATGCGAGCGTTACTTCCACTTTGCTTGTACAAGCAGGATCGCCTTCGTATATTGCTTGAATATCTGTTAAAAGTAACTTTTTAATTGTAGGAAGTTTATGTATGAATTGATTGCAAGTTTCTTGAATTTTAATTGAGTTGCTTGTATAGGATTGAAGTTCGTGGAATATAATGCGTTCTATAGTGTCTAACGCGTTTGAAGTAACGGTATTCAAAGTAGCAGTGAGTTGCGCAGTATCGTTACTTACATTGCGTGCATGCAACTCAGGCAAAAGTAACACCTGAGTTGCATGTATGAGCGCAATAATATTGTGATAGTTAGGTATGAATGTAGCTTGCCTTATGTCAGAATCATGAATTGAATTGAGTTTGTTTATAAGGTCAAGATGCTCATTCATACATTAATCTCCAGTATTTTTTTGTTTTCTTTATTTTCTCGTTTTAATTACTAATTAATATTTGCACATATTATTTAATCAAAACTTGCGTGTTTATAGTAGTGCTACTAAATACAGTTAGTTTTCAAATAATGCAGTAGACAAGTATCTATCTCCTGAATCTGGAAGTATTGCAACTATGGTTTTTCCCGCATTTTCTTCTCTTTTTGCTTCTTGGATTGCTGTCCAAACCGCAGCTCCGGAAGAAATGCCTACGAGAACGCCTTCTTTTTTGCTTATAAGCTTGCTGCTTTCAATTGCGTTTTCATTTGTTACATGAACAATACGATCGTAAATGTTTTGGTTGAGCACATCTGGCACGAATCCTGCACCGATTCCTTGAATCTTGTGCGCTCCTGGCTTGCCGCCTGCGAGCACAGGGGAGTCGGCTGGTTCTACTGCAATTACTTCAAGCTGCGGATTTTGCTCTTTTAAATATGTTCCTGTACCAGTAATTGTGCCGCCTGTTCCAACGCCAGCGATAAGCATATCCACGTTTTCGTCAGTGTCTTGCCAAATTTCTGGGCCGGTTGTGTTGTAGTGCGCGTGCACATTTGCTTGATTGGTAAACTGTCCTGGAGTCCACGCGTTTGGCGTGTTTTCAACGATTTCTTTCGCTTTTGCAATAGCGCCTTTCATTCCTTCTGCAGCAGGTGTGAGCACGAGTTCTGCCCCGTATGCTTTCATAAGTTTTCGGCGTTCAATAGACATGCTTTCTGGCATCACAATAATGCTTTTGTATCCTTTTGTTTGTGCAATCATTGCAAGACCAATGCCAGTGTTTCCAGAAGTTGGCTCAACAATTACTGAGCCTGGCTTAATTGTGCCTGTGGTTTCTGCTTCTTCAATCATCTGCTTTGCGATGCGGTCTTTTACGGAACCTGCTGGGTTGAAGTATTCGAGTTTTACGAGGATTTTTGCTGCTAGATTGTACTCTTTTTCAATGTGAGTAAGCTCCAGAAGTGGAGTGTGACCTACGAGTTCTTGCACGGACTTGTAGATGTTAGACATAATATTTCCCCTTACTTGTTTGTCTTGTTTAATTTAATTTGTTTAATTTTGTTTATTTTTAATTTTTAAAAAATAATTTTTTATTAATAAAGAGACTGTTGTTTATTAGTTGTTTCTAAAAATGCCATTTATCTGTTTAATATCTAATCCGTATTAAATTGTTATCTTTTCAACGTTTTATATTCGAATTTTGGCATAAAAAAAGAAACAGCGCGCTGTTTCTTAAATCGTAATTTGCTGTGTTTTAACGTAAATGCTTTTAACACAGGCTAGATGTTATGCACAGTTAGTGCTTGAAAACATCATTTCGATTAAGAAATGCGCAACAGCATACGTTACAACAACAATTTGTCATCATATTTGTATGATACATGTGCACTCCTTTACTCGTCGAAATGGTGATAAGTGGAAACTATAGCGAATGGATTTGCGTTTGTCAAACTTAATTTAAGTTCGCTAATCTTAATTTGTGCTTTATGATCCTATTTTATGTTTGCCAAACTTAATTTTAAGAAATTATATGTTACTTTCATGTATCTTCGTTATTGTTGCTTTTGAGAGTTGGTTGTTTAGCAGATTTGATAGTTTATTTGTGAGTTATCTTATACTGGAATTTGCTAAGTTTGTTTGTTATAATTGGCATGTTAATTCGGTACGGAAGTTGACAAACTGAGATCATGAAAAATATAATCCTCGACAGACAGACAGACAGACAGACAGACAGACAGACAGACAGACAGACAGACAGACAGACAGACAGACAGACAGACAGACAGACAGCGTGATGCTGTCTTTTTCGTAACATAATTTTTATCATCTCACCACTCTATACATTGTTTATTTTGTATTGAAATAGGTTAGTGGTTCTGCATATTTACACGCATTTTTGGTTTTGCGTTTGCACTATATAAATTTTCGAAATTTAATAAAAATTATTGTTACGATAATAGTTAGTTTGGCTGGAAATAAAAAATGAATAATAAAATAATAAAAAAAGTTATTAGTCTAGCAGTTGCTTTTGTAGCTACGATTGGACTTTTTGCTGGAACAGTGACAGCTCAGGCTGCTGATAAGGGAACTGCAGAAGTCAAGAAATATCCGCTTTCACTCGATATGGATATCGCTTTGGACCCTGGGTATGGCCACACGCATCCAGGTGGTAAAGGACAGATTGACAAAAACATTGAAAGCATGTGGGAAAATCTTCCAATAACCGTTGAGGATGAAAACGGAAAGAAAATTGATGTTAAGAAGAATCTGCAATCTAACTTTCAGCGGTTTGTTGGCGATTTTGCGATAGGAGAAAAATTAACAATAACGATTGATACTGATAAAATTCCCGTGGGTTATCATCTTTCTCATGATACGGATCGCACATATATTCCAGCAAAGGGCTACTCTAAATTCACTGTTACGTATAAACTCGACGATGGTAAGCCCATACCTCTGCGAATTTCGTTTGGAAAATTGAACGTGAAATTCGATCTTAAGGGCGGAAATATTGAAGGTAAGACGGATCCAATCGTCAATACTGTAAAAACGGATAATACGGTTGATTTCCCAGCTGACCCTGCAAAAAAGAATTTGGTGTTTGGCGGATGGTATACCGAGCTTCCTGATATTGAATATTATCGGAATCATAACATGGCAGGCAAACGCTACTACTGGAATAAGAAGTCACTATTTTCGGATACCAGTTGTGACGTGCCGCAGTGGAATGATGAGAAATTAGATCCTCGGGGCGACTATCAATTTTTACTTCGCGCACAGTGGAATGCGAAAGTTTCGTTTAATGCTAATGGTGGCACTTTTATTGACGGTAAAGCTGAGAAAAGTGGTGCAATACGGCAAGGTAAGAGTATTAAAATGTTAGCTGCTCCTACGCGCGAAGATTATCAGTTCTTAAACTGGGTGGATGCTGCTGGTAAAGCCTACAAGCCTGGTGATATGTATACGTTGAATGCTAATACTGTGTTTACTGCCAAGTGGAAGCAGATTCGAAGCACGGTTACATTTAAGGATGGCGATAAGACTCAAACGGTAAAGGTGGAAACTGGTAAGGCTATTGATACGGATGCGTTAAAAGATCAGTCAATGCCTAAGAATCCAACTAAAGATGGCTACACGTTTAAAGAGTGGAATACTAAGGCGGATGGTAAAGGTAAAGCATTTACTGGAACAACGCTTGTAAATAGTGATTTGACTGTGTATGCCATTTTTACGAAGAATCTGAAACCAGCACCTACTCCAGATCCAATTTTGCCTGCACCTTTTGAGCCTGAATCAGGGATGGAGAATCCATTGTCAGTTCCTGAATCTCAAACTCCGGAAACTAAACAAGAGCTATCTTCTGCGCCTAAGTCGGAGCATGAACATAATACAGCGCATGAATATGTGAAATCTCCTGTTGTTGAACATAATACGGAAAAGCATGTTCCAGATATGCCTAAGACTGGTGAGTCAGCTTCAGTTGTTGCGTTGATTTCTGCTTTAGGTTTTGCTATTGCTGGTTTCGCTGTTGTGCGATTGAGGAGAGTGTTTGAAGCAAAATCCGTAAGATAACTAGTGTTTACTTGCGTAAGTTGAAGTTTTACGCGCTTTTATAAGGCTTCGTAAAGTCTTATAAAGTAAATGAGGCGGCCTTGACTAGTTGATAGTTAAGGCCGTTTTGTTTACTGACGCTTGTTTTTGTTTACTTATATAGCTGATAAGTAAACAAATTCGGGGAAGTGCTCTTGTTTTTATTTACTTGTGTACCCTCTAAATAAACAAATTCGGTGAGAAGCTCGCTAGTTAGATCTCTTACGAAACTCACGTTGGAGGTTCACAGTACTTCCAATCCAAGTGAGTTTTTGTATTGAAGGGAATTGAAATCCCAATGATTTCAATCTCGGTCAAAGCGCTATAGTAGTACACGAATGCACGGGTTGTCTTTGGTGCATTAAAGTCCTATGTTAAAAGAAGAGATAGGTGACTTGATATACTGAGCGATTACGCTAGAAAATTTAGGGTTTCAACGTTGATTGCACAGTATTCGGGGGTGTTATTGTCAATGAATTTAGCAGATGTTCAAATAAAAGAGTATGAAAAGTATAATAGCAAAGATATTTTAAGGTTGTATGATTCTGTTGGTTGGTCTGCGTACACAGATGATTTAGTTGCTTTGGAAAATGGTTTTAACAATTCGCTCAAGGTTTTAGCTGCATATAAAAGTGATGAGCTAGTTGGCATTGTTAGAGCTGTTGGCGACGGATATACGGTTGTTCTTATCCAGGATATCCTTGTTTTGCCTAAGCATCAAAGGCAGGGGATAGGGTCTGCTTTGTTAAAGGCGATTGTGGATTGTTATCCTAATGTTCGTCAAATTCAATTGACTACGGATTGTACTGAAAAAACTATTGCTTTTTATAAGTCAGCTGGTTTTATTGAGTTAGCAGAAATCGATTGCTGCGGTTTTATAAAAGACAGGACATGATGCAGAAAATATGATTCTCTAGTGGCCATTAAGTGCGAATTTGCAGCAATTGACCATTTTGTGATCTTTGCGTATTAATGTGTGTATTTGTATATAGGATTGAATGGTTTGTAGGATGGAGTTGATTATATGACAGAATATAATTTACCAATTTTAGAGTATGATTCCGATAAAAGTGCAGTTTTAATGCCAAAACACGATAATATTTCTGTTCAGCTTCCATCTAAAGCGGTTTTTGCTTTCTTAGGCGATGAAATTGATCAGTATGCTTTAAGTAGGAAAGCTATAATTGTAGCAAATTTTGAATCTGCAACTAAAAAATATCCGATATATGTTTTGGAAGAAAAAGTAGGAGATACAGTAAGAGAAAATACAAACAGCGCAGTAGAAGAAGAAACGCAAAAAATCTGCTTAGTACAGGCCCCGGTTGGCGCTCCGGCCGCTGTTCAGATCTTAGATTGGTTGATTTCTTACGGTGTTAGTGAAGTTGTTAGTGCTGGTTCTTGCGGATCGCTAGTTGATTATGCGGAAAACGTTTTTCTGGTTCCGTATAAAGCTTTAAGGGATGAGGGGACTTCTTATCATTATTTGCCTCCAAGTCGTTATGTTGATGTTTCAGAGCGTTCGAGGCATGCTATTTTGCAAACTTTGCAGGCGCATAATTTGCCTTATCATGAAGTTAAGACGTGGACTACGGATGGATTTTTCCGTGAAACTAAGACGAAAGTTGCTAACCGTAAGCAGGAGGGATGCGCGGTTGTTGAAATGGAGTGTTCTGCTTTAGCAGCTTGTGCGCAAATGCGCGAGATTGTTTGGGGTGAGATTCTTTATACTGCAGATACTTTGCATGATGTTGAAAATTATGATGAGCGCAATTGGGGTGGGGATTCTAAAGCGTATGCTCTTGAGCTTTGTATTGAAGCAGTGTTGCGCATTTGACACGTTTACGCTGATATCACGTATAAAACCATTGTTCTAATTTGATTTTTTTTTTAACTCTATGCTTATTATTTCTAACAAGCATTACATGTAAGTGTGTTTAACCATTTATAGGTGTTGTCAAGTAGATAAGCATGAACAATCAGGATAAGTATGATAGTGTAGCTTTCAACGTTTTGTAGCGGGCGAATCGGCAAAACAGAAGCGAAAATGCTAGCTACGAAAATGCTATTAGATAGAAAACAGTAGAAATATCAAAAATAGCTATAAAGGAAGTGAGAGGTAGCGAGAATGAACAAAACTGACAATACAGCAAATCAGCAATCGTCCGCGAATCAGCAATCATCCAAACTGCATCCCGACGTAAAAAATTACGTAAAACTATTTTTCAAAGAAAACAAGCTTGTAGCTTTTCTTTCGATGATAGTTTTTATTTCCTTGTCTATGATTTACACTGCTATTTCTTGGATTTTGCAAATTATTTTCGACTATATGGCAGGTAAAGGATCCTACTCTTTAACTACTATTTTGCTGCTTGTCGTTTCCTTTATGCTGGCAATCTCCCTGATTTTCGCGTTGAAGCGCAGTTCGTACCCTCGCTTTCTTGAAAAAGCAATGAATCAGTATAAAGAGTCTGTTATCAAGAAGCTTTTACAGAAGAGTTATAGTGATTTTTCGCTCGCGAATTCCGGCACGTATCTTTCTGTACTTACTAATGATTGCGAGCGTATTCAAGAAAAGTATTTGAAGAAGATTTTTGACTTTGTTCAAGACGTTCTTATGCTGGTAAGTTCGCTAGCTCTTATGATTTACTATAGTCCACTGCTCACTGTTATTGCTCTTATTATTTCCGTGCTTCCTATGGCGTGCTCGATCCTTACAGCTAGCGGAATTGCCACTCGAGAGGAGCAGGTTTCTAAGTCGAATGAGTCTTACACAGCTTTGACGAAGGATGTTTTGAACGGCGTTTCGGTTATTAAGAGTTTTAAGGCGGAGCAGGAGGTGATTAACCGTTATCAGAATCAGTCGATGGAGCTTGAGCATACGAAGAATCTTCGCGAAAAAACGATGACTACTGTTTCTGCTCTTGGAACGATTTCGAGCCTTGCAACTCAGCTTGGCGTGATGCTTGTTGGCGCTTGGATGGTTAATGCTCATGTTGGTGTTATTACTGCTGGAATGGTGTTAGCTTTCACCAATTTGATGAATGGTGTACTTCAGCCTATTGCAAGTCTTCCGCAAATGCTCGGCGAGATGAAGGGCGCTAAGAAGCTGATTAGCAAGATGGCCGATTATATGAGTAACGTTAAGGAAGATTCTGGCGAGATCATTGACGATTCTGTTAAAAACGTTGTTTTGCGCAATGTTTCGTACGCTTATGATGCGGATCATAAAGTCTTGAAAAATGTAAGTCTTAGTTTGCAAGCTGGAAAATCTTACGCGATAGTGGGACCTTCTGGTGCTGGTAAGAGTAGTTTGATTAATCTGCTTATGGGCTACTACAAGGATTATGAAGGTAGTGTGAAGCTGGATAATCACGAGCTTAGCAATGTGAGCAAGAGTTCGCTTTACGATAAGACGACTCTTATGCAGCAGTCTGTGTTTATGTTTGATGCTTCGATTTTAGATAATATTACGCTTTTTAAGCCATTCCCAGATGTGGAAGTGGATCGTGTGATTCACTTGGCTGGTTTGGATGATTTGATTGCTGCTAAAGGCAAGGATTATCAGTGCGGCGAGAACGGTAGTCATCTTTCTGGCGGCGAAAAGCAGCGTATTGCTATTGCGCGAAGCCTGCTTAAAAGGTCCGAGATTCTGCTGGTTGATGAGGCTACGAGCGCGTTAGATAACGAGACAAGTGCGAACGTAACGCAGTCTATTTTGAATTTGCAAGGAATTCTTCGACTCGTGGTAACTCACCGCTTGGATGCCAATTCGCTTAAGCAATATGATGAGATTCTTGTGATGAAAAGCGGCGAGCTTATTGAGCGCGGAAGCTTTGAGGAGCTTATGAATCAAAAGGCTTACTTCTACTCGCTTTACACTGTGTCTATGTGAGGATGTTGATCTGGCTTGGGCTTGGCTTTCGCTTGGTTTGCGCTGAGCAATTTTAAGCTCAGTAGAGACACTGGTGCAGATTGCGTACTGCGCGATGTCTCTGTTTTGCGCTAGTGGCCATTAGGTGCAAAATTGCGTTGTTTGGCTACTTTGTGATTTGGTTAAATGTGGTTTGGCTATTTGCACTTTACGATTTGCTTGCGCATTTGATACGTTTATGCTGATATAATATATGAAATCAGCGTAAACGTATCATTAAGTAGGTGGGCAAATGTTAAAGGATCAATTGTGCAATTACATAGAGAAAAAGCAAGTTTTAAGCATTGATAGTGTCATCAAAGAACTTGGAATTAGCCCGTCTAGTGTTTATCGATTTATTAAAGATGAGAGCTTAGAACGCGTATCAAAAGGTGTTTACGTTAAGAGCAATTTGTGGAATGATGAAATGAATTTATTGTCAAAGCGCACATCTGTTGCTGTTTTTTCACATGAATCTGCCCTTCTTCTACATAATTTGACTGATAGAGAACCTTCTTCTTTAACAGTGACTGTTCCGTCAACTTATAATGCAAGTAGTCTAATTAAGACTGGTGTTAGGGTGTTTTATATAAAACCAGATTTTTTAGGAATTGGTAAGACGAATCTTATGTCGCTTGAAGGTAATCTTGTGCCTTCTTATGATTTAGAGCGCACAATTTGCGATATTTTGCGTTCTCGTTCTCAAATAGATGTACAGGTGGTATTTGGTGCGTTAAAAGCTTATGTTAAAAGAAAGGATAAGCGACTTGATATACTAAGCGATTACGCTAAAAAATTTAGGATTTCAAAGTTGATTTCACAATATTTGGGGGTGTTGTTATGAGAATGAAGGATGCTAATCAGCTTAAAGCAAAAATAAAGAATGTTGCACTCCAAAAGGGTGTAGATCCTCGCGTGCTAATGCGCGTATATATGATGGAGCGTTTTTTAGATCGTGTTTCTCGCTCGCGGTATAAAGACAATTTTGTTCTAAAAGGTGGAATGCTGATTTCTTATCTTGTTGGCGTAAATCTTCGTACAACAATGGATATTGATACAACTATGCAAAATATTTCTCTTAGTGAAGATGATGTGCGTATTTTTATATCAGATGTAATATCTATCAATATCGATGATGGTGTTAAATTTACGCTACAAACGCTTGATTCTATTATGCAAGAATCTGACTATCCAGGGGTTCGAGCTAGCCTAATTGCAGATTTTGATGGTACAAAAACTCCTGTTAAAATCGATATTTCAACTGGACATGCTATTACTCCATCTGTTATGGAAGCAGAATTGCCTTTAATGTTCTCAGAATCTATCTCTTTATTGACTTATCCAATTGCAACGATTTTAGCAGAAAAGTTGCAAACAATTCTTGTGAGGGAAGAATTTAACACGAGAATGCGAGATTTTTATGATTTGCATGCTCTTAGAGTGTCTCAAGGAGATAATGTCTTTAAGAAAGAAGAGATTGCTAAAGCTTTTTACGCTACTTCTCAAACGAGAAACACCCTTTATTTACTGAGTAACGTGAATGAAATTTTCGATAGGATTAAAGATAGTGAAGTGATGAGAATAAAGTGGAAGGATTACCAAAGGAAAGCACCTTGGGCTAAAAGTCTTTCTTGGGAAGAAATAATGCAAGATATGAATTTCTTTTTGATGTTCTTTCATAATGAGGTTGTAGCTTAAGTTATTTTATTATTTGAATGGCTTTTATTAAATCATCGGGAGACGTGCGATAGTGGCCAATCGTTGCGAATTTGCAGCGATTAGCTACTTTGCGATTGGTTGATTGGTATTTAAAAATAAACGCCAGGGAGTTTATTCAACTCGACTGGCGTTTATTAGTCATTTGTGTTATTCGCTAGTTGCGTTTTTACTTGCTGTGTTTGCCAAAATAATCTGCTAAATAAACTGTGATATTACAATGCCGGCAGCCATAAGCGGAATATTGAAAATAAGGAATGTTGGAACGCAAGTATCCCAAATATGACTGTGCTGACCGTCTGCGTTTAAGCCGGAAGTAGGTCCAAGTGTGGTATCGGAAGCAGGGGAGCCTGCGTCTCCAAGAGCTGCAGCAGAAGACATAAGAAGAATCGTTGCAGGAGTGCTGAAACCAATGCTCTGGCACAGTGGCACGAACAAAACCGCAAGAATAGGAACCGTGCCAAACGAAGTACCAATGCCCATAGTCACAAGCAAACCAATAAGCGTAATAACAAATGCAGCAACAAGTTTGTTTTGTCCCATAGAAGCTACACCAAAGTTTACAAGCTCCTCAACTCCGCCTGTCGCTTGGATCACGTTAGCATATCCGCCCGCAATGAGCATCACAAACGCAATAAGACCCATGAGTTTTACGCCGCCAGTAAGCTGATTGTCAATGTCATTCCACTTTATTGCTCCAAAAATAATCATAGTTGCAAGACCTGCAATAGACGAAAGCGAAAGATCCTTACTAATAACTTGCACTACTACAACAACAATAATTGCGAGAATAGTCACATAATGGCGTAAATTAAGAGGTCCGACAACGGCGTCGGCGGCACGAGTGTCAGTTTCTGTAGTTTTGTATTCGCGAGGTTTTCTGTAAAGCACAAACACTGCAAAAAGTAGTGATGCAAACATTGCAAGACCTAAATACCAGTTCACAGCACTAACGTCTGCAACACTAACCTTCATGCCATTTTTAGAAAGATTCGTAGCAATAACAGTTTGGAAAATAAGACCAAAGCCAAACGGAATAGCAATATACGGAACTTCAAGACCAAAAGCAGTGCAGCATGCTGCAGCTCGACGGTCAAGCTTCATCTTATTCATAACTCTCAAAATAGGCGGAATAAGAATAGGAATATAAGCAATATGAACCGGCACAATATTTTGAGACATGCATGCAATAATAGTTAGTACCGCAAGTAGAGCGTACTTTTTCATGCCAATAATTGAGCTAATTTTTTTAGAAATAATTTGAGCTAAGCCTGTTGCAGTAATTGCTTCCGCAAAAGTTCCAAGCAAAATGTAAGCGAGAGCGGTTTGTGCGTTGGTGGAGAAACCGTCGCAAAGCAAAGCCATAATTGTGTGATTTCCGTCACCGAAAAGAGGAAGATGACCAGCAATGCCACCTGCAATGCAAGCTACTATCATTGATAGCAAAACATTAAGTTTTGCAAGACTAAGCGCGCATAGCACTACAACCGACACAATAACCGGATTAAATATAATATTTAAAATTTGCAAACCTAGCATGCCGTTCACCCCTTTAAATGCTTGAATTTTAATATATTGTTTGAAGCAATACGTTTTATTTCGTATTGCTTACGCTTGTATTTTTGCATATGTATTCTCACATATGTATTTCTTACATTTAGTAATTAAGGACAATATAGCATGGAAGTGTTTACAACATGTTTCTTAATTAAAGATGAAATATAAACAATTCAACAGAAAGATTGAAGTAGCTTAACAATTGTTTACCCAAAAGAGTACCCTAAGGTATCAGTGGTGAAGAATTAAGAATAATCACCAAATGTCCGGTTTTGCACCGTTTTATGCAGCATTGCAACGTGAGTTTATCGCTAAAAATAGCGATAAAGCAATGTGAAAAGTAAAAATTGTTTTGCTAATTGCGAAAATCTAAAAATAAACAACAAACACAAACAACAAAATTAAAAATTGAAAATTGAAAATTGGTTATTTAGAGTAAGGAGGAATGCCTGGCGCTCTAAGCGAAATTTAGATACTGCGTTGTGTCTAAGCAATAAGCGTCAAACATACAAATTATGCAAGAGGAACAAACGTTTTTAGAAGCTAAAGAATTAGGGTTAAAAAGATTTAGAAGATCGCCATTTTGGGATGTGTCGCTAAAAGTTGCACCTCATCAAATCGTTGCAATTTCAGGCGAACATGGTTCTGGAAAATCAGCTTTGCTGCTTGCATTATCTGGTTATATGAAATTCACTAATGGAATTCTTACTATTGCGGACGTAACTCTTCCTAATGATTTCCAAGAATCTCGACAATACGTTGGTTTGGGATTATTTAGCGGAATTAACGAATTTTATAAAACGCAAACAATAGAAGAAGTTCTTATGAGCGAGTTGAAACTAGCAGCGCGCTCGCCTCTATTTTTGAAGCAATACAAAAATGATGTTAAAAACCGTGAAGCTTTACAGCAGTACGCTTACAACGTGTTAGCTCAATGGAAAGTATTTTCTCCTCACGAAACAGCAATAGGAGAGTTGACTCCGTGCGAGCGCATGCGTTTGGCAATTGCGCTTGCTTTGTTAAAAAAGCCGTGGCTGCTATTTGTTGATGGAATTGAAACGGAGCTTACTAGCGAGCAAAGCGAATGCCTATTTTCCGATATTCGCGCGTATGTTAGTAAAAATTACTGCTCTTGCCTTGTTGGAGTTTTGCAAAGTGAGTTAGAAAAGCAAGCTGATCAAGTCTTAAGACTAAGCCCAAATCATGGGGAATCAGAAAATTCTCATATTGATTCACAGCTTGGTACAAGTGAAGCAAATGGTGGTGAAAACAATGCGCGTTAATACTCTTGCTCTTGCATTTCGAGAGCTTAACAATACGTTGAAAGGAAAAGCTCGAAAGCTTGTTATTGGAACCGTAGCTTTGATTCCACTTTTATACGGATCGCTTTATTTGTGGGCATTTACTAATCCTTATAAGACTTTGAATACTGTGCCTGTAGCTGTTGTTGTTGAAGACAATGGTGCTGTGATTAACGGCAAAATGCGTAACATTGGAAACGAAATCAAAACTCGCTTAAAGAATCAAAAAGATGGTAGTGAGGGATTCCAATGGAATTTTGTAAATAGTTCTGAAGCGAATAAGGGTCTTAAAAATGGCAACTATTTTATGGTAGCAACCATTCCAGCTTCCTTCAGTAAGTGCATTGCTTCTGCGCAATATGAAACTCCTACTAAAGCAAAACTTCACGTAAAGTACGATCAGGCAAGTAATATGCTGGCATCTCAGATTGGCAAAACTGCTTTCCATACTATGCGTAGCGAAATCAGCGAGGCGATTGCTCAAGAGTATTGGGAGAACATGTTTGCGAAAGTTAATTCTGCTTCTGATTCTCTTGGTGATGCAGTAAATGGTGCTGGTGCTTTGCATGAAGGCTCAAAATCTTTGCAAAATGGAGTAAATAAGCTTGCGGATGGATCTAATCAACTTTCACAATCTTTGCGAAAACTTCAAGGCGGATTAAGTGAGCTTCAAAAAGGAGCGAATACTCTTTCTAAAGCAAATACTCGAAGTAAAGCAGGGGCGCAATATCTTGCTCAAAAAACGCAAGATTTAGCAAACGGAGCTCAACAATTAAGCAAAGGAACTCAAAAACTATCGGCAGCAACAAGCGAATTTTACGATGGTGCGCAAAAGCTTGCAGCTTCAAGCAGCGAATTAGAAGAACGTGTTAAGGCTGGAAATGTTGAAACAAAAGCACAAATTATGGGTCTTCTTATGAAAGCGCAAGATCCTAGGGTCACTAAGGAAGACGTGCTCGCTAGCTTGCAAGGTTTAGCTGGAGGATTAAGTGAGAATTCTGATCTTCTAGAAACAAATCTTTCTGCTTTAAGCGCTGGAGCAGACAAGCTTTCTGCTGGAAGTTTGCAAATAAAGGGCGGAGCTGACGCAATATCTCAAGGTGTTGAAGCTGTTAATACTGGCTCAAATAAGCTTGCTGCTGGAGCGAATAGTCTTGCTGAAGGTTTGGCTCAAGTAAGTAACGGTAGCGAGAAACTAAATAATGGTGTGAATGCAGCTGCACAAGGTTCAGCGAAAATAGTGAACGGTTCTGATCAGCTTAATTCCGGAGCTAAGAAGCTATCGGATAATACTCCAAAGCTGGTTGAAGGCGCAAAAAAGTTGCATGACGGGCTTAAGAATTCTCAAAAGTCTGGAAAAATCAACAATATCGTGCAAAAAAGTAAGATGATGAGCGCGCCGGTTTCCTTGGAAGAACACGAGTATTCTCACGTTGAAAATTACGGAACAGGTTTCGCTCCTTACTTTATTTCCATCGGACTTTGGGTCGGTGCTCTTATGGCAACCTTTGTTTTGAGAGTTATGGATAGGCGAGCGATACTAAATGGCATGAATCCGCTTAAGAGTGCGCTTATTAGCTTAACGCCGTTTGTGATTATGGGCGTTGTACAAGCTGTAATTCTTATGGGCGTAGTGCACGTTGTGTTAAAGTTGCAAATTGACAACGTTCTTGCGTTCTATGGTCTTGGAATTATTGCATCCATAATGTTTATGGCAATAATGCAAATGATTATGGTGATTTTCCACATACCAGGGCGAATAGTTGCAATTGTGCTGCTTATGTTGCAAATCACAAGCTCTGCAGGAACATTCCCAGTTCAAATGACGCCGGCATTCTTTAGAGCTGTTCACCCATACTTGCCAATGACGTACTCGATTATGGGGTTGCGTCAAGCAATGGCTGGAAAGAACAGTGGCGAAATAGTTTTCGGCATTGAAATGCTTGTGCTTTTCGGCGTGATTGCGATTGCTATAACAAGCATCGTTGCGCGCATGAAGCGTACTGTAACGATGTTTGATTTGCATCCTGTGATAACGCTTGAGGCGTAAGCGTCGCTTATCTAATACTAACCTGCGTAAGAGTGAATAGCTTTTGCGCAGGCTTTTTATATTTAAGTAACCTAAATTTATGCAGTTTCCAAACATTACAACGTAGTATTAGAATATTTAACTTGCTTGCTTACAATTAGTTAAAGTTTGAGAAGGGGTAGTTATGCCTAATGGAATTGCGGTGAAGCTAAAAAAATTTATTGCATTAGCACTTTCGCTGTTTCTTTTTATGCCATTATGTTCAGGATGCTCAAATCAAAATGGCGCAAATACAGAAGCTGTTAATAGTGCAAAAAAAGTTAATGTTATTAATGCAAAAGTAGCAGCTTTATATAAAAAAGTTTTAGCAAACGCTGATAAATATAACCTTAATGAAGCTGATTCAGAAATTGATACTAGCAAAAGTAAGTATTCTTACGCGTTAGTCAATATGAGCGATAGGGATATTCCGGAGCTTATTCTTCGGAAAAATTATAAATATGTGTCACGTTCGAAGGTTTTTGCTGCAAATAAAGATTACAGTGACGTTGTTTCTTCAAATGATTTAATTTGCGATGGCGTTGGAGACATTGGCGGTTTTAGGGCTTCGTTATCGCAATACGCAGACAGCAATTCATTAAGCTATGTTGAGTGGTCTTCTGGAACAGGGGATACTGAGGCTTACAAGGTTACTATGAATATTGCTGATAGTAATCCTCTTAAAAAAGAAAAATACTGGTCTGGAATAATCACTGATCTTCCTAAACAGAATACAAAAAATATTAATTTTGTCAGTACAGATGACACTACGCTTCTCGATAATTTGGCAAAAACTGAAGATAATACTTATAAGAAAACCGTAAGCAATAAAGGCGGCGACTCTAATTCAGAAGATAAGGATTCTAAGAAGTCTGGCGAGAATGCAAGTAAGAAAGCTGATTCTAAGAAATCCGCTAGTGGCGAATCTTTAGACAGCAAGATTAAAGCTGAAAAAGCAAGCGGAAGGCAAGTAGTTTCTGGAACTGTGCGAGTTTTGTCATACAACCAGGTTCTTGAAGCGCAAAATATTCAAGATCCTAATCCTGGATCAGATACTAATCAAACTTTCATGATTCTTATTTTGGATAATAAAACCAGCGTTACTTTGCATCACGGCGGCGATATGGGTAATCCGCCTCATCCTAGCGATGCAACCATGATGGCGATTGATGATGGCAGTCAGGCTAAACAAATCATGGAGAAGTACGTTAATAAGAAAGTGTATATAAGCTTTACAGTAAACGATGGAGTTTTCCCTTCGGATACTGGATTGCCTTTAGGCGAGCCTCGTTTGTTTAGTCTTAAAGTTATTGAATAGCTATTGGATAGTTATTGTTCAATTATGAATAGTTGCAATAGTTGCTACAAATAAAATAAAGACCCCACATTTATTTGTGGGGTCTTTTGTTATTTTGCTTTTGTTTTATTCTGAAAAACTAGTAAAACATAATTAAAGTCAACAAATTCCAGAAAGTAAGTTTGCTAAAAATCTGATTTTAGAAAGTAGACGCGTAGACTTCGGCAATTGCAGCTTCGTCCATATGCATATAGGAGTTCTTCAAAAGTCGCTGCTGTTCTTTAACAACGCTTGAAGCCCAGCTTTGAATCATATCCTCGCTCATGCCATACTCGTGAAGCCTATGCTTAGGAAGAATCGTGTTAAGCACTTCGTCAAGCTTGTCTAGTACGTCTGCCTTCTTGCATTCTAGAATATTTGCCATGAAGTCGAAAAGCTTAGAAAGCTCAGTGTTTTCTGCGTTATTCTCGTTAGCGTCGTGCTTAGCATAGTATCGCAAAACGCTTGTAAGAAGCGCAGCATTCGTCTCGCCGTGAGCCACGTGGAAAGTGCCGCCAAGCGGATAAGCCATAGCGTGCACGCAACCGCAGCCAGCGTTACCAAACGCAATGCCAGCGTAAAGACTTGCTGAAACCAAATCGCTTACAACTTGGCTTTTTGCGCTGCTGCCTTCCTTTACAACTCGCATATAACTTTGCAAAATAAGTCCGCAAGCCTTGTAACTAAACATTTTTGTAAGCTCTGTTGCAATAGGAGAAAGTGCGGACTCAATCGAATGTGTAAGAGCGTCAATAGAGCTGGTTGCAAAAACGTAATCCGGTAGGCTCTTTAACAATTCCGGAATAAGAACCGCGTCCGTAGCGTAGCAAGCATCGTTTGCCAAACCTTTCTTGGTATTGCGCTTAGTAAGCGAGAACACGGCAACGTTCGTAACTTCAGAACCGGTTCCGCAAGTAGTTGGCACAAGAATAAGATCAGCGCCTTTTTGTGCAGGAATCTTGCCGTCGACCAAGTCTTCAAGCGGGCTAGTTTGTTTCAACGCACAAACCTTCGAAATATCCAAAACAGTGCCGCCACCAATGCCAATCACGCGCTTTGGAGTTGTGTGAATGTCGCTAACGATTGCATCAACCATTGCATCGCTCGGCTCACCCTTGCCGTATTTCTCTTGGAAAATAACGTCGCAATCAAGATTCAAATCACCAAAATAAGGCTCCCAAATGTATTGGTTTGTAATAACCAAATCACCCTTGCCGAGCTTGAATTCTTGCGCAAAGTCGCGTGCCTGCTCGAACTTATGAATAGTTGGTTTAATAGAAAGCTGCTTCATCCTAGACTCCTTTGTTTTAATCTGCATGTCTTACGCTAATATGCGCGTCGTGTGCGCGCTTTTGTGCGCGGATGATTAAAAAACCAAGCAACTGCTCCATTATAGAACAGATTGCTTGGTTTAATAAATGCGATTTAAGCTAATAGCAGAAGCTAATCGCAGAGATTAATCATCAAAGATTACAGATATTAATCATCCCTTCAACAAAGCAGTGTAAGCAGCCATCGTAATGTAGTTGTATGGCTGGTTGAAGTGAGGCATGAAGAAGATGTCGCACAAAGCAAGTTCCTTAATCGTGACTTTCTTCTGAATAGCCAGCGAGAACAGGTGAATTGCGGCAGACATATCGTAGTTAGAAGCCAATTGGCAACCAACAATAACCTTCGTATCCTTCTTGTAAACGATGCGAATCTTCACCTCTGGATTCTCAACTTCCATAAACGCAGGCTTTTGAGTATCTTCGAAATCAACGTAATCAACATCCATGCCCTCTTTTTGAGCGGCAGTTAAGCTCAAGCCGGTGCAAACAAGCTTGTAGTCGTAGATCATCATTGCGCTAGAACCTTGCACGCCCTCGGTTTCTACAGGAGTTCCGCAAACGTTGTGACCTGCAATCAAGCCGCTTCGAACTGCGTTAGTAGCGAGCGCAATGTAGTTTACGCGGTCTCGAGCGTTGTCGTAGATTGTAGCGCAGTCGCCAATTGCGTACACGTCCGGATCGGAAGTTTGCTGCTTCTTGTCAACGAGGAAAGCGCCATTAGCATACTGCTTTAAGTGATCTTTGCCGAGCGCAACGTTTGGGTGGAAGCCAATAGCGCAAATCACCATGTCTGCATCGTAAGTGCCTTTGCTTGTTTTAACAGCCTTGACTTCAGTGTCTCCAACAATTTCTTCAACAGTTTGACCAAGTTCAAACTTAATGCCTTTATCTTCCATAATTTGCTTCAAATTATCGGAAAACTCTGGGTCAAAGTAGCCGTTAAGAATATGGTCTTCCATGTCAATAAGAGTTACGTTCTTGCCAAGGCGCTTAAAAGCTTCTGCGAGTTCCACGCCAATGTAGCCTCCGCCAAGAACCACGACGTTACGGAAATCGCGCTCTTGAAGCTTAGCGATAACAGTTTGAGCGTTCTGGAAAAGCTTTACCATTTGCACGTTTTCCAAGTCAATGCCCTTAATGCGAGGCCTGTTTGGAAGGCTGCCGGTAGCAAGAACCAGCTTGTCGTAAGAATCGTGAATAACAGTGCCGTCTTTAAGTTCGACTGTTACTTCTTTCTTTGCGTAATCAATGTCGAGAACTTTACTTTCAAGATTTACCTTAGCGCCTTTTTTAACGAAATCTTCTGGCTTCTGATAGAACAGTCCGTCGCTGCTTTGAATTTGCTTGCCAATCCACAAAGCCATGCCGCAACCAAGGAAGGAAATATTACTATTCTGATCGTAGATGGTAAGCTCGTTTCCTGGGTAGCTCAAAATGGTGTTAGCGCAGGCAGTGCCGGCGTGATTTGCGCCAATCTGAATGATCTTCGTCATCGGTAATCTCTTTTCGTCGTTGAATCTAGTTTAATTTTATTTATTTCTGTTGAATTCTGCTGAAATTAATTTAATTTAGTTAATTTAATTTCGCTAAATTCTGTTGAAATTATTGTATGTGCTTCAACTGCTTTGTTTAATTCACGCTGCGGCGCGAATGCACATCCAATGCATAATACTATTACACGAATGCGAGTCTTACCAATTTTGATTTTGTGCGTGTTGTGGGGGGAGTTGTGTGGTTATTTCACAATCTGACTATCACTAATCTTTTCGCGAACATGAATTACATAGTAGAATCCTGAAGTTTGTATACAGTTTATATACAGTGACATTCACATATGTACAGTTTTTTGTGATGCGTTTTAATGTTTTAATAAAGTGATATTCGTGTGAAGGGGTATTGTGATGCGTATTTTGATTACTGGTTTTACGCCGTTTAATAATGAGTCTATAAATCCGTCGTGGGAGATTGCACAATCAGTGCATGCGCCTGAGGGTGTGGAACTTGTTCGTTTGCAGATTCCTACGGAATTTAACAAGGGCGCGCGAAAAGTTATTGAGAAAATAGAGGAAGTTCAGCCGGATGCTGTGCTTTCATTAGGACAATTTGGTGGTTCTGCTTGTTTTAACGTTGAGTATGTTGGAATTAACTGTAGAGCTGCGCGCATACCAGATAATAGTGGGTATAAGCCTTGGTATGAGCCTGTTGAGCAGGATGGTGACGTGGCGTATAAAGCGACTTTGCCAGTTGTGAATATAGTTGAGGCTTTGAATAAGGCGAAATTGCCGGCGTCTGTGTCTTTTTCTGCGGGCGCGTACGTGTGCAATGACGTACTTTACAGTGTTTGTTATTATTGCCAGACTAGGAAATTGCCGATTAAGAGCGGTTTTATTCACGTTCCGTATTTGCCTGAGCAAGTTCTTGATAAGCCGACTACGAGTTCTATGAGTTTAGCTGATATGCTTCGAGGTATTGAAGTTGCATTACAAGTAATTGCGGATGATTGCTAATAATTGCAAGTAATTACTAATGAATAGTGTGAAATTTTGGGGAATAACCCGAAATTTTATTCTCTATGCTCGCTCAAGCACGCGTTCAATAGCGTTATTTTGCGAAAGAAGATACACGCAATACTGGTTCATGCTTATGCCTTCGGCTTGAGATTGCTCAGCCAACTGCCTGTGTAATTCTTTAGGAAGACGTAACTTGAATTGTCCGGAATAGTCATTTAATTCAGTGCGAGACGGCTCTTTTATGTTGATTTTGCTTTCAAGTGCTGCTTCAATCCAAGCGTGCTTAGCGTCCTGCGCATTTGCTGCTGCTTCCTGTTCGGAGTCTCCCGAACTTATGCATCCTGGCAAATCAGGGTAGTAGGACACAAATCCGCCTTCGTCTGGATCCTTTACAATTTCCAACTTATACGGTAGTGACATGTAGTAGCTGAGTGTTTTATTTGTTAGTGTTTTGGCGTTGTTTTTATGAGTGATATTTTTGCTAGCTTTATTTGTTTTAGTCATATTTGATTTCATATTATGCTGATTTTTAAAAGTTTTATAAAAGTATAAGTGGTGTTATATGTGGTGTCAATGTGTTAATGTATTACAATTTGTAGAATTGCATGAAATACCCCAAAACCACCACTTATGTTGAAGGTGTGGTATAAAAGTCTTATGTTTTCTAAACGCGCTATTACCATTTTTGCGACTACTGTCGTAACTGCTTTAGCGCTGGGTGCGTTGAGTGCTTGCGAGCCGCAGGGTAAAGCTGTGGGGAATACTGGTCGCGTTGGAGACATAATTCACGACGGTGTGGATATTGACGATATTCATCTACTTGTAATTGGTTCAAAATTAGCTGCGCTTGATGACGAAGTTATGAAGCATTGTAAAACGTCAAAATTGAGTGCCTCTTATGTGCCGCTATCCAATGTTGCTAATCCTAACGAAGCTGCTCAGCAAGCTATTCGCGCTGCAAGCGAGCAGCCTGTTTCATTAATACTTATAGACGCGCTCGACGTAACAGGCGTTGACGACCTGCATAATGCTAATAATCAACCTAATATAAAAGAGAATAACAAGCTTAATAACAGCACTCGCAATAAACAAAACGAAAGCAAAGCATGGATTTCTGCGCTGCAATACGCGCGTTATGCTGGAGTGCCAGTTGCGTTAATAAATCCTGTAAAAGCGCCAAAAGACGCAACTTTATACGCCGCTACTTTGTATTTTGATGGCGATGGAAGTGAAATCGGCAAAAATATTCATGAATCTGATTTATCAAAAAATAGCGAATCTTTAAACAATAAAAGCAAGGGATCAAAATTTGAGCGTTCGTCTTTGCTAAGCATTGTTCGAGCAATAATTGACAATACGCCACACAGCAGGGAAGTGATTATAAATGACAAATAACGAACAAAATGCAATAGCGTCTACAGAAAGCAGCAAAAATAACGCTATTGCGGTGCTTCCTAAAGTAGAAATTTCTGGTTTGAGTGACGAAGAGGTTGCGGAGGCAGTTTCTCGCGGAGATGTGAATATTACTTCTAAGCAGACTTCTCGTTCTTTAATGGATATTGTGCGCGCGAACGTGTTTACATTGTTTAACGCGATTATTTTCACAGCAATGGTTGTCGTGCTTGCCACGGGTTCGTGGAAGGATGCTGTTTTTGGTGTAGTAATTCTGGTAAACACTGGAATTGGCATTGTGACTGAGTTAAAAGCAAAGCACACTTTGGATAGGCTTTCTATATTGATTGCCGCTCGCGCAATGGTGCGTAGAGGCGGAGAAAATATTGAGATTGCGCACAAAGATATTGTGCTTGGGGATGTTTTGTGGCTCAGAGCCGGCGAGCAGGTTCCAGCAGACGTAGAAGTGCTGGAATCGTGGGGATTGGAAATGGACGAGTCCATGCTCACAGGCGAATCTGCTACAGTTCGAAAAGCCCAAGGTGACGACGTTTATTCCGGATCTACTGCAGTTTCTGGAATGGCTTTAACGCGTGTTACTGCCGTAGGTGAGCACAGTTATGCTGCAAAATTGGCTGCGCAAGCGAAGGTTTATACCAAAACAATTTCCGACTTAAGTCGTGGAATTAATACGATTTTGAAGTATATGACGATGGTTGTGGTGCCTTTGTGTGTGCTGCTTGTGTGGTCGCAAATGCACAAGGTTGGCGGATTTGTTGAAGCTTGGCAGACTGGTGCTTGGAGGGGAGCTGTTGTCTCTGCTGTTGCAGGCGTTGTTGGCATGATTCCAGAAGGATTGGTTCTTCTTACTTCGCTTAATTTTGCGGTGGCTGCTATGCGACTTGCGCGTAAGCAAACGTTAGTTCAGGAGTTGGAATCTGTAGAAACTTTAGCGCGCGTAGACTGCTTGAACCTAGACAAAACTGGCACTATAACCGATGGTGGTATTGCATTCGTTGGTGTAGAAAATCTAGATAATAGTAGTGTAAAAATATCTTTACAGACCAGCTTGCAAACTAATCAAGCTTTATTTGATTTATCCAATGAAGAAAATCCTAACGCAACAGGCGTTGCAATTATGCAAGGGCTTGATGCTCAAGGAGTTGCAGCTAGCGCGCATGTATCTAATCGTCTTCCATTCTCGTCTGCTAGAAAATGGAGCGCTGTGCAATATGTGCAAAGTAGTGGAGAGCGTGCAACTTGGTATATGGGTGCTCCGGAAGTGTTGCTAAGTGCGATTAATTATGCAAATTCTAATGAACTTTTAGCGAAAGTTAATTCTTATGCTGAGCAAGGCGAGCGCGTGCTGCTTCTTGCAAAAGTAAGTAGCGTTGAAAGTAACGAGGTAAATAGCGTAACAGAAACAGATAAAACTTTTGGCAATTCTCCTACTATTTGTGCAAATGCTCAGCCTGTTGCTTTAGTTCGCTGCTCTGAGCGTATTCGTGAAGACGCTCGTAAAACTCTTTCATGGTTCCGTGAGCAGGGTGTGCGGTGCCGCGTAATTTCAGGAGATAATCCTAGAACTGTTGCGGCTGTTGCTGCAAAAGTTGGCTTAACAGGAGATCGCAAGCCTGTTGCAATGGACGCTAGAAAACTGCCAGAAGATATTAACGAATTGGCTAAAGTGCTTGAAAATGTGGATGTGCTTGGACGTGTGCTTCCTCATCAAAAGAAAGCGATTGTTCAGGCGCTTCACACTCAAGGTCATGTGGTCGCTATGACTGGTGACGGCGTGAACGATACTTTGGCTCTTAAAGAAGCTGATTTGGGCGTTGCTATGGGCAATGCTGCTCCTGCTGCAAAAGCTGTATCCCAAGTGGTTCTTGTCGATTCACGATTCTCGCATTTGCCTGATGTTGTTGCTCGCGGTAGGCAAGTGATGGCAAATATGGAACGTGTGGCTGGCTTGTTCCTTGTAAAAACTGTTTATTCTGCGCTTATTTCTGCAGGAGTTGTGCTTCTAGCGTTACACTTCCCGTATTTGCCTCGTCACATTACTTATATTGGTTCTTTAACTATTGGTATTCCAGCATTTTTGCTCGCTCTGGCGCCTAATACTCGTCGATATATTCCAGGATTCTTGAAGCGAGTTGTTCGTTTTGCTGTTCCTAGCGGATTTGCTATAGCTGCTTCTGTGCTCGCTACTGCTGTTATAGCTCCACGAGTTTTGGGATTAAATCTTGACGATGTTGTTGCAAATAATTTGATAGCATCTCGTTTTATTGTTTCGAACGTGCAAGCTTTGGCAACCACTCGCAGTATTTGTTCCGTAATCGTATTTGTTCTTGGCATACTCGTGCTTGCAAGCGTCGCCAAGCCTTTGTGCTCGTGGAGAGGAATTATGGTTGCGCTATTTGCTGCAGCTGGAGTTGCTGGAGCTTTTATACCGTTTACTGCGAAATTCTTCGAAATTCACGTGCCGACTGCAGGAAGTGCGTTTACGGTAATGCTTATAGCTGTTGTGTTAGCTGTAATCTTATGGTTTGCGTGTGTGAGTTTAGCAAACTTGTTATCTAAACAAAGTAAGAAGTGAACAATCTAACATATTTCTCATGTAATTAGTGTGTCGACGTGAGCTTAATAATGCTTACAATAGATACGTGTTTAGTATTTTAGAGATGTTTTCAGTTGGAGTTGGTCCTAGTTCTTCACATACAGTAGGTCCTATGCGAGCTGCATGCTCGTTTGTTTCATCGCTTAAAAAAAGTGGTAGTCTTGCAAACGTTGCGCATGTAAGTGTGACTCTTTACGGATCGTTGTCTTTAACGGGTCTTGGTCATGGTACTGATCGTGCTTGCGTTGCAGGTCTTGAAGGAAATCTTCCAGATAATGTAGACACTGATCATATGCTTACTATTCGTCAGGAATGCAAAAAAACTGGCACTTTAATGCTCGCAGGTGAACATACTATTGCTTTTGATTACGATAAGGACGTAATTTTTGAAAAATGGATGCGAATGGTTGTTCATCCTAATGGAATGCGTTTTGTTGCAACTGATTCTGACGGAAATAAAATCGATGAGCAAGTTTGGTATTCAATTGGCGGCGGATTTATTCGTCAAGGGTGTGCAGATGATGCAATGGTTGGCTTGCATGAGCGTGTTACTGAGCAGGATGAAAATAATGCCAATAAGAATGGTGTAAGCGAGAATAATAGCGAAAGTAATAACGAGAATAATAACGAAAGTAATAACGGAAATAGTAGCGATAATGCTGCAAACTCCTCAAATCAAACAAAAGATTCCACTGTACCTTATCCTTTTACTTCATGCGACGAGCTTATAAATATTTGCCGAGAAAAGCATATGTCAATAAGCGATGTTGTGTGGCAAAACGAGCTTGCATTGCATGAAGGTGATGCCGACTACGTGCGCAACTATTTGCTGCATGTTTGGAAAGTTATGAGTAAATGTGTAGAAAACGGATGCAACTCAAAGCAACCGATTTTGCCAGGAGGCCTTGATGTGCCTCGTAGAGCTCCTCACATGTATGAGCGCTTAGCTGCAAATTCAGACATGCTTCGCAACAATCGTCGTCGTTCGGATGCTGCTTTAGAAAGTTCAGACTCTGCGTGGGTTAATCTTTTTGCGCTCGCTGTTAGTGAAGAGAATGCTGGTGGTGGGCGTATTGTTACTGCTCCAACGAATGGTTCTGCAGGAATTATTCCTGCAGTATTGCAGTATTATTGGCGATTTGTTGATTCTGCTGATGAAGATGGAGTTGTGCGATTCTTGCTTGCTGCAGGTGCTGTTGGTTACTTATTTAAGCGAAATGCTTCAATTTCTGGAGCTGAAGTTGGTTGTCAAGGAGAGGTTGGTTCTGCCTGTTCAATGGCTGCTGCAGGATTGTGCGAAGTGTTGGGAGGAACCCCGGAACAGGTTGAAAATGCTGCAGAAATCGGTATAGAACACCATTTGGGATTAACTTGCGATCCTGTAGGCGGTTTGGTACAAATTCCTTGTATTGAGCGCAATGCTATGGCTGCAAATACTGCAATTAATGCCGTTCGAATGGCAATGCTTGGAGATGGCTCGCACATGGTAAGCCTTGACAAAGCGATTAAGACTATGAAAGAAACTGGTCATGACATGATGTCTAAATATCGCGAAACCTCAAAAGGTGGGCTAGCTGTAAACGTTGTTGAGTGCTAATTTGCTAATATTTTTGCATTAATTCGCTAATGTTTTGAGATTAATTTTTGCTAAGTTATACACAATGCGTATATTTCATGTACATACGTAACGTTTCAGTGCTAATCTAGGACAGGTTAATCTAGGAAGTGTTAGTCTAAACTGCATTTATTCGAATGTGCATTTACTTAAATGTACTATTTAAAATGCGCTGCTTTAGTAATGCAGGATGGTTAAAAGCTGTCTGTGTAGATGTTATACTGTTCAGATTATACTGTTTGGAGTTTGTAAAGGAGGAAATATGGCACAAGATATGCCAGAAGTGATTGCAGAATTTGGCACTACGCCAACGGTGACGTTCCCTGAATCTGAACCGCCAGCAGGTCTTAAAGTTGTTGAATTAGTTGAAGGTAATGGTCCTGTAGTTCGTGCCGGTGACACTGTAACTGTGAATTATCATGGTGTGGTTTGGGGCAGCGACAAGCCATTTGATTCAAGCTTTGCTCGTCATACTCCAGCTAGTTTTGGTATTGGTGTCGGTCAAGTGATTCAGGGCTGGGATCGCACTGTTCCAGGTCATAATGTTGGATCTCGTTTGTTGATTTCTATCCCTCCAGAGTATGGTTATGGCTCTCGTGGCATACCGCAAGCCGGTATTGGTGGCGGAGACACTTTGGTATTTGTTGTTGATATTATTTCAACTCGTTGATAGAAGAGCGTGAATTTTATTTTCGCGCGAATAGTTTTTATTTTTAGAGATTGTTGGATAAGGAGGTAGCAATGGCTGAAGAAAAAACTATTTTACTTACGCAGGAAGCGTATGACAAACTAAAAGAAGAGTTAGCGCATCGTGAAGGTGAGTATCGAGAAGAAATCACTGAGCGTATTGCTGCAGCTCGTGCTGAAGGTGATTTGTCTGAAAATGGTGGTTATCAGGCTGCTCGCGAGGAGCAAGGAAAGAATGAAGGTCGCATTAATGAGCTTATTGTGAAGCTTCGTAATGCGAAGATTCTTGAAGCTCCGAAGGATGGCACTGTTGGCAATGGTTCTTTGGTTACTCTTGAGCTAGCAGGTCGAGAAATGACTTATGTTCTTGGTTCTCGCGATATTGCTGTAGCTACAGATTATGACGTTATTAGCCCGGAATCTCCAATTGGAGCGGCTATTATGGGTGCTCATACTGGTGATACTGTTAGCTATGCGGCTCCAAATGGACGTGAAATTTCAGTGACAATTAAGGATTCACATCCACTTGCGTAAGTAAGTATTAATCTCCCCACCTAGTTCGTTTGTGAATAGGTGGGGAGATTTTTTTAGGGTTTGGGTTTTAAGTTTTAGGGTTTTAAGTTTCAAGTTTTGCGTTTTGCATTTTATAACTTGTTTTTTTTTATGGTTTGCAATTTATGTTCTCTGCTGCTTTAGCTCTATGAGCTAATGACAACTTACAACTTATTGTGTTAAATTCTATTGTTTGTTCAGCAGTTATATTTGTTAGATTTTTCGCAATACTGTAACAACTTTTCCCATAATAGTTGCGTGTGATCCGTCAATAGGAGAGTACGCCGGATTATGTGGAATAAGCCATACGTGACCATGGTCATTTCTGAAAGTTTTAACAGTTGCTTCGTTATCTAGCAGTGCTGCAACGATGTCTCCATTTACAGCCTCATGCTGCTCTCTAACTACTACATAATCGCCATCGCAAATAGCGGCGTCAATCATCGAATCGCCGTGTACTTCAAGCATAAAAAGATTTCCTGTACCTGTAAGACGTTCTGGCAATCGCATTACATCTTCAATATGCTGTTCTGCTGTTATTGGAGCTCCTGCTGCGATTCTTCCCACTAGAGGAACATCTCTAGAATTTATAACAGAATCAGATTCGTATGCGCTAATATTGGCAACTCTTGAAGAATTTTTATTAATTTTGTTATTTGAATTGTTTTCAACAATTGAATTATCAAGAATTTCAATAGCGCGACCTTTATTTGCATTAATTCGCAAAATCCCTTTATCTTCAAGTGTTCGTAATTGATGTTTCACAGAAGATGGGCTTCTAAGTCCAACTGCTTCTCCGATTTCGCGGAAAGAAGGAGGGAATCCATGAATTTTTATATTGTTTTGGATGGCATTGATAATATTGCGTTGGCGGTCAGTAAGTGACATTGCGTTAATATCGCTAGCATTAATGCCGTTGTTATCATTATTTGTGCCATCGTTATTCATGGTGCTCCTTTCGCTTTTACTATTTTAACGCACTTTCTTAGAAAAATCAAACATCTGTTCGACACGCCGTTGCAACTATCGAACAAATGTGTCATTATTAATACACCTGTTCGATAGAACAAATGTTCAGTCGATTAAGGAAGGAGAAAGGACAGTTATGAGTACGTCATTAATTAGAAGTGGCAGGGAAGCTAGAGTAGGCATGCAAGAAAATACTTATTTGATTCGTAAACGCTGCGTTTCTAATAAGCATGCGCGCAAAACTAGAGTTTTTCGTGTAGCTGTACTTTTGATGACAGCAATAACATTCTGTACATTGTTTATGCCAAAGACTGCTGTTTCTGCGATACCTGAAAGAGTTGTTACATATACAGTTCGTCCTGGAGATACGTTATGGAATTATGCTGCTACTATTACTCCTAAAAACGGTGATATATCAGATAATGTAGAGCGTTTAATGGCTTTAAATCATCTTTCTTCTGAAGATTTGGTAATCGGACAGTCTATTAATGTTCCATTAAATGATGCTCAATAGTTGATTGAGTGCAAATAGTATGAAATTGGGGGGAATATGAGAAGGGAAAATATTACTATATTTGAAATTGAAACTGATGAGATAAGTTTTACTGAAAATGATGATGTAATATTCAGTGTGTTTTATGGAGTATTTCGGATTATGGACAATAAAATCGTATAATATTCGGAAATATTTGAATAAAGTGAATAATATTATGTAGTTTTTCGCTATTTTTTAGTATGCTGAATATATGCATTGTCCTTTTTGTAAAAATTCTGATACGAAAGTTATAGATACTCGTATCAGCGAAGATGGTTACTCTATTCGCCGTAGACGTGAATGCCAAGTTTGTGGTAATCGATTTACTACAGTAGAAACAACTCAGTTGCTTGTAATGAAGCGTTCAGGCTCTATTGAACCTTTTGATCGAGCAAAAGTTGTTGCCGGTGTTAGCAAAGCATGTCAAGGACGCCCTATTAATGCTGAGGCATTAAAGACGATTGGTATGCGAGTAGAAGCTGATTTGCGAGCACGAGGTTTAGCGCAAGTTACATCTGAAGAAGTTGGCAAAGCTATTCTTAAGCCATTGCGTGAATTAGATGAAGTTGCATATCTTCGTTTTGCAAGTGTGTACCAAAACTTCACGGGTCTTGAAGATTTTGAACATGCCATTGAAGATTTGAAGCGCAGTAAAACAGAAGAATAATAATTTTATCGATTATTGTTACAGAATATCTATTCCCTGCGCTTTTGCATTATTTTGAGTTCTATTTCTCAAAATTTGCGTCATCTTTAGTGCGTATTATATGCAATTTTTGAGTTGGTCTAGTCATTGCAACATATAGATTGGCTGCAGCAGCTAGTCTAGATGCTGCTTCCTGCTCAATTTGAGAAGGTTGCAACACTATGACAGCGTCATATTCAAGACCTTTTACTTCCTCAGCTGTGCAAACGCTGCATTGGCAATCATCGGCATTTTGTTTGTTTAACTGATTCCATAATTTTTCAGGTAATGCATGTTCTAATGCTTGGTTTACAACCTTTTTAGCATGGCTAACCATGCTGTTAGGAGTAATGATTGCAATACGACCACTACCATCATCAGAGACAAATTTTTCGAATAGTTTTGTACAAGATTCTGCAAGTGCAGTATCGAGTTCATCTTGTGATTCAACCGTTTGTGATACAAGTGAATCAGGTACTGAGCGAACTGCATGAACAGTAGAAATGTATAATCCTGAATCTGTTGCAACCTTGCTTGCTGCTTCAGAAACTTCACTAGGATTTCGATAATTAATTGTTAACTCGTAAAGATCCCAATTTGGTTCTCCAAATAGAGAATTCATATTCTTCTGCCATCTGTGAGTTCCTCCGAGCGCAGAAGTTTGTGCAACATCGCCAACAATAGTAAAGGAGCGTGAAGGACAACGACGAATAAGCATTCTCCAATCCATTGCTGTGAGCTCTTGAGCTTCATCGACAACTACGTGACCATATGTCCACTCGCGATCAGAAGCTGCTTTACGGGCAAGCATTCCTGCATCGTCGCCTTGCAGATTATCAAGAAGCATATCGGCGGTTACTATGCCATTTCCAATACCAGCTTGTGCTAGAGTGTCAGCTGCAAATTGCTGTTCTTCAAGTTTTTTTGCTTGTGCTGCAGATCTTTGAGCGTCAAGTTTTGGATCAGGACCAAGCAATTCCATAGCTTCATCAAGTAATGGAATATCAGAACGAGTAAGCGGGCTGCCTTTTGGTCTAGTAAGTGAGTTGATATCTTCGTTGCTTAACCAAGGTGCGTATGTGCGTAATTTGTCAGGTTTAGCAAAAAGTTGGTCAATAAGCCATTCTCCAGTCATAGGTAACCATGCAAGATTTAAAGTAATGCGCAGTTTATCGTCAAGACGAAGTTGAGAAGTTATATCGTTTAATTCAACTTGATCTGGAACATAATCAAGCTTTTCCAAATAACGATTTTTCAATATGCTGAGCACAGTTTTTATAAAAGTATTTCGCGCCTGGTTATGCGGCTGGTGAGTCCGTTGAGCATCTGATTGAGCTATCTCAATATCTTCTTTTAGAAGAGGAATACTAAATCCTCCAACATGAATTGTTGGAAGATTTTTAGGAACGCGAATACGAGCGGCAATTGCATTCGCAATAACTGTTCGCATACGATACATTCCCTTTAATTTTGCTGCATATGGAGAATCTCCAGCTGTAGCACAAATTCCAGGAATTAAGTCGGAAATAGTTCTACTTACTACACCTGTTTCACCAAGAGAAGGGAGTACTTGATCAATATAACGCAAGAATGCCGAACTTGGACCAACAATAAGAACTCCTGAACGCTCAAGTTTGCGCCTGTGAGTGTATAACAAATAGGCTGCTCTGTGCAAAGCAACAGCTGTTTTTCCTGTGCCAGGACCTCCCTGTACAACAATAGTGTGATCAAGAGGAGCGCGAATAATTCGATCTTGTTCTGCTTGAATAGTGGCAACAATATCAGTCATTTTGCCGGTTCTGCGAGAACCTAAAGATGCGAGCAGTGCTCCTTCGCCAGTAAGAGTACCTTGTTGTGAAGCTTTTCCTATTTCATCAGAATGTATGTCAAGTACTTCATCTTCAACACCAATAACGTCTCTGAAACGGAGTGTAATGTGACGACGCATAACAATATCGCCATGATGCGAAGGGGTTGCCTCATAAAAAGGTCGTGCAGCTTCAGCGCGCCAATCTGTAAGAATAGGATCATGGTTTTCGCTAAGCAAACCAATGCGACCAATGTATCGCCTAATGCCTTCTGTGTTATCAAGCCTTCCAAAAACAAGACGATCCTCAACAGCTCGTAATTGTGTAAGACGATCTTCGTACATGGTTGCGAATGAGTCGCGCTCTGTGCGCTGTGTTGGTGAACCGTGCGAACCTGACGCGCGCACAGCGTCTAAGCGTGCGCGAATAGTATTACGCAAATCGTCTAGACGGCTATAAGCTCGGTCAACAGCTTGTTGTTCTTCACCAAGTTGTGAGGAATAGGTAGACATACGCATCCATTCTTCGTAAAATACCGCAACCAATTGTGCCAAAAATTAGGCATCTAAGTATATCTCGACGCTTATACACCAAAATTGTATTTCTATGTTGATCTAACGAATATTATTTGCGAGGATCTCCGAACCATGCAGAGTAAATCAATGAAAAATTGCGATTTCCATATGCTGAGCACGAATTTCCTTCGCCGTATCCAGCTTTTAACGATTCTATATTTGGCTGATAAGGAGTATAGATATAAAGCAATGCAGTAGCCTTATTTTCGATATAAACATTGCTAGATCCGCATGATTTATTTGGCGAATATTGAATTGTGTTAATCGTGTTAGGGTGGTAGTTATATTGATCGTTATGAAGAAGATAATATCTATATCTTCTTGCGGAACCAATTACTTGTTTAAAGAATCCTGCAAAACGTGGGTTGCAATGAGAATCATCTGGACAATCTAATCCCATAGCTGATTTGTATTGGAAATCGCTAGGATCAGTGTCTGTTACAAGATGTTGTTCTTTTTGCAGCATTGTAAGTAATACTTGTTGACTGATATGACATACTTTTGCTGATTTGTATATTATGTCTGCAGAAGATTCTTTGCTTACACCTTGATACTTTGAACATAGTGAATCGGCAGGAATAGTGTGAGTATTAAAGTACGCATTTTTTAAGCAATTTTTACCAGTGCATTTTGCTCCTTTTTTGCGTATAAAATTGCGTACTTCATCTTTACTCATTGCGTTATCGTCAAAAAATTGAGAATCAGAAATAATATTGCCTGGATTAAAATCAAAGCGTGACACAAGTTGTTCTTGTTTGTTGCGAAGACCAGAAACAGTCTGTTCCCAACGTATCCACTGAACAACAGGAATGATAATAGCAATGCCTATGACAGCAATAATAATGTTTCGTAAAATTTTATTGGAGTAAAACTTATGCTTTAAAGAACTGTTGTTTTTATTGTGATGAGCACCACTATTATGTTCACTATTTAGGTTGACATGAATAGAATCATGTTTCTTTCTTCTCTGCACCATGTTTCCTCCTACTTAGCTTGTTACATTATAAGTGATATGCGAATCATTTTATTATTGTGATTATTTTTTAAAATTGTTCCCAATTTTATTGTTGATTGTAACTATCAAACTGTAGAATTATCCGATTGAGTAGCTACGCGCGAAGAATTTGTTGCGATTAACTTTAGATTGTTAGGGCAGATTGATTTATTTGCAGTAGTTTTCTGCACAAATGTTGGAATTATTAGGATGTGGCAGGAGAGTAAGATAATGATGATTGGAACTAAACGAATTGATTGTTCTTCTATGGATCCTTATGATGACCCAGAAATGCGCAATAAGGTTGCTGTTCGTGCGTTAATACTACTGCTTATTACATTTATTATTAGCACGTTGTGCTTGCAAGGTTTCAACCTTGTTTATAAACAAGTTGGTATAGATGTGAAAGCTGTTGATCAAGCGCCTCTTATAACAGGTTTACCTGGCATTATTTTAGGAATCGTATGCTTTATTTACGGTTCTTTAGGCGACTTTGTGTCATTAAAAAAGCTAGTAACCATTGGATTAACATCTTTGTTTATAGGCTCAGTTTTTGGATTTGTAGCTAATTCTTGTTTTGAGCCAAATTTGTGGACAGTTATTGCTGCTCGTATTATGCAAACAACTGGTGAACAAGTAGCAGGTTCATCATTCTTAGTAATTGCAACAAAATATTTGCGAAATGATTTGAAAGTTATCTTCTTCGGATTATTTACAGCATCGTACCAGCTTTCTGCATGTATTGGAGTGTTTTCAGCAGGATTGTTAAGCTCTATTGCTTGGCAATATTTATTCTTAATTCCAGCATTAACTATTCTAATATTGCCGGCATTATTGCATTATTTACCAACAAAAAACGGCAATGGTAAAAAAATTGATGTTGTTGGTTTTACAGTCTTTGGATTTGCTGTTGCATCTCTTACATTGTTCATTTCATACAGAAACTTGTTGATGCTTATTTCAGCAATTATATTGTTTATAATTTTTGGTATTTACATTAGTAAAGCTAAAGAGCCATTCGTTACGCCAGCTTTCTTCAAGAATATTCGTTGGCTTTCTGGCATAATTTTGATGGGCATAATATACTTCACGAATTATTGCATAAGTCCACTGTTCAATAGAGTTGGAAAAACTTTGTATAATATGACTACTTCACAAGTAGCTTCTTATTTAGTTTGGGCTTTTATTGTTGCTGCAATATTCGGTTCATGCTCAGGCTTAATAATTAGTCGTATAGGAAGAAAAACAGGTTTATTATTAGCAATATTGTTTATACTTTGCGGATGGATTGGTATTGCAGTATTAATAAATTCTGGATTCTTGGCTATAGCTTTGTGTGCATGCATTTATTATGCAGGTTGTGGAATGGTGTATTCTCCACTGGCCTCAACAATTCTTTCATCTCTTCCAGTTGAAGAATCTGGCAGAGGGTGCGGAATGAATGATTTAGCTATTAGTGTTTCTGCGTCTGTTGGTGTAGTAATTTTTGACGGAATATTAGATAAAAACATGTTGAGTGGGGATTCTATAACCGGTGCTTCTGGTATTTCGTCTGGATTTGCAAACATATCTCTTATGTGTGCTGCTGTTGCATTATTAGGAATTATCGTATTTACATTCAGAAACTTTATCACTAAAGAAAGCAATGCAATCGAAGTAGACGAAGATCAAGAACAAGACCAAAAATAATAGTGAAAGCAAAAGCAATAGAATTATAATTGGCAATAACTTAGCAACTGTGCAAATAAAGTTTGTTTGCAACGTTATGAGCAATATTGTTTACAACATTGCAAGCGCTAAGAAAAATATATGCATATATGCGAAACAGTTTTCACCTTCCGTCAATCATCTTTCGCATGCGTTGTATGCTAATCGGATATGCAGTTCCCAATTCTTGCGCCCAAAGAGACACATAGAATTCTTCGCACATCCAACGTAATTTCTCAGCGATCATTTGCGACTCGTCATGAGCGGGTCCCGCTGGGATTTTCTGAGTGTCTTCTTGAGTTTTTATTACAAGCTTATGTGCTTCATCTGCTTGCCAAGCCCAACGTACGTCACGGTTTTTATCTGCTTTAGCTTTAGTAAGACGAATCACGTCTGCATGCAAGTAGCGTTCAATACGAGGTAGAGAATCAGATGGAGTTTTGGCAATAAATCCTTCGTATACAAGACTTGCAGTGTGTTCTCGGATTGATTGCAACACTGAAAGCAACGGTAAATCAGCCTTGCCGGAAACAGCTTTACTTGATTCTGCTTGACGCTTCAATATTGCGATCACATCGTGTGCAACAGCATAAACAGTGTCTTCATATACTTCAGATACGTTTGCAACAGTTTCGCGTAATAAATTGTCGTCAGTAATATTATCCGTGTTCGCAATTAGTCGTTTTACTGCAGCCATTTGCAAGTCTTCTGCTAAAGCATTAGAAGTTGAATAAGGTGCAGCTGCGAGCATTAAAGCTTCAGAACCAAGCCAGCGAGAAGTAATACGCTTATTGTCTAAATGCAGCATATTCAATGCGCTTTGCCAAACCATTTGTGCGCGTGAAAGGTTTGTAGCACCAGATTTGTGTAATAAATCTGCTCGTTCAATTACATGACCAGCTTGTGCTGCTTTATTTGCTTTGATATTTACAACTTCTCGTGCAGATTCTTGTGCTTCTTTCGCAAAACGCTGTTGCAATGCAATTAATGATTTGTCTGTTCCAAGAAGAGTAGGTTTTACGTGATTAGAGTACTTGTTGCGACCTGCAAGTTTATTGCGACTTTCGTTAGCTTTTCTCTCTTCAACACTAAACGTCATGCGCAAGTATGGCGAAAGTCTGCTTATTTGCTCGTCATCGAAAACTTCAGGATGTATTTGCGCGCCAACTACACAAATTGCAGCTTTAGTGAAAACTTCTCTAAAATCTTGCCATTCGCTTTTTATATTGCTTTCTGTTTCTCCAGTCCCAGGAAGCTCGTCGTAATGTTCGTCAATCCAAGCGCGAATTTTTTGAGCAGTGTCAGGAGCTGGAACAAACTGTACTCGTAGAGCTTTAGGCAAAGATTTAATCATGCCAATAATAAGCTCATCAAGCAAACCTGGAACATTCCAAGTAAATTCTTCAGGAGTTAAACGCGAAAGTACGTAAAGCGGCACATGCACTGTTACGCCGTCCAAAGGATTAGCCGGATCATACACATAACTTAAACGCAACCTTATAATCTGACCGTCTGTACCAACTGTATTCCAATGGTCAGGATAATCAGCTAAATCAGTGCTTTGCGTAGTTTGTAAACGTTCAACTTCATCGGGATTAAAGTCTAACTTGTGCGGATCTTCTTCGCGGTTATCTTTCCACCATTTTGCAAGAGCTGCAATAGTAGTTGCTTCTTGAGGAATGTGAGTGTCGTAAAAAGTAAATAAATCTTCGTCGTTTACAGTTTCGCTTATTTGGCGAGTGCGATTTGCTTGATTATCTGCATCTTCAAGCACATTGTGATTATTTAAAATAAACTCATCGTGTGCAAAACGCTGTTGCACATCTGCCTCAACTAAGCCTTGACGAATCATAATCATTCGAGCTTCGTAAGGATTAACTCTAGCCCATTGAACTGTGCGATCTTGAACAATAGGCAATCCGTATAGTAATACCTTAGATTTTGCTACAGCAGCACCTTTAGAAGCGCTCCAATGAGCGTCTGAATACGTGATTCTAGTAAGATTTTTAGCAAGAGGCTCAGCCCAAGCAGGATCGATTTGCGCGCAATATCTTGCCCAAAGTCTAGATGTTTCAACTAATTGCGTACACATAACCCATGAAGGAGTTGTTTTAGAAACAGATGAAGCTGGGAATATTGCGAATCTTCCTCCGCGCGCGCCTTGATAGTCGTTTTTAGCCATTTTTTGAGCGCGTTTCATAGCGCGAATTTTTGCTGATCCATGCAAATTGGCAAAATCTGAAGCTTTCGGTTCACGCACTACTTGCATTCCCAACATAGAAAGCAATCCTGCAAGCATCGACGAGTGTATTCCTTGCGAATCCCAAGAGCAGCACAAGCTGTGAGCAGCCTGCTGATTATTAGGAAGTTGACGAATTTCCAAAGATACTCTTTTAGATGGAATAGGCTCGCCAACTTTATAATGTAATTCTTTACACAAATCTTGAAGTTGATTAACTAAATCTTTCCACTGTTTTAAACGCAAAAAGTGGAAGAATTCCGCTTTGCAAAGTTTGCGAAGAGCATTATTGCTCATATTTCCGTCTGCTTGGAAAATATAATCCCAAATATTTAAAGCAGTTAAGAAATCGCTTGTTTCATCGGCATAACGATTATGAAGTTTATCTGCTTCTTCACGCTGTTCTTCAGGGCGCTCGCGAGGATCTTGCAAACTCAAAAACGCAACAATTACCAGCACAGCAGCAAGAGTATTCGGAGTGGTTTTACGAGCTGCTTCAACAATCATGCGTCCTAAACGAATGTCAATAGGCAATTTCGAAAGCTCGCGTCCAATATGAGTTAAAGTAATGAAACCTGATTTTCTGCTTATTGCGCCAAGCTCGTTAAGCTCATTAAAGCCGTCGCTTACTGCTTTCATATCAGGAGGGTCAATAAAACCGAAATTCGTAATATCTTCGCCAGTTTTAGCAACGCCTACTGAAAGCATGTGTAATACTACTGCTCCAAGCGAAGTGCGCAGAATCTCAGGATCGGTAAAACGAGGTCGAGTTTCGTAATCTTCGCGCGAGTAAAGTCTAATAGCAATTCCGTCCGCGATTCGTCCGCATCGTCCAGAACGCTGATCTGCGCTCGCTTGAGAAATCGGCTCTATAGGAAGCCTTTGCACTTTTGCAGACTTAGAATATCTGCTAATTCTCGCAAAACCAGGATCGACAACGTATCGAATCCCAGGAACAGTAAGCGAAGTTTCAGCAACGTTCGTAGCAATAACAATGCGTTGATGAGAGTGATGTTCAAATACGCGATGCTGATCTTTTGCAGAAAGACGCGCAAAAAGCGGCACTATTTCAATAGCATCCGCTCGTTTCATATCACTTGCTCGAGTGCCAAAATATGAGCGTAATCCTGCTTCAAACTCTCTAATATCGCGCTCGCCGGAAGCGAAAACCATAATGTCGCGCGCGCCTTGCTCGTGGCTTGAATGAATAACTAATTGAGCGCATGCGCGAGTTACTGCAGATGTCATATCTTCATCTGTAATATCGTCTCGATTGCTTTCGTTAGATTGGCTTTCTGCGACAGTTTCCTCATCCATTGTTATGTCTGCAAAGCCGGGGACATGTCGCATAAGTGAAGGCGCGGAGCCAAGCGGCTCATAAAGCACTCTCACAGGGTACGTGCGTCCAGAAACTTCAATAACAGGAACTTTTATGTGTAAAGCTTGTTCGAAATGTTCACGGAATTTTGCAGAATCTATTGTTGCCGAAGTAATAATCAGCTTCAAATCGCGTCTTTGCGGAAGTAAAGTTGTTAAATACCCTAGCAAAAAGTCAATGTTAAGACTGCGTTCGTGAGCTTCGTCAATAATAATCGTGTCGTATTTAGTAAGAAGAGGATCTCGCTGAATTTGCGCAAGTAAAATACCGTCAGTAACAATTCGAAGCTTCGTTTTAGGTGAACTTTCGTCGGTAAATCGCACTTGGTAGCCGATTTCTTCACCCAGTTTTACTTCCATTTCGCTTGCGATTCGCTCAGCAACAGTGCGTGCAGCTAAACGGCGAGGCTGAGTGTGTACGATTTGCTTACCTCTTCTGCCTCTTCCAAGCTCAAGCGCCATTTTTGGGATTTGCGTAGTTTTACCGGAGCCAGTCTGTCCGGAAACAATCACGACTTGTGAAGACTTAATTGCTTCTATTATTCCGTCGTGTGCTGCGCAAATAGGAAGCTCAACAGGGTAGTCGAATTTCATAGTGTATATTTCTTTTCGTAAATTTTTTACTTTTTTGGTACTTCTTTAGTGCTTACTTTTTAGTACTTCTATAATTCGGTATCCTTTAGAGCTTGCATATTTTTCAACGTTGTAGTTTTCGCCAAGATTTTCAGCAAGCCAAGGAATAAGTGAGTCTGAGCCAAGATTTTTTTGCACAACTAAGTAAGCTGCTCCTCCCACTTTTAAACGCGGAATCCAAGTCATCAAAATGTCGTGCAACATTTCTTTTCCAACGCGAATTGGTGGATTGGACCATATGAGATCAAAATTATTAAATTCCAAAGTATTATTTTCTTTTAAAGCGTCATCTACTAAAGAAGTGCGAATATGCTTTAAGCCAGCGTTTTTTGCGTTTAGTTCAGTAAGCTCTAGCGCTCGCTCATTTACATCTACAGCTACAATTTCAGCTTCTGGAGATTCTAAGCCCATTGCAATGCTTATAGGACCCCATCCGCATCCAATATCAAGGAATTTGCCATTTTCTGGTGGTTTTGGAGCATGTTTTAGTAGCACAGACGTGCCTAGATCAAGCTTAGAAGCACTGAATACTCCGTTTGAGACTTGTATAACAGTTTCATGATTTCTCAAAGTTACATGTAACGTTCTTCGCTCATCGCAAGATGATGGTGTTGCAGAAAAGTATTGTTCGCCACTGATTTTTTGCGTTTTTTCTGATTTTGGTGATTTGGTTTTATCGTATTGTTTAAATTGTTGATGACTTTCCATGATCTCGCTCAAAAATACCGTATTTCGCCTATAAATTTAAATTTATTAATATACTTTTTACTATTGTATCTTTATTTACATATCATACATATAGGTTGTGTTCATATATTGTCGTCTCAAGTCACCATAATAAGACAAACGTTGTAAAACGCTATTTACAATGAAATAGAGGAGGGACAGTTGGCGGATAGTAATGTGGCATCCGGGCGAGATGATGTGCTTAATTCAAACGATCTTTCCTCCCTCGAAAATGATTCTAATAATATGAATGAGCATCATCTCACCAATAATGCAGTGCTTTATGCTCATTCGGATGTGCTTTTAGACACTACTTCTGACAGTGAAAA
Organism: Gardnerella leopoldii; assembly: GCF_003293675.1. Taxonomy (NCBI): domain Bacteria; kingdom Bacillati; phylum Actinomycetota; class Actinomycetes; order Bifidobacteriales; family Bifidobacteriaceae; genus Gardnerella; species Gardnerella leopoldii. The sequence goes on from NZ_CP029984.1 coordinate 426,341, forward strand.
GCATGATGAAGCTTGGCAGGAGCGTGAATCTCGTAATGCTTTAAAGCGTGTAGCTGGTCTTGGCGAATTACAAGATGTTACCGAAGTTGAGTATAGAAAGCTTCGTCTTGAGCGAGTTGTGCTAGTAGGAGTGTGGTCTAGCGCAAAAGGAACTCTTGCTCAAGCTGAAGAATCGTTGCGTGAGCTTGCAGCGTTGGCACAGACTGCTGGTGCTGTTGTTTGCGATGGCATGTTGCAACAAAGATATAGGTCAGATGCTGCAACTTATGTTGGTTCAGGTAAAGCGCGTGAGCTTGCAGCAATAGTTGCTCAACATGATGCAGATACGATTATTGTTGATGATGATTTACCACCTAGCCAGCGTAGAGCTTTAGAAGATGCAACCAAAGTTAAGGTTGTCGATCGCACTGCTGTTATTTTGGATATTTTTGCTCAGCATGCTACAAGCCGTGAAGGTAAAGCTCAAGTTGAGCTTGCTCAATTGCAATATATGCTACCTAGGTTAAGAGGCTGGGGTGCTGCTCTTTCCAGGCAGGCTGGTGGTAGAGCTGCAGGAGATGCTGGTATTGGTTCTAGAGGTCCTGGCGAAACTAAAATCGAAATGGATCGTCGAGCTATTCGAAATCGTATTTCTAAACTTCGCCACGATATTGCAAATATGGCACCTGCGCGCGATGTAAAACGCGGTTCTCGTAGACGACAAGATATTCCAACTGTAGCTGTTGTTGGGTATACGAATGCTGGCAAGTCGTCTATTATAAATCGTCTTACTGGTTCACAAGAATTAGTAGAAAATGCACTGTTTGCAACTCTTGATACTGCAGTACGTCGTTCTCAAACTCAAGATGGTAGAAGCTATACTTTGGTAGATACTGTTGGTTTTGTTCGCAGACTTCCAACTCAATTAGTTGAAGCATTTAAATCCACTTTGGAAGAAGTTGGACAAGCAGACGTTATTTTGCACGTAGTTGACGGTTCGCATCCAGATCCTATTTCGCAAATTAATGCAGTAAACGAAGTTCTCGCTAATATTTCTGGTGTAGAAGATATACCTCAAATTATGGCATTGAATAAATCAGACATGATGAGTGATGCTGCGCGAGAACGTTTTTCTTCTCTTTATCCTGATGCTGTTATTGTTTCTGCATTCAGTGGCGAAAATTTACAAATATTGCGCAATCGTTTAGAAGAATTGTTACCGTCTCCTCGTGTTCGTGTAGATGTAACTTTGCCGTACGAGTTTGGTGGATTATTATCAAAAGTTCGTGAAAATGGTGTAGTTGAAAAGGCAGAATATGTAGATTCTGGGGTTGAACTTATTGCTTGGGTCGGACCATCGTTAGCTGCAAAACTTATGAAAGTAGCATTGTAATAATAAATTCCGGTGGTGCGATTAGAGTAAAGGTGTTCATACCAAAAGCTCTTAATGTGAGAGCAGCCCTTAGTAATGCATAAATCGTGGTATTTTGTGTGCTTATAAGGGTGTGATAGGTTGTTGAAAAGAGGTTTTTGCTCATGGTGAGTTCGCAGGTTAAGCCAACTAAGCTTGCAATTATTGGTGCCGGCGCAGTCGGATCTACTCTCGCTTTCGCTGCTGCTCAGCGTGGTGTTGCGCGTGAGATTGTGCTTGAAGATATTGCTAAGGAACGTGTTGAAGCTGAAGTTTTGGATATGCAGCATGGTTCTAGCTTCTATCCTGCAGTTTCTATTGCCGGTTCTGACGATGTGGAAATTTGCCGTGATGCTGACATGGTCGTGATTACTGCTGGTGCTCGCCAGAAGCCAGGTCAGACTCGTTTGGAGCTTGCAGGAGCCACTATCAACATCATGAAGTCAATCATTCCGAACGTTGTGAAGGTTGCTCCTAACGCAATTTACATGTTGATTACTAATCCTGTTGATGTTGTTACGCACGTTTCTATGAAGCTTTCTGGTCTTCCAGCAAACCAAATGTTTGGTTCTGGTACCAACCTTGATTCCGCTCGTCTTCGTTTCTTGATCGCTCAGCACACGGGCGTTAATGTTAAGAACGTTCACGCATACATTGCTGGCGAACACGGTGACTCTGAAGTTCCTCTGTGGGCTTCTGCAACCATTGGTGGTGTTCCAATGTGCGATTGGAACGCTCTTCCAGGTCATGAGCCACTTGATGCTGCTAAGCGCGAAGAAATCCATCAGGAAGTTGTTAACGCTGCTTACAAGATTATCAACGGTAAGGGTGCAACAAACTACGCTATTGCTATGTCTGGTGTAGATATTGTTGAGGCTGTTCTTCGCGACACTAACCGCATTCTTCCAGTGTCTTCTTTGCTCGATGACTTCCACGGCATTTCTGATGTGTGCATGTCTGTGCCAACATTGCTTAATCGCAATGGTGTAAACTCTCGTCTAAACACTCCAGTTTCTGATCGTGAGTTGGCTGCTTTGAAGCGTTCTGCTGAAACTTTGCGCGAAACTGCTGCTAAGTTTGGCTTCTAGTTTTAAAGAATAATTTATAAATTATTAAACCGCTTCTTCTCTTATTGAGGAGGAGCGGTTTTTCTTGTTCAAAACAACAACATGCCTCACAGAATTTTCTGTGAGTTCGATATATTATTACATTATGGCTGATTTTTCTAACATTCTTGCTACTCGTCCTGATTTTAATGACAGTGATCGTGAGTGGCTTCATCATTTGGTGGCCGATTGGCAGGTTATTGCAGATTTGAGTTTTGCAGATTTGCTGCTGATTATTCAAAATGGTGACGGTGATTATGTTGTTGCTGAACAATGTCGTCCTTCAACAGCTATTACTTTACGTACTGATGATTTGTTAGGTAAAAAATTAGATGATTCTTTAGTACCTGAGCTTAATGAGGCGATGAAATCTGAGACAAGTTTCCACTCTTCAACCTTACGTTCTATTGGTAGAGCTACTGTATGCTACGTTTACGCTCCAGTTCGTCATAGGGGTAAAACCATCGGATTAGTTATGCGCGAAACTAATTTGGCAACACGTGAATCTAACGGTCGTTATGAAACCGAAAGTATCAATGCTGGTAAAACTTTATTTGACATGATTCCTCGTGAACAATTCCCATATCATGAATCTGTATTAAATCAGCGACATAATGCTCGAGTATCCGATGGTTTTATTGTGTTAGAAGACGATGGAATAGTTCGTTATGCTTCCCCTAATGCCATTAGTTGTTTCCGCAGACTCGGTGGATTAAATACTATGCAAGGTGAATATTTAAGCGAATTTGGCACTAGGTTGTTGCATACAAACGATAATGTTCCCGAAAGTTTACCTCTTGTATTAACTGGAAAAGCTGATGTAGATTGTGAACTTGAAGCGAACCATTCTATAGTTTCCATGCGCTCCTTGCCTCTGTGGGGTCCAAATAATCGTGTTGGAGCTGTAGTGTTATGTCGTGATGTTACTGAAGTTTTGCGACGTGAGCAAGAATTGCGCACTAAGAATGCCACTATTTCTGAAATACATCATCGCGTAAAAAACAATTTACAGGCTGTTTCTGCTCTTTTGCGTTTGCAAGCCCGTAAAACAAAATCTATTGAAGTTAGAAAAGAACTTGAGGAAGCTCAACGTCGTGTGCAAACTATAGCACTAGTTCATGAAGGCTTGAGTCAAACTGCTGACGAAATTGTTGATTTTGACAAAGTTATTTCGAGTTTGTTGAAGATGTCAATTGAGTTGGCGTCTCAGAATCAAAATATTGATATTGATTTTGTTGGAAAATTTGGCAGATTAGCAGCTCAGGATGCTACACCATTATCTCTTGTTTTAACTGAGTTAGTGACGAATGCAGTTGAACATGGTTTTGAAGGTCGTGAAAAAGGTCATATTCGTATTGCAGTTGGTAGGGGCGGAGACAATCTTAATATTGTCGTTGAAGATGATGGAGATGGTATAGATAGCGAGTCTTCTCATGGAATGGCTAAACCATCTGGCTCTGGCCTTGGAACGCAGATCATAAACACATTTGTCACTAACGATTTTGGTGGTACAGTTCGTTGGTCTCCTCGAAGAGAAGGCGGAACTAGGGTAGTGTTAGACATTAAATTGCGCGTATCTGGTATTGAGTAGCTTTAGTAAAAATTGTTTTCCAACGTGCATTAAATGTTATACATTTAGTGTAAAAAGTATAGGAACAATTAAAATTGCTAATAAAGATGCAAAATACCTTGAAAAAACTTTCTTTTCATGATTTCCTTACATTCAGGGGAACTTCTAAAGCTCACCGTTGTAGGTAAGAAATGAGGATAATAATTCATGAGCAACTCGTTTGATTGGCGCACAACAGCAGCATGTAGTGACAAAGATCCTGAACTGTTCTTTCCTCTTGGCAGTGCTGGTACAGCAGTTCAACAGCTTGAAGAAGCAAAAGCAGTATGTCGCTCATGTGATGTTGCAACAGAGTGCTTAAAATGCGCATTAGAAACTAACCAAGATTACGGTGTGTGGGGAGGATTAAGCGAGGATGAGCGTAGAACTCTAAAGCGTAGAGCAATGCGCGCACGTAAAAGTCAAGATGCGTCACTATGAATAAATTTTATTCTAGGTGCACTATTTGAGTTAAACTTGCTGATCCTGGAGTGATTAAAACACATCGTCCTGGAAGTTGATAGTCTTCAATATCAAAACTTTTAGATAAAGCAGAAGGTATTCCAAGCATTGTATCTGTGCCAATATCTCCTGTTGGAAATATTATCCTCACTGGTGCTTGCTCAGGTAAACGTAAGTAGCGAGAAGTGCTAGTGCTCATAATAACTGGGTATTGTTTACTATTTAATCTTTTTTGAAAAGCAATAGCAGTTTGTCTCGTATTTAGCGGATCAAGCAATTCATCCGCATCGTCAATAATGATTGGCGTATTTTCGTTGTAAATGTTATTAATGTTTTGTTCGTATAGTGATTTTCCTGAATATATTGGCAGGTTTAAAGTTTTAGAAATTATTTTTAATATTGTTGTTTTGCCTTGTTTTCTACTTCCAATAACAGCGATATTTCCAAGGTGAATTGGTAATAGAGCAGGATATAAGTGTATGGTATCGTCTTGCAAACCAATAATAATATGCTTCGTATGAAATTCTTGAGTACGTAAACTTTGAGATATTTTTTGCTCCGAATTTTTGTATTTGTAATTATTTGAATACTCTGCAAGTTGTTTTGATGAAAGAATCGACGGCAATGGTTTGCTAAATAATTCTGGAGAATGATCATGATGGCAGAATCTACCAGCTAACTGTATTGCTCGTACTAAATGTGCAGGATTGCTGCTTTGAGCACATCGCAAAGCAGCTACTCCTTCTCCAATATTGTAATATGCGGCTCCTGGTGTATTTGGGCTTATTCTAGCTGCATGCGCTGTTCCTAATAATTCTTGCGATTGCATTCCGTCTCTAACTCTCAAGCAAATATTAATAGAAATATTAGCTTTCATATCTGCGCTTACTTGTACGAGTGGATTTTGAGTTCCAGCAATAATATGCATTCCCAAAGATCTGCCTACTGATGCAATTCGTATAAGACGAGGCATGTAGTCGGGAAGTTGATCTTTTAAAGCATGAAATTCGTCAATAACAATAAGCAATGAAGGCTCAGCTGGAGTTACTTGTGCAATATTATTACACCCATGATGAGCTACTAGTCTTTCTCGTCTATCTAGTTCTAGTTCGAGACCTTTTAGAGCGCGTATTGCGTGTTTAAGATTTAAATCCCCTACGTTTCCCATAGCATGTGGGAGTTTAGATAGTATGTCAAAAGTTGATCCTCCTTTAAAATCCATAAAAACAAACCGTAGCTGCTGTGGGCCGTATTGAAAAGCCAAAGCTAAACACCAAGTCGTAAGAAGTACTGATTTACCAGAACCAGTTGTTCCAGCAACTAAAGCATGTGGTCCATTGTTAATTAAATCTAAATAGCAGTATCCATTATTGCTTATTCCAAGTGGAGCTATAAGGTGTTTAGTTTTTGAATTAGGTAAGTAGTTATAAATATTTGTATTTAGATTTTCCTTCATACTATTAGATTGGTTTTTTGTGTCGTATGTTCCTGCATTTTTTAACCATGTTTGCAATACTTCTTTCCAGTGATGTTGCGTATTAGAAATTGCATTTCTTCTCATAAGTAATGTTTCTAAACTTACTGGTGTAATAGTATCTGGCAAACTTTCTATAGTTTGTTGATTATAAGTTAAGTTATTTGACGATTGCGTAGTGTTTAATAATTGAATTTGCTGATTTTGTTGAACACTTTGAATAGAATTTTTCTCAGATATGTATTGAAAAATTTGTGGAATAAGACTTGCTATGTACATCATAATGCTTGGAATAATCATGGTTAGCATCATCCAATTATTTTGCATCCATGCCATTATAGCCAATGCTATGTGAGCGAATATGGGAACTATACTCGCTGCCATCTGTACATGCATAAGTACTTTAGTTGTAGACATTCCTGTATTAGATTTGTTACTCATAAATGTATGAGACAATATTTTTGATTTTTGTGCAATACTTATGCAAGATTGTGGTTAAAAGATACGAGTTTAGTGCTTTCTAAGTTATGGTATCTAATTGAAGTGTTGTTTATACAACAATACTTCGAAATTATTGTTGCTCAGCAAGAGTTCCAACTGATCCAGGTTTATGAGTGCCTGATGCAAGTTGGTTGAATAAATCTAAGTTTTTAGCATCATCGAGAAGCACAGATGAACCAACTCCTGGAACTTGATAGTCAGGATTCGTCCAATATACTGTTCCAGATATGCCTGACGGTCCAGTTGCTTCTTTGAATGCTTGAGCCATTTCCCATAATGTTCCTGGATTGGTTTTCTCGTCAAAAATAACTGAAGCAAGTCCCGTTTCAGCAAGCTTTTTTACTTTTCCAAAATTCAATAATGTATTGTGATCTAAAGCTTTTTTCATAATAGCTGCAATAACCATTCGTTGACGTGCAGCTCGTCCAAAATCAGATTCTGGATCTGCGTATCGCATTCGCGAAAATGCTAACGCTGTATTCCCATCAACGTGATGGCATCCAGAAGTCCAATTTAACCCACTAAACTTATCGCTTACGGTACGGTTGTAGCATAAATCAATGCCGTCTATAGCGTTAACAACATTAGTAAGACCGCCAAAACGTATTTCTGCAACATGGTCAATGCGATGACCTGTAATTTTTTCTATTGCTGCTGTTAATGCTTTATTTCCAGCTGCTTGCGCAACGCTATTAATTTTTACTTGTTCGCCATTTAAAGAAACAAGAGAATCTCGAGGAATAGAAATTAGAGAGCTGTGACCATTGCTCGGCTTTGTCAATACAAGAATAGTATCTGTTCTAAATCCTGTTATCTCTTTAGCTTCTTCGCCTTCTCTTTGATCAGAACCAAGAATAAGCCATGCTTTGCCTTGAGTGCTAGGAGTATTAGTAAGCCAAGTAGTGCGGTTAATTCTTGAGTCAACCCAGTTCCACGAATATACCCCAAAACCAGTTACACCTACTGCCAGAACAACAAAAAATGCAATAAATGCATGTAAAATTCTGTGCGGTTTGTGCGGTAGTATTTTTGCTGCACTTCCAACTGCTTTATTTATAGTTGTTGGAATACGCATTTGTGAAATAGAACTTGTGCGCGGTGCTGGTCTTGGTTGCAATTGCGATGTGTAAGAAACAGGTCTAGAAGAACATTGTTCTGGACTTTTTAAGATTCTTGTTCTTTGAGTTGTAGGCGCAAAAGACGGCGCTTGTGATGGAAGCGCATTAGACTCTATTTTGCCTCTTTTTACGCGTTTTGGAGTGAAACTAGGAGGCACGTTTGAGTTAGATGAATCGTTATTATGAGAAGGAGTGAAGATAGGTGGGTTTATATTATCTTCAGAAGGGTCCTCATACAATCTAGAATTCATTCATCCTCCAAAATAAGCATGTATCTTCAATGACTATGAATATATAATATATAAATTTTATGCTCGTACATTAATATTCATAGATTACATCTTGCTTAATTGTTTACTTTTTTCTAGGCACAGCGCAAAGTACATTGTTTGCATACTTGTCTGCAAAGCCAACGTATTGTCCTGTTTGTGGATCGTGAATAGTTCCATTTTCAGGATTTACAATTCCTCCAGTATTTGGATCAATAAGTTGTCCTTGAGAATTTTTTATTAATCCTGTTTTTGGATCAACATGTCCCATCTTCTTTGGATTTGTAGTTTTATTAAGTTTGTCGTTTTCGCTTATATTGCTATTGTCATCCGTATCTTCATTGTCTTGATCGTTCGTATCCTTAGGCGAATTATTGGCATTCTTTTTGTTAGTGCCGTTAGTTTTATGATTTAGCGATAGCGGTTTATTTTCACGCATTAAATCCCAAATATTGTCTGCTTCGTCAGACCATACAACACGATTTGGATCATAAGGATCTGGAATAACAGGAGTAGTACGAGCATAAATATGTGAAGAATCTAATTTACGCATGCTTAATGCCAAACCGACCAAAGTGGTAGGATTGGCCAAGCCTTCACTTATATTTAATGCTCCCAACGATGCTTTTGCAAGCTGGTAAAGCTCACTTGTCTGAGTAAATAAGTTTTTAGACAGTGCTTGATGTAAAAGCTGTTTAATCAAGTATTGCTGTCTTGTTGTTCGCATTATGTCAGAGCCATCGCTTGCTGTATCGTGGCGCATTCTAGCGTATTGAGTAGCAAGTCGACCATTAAGATGCTGCATTCCTTGTTTGAAATTTACACCCGTATAGGCATCGCGAGTTGCTGTTGGGATGCATACGGATACTCCACCAACTGCATCAATCATATTGCTTAATCCACTGAAATCAGCGACTATAAAATGATGGATATTTAAACCAGTAAGTGAATTAACAGCTTTTAACGAGCATGATGCTGCTGAGGCTAAATCTCCGCCTTGTGTATATCCTAAGGCGAAAATTGAATTAAACATCACATGTTTTCTTGCAGGAATATGTCCTTTTGTAGTGTCGCATGCTGGTGCGTTTACCATAGAATCTCGTGGAATAGAAACGATATTCATGTATGATCTATCTGCGCTAATTTGAACTACCATAGTAGTATCTGACTGATGATCACCAGTTTCACCGTCGTGTGTGAAGCTTTGATTGTTCCCATCTCGAGAATCTTGACCTAAAACAAGAAAAGTTACTGGTTTGCCTGCGTTAATATCAAGTGTCTGATTAGCTTCTGGATCTTTAGATATGACGTTTACAACTCTGTTACTTACAGCAGAAGAAAAATCTAACCACACTGCAGCTATGATTGTTGAAAAGAATGTAAGTACTGAAATAACAAGCATACACAGTATCTTGCGCGTGCGGTTAATCATTCTATAACCAAGACTATGATGAGGAGTTGAATTCCAATCTTCGCCTGGTTGGTACCGCATGCCTTCATGATACCGTGAAGTTGTCATCGTACCTTCTTTCTCAATAATGAGGAACCTTTTAGGTTGTGGCAATATCATTTCTTTTGCCATCGAATAAATCAATATTCAATGGACACATATAACGCGCCATTATAGTACATGGCAATGAGATTTATGACACCTGGTTGTGTTGAATATTATTTGATCTTTTAATGAAAATTTTAATAAGTTTAAGCAAATATTCTAATTAAATTTATATGGAATGCACTGGTTAATATGAACAAAAATATTAATAAAATATGTATAAATTTATTTAGAATTACGACTTGTGTTTTGGTGGATACATACCCCCTGCGTAAACTGGTAAGTATGGATTCGATAACCGCTCATAATCTTACATTTGAAGACGAAGTTTTACAGGTGCTGTCATCTGCGAAAGATGCGCATCCTCATGATGTGGATTCGTCCATTATGGCAATGATGTGTGTGGAGCGAGATACTCGTTTTTATGTTGATACGTTACATGCAGTACTAAGTCAATCAATTCTTCCTGGAACTTTGGTAATAGTCGATTGTGCTAGTCGAGTAAAACAGACTATGCAAACGAATTTACAAATAAAAATTAATTCATCTATGCTTGCGGGAGCAATTAATACTAGGAAATCATTATTGCAGAATGCTAATAATATCGATTCCAATAATGCAATTGATAGCGATTCAAAATATAGACCAAATACTAATCGCGTAAATAATACTCGCGTAAACAATAGTGAAGATAAATCTGTACGCATAATTATTATTCCCATTTCTTATGCTCATTCTTTTGGAGATGCAATAGAAAAATCTTTGCGCAAGATTTTGCCTTGTGCAGGAGTTTCTGCATTATGGCTTTTGCATGATGATTCTCGTCCTGCAGACTTCCATTGCTTAGAATATTTGCGTGAAACTTGGCGCAATACTCCGACTGCATCAGTATTGGGAGCTAAACAAGTTGATTGGCAAGGAAATATCTTGCACAACGTTGGAATGTATGCTTGGCGTCACGGTGTTCATACTCTTACTGTTGACGGCGAGCCAGATCAAGAACAGTATGATGGGCGTGGAGATGTGTATGCAGTATCGCTAGCAGGTGCTTTAGTCACATTAACTGCATGGCAGACTTTACGCGGTACGCAACCATGGATGACAACTTTTGGCGAATCAAGAGATTTTTGTCGTAGAGTATGTCTATCTGGAGGTCGTGTTGTTGTAGTTCCTTCAGCTCGTATCGCACACAGGCGTGCAAGGTTAGAAGGTATCCGTACTCGTAACGGTGATGCTAGAAATCATAATAATTCAGGATCTAAATATGGTGTAGCAGCTTCTCTCGTAGCTAAGCAGCGTTACAAATACACTGATATTAGTATTTTTTTGTGGCCTCTTATATGGATTCTTAGTTTGCCTGCTTGTTTCGTTGGCGCTTTGCATTCGCTGTTTGCTAAACATCCTTATATAGCGTGGATCCGTCTGCTTTTGCCATGGCTTGCTATTATGCAATTACCTAGAGCAGTTTTTGCTCGCAGAAGGATTGCAAGGAATACTCGTGTTCCATTAAAGCGACTTGTTCCTCTTATCGCAGATCGTCATCAAGTTGCACGTTGGCGTGATCGTAGTTCTGCTTTCCAAGCTCAACAGCATTTCGTGCTGTTAAGTCCTCTAGCGAAGCGGCATTTGCATATTCGAGTGTTGCGTAGGTGGAGTGCTGTTATTCTTGCGTCTCTTCTTCTTTTTGCAGTCATATTGAATTTATATGGCTCTCCATGGCGTGAAATTTTAAGTGGCGCTTCTTGGAATGCGCAGCAATGGTTACCAACGGGTGCAGATTTCAATCAACTATGGAATTCTGCTATTGGTGCATGGGTTCCTGATGATGGTTTTGGACCTGCAATTCCTCCAGCACCATGGCTAAGTATTTGGGCAATCGCATCAACTGTGGTTGGTGCTAACCCGTTATTGGCTGTCACATTAATGTTCTTCTTAGCTGCTCCAGCTATGTGTTTAAGTTTTTGGGCTCTTGCTGGCGTATTTACGCGCTCGGATACTGTACGTGTATGCGCTGGTATTTGCTGGACTATGATTGCTATTGCTTTTGGTTTGTTTGCACGCGGTGATTTGCCAATGTTAATGACTATGGCATTTTTGCCTGCAGCATTTGCTTTTGCGTTCCATGCTGTTGGAATGTACGTAACAGAAGATCCTGTGCGTCCTGTTAAATCCACTCAATGTGCAGCATGCGCAGCATTATGCTTTATGGTTCCAGTAGCTGCAGAACCGCAGCTTGTTTTGCCTCTTATTGTTATTTTTATTGCAGCGTTTATTATGGTGCGCTCTCATCGTATTATGTTTGCGCTTATGCCTATACCATCGATAATTGTTCTGCTTCCTACAATAGGAAGTGCTATTAGATATGGCGGATCTGGAATGTGGCGTCAATTGTTCTCTAGTATGGCTTTGCCATTGAGAAGTGTGCAAGGTGCTCCACGCGTAAGCGATTACGCTGATGTTTTGTTGCACGCTTTTAATATGGCTTCTCCTAATGTTGAAATTAATATGCCATTGATGAGCTTAAGAACAATAATAATGGTAATTTTTGCAATTCTAGCTGTTGTTATGGCTGTTACGTCATTAACTTTGCCTTTTGCTTTGCGAGTTTCTCGAATGATGTGGGTTGTGATTATTTCCGGAATGCTGTTATCTCTTATTGCTGCTCGTGTTGTAGTTGCATCCGATATTTCGGGACCTGTTGCTGCAAGCGTTTTGCCTGGAGTCGCATTATCTACTGTCGGCATTTTATCTTGTATGTGCATGGTTGCCGGTCAAGCTGTTCGACGCTTTGAGCCACTACGTACTTCGAAGGAATCTGAGTCCCAAATTTTTGATAACTATAAAACTCGTGCAAGTAGACGTGCTGCAATGCGTCGTTCTGCGGCACAATTGTTGCAGCACATAATTCGCGTAGCACGCGCTGTTCTTGCAAGTGGCATGTTGACTATGGCGGTTCTTTTGGGTCTTTTTGCTGTATTGAGCGGACCTGCTACATCTATTTGCGCAAATAACAATGAGCTCCCTATGGTTGTTTCTGATTATTTGCGAAAAGACGATACTCGGCGAATACTTGCTTTAAGAGCTCAAAGTAGCCATGATTTGTCAATCTCTATTATGCGAACATCTAAGGGAGATGCAATAGACGAATCTCCAGCACTTCGTGTTAGACAAGTAATGTTTGGTGATTCATCAAGTAATAAAGCAATATATCGCGCCTCAGCACAATTGTTATCTCATGCAGATAATGGCGCAATTTCAACGTTAAAGCAACTTGGAATTGGCGGTATTTATATTGTTAATAGTTCAGAAAATAAGCAGGTTTCCCATAAAACTTCTATGTCAATACAACAATTGTTACATCCTTCTGTGCAAACTGTAAGTAATGTTAACAAAGAAGCTACTGAACAATTAATTGCACACGTTAACGCTTCTGACGGTACACAATTAGTTGTTTCATCACCGCAAGGAACTTATTGCAGATTTGATGGTGTGCCTGATTCTAAGTCGTTGTCTTCTACATCTCCGTATTATCGATCTAGGCCTCTTGCGTGGAGAGTTCCTTGGATTATTGTTTCTTCTATGGTATTACTGCTGTACTGTATTGTTGCCGTGCCTCGATTTGGCAGACATGCAATGATAGAACGTTCAGATGACAGGCATGAGGAGGAATTAGATGAACTGGCATAAAAATCCTCATGAGGGCTCTAAGCATGGTGAAGTAAATGCAGATGTAGATATTAATCGCAAGAACAAAATAGTCAGTATTGTCTCACTTGCTATTTTTAGTGCAATAATACTTATTGCTTCTGCATGTGTTGTTGCATTATGCTTACCAATGCCTCACTTTGTAGATAATCCTAATACTCCATCTAGTGGCGTTATAAGTAGTGTTGGTTCTACTCGTTTGCAAACTATTTGTCCTATTCGATTGTCTCTTCCAGATTTGACTCAATATGGTGATAGCGAATATAACGAATCAGAAGGCGATTTACAATCTTCTGCTCGTTATGGTGCTTTTGGAGATGTGTATAGTTCTAGCTTGCGTAACATACGAGATAACAATGATCAATCTATTACGTTGAATTCAAAATCAACTGATGATGATACGTCAGCTTTTATTGCTAACAATAATGTAAATCATGACGCTCAAGTTCTAGAAGGACATTTATCACGAGTTGGATCTGGCACTGGAATATCTGCTTCCATGGTTTCATGGGCTACTAAAGGTGACGTAAAAGGTTTATCTGCAACTACCTGTTCCATGCCGTCTATGAAACAGACATTCCTAGTTCCAGAATCTGCTGATGGAATTTCTATTCGTTTAGAAGCATTTAATGCTGCTTCAAAATCTACTGTTGTTCGTGTTAAAGCTTGGTCTGCAGAACATGGCAACAATCAGTTAAATCTTTCTACAGGAAGTGCTTTTACTGTTCCTGCTCGTTCTCACGCATATTTTGATCTTGCTGCTGCTTCTCCTAAGACTTCTGGATTATACGTGCAAGTTGAAAGCGAGCAGACACCTATAGCATCATTTGTAAAAGTCGTTCATATGAGTGGCTTATCTGTAAAAGGTGTAGATATTGTTCATGAATTAAGCACTCAATCTAACACAAATATTCTTTCAGGTATTAGTGAAGGCGATCAATCTAAGTTATATGTATGGCCAAATAAAGATGGTAATGTAACACTTTCATGGATGAATGATACAGGTTCTAAAGAAGTAAAGAATTTGACGTTAAAAGCACACCATTTGCAAGTTGTCGATCTTGGAAAAGTTCCAGAGCATGTTAATGCTTTGAGCGTAAGTGGAGATGTTCCTACTCAAGTAATGATGTCTATTACTAAAGATGGCAAAGATAATCAGTCAGATGTAGCTTTTATTACACCATCTAACGTGCAAGGTAGTGGCGCAATTGTTTCACCTGTTTCTGCTAATGAAACAGCTCTATACCTTTCTTCTTCAAGCGATAAAGATACTTCTGTGCGTTTGCAAGGATTTGATTTAAATGGTGTATTAGCTGCTACAAAAAACGTAACGATTCCTGCGAATGCATCTTTAAGAATTCCTGTTTCAGACATTTCGCACGATGTAGTTATGTTTATTGCGAAATCGCATAGCAAAGTTTCTTTGTCTGCCCGTATTCATAAAGATGAAATCGATAAGGCTGGTATAGCAGGTATTTCTTGGCTTTCTGCGCAATCTTTGGAGCCGCAAGAAATGAAGGTATACGTTAAAACTGACAATCATATTGTGCAATAATACGAATAAAAATATTGCTATAAGCGACTATAAATTAATTAAAATACTTGATAATTTTAATTAATTTAAAAATTGTTTACAGACCCCAATCTGGATCAATTTCTTCTGGTCTGCGACCGTATAGTTCTGCTAAGCGTTGCACAAGCTCATCTCTGATAGCATATTGAAGTTCACTTCTGCTGCTTACATGAGTGCATAGCGGAAGCCTATACAATACAATTCTAGATTGCATACCACGGCTAGCTGGAAACGCTTGTGAAAGTATTCTGCGGTTTTGTTCCCATAACAGTGGTTGTGAAGGTGGCACATCTTCTACTGCAAATTGAACGTCTTTAGTTAATGCTCTCCAAGCACTGTTAAGACGTCTAATTTGAGCCGCTACCATAGCATCGAACATTCCGCTAGCGGTTCTATATTGTGGCAGGCGAGTACCAAATATTGGTGCCCTAAGACCTCTACCATGCCTATTTCTATAGTGACGTTCTTCCCAAATTAGACCTGTCATGCTTCCACTTTACGAGAAGGCTAGGGCAATAATATGTAAATAATTAATATGCGGTGTGTGAAATACGCTCACACTATAGAATACTGTATATATGGTTTTAAAAGTCAGGAGGATTTGTAATGCTCAAACCAATAGTGCATGATTGGAATGAGTTTAATCTTGACTTGAGCATTGCTGAATCGTCTCTTATTGCTTTTGATTTAGATAACACACTGGCATGTTCTAAAAAACCTATGCTTAAATCGATGGCTGAATCATTAAGTAAACTGATTGATATAATTCCTGTTGCTGTAATAACAGGTGGCTGCTTAGAGTTAGTTAAGAAGCAAATTTTAGATATGCTAACTACTGGCACTAATCTTAAAAATATTCACATAATGCCCACTAATGGAACTAGTTATTATCGTGTGAATAATGACATGTCATTGCAATGTGTTTATGAGCATAGTATCGATTTTAAGCAAGCGCAATGCGTTATTGATGCAATACACAAGTGTGCAAAAAATATGGGCGTTTGGAAAGAACCCGGCGATCCAATGCTGTGGGGAGAACAGATAGAGAACCGCGGTAGTCAAATTACTTTTTCGGCACTAGGACAACTAGCTCCTATTGAATATAAAAAAACTTGGGATCCTAGCGGTTGTTTGAAAGCTCAACTTGCACAAAGCATTTCTCAAGCTTTACCTAATTTTGCTGTACGCGCTGGAGGAGATACTAGCATCGATATATACAGGCGCGGTGACGATAAAGCTCAAGCTTTGCGAATGCTATCTCAATATTGTGATTTTAATATTGAAAAAATTACTTTTATTGGCGATCGTATGTATCCTGGAGGAAACGATTATCCTACTGCCTTTACAGGAGCGTTAGTTGTTAAAGTAAGTAATCCTTCGGATACCTTAGAGCTTTGTAATAAGGTACTTAATATTTTAGAAATATAGAATTTTATTAATTTTTCATTTTAAAATACCTTTTATCCACAATAACATTTTTTATTTGCATAGTTAATAAGCGATCGCATATGCTGTCATTATGGTTGGGAGACGCAAGGTTATAAACCACCAAAACAAAAAGAAGTATAGAAGCGTGACATCTCATGGGGGATTAGCATGTCACGCATCTGTACCTTGTGGTGTATGTGAAAACAAGGATGTTGATTTTATAAATTGGCGTTTTGCTAGTTGGAAGAATGTAGCGATTGCTTTATTTAATTTATTTTTGCCTCGCGCATGTGCAGGCTGTGATACTCCAGATTATATATTGTGTGAAAACTGCAAGAAAGCGTTGCAATGCTGGAAACGTGTACCATTTACCAGAACACTATGTGGATATCGCTACGCTTGCGGCTTGTATTCTACGGTTGTTCGTCGCGCAATATTGTTATGGAAGGATCATTTCGATATTGCATGTGACAAAATATTTGGTGAACTTATTGGCGATTTAGTAGTAGAAGTTATATCTAAATTTTTGCGCTCGCATTCTTGTTATATAAGTGAAAATCCTATATTTGTTATACCAGTTCCGTCATCTAAGTATTCATCAAGACATCGTGGGCGTAAACATATGTTGCCTGTTGCAAATTGTGTTGCTAAACGATTGTGTAATAGTGGCATTAGGGCATACGTTTTAGATATTGTAAGTATGAATGCTAGAATTACTGCGAAATCAGTGCAAACTTCCAGTTTTCGTGGAAGGTCTAACAGAATTTCTAAAGCGTTTAGCATCGATTTCAAAGAATTGAGAAAGCAAAAGTCTGAAAATCAACGCGAGTACAAAGCTATTGTATTGGATGATATTGTAACTACTGGCTCAACTATGAATAGCTGCGTTTCAACTCTACAGAGTAGTGGAATTACTGTTTTGGCATGCTTTTCTTTAGCGTGTGTATGCAATAAGGATGATCGTACAGCAGATTACGAATGTTAGTTTACTATTGTATTGCTATAGTTTAGCGGAAGCGTAATCTCAAAGTTTGGACCACGCTTATCGTCTACTACTTTTACAGTTCCATGGTGCAATTGTGCAGCCCAACGAGCAATTGACAATCCTAATCCTGTTCCTCCTGATTCTGTGCCAATTCGCTGATTTCCTTTAACAAATCTTCTGAAAATATCGGCGCGATCTTCTTGAGGAATTTGTTCTCCAAAATTCACAACATTACATATTACAGAGTTTTGGTTGTGATTAATATGAGCACTTATAAGGACACGAGTTCCATCATCTGAATGTTTTAGAGCGTTGGAGATAATATTAGTAAAAAGTTGCGAAAGGCGAGCTTGATCTCCTGTTAATTCAATCTCATCATTAATTTGAACTTCAATATTATGATTATGACCTGAATCAGCTATTTCTAGTGGCTCAATAATTTCGTCAATAAAGTCTGTGAAATTAAATGAAGTTATATTAAGGCTTTCCGCACCTGCTTCAACTCTAGATAAATCAAGAAGGAAAGTAATAAGATCAGCAAGTCTATGAGTTTGGTTTAATATAGCTTCCATATTAGATGGAGTAGGATCAACAACTCCATCTGCAAGATTTTCAAGCATTGCTTGTAAAGCAGAAACAGGAGTGCGTAATTCGTGGCTTACGTTTGCTATAAGCTCTCTACGCATCTGATCTGCATGTTCAAGTTCTTCTGCCATTTCATTAAATGCAAGAGTTAATTTACCTACTTCGTCACGACGATTTTCTACAGCAACTCGTACAGAGTAGTCGCCGTCAGCCATGGCTTCTGCAGCATTTTTCATTTGACGAAGTGGTGCTGTAAGTCCTCTAGAAAAAATGTATGTAATTCCTAGAGCAACAATAAGCGTTAATGGCATTGCAATCCAGCCATTTAGACCAGTTTTAAGTAAAAACCATGCCATTACAAAAGCAATTGCTGTTGCAAAAACAATAATTGCCGAAAGTTCAATTTTTAGAGATGAAAAAAATCCGACAGGTCTATTTGGATAATTATGCTTTATAGAAGAATTCGTAAATCGAGTTTTTGACTTATTTCTAAGTTGAGGATTTGAGTTTTTATTTAATAAATTACGTTGTTTAGTATTTTTATATTGTTCAGAATTAGCAGTATCTATTTTATTTTTTAATACCATTTACGAATTTTCCGAAGCTAAAGTGTTGTAACTATTTACTATTTATGAAAGTTATAACTATTTATGAAACTTGTGATTGCAGAACTTTGTCGTAATCACTAATAGGTGGCTCGAATGCGTATCCTATTCCGTGTACAGTACGAATCCATTCCGATCCAATTTTATGCCTTAAAGACTTAATGTGCGAGTCCACTGTGCGAGTTCCAGAGGCATCTGGCCAATCCCACACCTCTTCAAGTAACTCTTCACGCTTAAATACGGTATGAGGATGACGAGCTAGAGTAGCGAGCAAGTCAAACTCAGTTGGTGTAAAATGTACCTCTTTGTCGTTTAAAGTTACAAGTCTTTGACGAGGTCTAATAATAAGTGACCCAAAATTAATTGTTCGTTCATGTTCCATTGTCTTTGCTATTTGCGATGCGCGTTCTACGCGTCTCAGCAATGCTGCGCAACGAGCAATTAACTCACGTGGCGAAAATGGTTTAGTCATGTAATCATCTGCGCCTGCGCTTAAGCCAACAATTTTATCGGCTTCTGCATCGCGTGCTGTTAACATGAGGATAGGAACAGGCATTTTGGAGATAATTCGTCGAGTTGCTTCAATCCCATCCATAATAGGAAGCATAACATCCATAATTATGAGATCGGGTTTTAGTTGTTCAGCAGCTCTAACAGCAGACGCTCCATCTGCAGCGACTCTTGCTCTCCAGCCTTGTGCAGTAATGCGTTGTGCAATTGCTGTAGCAAGATCTGGCTCATCCTCAACAACGAGAATCGTACGAGCATTTACGCTAGCTGATGGAGCGTTTAGCATATTTTAAAAAGACCTTTCAGTGTTGTACTGGTTTCAAGAATACCGCACCTAACGCTGGAACAGTGATTCTTGCAGAGTATGGTCGAGAATGATACTCTTCAGCAGCAGCAGTGAATGTGCCGTTGTGAATATTAGATCCGCAATACTTTGCATCATCAGTTGTGAGTATCTCTTCCCACTGTCCACCTTTTGGTAGCGCAACCTGATAGTCTTGCCATGCTTGACCTGAGAAGTTTACTACTACAACGATTTCTTCTCCGTTGTCGCCAATACGCATGTAGCTTAAAGTATTGTGATCGGAATCGTCGCTCGTAAGCCACTGGAAACCATCAGGAGTAAAGTCTTGACTCCAGAATGCACGAGAGCTCTTATACAGAGTATTCAAATCTGCAACAAGCTTTTGCACACCTTGATGGAACGGCCATTGTAGCTCATTCCAGTTAAGTGAAGTATTGAAGTTCCATTCGCTGGATTGTCCAATTTCCCCACCCATGAACAGAAGATTCTTTCCTGGATGAGACCACTGGTATGCAAGCAATGCGCGTAATCCTGCGAATTGTTGCCATTCGTCGCCTGGCATCTTTCCAAGTAACGAACCCTTACCGTACACAACTTCATCGTGGCTTAATGGCAACACATAATGCTCAGAGTATGCATAAACCATTGAGAATGTAATTTCGTTATGATGCCAACGACGGTTAATTGGTTCTTCTTTAAGGTATTGCAAAGTGTCGTGCATCCAGCCCATATTCCACTTCAAACCGAATCCTAAGCCGCCCATATCGGTTGGTGCAGTTACGCCTTGGTAAGCAGTGGATTCCTCAGCAATCATCATGATGCCAGGATTATTCTTGTATGCAGTTGCGTTTGCTTCCTTAATGAAGTCAATTGCTTCAAGATTTTCGCGTCCGCCGTAGATGTTTGGTCTCCACTGTCCTGCTTCACGGCTGTAATCCAAGTAAAGCATTGAAGAAACTGCGTCAACGCGCAACGCGTCAACATGGTATTCGTCAAGCCAGAAGCAAGCATTAGCAACCAAGAAGTTACGAACTTCATGACGACCAAAGTTGAAGATGTAAGTACCCCAATCAGGATGCTCGCCTCGCATAGGATCAGGATCCTCATACAATGCTGTGCCATCAAAACGACCGAGTGCAAAGTCATCCTTAGGGAAGTGAGCTGGAACCCAATCCATAACGACGCCAATACCTGCTTTATGGAGTTTATCTATCAAGTACTTAAAGTCATCAGGGGAGCCAAGGCGAGAATCGACTGCATAATAACCTGTTACCTGATATCCCCAAGACCCAGAGAATGGATATTGCGTCAGCGGCATGAACTCGACGTGAGTAAAGCCTTCTCTTTGCACATAATCAACTAAATGATCAGCAAGTTCGCGATAATTACTCAGATCGCGATTCCAGCTGTTAGCTTGCACTTCGTAAATGCTTATTGGACCGTTGTGAGCGTCTGTTTTCGCGCGCTTATTCATCCAATCGGTATCGTGCCACTTAAACTCAGAATCAACAACAACAGATCCTGTGTTTGGTGGAACTTCATGAGAGCGCTCCATTGGATCGGCTTTCATAATCCAATTACCAGATTGCGTAAGAATTTCGTACTTATATACTTCGCCCGCTGTAACTCCTGGAATAAAAAGTTCCCAAATGCCAGAAGAGCCGAGCGAGCGCATAGCGTGGCGACGACCATTCCAGTAATTAAAGTTACCAACTACGCGTACTGCACGAGCATTTGGTGCCCACACTGAGAAAGCAGTACCAGTAACTTTCTTTACCATCTTTCCAGTTTCAGGAGATATAAGCCCCCATGAATCTGTTATTGTTTTGACATGTGCGCCTAATGCTTCCCAAAGACGTTCGTGACGACCTTCTCCAAATAAGTACATGTCAAGTTCGCCAATTTGAGGCAAATAACGATAAGGATCGTCATCTGTGGATTCAGAACCGTCTATTTCCACAGTGTAAACGCGATAACTAGGAACAGACCAAGACTTTGTTTTTGTGTGCTTTACTGCAGGAATAACAGCTGTAAAGATGCCGTTATATTCGTGTTTAGCTTCGTATTCACCGTTCTTAGTAAGAATAACAACTTTCTTTGCCATAGGGCGCAATACGCGGACGGTTACAGTGTCGGCACCTTTGCCAGTTCCAAGGTGACCTCCGAGAACCTCATGTGGATTGTAATATTCTGCATTGCTCACCGCAGCTAATACGTCCTGTCGGACTGGGACTGCGACTGCATCTTCATTGATGTTAGTAACTGTACTCATGCTGACTATCATACATGCTTTATTGCTGTAAGTCGCGTGTGTTTCGCGCTATTGTGAAAAAAATATGAAAATTTTTTCAAGTCGTGACCTTATGGGAAACTGTTATGAGTTTTTCTGTGCATACGGAGGGTTCTGTGGAATATCAAGTCGGCGATATGGTCGTCTATCCTCGTCATGGTGCGGCTCGTGTTGAAGAAATTAGTGAGCGCACCGTAAAAGGTGTAACTCGTCAATATTTACGATTGGTAGTGTTATCATCTGATGGTTTAGAAATTAACGTACCTGTCGATAATGTTAAAAAAGTTGGCGTGCGAGACATTGTTGGAGCGCAAGAAGTTGCAAAAGTTTTTGAGATTTTGCGTACTCCAATAGTTGAAAAAGAAATGAATTGGTCTAGACGCTACAAGCTTAATGTAGAGAAGATTGCTACTGGCGATGTTAACAATATTGCTGAAGTAGTTCGTGATTTATCTCAGCGAGATGTTGATGAGCATGGTTTGTCTGCAGGAGAAAAGCGAATGCTTGCTCGCGCTCGCAGTATTTTAATTTCCGAAATTGCTTTGTCTGAAAAGATTGATGAGATTGAGGCGGAGCGACTTTTAGATGTGAATCTTGGATACAAGGAGCCTCAAAAAGGCGATGAAAATCACCATACTGTAGCTCCAGAAGAGCCTGCATCGCGAACTTTAGCGCTGTTAGAAGAGCGTAATAAGAAATCTAAGAAAAAGTGATTTGCGTTATGCAAAATAAATAGATATTAATTGTTCATATTATTTTAAGCCCTTCTAAACGTTGGTATATTGGCGAGTTAGAAGGGCTTTTGCTTATATATTTGCTTACGTATTTATTGTATGTTTTGCTTTTGTTCTTGCTTAAAACAGATAATAAAAAATCCTTGCATTTACAAAATGCAAGGATTTTTTATTTTAACAGATTCACCTAAATTTACTTACCTGGATCTTGTTGACCTTGGTTAGAATTTTTAGGATCGGTATTCTTTGCTACGTGTGGCTTCTCAGTGATTGGCTTTTTCTGAGGCTCTTTGTCATCAATGTCTTTACGCATATCCTTTGTTGCTTTTACAGCATTATGTAGGTCGTCACAAATCTTCATAATCCATTTATCAAGCTGATCTGCGTATTTTGGCATAAGTTCGCTTACTCGCACTGTGGACGTATAGCTGCGTCCT
Source organism: Gardnerella leopoldii (assembly GCF_003293675.1). Classification (NCBI taxonomy): domain Bacteria; kingdom Bacillati; phylum Actinomycetota; class Actinomycetes; order Bifidobacteriales; family Bifidobacteriaceae; genus Gardnerella; species Gardnerella leopoldii. The sequence continues at coordinate 448,981 of NZ_CP029984.1, forward strand.
GCGATTCCGTTTAGCAAGTTTAGAACATCGTTTCCTTGTTGGCTATCGCTAATCAACACATCGATTTTGCGACCTTCAATAAGCTTCTGAAACTCCTCAACGCTTGAATGTTCTGGTTCATTATTGTTATTTAGTGCGTCAGCATATTCTTTAGGTGAGCTATCTTTCAAATTGGCATCAGACATTAGCCAGAAAAGAATAGGAGATGTAGAAGCATACTTTGCGTTACCATTTTCTTTAGAGAAATCACTTAAGTAGGTGGTTAATTTCTTTTCCTTTTCCTGCCATTGTGCTAGTCGCTTAGAAAAAGCTTGTTTTTTTGATGGCAAAACTTTGGAGAAGGTGTCAGCCATGGCAGATGCCATTGCGTCCCTAGCATCGTGAGAAAACCAAAGATATGGATTGTCTCCGTTAAGTGCTCCTACAGTACCTGCTGCACTAAGCACTTCAGCTTTAGCTGGGTGTACTTTGTTTGCCCAATCATCGTAGCCTGCACCATTTGTAACTAATACTTGTGCATTCTGCATATTTTTTAAATCTTTTGAGCTAGGTTTAAACGACGATATGTCTGTATCTGAGCCAGTCATAACTGATTCAACTTTGACGTCAGAGCCACCGATCTCTTGAGCTAAGCTACCCCAGGTGTCAACAGTGGATACAACGGAAATATTTGTTGCAGCTTTTGGTTTTTCTTTTGGTTTTTCCTCAGTTTTTCCACAAGCTGCAAATCCAAGTATTACTGCAGAAGCAATAAGGCATGTTATGGCAGTTTTTCCAAACTTCTTTACTGCACAAAGAACGGTACGCATCACTGTGACTCCTCCCGTGATAATGGTGCGTCGGCGCACGCAAAATTGTTAGTCGACCCATATCTTCTATACTTCACGATAGCCTATCCTTACGAATTGTGCGAGTTGGGAGGAAATTTTTTATGGCTATTGTGTTAGATGGTAAAGCTTTAGCTAGTAAAATTAAAAAAGATTTGGCAGCGCGCGTTGCTATTTTACATAAAAAAGGCATTAATCCAGGTTTGGGCACGTTACTTGTAGGTAGTGATCCTGGTTCGTTGAAATATGTTGCTGGTAAGCATCGTGATTGCGAAGAAGTGGGGATTAATTCTATTCGTTGCGATCTGCCAGAAGATGCTAGTGAAGATGAGATTCTTGCTGCTTTACAGAAATTAAATAATGACCCTCTTTGTACTGGATTTATTGTGCAACTGCCATTGCCAAAAGGAATTGATGTTCAAAAAGTTATTTCTTCTATTAATCCTGCAAAAGATTGTGATGGAATGCATCCGTATAATTTGGGTGAACTTGTTACGCATATTTCCGGTAATATTACAACACCTTTGCCGTGCACGCCGCGTGGAATTTTAGCTTTGCTTGATGAGTACGGTATTGAACTTTCTGGTAAGGAAGTTTGTGTGCTTGGTCGTGGCATTACGGTTGGACGTACTATTGGTCTTCTTTTAACCCGCAGGGGAGTAGATGCAACTGTTACGTTGTGCCATACACATACTCGGAATGTGCAGGAGATTATGCGTCGTTCTGATGTAATAATTGCCGCAATGGGTTGTGCTGGTTTTGTTAAGCCAGAAGATATTAAACCTGGTGCTGTTCTTGTTGATGTAGGCGTATCTCGTGTTTTTGATGAAGAAGCTGGTAGATACCGCGTAAAAGGTGATGTTGATTCAGCTTGTCGCGAAATTGCTGGAGCGTATTCTCCGAATCCTGGTGGAGTAGGTCCGATGACTCGAGCTATGTTGCTGGCGAATGTTGTAGATATGGCTGAGCGAGCACTTAATTGCAAATAAAATGCGACACGCCCGAAGTAAAACGTAAATTTTGGCTATGCCTGTATATAAAATCGACAAAGCGTGTGCATGGCATACATGCGTAACGTAAATACATAATTAAATATCGAGTAATATCCACCCCAAGAAGAAACCACTAATAACTAATGGCAGAGAATAATAACGAAGTCGCCAAGGTTGCGATTAATGATATTGGCACCGAAGAAGACTTCATCAAGGCAGTCGATTCAACCATCAAGAATTTTGATGATGGTGATTTAGTTGAAGGTACCGTCGTAAAGATTGATCACGACGAAGTATTGCTGGACATCGGCTACAAGACTGAAGGTGTAATTCCTTCCCGTGAACTTTCCATCAAAAAAGACGTTGATCCAGATGATGTTGTCGAGGTTGGCGACACCATTGAAGCCCTTGTTGTCACTAAGGAAGACAAGGAAGGACGTCTTATTCTCTCCAAGAAGCGTGCACAGTATGAGCGTGCTTGGGGTGACATCGAGAAGATTAAGGATGCAGACGGCATCGTTGAAGGTACCGTTATTGAGGCTGTTAAGGGCGGCTTGATCGTAGATATCGGTTTGCGTGGCTTCTTACCAGCATCCTTGGTTGAAATGCGTCGCGTTCGCGATCTTTCTCCATACATTGGTCAGAAGATTAAGGCTAAGATTCTTGAGCTCGATAAGAACCGCAACAATGTTGTGCTTTCTCGTCGTCAGTTCCTCGAGGAAACTCAGTCTGAAGTTCGTGAGACCTTCCTCTCGCAGCTTAAGAAGGGTCAGATTCGTGAAGGCGTTGTGTCTTCTATCGTAAACTTCGGTGCATTCGTTGATCTCGGCGGTGTTGACGGTCTCATTCACGTTTCTGAGCTTTCTTGGAAGCATATCGATCACCCATCTGAGGTTGTTAAGGTTGGCGATAAGGTTACCGTTGAGGTTCTCGACGTTGATCTCGATCGCGAACGTATTTCCCTTTCCCTTAAGGCAACTCAGGAAGATCCATGGCAGCGCTTCGCTCGCACTCATGTTCCTGGACAGGTTGTTAAGGGTAAGGTCACCAAGATCGTTCAGTTCGGCGTGTTTATCTCCGTTGAAGATGGCATTGAGGGCTTGGTTCACATTTCTGAGCTTGCAAACCGTCACGTAGAGAATCCAGAAACTGTTGTTAAGGCAAATGAAGACGTATTCGTCAAGGTTATTGATGTTGATCTTGATCGCCGTCGTATTTCCCTCTCCTTGAAGCAGGCTAATGAGGCTGTTGATCCAAATTCTGAAGATTTCGATCCAGCTCTTTACGGTATGCCAGCTGAGTACGATGCTGAAGGCAACTACAAGTACCCAGAAGGCTTCGATCCAAACACTAACGAGTGGATGGCTGGTTACGAGCAGCAGCGCGAAGAGTGGGAAGCTCAGTATGCTGCAGCTCACGAGCTTTGGGAAGAGCACAAGGCTTTCGCTGCTAAGGAACTTGCAGCTGCAGCAGAATCTGCTGCTGCTGACGGTCAGCAAGAAGAAGCTGAAAAGAAGCCAGCTAAGGAAGAAAAGAAGGAAGAAGTTGCTTCCAACTATTCTTCTGAAACAACTAGTGAAGGTGCTTTAGCTGATTCTGATCAGCTCGCAGCTCTGCGCGAACAGCTTTTAAGCGAAAAGAAGTAGTTTTCTACTAAAAGCGTATGAACAAGATGCCCTGTGAGTAATCATCAGGGCATCTTGTGTATTTCGATTATCACAATGTGCTCTAAATACTCTGATTTTATAATTTATATTCTGTAATTAAATGTGAGTACAACAAATTTTCTTTTAAGAAGCACGATTATATGATTTTGTTAAAGCATTAATTAAGTTATTAAGAGGATTGGTGAAAATTATGAGTACATTTGATAACAATCAGAAGAATGCTCAGTTTCCTTCATACGATGGAAATAATTCAGCGAATAATGCTACTTTAGTAAGTTCTCGACATAAGCTTGCTGCTGGTCTTTTAGCGATTTTTGTAGGTGGTTTAGGGATTCACAATTTCTACCTTGGCTTTAAAGGCAAGGCTATTGCCCAATTGTTGATTTCTGTTCTTTCTATTGGTTTGCTTGCAGGTATTTCGATTATATGGTCATGTGTTGAAGGAATTTGCATTCTTTGCTCAAAGCCTGGGACTAAGTGGCATAAAGATGCTGATGGTGCAGAATTACAAGATTAACCATTTGTTTTCTTTTAATAACAATGCCCTGGTAATTATTTACTGGGGCATTACTTATAATTTATATATGACAATATTGCGGATTGCGGTAACAGGCGGAATTGCAGCCGGAAAATCTACTGTAGTAAACCATTTGCGTTTGCTTGGTGCGTTTGTTATTGATTACGATGTTTTAGCGCGTAAAGTAGTGGAACCGGGAAGCGCAGTATTGCAACAAATAGTAGGTATTTTTGGGGAAAATGCTGTTAAGAATGATGGTTCTTTAAATCGTGCGTTTATTGCAGAGCATATTTTTGGAGATGGCTATGAACGTAAGCAAGCATTAAGTAAGATTGAGTCTATAATTCATCCTGCTATTTATGATTGCGCAAAGCTTTTAGAAAGCGAGTATATTAGTAAAATTTCTAAGGAAAATTGCAATGCTAAAGAAAATCGCAATGAGGTAAGCAGCGTAAGCTCGGTTATTGTGCACGACATTCCACTTCTTGCGCAAGTAATCGACAGCATTCCATTTAGTTTTGATCATATTATTACTGTTGAAGCGCCTCAAGAAATTCGCGTTAAGCGAATGATAAGCGAGCGGAACATGACTGAGAGTCAGGCTTTAGCGCGCATAAATAGTCAACTTCCAAGTAAAGTTCGAAAAGATATGGCGGATTTTGTAGTTGATTCCACTAAACCAATGGAATCTATGCTTAACAGTGTTGACGATACGTTGAAATCATGGTTGCGCGAAATAAACAATAAAAGTGCTGAAATTGCGAAACTGGGGAAGTAAAAGATTATGTCGAATAAAATTCAGCGCACAAACAAGCCTTTTGTAGTAAAAGCGCCGTATGCGCCTTCGGGTGACCAGCCGCAAGCAATCGAAGAGTTAGCGAATCGCATTGAAAACGGAGAAAACGACGTTGTTTTAATGGGTGCTACTGGAACTGGTAAAACTGCTACAACCGCTTGGCTTATTGAGCGTTTGCAACGACCGACACTTATTATTGAGCCGAATAAAACTTTGGCAGCTCAGCTTTGCGCGGAATTTCGCGAGCTTATGCCAGATAATGCCGTGAGCTATTTTGTGTCTTATTACGATTACTATCAGCCGGAAGCGTATATTCCGCAAACAGACACGTATATTGAAAAAGATTCGAATATTAACGACGATGTTGAGCGGCTTCGTCATGCTGCTACAGCGAATTTGCTTACTAGACGCGATTGCGTTGTTGTGGCTACTGTTTCTTGCATTTATGGACTCGGTACTCCAGAGGAGTATGCCGAGCGAATGCTTATGCTAAGCGTTGGCGAGCAACTTGAGAGAGATGATTTATTGCGTCAATTTGTGAGTATGCAATACAAACGCAATGACATTGCCTTTACGCGCGGAACTTTTAGAGTGCGCGGTGACACAGTTGAGATTATTCCAGTGTACGAAGAATTAGCTGTGCGAATTGAGTTCTTTGGTGACGAAATCGACAGAATTACCATGTTACATCCTCTTACAGGAGAAGTAATTCGCCAGGAGAGTAGTGTTCATATTTTCCCAGCATCTCACTACATTGCAGGACCGGAGCGCATGGAACGCGCGTTGGAGGCGATTGAAAAAGAGCGTGACGATAGAGTAGCGCAGCTTAAAAAGCAGAATAAATTGCTGGAAGCTCAGCGTTTGGAAATGCGAACTACGTACGATTTGGAGATGCTGCGTCAGGTTGGTGTGTGCCCAGGAGTGGAGAATTATTCTAGGCATTTTGACGGACGCGATGCAGGCACACCTCCGCATACTTTGCTTGACTTTTTCCCAGATGACTTTTTGCTAGTTTTAGACGAGTCGCATGTAACAGTGCCGCAAATTGGAGCTATGTATGAAGGTGATGCTTCGCGCAAAAGAACGCTTGTGGAGCATGGTTTTAGGCTTCCTTCTGCAATGGATAACCGCCCGTTAAAGTGGAAAGAATTTTTGGAGCACATTGGTCAAACTGTGTATCTTTCTGCAACGCCTGGAGATTATGAGCTGGGGCTTTCAGATGGCGTAGTTGAGCAAATTATTCGCCCTACCGGCTTGCTTGATCCTAAGATTGAGGTTCGCCCTGTAGAAGGTCAGGTTGACGATTTGCTTGCGGAAATCAAGGAGCGAGTAGCAAAAGATGAGCGCGTGCTTGTTACTACGCTTACAAAGAAAATGGCGGAAGACTTAACTGATTACTTTTTGGAGCTTGGTATTAAAGTTGAGTACTTGCATTCTGATGTTGATACTTTGCGCAGAGTGGAGCTTTTGCGTGAGCTTCGCGAAGGCAAAATTGATGTGATTGTTGGCATCAATTTGCTTCGTGAGGGTTTGGATTTGCCGGAAGTCTCGCTTGTTGCGATTTTGGATGCAGATAAGGAAGGTTTCTTAAGATCCTACCGTTCGCTCATTCAAACGATTGGCCGTGCTGCTCGTAACGTTTCTGGAACTGTGCTTATGTATGCGGATACTGTTACGGATGCTATGAGCAAGGCGATTAGCGAGACAGAGCGCCGCCGTGAAAAGCAAATCGCATATAACAAGGCTCATGGAATTGATCCTAAGCCTTTGCGAAAGAAGATTAGCGATGTGAACGATATGCTCGCTAAAGAGGATGTTGATACGCAAACTTTGCTAGCAGGCGGTTACAGAAATGCTAACAAGGCTGGGAACTCGCATTATGGCGTGCCAAAAGAGCCAAATCTTGGGCAGCAAAGCAAGGAAAAGCGTATGGCGAATATTTCTGAGCTTCCGCAAGACGATATTATGTCGCTGATTAAAAATTTGAGCGAGCAAATGCATGTTGCTGCTGAGCAGTTGCAATTCGAGCTTGCAGCGCGATTGCGCGACGAGATACGCGATCTAAAGAAAGAATTGCGTCAAATGGATGCGGCTAATAAGTGATGCTAATAAATGAGCATTGCAAATTGATGAGCGTTGCAAATCAAAAATGTTCGTGCAATTGATTACTTTTATCTACTGAAAATATTTGACGCGTATGTCAAAATATTTATTGATTTTTCTAACATGATGTAATTTTGGGTTTAAAACTACTTAATTAGTAAGAGAGTTTAATTTATTCAATCATGTGAATTAAAGATTATTGGATTACTTTAGTCAGTTTAAGTTATATACAATGCAATGACAATATGTTGAATGTAAACGAATGTTTGCGTATAGTAAAAGAAGATGGAGGTGTCGTATATGACTACTACGAATTTAAATATTAGAACAGATAAGGGAATTAAAGAACAAGCTGATAAGATTTTTTCAGAACTCGGGCTCAATATGACAACAGCGATTAACATGTTTTTGCGAACAACTATTCGTGAGAACGGGATTCCATTTTCTCTTAAATTAGAGGTTCCAAATGATACAACGATTGCTGCTATTGAGGAAGGTAGACGGATTGCGTCTGATCCTAGTGTAAAGGGTTATCGGAATATGGGAGATCTTAAGGTGGCTCTTGATTTATGAAATATGAAGTAAAATTCACGAATCAATTCAAAAAAGACCTTAAATTAGCTAAGAAGCAAAATAAAAATACGGATAATCTTTTAAAAGTAATTGATGTTTTAGCTAACGGTGGTGTACTAGAAGCTAAATATTGTGATCACGGTCTGACTGGAAAATATAGCGGAACAAGAGAATGTCATATTGAACCCGATTGGCTTTTAGTTTATGAAATTAAAAATGAAATTCTTGTTTTGATGTTATACAGGCTTGGTACGCATTCAGAATTATTTAAGAAATAAAAACACATTTTAAATCTACAGCTTTTGTTGATAAAAGGTTTAGTGTGTGGCTGCTTTAGGCTGAGCTTGTGCAGAATAAGCAGGTTGCAAAGTAGTCTGGCTGGTATAAATCGTAAGCATGCTAGGCATTTGCGCTAGCTAGTGTTAGCTATATAGTGCGCTAATCGCGGCTAATCGCAAGCTAAACGCGATTAATAAGAGAGCGTATCTAGTCGTGTTTAATCGTAGTAAATAGATATTCCTTGAGTATTTTTTGTGAGCGTTCACAAAACGCCGAATAAATACAATAAGCGGTCACAATACGTTGATACACTGGAAAGCGGAATTGGGCGTTTTATGGTTTTATCATTAAATCGCCCATAAAAAAATAAACAGAAATAGAAAATAGGTAGGCATTATGCGTAAAGCCAAAATCGTTGATACTATTGGTCCAGCTACCGAATCCTTGGAAGGTATTACCAAGCTTGTTGAAGCCGGTATGGATGTTGCTCGTTTGAACCGTTCTCACGGCACTCCTGAAGATCATTTGCGCGTTTACAACAACGTTCGTGCAGCTTCCAAGTCCACTGGCCGCAATGTTGCTGCTCTTGTTGATTTGCAAGGTCCAAAGATTCGCTGCGGATGGTTCAAGAAGAACGCTGAAGGCGAAGATAAGGTTTATTTGGAAGAAGGTCAGGAGTTCATCATCACTACTGATGATGTTGAAGGTGACGAGCACCGTACTTCTACAACCTTTAAGGGCTTGCCAGGAGATTGCCACGCAGGCGACCCAATTCTTATCGATGATGGTAAGGTTCGCCTTGAGGTAACTAAGGTAGAAGGCAACGACGTTCACACTAAGGTTATTGTTGCTGGTCCAGTTTCCAGCCACAAGGGCATTAACCTCCCAGGCGTTGCAGTTTCCCTCCCAGCTTTGACTGAAAAGGATGAGGCTGATCTTCGTTGGGCTATTCGCACTGGTGCTGACATTATTGCTATGTCCTTCGTGCGTTTCGCTACCGATATTGATCGCGCTCACGAAATCATGGACGAAGAAGGTCGTCGCATTCCAATCGTCGCCAAGATTGAAAAGCCACAGGCTGTTGAAAACTTGGAAGAGATTGTTAAGACCTTCGATGGCATTATGGTTGCACGTGGTGATATGGCTGTGGAAATGCCTCTCGAAGAGGTTCCACTTGTCACCAAGCGCTGCATTGAGCTTTCTCGTCGCTATGCAAAGCCAGTTATCGTTGCTACTGAAGTTCTTGGCACAATGGTTAACTCTCCAGTTCCAACCCGTGCAGAAGCTTCTGACTGTGCTAACGCTGTTCTCGACGGTGCTGACGCAACAATGACTTCTAACGAAACTGCTGTTGGCAAGTATCCAGATGTTACCGTTAAGACTATGTCTCGTATTTCTCAGTATGCTACTGAGCACGGCTATGATCGCATTCCTGCTGTTGAGCTTGACATGTCTAGCACCGGTGCAGTTTCTTCTGCAGCTGTTGATTTGGCAGATAAGCTTAATGCTAAGGCTATTGTTGCCTACACTCAGACTGGTCGCACAGTTCATCGCATTTCTCGTGAACGCCCAACCGCTCCAATCTACGGCTTGACTAACAATGAGCACACTTATCGTTGGTTGGCTTTGAGCTGGGGTACTGAAGGCTTCTTGATTGATGAAGATTACCATGACATGAATCGTCACGATTTGATGATCTTCACTGACAAGGTTCTTCGCGAAGCCGGTAAGGTTTCCGATGGTGATCAGATTGTTATCTTGAGCACTGCTCAGGGTGAACGCCAGGCTGGTCGCACTGACTCCATCTACGTTCACACCGTCGGTGCTTGCGACTAATTGCTTGATTCTGCGTTCTTGTACTAATACGCTAGTTCTTCTAGTTTAAGTGCATTTGCGCAGTAGTATAGTTTGCATAATGCGCGCTAGCTGTTTTGCAGTTTGCGCGCATTATGTTATGTATGATCAATATTGTTGATTTGCGACACGCGCAAAACGCTTTAACTATTTGCATGTGGCTTAAAGTGTGCTATAGTCAACAAGTCGCAAAAAAATGCGGAAAATTAAAAATGCCCCTGTATCCCAATTGGTAGAGGAAACAGCCTCAAAATCTGTGCAGTGTGAGTTCGAGTCTCACCGGGGGCACGTGCACGACGTCGCTTAGCTTGCTAGGCGACGTTTTTATTTTATATTTTAATGTCTCGTACATAAACAATAAGCGTATAATAATAAAAGTATTCTCGCACAATGAAAGTGCTGTACGTGATGTGAAAGGAACAACGATGATCCACAGTGCACGATTGCAAGTAAGTGAGCGTAAAAGAAGTAATTATGCTTGCGAATTAATCAATAATTACAAGCGCAATGTAATGTGCTCTTTTACTGCAATTGCTGCAATTGCTGCTGTAGCAACAGTATTAATGTGTATTTTTGCTATTGTTCCAAACTCTTCGGCATTTGCTTCAACTAAATCAACAGACGGTCTTCCGCCAAAAGGTGTGATCGTTACTGCTTTTCAGCAAAATTGGAAAAGTATTGCAAAAGAGTGTAAGCGAACTTATGGTCCTGAGGGTGTGAGTTATGTACAGGTTTCGCCGCCGCAGGATCATATTAGAGGTAAAGCGTGGTGGACTTCTTATCAGCCAGTTAGTTACAATCTAAATTCAAAGCTTGGCACTGAAGACGAGTTTAAAAATATGATTACTACTTGCAGGGCAGCTGGTGTTGGAATTGTTGTTGATGCTGTAATTAATCACACAACCGGTGATAGTAATAAAGATACTGTAGGTGTTGGCGGTAGTAAGTATGATGCGGCAAATCAAAGCTATCCGGATGCTGGTTACACAAAAGATGATTTTCACCAAATAGATAAAGATATTTACACATATAAAGATGCGCAAGTCGTTTGGAATTATCGTTTAGTTGGTTTGCTTGATTTGGATACTTCTAAGTCTCATGTACAAAAAATTCTTGGTAACTATTTTGCAAAATTGCTGAAAATGGGTGTTGCGGGCTTTAGAGTTGATGCCACAAAACATATGTGTCCTGAAGATGTGAAAGGCATAAAAGAAGCTGCTGCTAAAGCTGCTGGAATGAAGCCTGAAAATATTTGGTGGATGCAAGAAACAATTGGTTTTCCTGAACAAGATCCTAAAATTCAGCCAGATCAATATGTTGGTACAGGTGAAGTAGATGAGTTTGAATACTCGTATCGCTTGCGTAATTATTTCTATGGCTCAATTGAGAATTTGTCTCATATTACAGATCAGCTTATTCCTAATAAGAAAGCAGCTATTTTTGTGACTAACTGGGATACTGAGCGTGACAATTCGACTCGAGTTCTCACTTATAAGGATGGGGCAAAGTACGAGTTAGCTAATGCTTTTATGCTTGCTTATCCGTATGGAACACCAAATATTTATTCTGGATATAAGTTCACTCAGCGCGATGACGGTGCTCCTGGTGCAACTGATACGAACATTCCAGATGTAAAGTGCGGAAAGAATTCTCAGTGGCAGTGCACTCAGCGTTGGACTTCTATTCGTGGAATGATTGGATTCTACAATGCTGTTAAGGGCACGAAAGTAACTCAATGGCAGGATGACAACGATAATAACATTGCTTTTAGTCGCGGAAACAAGGGATTCTTGGCGATTAACAATACTGATAAGCCTAAAAATGTGAGTTATAAAACTGATTTGCCTGACGGTGAGTATTGTAACGTATATGCTTCACGTAAATGCTCTAGCACAGTTACTGTAAATGGTGGGAAAGTAGAGATAACTATTCCAGCTAATTCTGCTATTGCTTTGCATGTTAAGGCTGTAGAGCATTTTGGAAGTACTTCCACGTTTAGTACTGTGGCGATGATTGTAATTGTTTTCGCTGTGCTATTGATTGAGTTAGCTCTGATTCTGTGCAAAAAATAAGGCAGGTTCTAATAAGTAAATTGCGAAGTAAAGGACGATCTGGAAGTAAATTTGTATTGACATTATTACAGTTTTTGTATAGTTATTGCAATATTGTCAATATGTAGATGTTATAATTTTCTCCGCTGATAATGCATGTTTATAACGATGGCTGGCAACATAGTAGTGCTAGCCATCGTTTGTGCATTGAGGCTATTAATGCGCCCAAGGAAGAAGCGTGTTGATACCAATGGAGGAAAGGATACTGATGAGTCATCGTCGACACTTTGCATCGAAGATGGTTGCTGTTGCTACGTCTGTTGCAATGCTTGTAACTGGTTTTGCTGTTACGGGTAGTGCAAACGCTGTTAGCGATAGTTCAAATAAAGAAAATCTAACTCTTAACCGTAAGGGCGTTATTGTTACTGCATTCCAGCAGAATTGGAAGAGTATTGCTCAAGAGTGCACTAAAACTTACGGTCATGAGGGCGTGAAGTATGTGCAAGTGTCTCCTCCGAATGATCATGTAAAAGGTAAGCAGTGGTGGACTTCTTATCAGCCTGTGAGCTATAAGCTTGATTCTAAGCTTGGCACTGAAGCTGAGTTTAAGCAGATGATTCAAACTTGCAAAGCGGCAAATGTTGGAATCATTGCTGATGCTGTGATTAATCACATGACTGGTGCCGATAATAGAGATAAAGTTGGCATTGGTGGAAGTGCATACGATGCTGCTACGCAAACTTTCAAAACAGCTGGATATACTAAGGATGATTTCCATCAGAGTACTGAAAATATTAAAAATTACAAGAATGCTGAAGAAGTTTGGACTCACAGGCTTGTAGGTTTGCTTGATTTGGATACTTCAAAGCCGCATGTTCAGCAAGTTTTAGGCAAGTATTTTGCAGATTTGCTTAAGATGGGTGTTGTTGGTTTCCGTGTGGATGCCGTTAAGCATATTTCGCCAGCGGATATGAAAGCCATTAAAGCTGAAGCTGCAAAGCAGGCAAATACTACTCCTGACAAGATTTGGTGGATGCAGGAGACGATTGGCGATCCTTCTGAAGCTCCAGAAATCCAGCCAGCTAAGCATTTAAACGAAGGCGAAGTCAACGAATTCCAGTATTCCTACCGTTTAAAGAACGATTTTTATGGATCAATTTCGAATCTAAAGAATATTACTAATGGGCTTGTTCCAAGTGATAAAGCTTCGATTTTCGTTACTAATTGGGATACTCCTCGCGAAAATTATGTGCGCACTCTCACTTATAAGGATGGTCCTCGCTACGAGCTTGCAAACGCGTTTATGCTTGGCTATCCGTATGGAAACCCAAACATTTATTCAGGGTACAGGTTTGCGGATGGACATAAGGATGATGGTGCGCCTAATGCGACCGATACGTCTGTTCCAGATGTAAATTGTTCTCCAAAAACTGGCTGGCAGTGCACTCAGCGTTGGACTTCTATTCGCGGAATGATTGGCTTCTTTAATGCTGTGAATGGTGCTCAAGTCACTAATTGGCAGGAGAGTGACAATAATAACATTGCATTTAGCCGCGAGAAGAAGGGTTTCTTAGCAATCAACAATACGCCAAACGCAAAGAGAGTTTTGTATAAGACTGATTTGCCTGATGGTGAGTATTGCAACGTTTATGCTGCAGGTGACTGCTCTAAGACTGTTAAAGTTGCAAATGGCAATGTTGCTGCGACTATCGCTCCTTATTCTGCAATTGCTTTGCATGTAAATGCAACGACTAAGAATGTTAAAAAGATTGCAGCTCGCAATGAGTCTGATCCAAAATACAATGTTGACGATGTTAAAGACCAGTCAACAACTGTATATTTCAATGCTAAAGGTAAAGCAGGTAATCCAAGTTCTGTAAATATTCATTATCAAATAAGTGGTGATAATTGGACTGTAGCTCCCGGATTGCCAATGCGCAAAGTTTGCAATGATTGGTTTGCAAAGACTATTACTAATCGTGGTGAATTTAAAGCTGTATTTAATAGCGGTGTAGGCAATTGGTATCACATAAATGGCCAGAATGATGGCGATTTCATTATTCCTGCTGGCGCAAAGAATTATGTGATAGATAATAATCTCAATGGTTCTATCGCAGAACAGGCTCCTTGCGAAGTTGAGGATACATCTTCAAAACCTTCTGCATTAAAGACGAAGATTGTTATTCACTACAATCAAAAAAACACGAATAAAGGTGTTTATATCTGGGGTCTTAAAGATGCAGATGGTAAAGAGATAAAAGGTACCTGGCATGCATTTAATGGTCAAGACGCTTTTGGTAAGACTTACACAATTGAAGCTGATGGCACTTACGAGAGTGGAAAAGTCGGATTTATTATTACTACTGATCCAGGAACTGATAATAAAAATTGGCATAAGGACGGAACAAAAAACCGTTTTATTTATAATATCGAAGATGGAGTAGGTCAAGCTTGGGTTATAAGCGGGAATGAAGATACTTTTGCTGAACCACCAGTTGAAGTTGCGGACAAACTTAATAAGATTCAAACGTTAAACGTTACTGTTCACTACCGTAGAACAAACAAGGATTACGCTGGTTGGAATCTCTGGACGTGGTATGGTAAGCAAGAAGGCGTAAAGCAAGATTTCACGGCTCATGATGATTTCGGCAAGATTGCAGAATATACGTTTACGGATAGTAATGGCGTAAAAGATCCGAAGTTTATTGTGCGATATTCTATGCAAGGCAACGATTGGGTTGCTAAAGATCCTGGTGAAGGCGATCGTGCAATTCCTGCAAAGGCAATCACTTTAAGCCAAGATGGTAAAACTGGTAATGCTGAAATCTGGCTTATGCAGGGCGATAGTAGAGTTTACTTAAGTCCAAACGTAATCAACACGAAGGCTAATGCTATTAATGCTGATATTACGTCTTTGAAGGAATTTACTGTAAATGCGAGCGGTGACCCTTCAGAGATTAAGAAGAATGACGTAACTATAACTGATGTTACAGATTCAAAGAAAGAGAATCATACGGCAGTAGATATTTCGCAAGTTGCTGTTGTAGATAATAAGATCGTAATCACCGCAAAGAACGAATTAGATCTTAAGAAAATGTATGAAATCAGCATTAAGGGTGTTGGTGGAATGCCTAAAACAGTGTCTGTGTCAACTGTTAAAGGCTCTAAGATTGTTCGCACTGATGAGTTCGATAAGAAATACGCTTATGCTGGCGACGACTTGGGTGCTGTTGTAAATGGTAATTCTACGACTTTCAAGCTTTGGGCACCAACTGCTACGAAAGTTGAGCTGGTAACTTATCAGTCTGATGCTGAGAATGCTCCAGAAGCTAAAACGCAAGAGATGAAGCTTGAAAGCAATAATAGTGTGTGGAGTATTACTACAAGCGATGCAAAAGTTGGCACTGCTTACACGTACAAGGTTCATTTTGCAGATGGTGCTGTTAATAATTCTCCAGACCCTTATGCAAAAGCTGCTGTGCGAAATGGAATGAGATCTGTTGTATTCGGTGGCAGTATGGCAACACCTGTAACTCGCATGGCATCGTTTGGTAAGCGCCCAACTGATGCGACTATTGCAGAAATGAATATTCGCGACTTTTCGATTCATGAAAGTTCTGGCGTAGATGTTGCAAAGCGCGGCAAATATCTCGGTGTAATTGAATCTGACACTAAGAATGGAAGCAAGCCAACTGGTTTGGATTATTTGAAGTCCCTCGGCATCACTCACGTGCAAATCATGCCAATGTATGATTTTGGTTCTGTGAATGAAGCAGGAGATTTGAGTTACGGCAAGTCAGGTGCTCAAAACTGGGGCTACGATCCAATCAATTACAACGTTCCAGAAGGTTCGTATGCGTCTGATTCAGCAAACCCTGCTACGCGTATTGCGGAACTAAAGCAAATGGTTGACGGTTTGCATAAGGCTGGCTTGCGCGTGATTATGGATGTTGTTTATAACCACGTTTATAACGCTCAAAAGAACGCTTTTGGCCAAACTGTGCCAGGTTACTACTTCCGTTACAACGATGACGGCAGCTTTACTAATGGATCTGGTTGCGGAAACGATACTGCTTCTGAGCGCAAAATGATGCGAAAGTATATTGTTGACTCTGTAAAGTATTGGGCTAAAGAGTACGGTATTGACGGCTTCCGATTTGATTTGATGGGATTGATTGATCTTGAAACCATGAAGGAAGTGCGTAAGGCTGTTTATGACATTGATAAAAACTCTATTATTCTTGGCGAAGGCTGGGATATGAGCCAATTGCCTTATGGAAACCGCACTATTCAGCCTAATGCGTATAAGCTTGCAGACAATAATGGCGTTGCATTCTTTAACGATTCCTTCCGTGATGCTGTAAAAGGCAAAGGAGATGATGATGTTGCTGGATTCGTGTCTGGAAATAGAGGCAGTGACAATCTGGTAATGCAAAATCTTTACGGTTGCCAGCCTGGAAACTCAAGTTGCACTGATAGACATTATGCGAATGCAGGTCAGACTGTGCAATATGTTGAAGCTCACGACAATCTTAATCTTTACGATAAGTTGAAGAAATCTTTGCCTCATGAGTCAGAAGAGAATCTTAAGAAGCGAGTAATGCTTGCTAATTCGCTTGTAATGTTTGCTCATGGCATGCCATTCTTTGAGCTTGGTCAAGAGTTCTTACGAAGCAAGAACGGCAATAAGAATAGCTACAATGCTGGTGATAGTGACAATTCTGTTAAGTGGGATTTGGTTAATAAGAATTCTGATGCTGTTGAATACTTCAAGGCATTGATAAAGTTAAGAAACGAAATTCCAGCTTTACGCGATTCTACATATTCTGATGTTAATAAGAATATGCATTGGATTAAGAGCAGCGATGGTATTAATGCGTTTAGTGTTGATGCCAAAGATAAAACGTATGTGTTTATTTTCAACGCTAATAGTAGTGAATCTACTGTGAATATTGGCAAAGGAAAGTATCACGTGCACATTGCTGATGGAAAAGCTAATGGTGATGATGCATCAAAGTTCCCTGAAGCATCTGTAGACGATAGTGGAAATTACAAGGTTTCTGCTCTTTCTACTGCAGTGCTTGTGAAGGTTGCTGAAAAGAAGAATAATAAGAATTCTATTGATCTTGAAAAGGTCGCTGAATATAAATTGCATCCTGCTGACGTAAGCGAACTAGTTAATGGTACTGTGAATCCTGCGCCTGAGCCATCGCCGGCACCTGGTCCTGTAAATCCTCAGCCTGGTCCTCAACCTCAGCCTCAGCCTGGTCCTGGTCCTGTGACGCCAACGCCTCAGCCACCTGCTCCTGCTCCTGTAGTTCCAACACCAGCTCCTGGACCTCAGCCGCAGCCTGGTCCGCAACCAGCGCCAGTTCCAGCTCCAACTCCTGGTACTGTGAATCCTGCTCCGGCTCCTCAGCCTGGTCCACAGCCTTCGCCATCACCTGCTCCGGCTCCGGTGCCAACGCCTCAGCCTGCACCAACACCGTCTCCGGCACCGGCTCCTCAGCCTCAGCCATCTGAGCATGAAACTCCAGCTAAGCCGGATCAGACTAAGCCAGATCAGACTAAGCCGGATCAGTCTAAGACTGAAACTCCAGCTGAGCAATCTGAACAGTCCGCACCTGCTAAGTCTGAACAGTCCGCACGTGCTAAGTCTGAACAGTCTGCACTGGCAAAGTCTGAGCATTCTGCGCCAGCTAAGCCGGCAGAATCCACTCCTGTACCTGTTGCTCCGAAAACTGTTCAGCAGCTTAATCCAGAATTAAAGGGAACTCTTAGCGTTGGTAACAATAACGTTGCAACTGCAGGTGTTGTTAACAGTGTAAGAATTAATCTTGTAAACAGCGAGTTCATCGAGCGTTTGCAGCGCGATGGAGTAGTTTATGCATACGCGTACATTTACTCGTCTCCTCGTTTGCTTAAGGGTGCTGATGGTTCAAAGTTTGTGACTGTTCGCATGGTTAATGGCAAGCCTCAGTTTGATGCTCAATTCCCAGCTGGATACATCGGAAAGCATACGGTTGTTTTGGTTGACGAGAAAGGTAATCAAGTTGCTTGGACAGATATCACAGTAACAAACAATGCAGTTTCGCAACAGCTTCATAGTTTAAGTGCGACAGGCAGTAATATATTCGTAGTTACTGCTGTATGCTCAATACTTATTGCTGCTGCGAGCGTATTGCTACTTCGTATTAAGAGTCACAAGCGCTATAGGAATTCGTGAGGTTTTATTAGTAAATAAATGAACTAATAAGTTCGCTCATTATAAAAGCCGAGGATAATTGCATTTGTTGCGATATCCTCGGCTTTGTGTTTGAAGCAGGGTATAGAATTAATAGATAGTTTGGTTTTTTATAACTGTATGTGAATGTTTTACTAATAAGGAAGAGAAAGAAGAAAATCATGTACTGCGTTAATTGCGGAGCTATTTTAAAAGATAATACGAGGTTCTGCACGCAGTGTGGTGCAGAAATTACTTCTTCAGCAAATAATACTCAGTCTCAGCAAGCAGAGCAGCCTCATCCTGAAGCGCAAACGCAAGTATTTTATACCAGCAACATTCCTAATCAGTATTATCGCCCTGAAGCAAATACACAATACCCGTATCAACAACAATACGGGTATGCGCAAGTTGCTGCTGAAAATGATGCGAAGCGAAGGAATATTATTATAGCTATTATTGTTATGATTGCTGTTATTCTTTCAAGTATTTTCGGGTATTGCATTTGGGATTATATGAGACCAAAACAAATTCCTTACGAAACTTTGCGAAAAGAAATTATGAAATCCAATAAATACGCGGATTATAAGTTGAAAATTGTTGACTCTGACGTATCTAAATATCCTCATGTAAAACTGTACTTTTCGCTTACTGATAGTAGTGGAAAAGCTTTGGAAATTGATTCTCCTACTGCTGCAATTCGTGAGAAGATTGGTGGTGGCAGAGAAGCTGAAAGACTTATCCATAAAGTTGAGCGCATTAAAGATAAACAAGGTGTTAATTACGAAATTCTGCTTGATAAATCTGGATCTATGGAAGATTCTATAGATACGATGAAACGTACTATGAGTGATTTTGTGCGCAATCTTAATTATAAGGTTGGCGATACAGGAGAGCTTATATCTTTCGATAGTTACTTAATGTATATGGCAACGTATACTAACGATAAAGATCGATTGCTTACAGGCATTGATAATATGACTCCTTACGGCATGACAGCTTTGTATGACGCACTTTATACCGGAATTACTAATGCTTCTAATCATCCTGGCTTTAATTGCGTAATTGCGTTTACTGATGGTCAAGATAATGAGAGTACTCATACTGCTGATGAGGTTATTTCTTTAGCTAAAGAAAAAGGTATTCCTGTATATTTGATTGGTACTAGTGAAGCTGATTCAAGTACTCTGCAAAATATTGCGAATGAAACGAATGGTTACTTCTGGGATATGAATTCAATTTCAGATATGCAAGAGGTAATGAATAGAATTCGAGTCAATCAAGATAATGTTTATTGTTTAGAATATGATTCTGATTCTTCTTCGAATGCGTATGCTGATCGAGTGGTTTCTGCATTGGTTGCAGATTCCAAGAATCATCAGTCTGGTGGTATTGGTGATGATTTGTCGTTTAAGCCAATTAAGAAGAAGAATTATAAGAAGGGTGCAACTCGCTTCGTGCTACATAAGGGCGATGTGAAGTGGACTGAAGCTAATAGTGCATGCATGCAAGATGGTGGTTACTTAGTAACTCTTACCAGTAAGAGTAAAGAGAAAAAGGTAATCAATATGGCGAAAAAGGAAGGCGTTAAGTATGTGTGGATTGGCGGTTATACTTCGCAACGTGAGAATGGTGACGTATTTGCGCACTGGGTTACTGGTGAAAAAGTAAAGTATGAAAACTGGTTGCCAGGAGAACCAAGTCGAAACGATAAAGATGGAGAGCCTGAGTTCTATCTTATGCTTTGGCGTTTAAATGATGAGTGGTCTTGGAATGATCAGCGCGATGATTTATTTACGACTCCTACATTGCGTAAAACCTTTAGCGGTAAAACTGGCTATGTTTGTGAGATAAATAGGCATTAGTATTACGCTACTACTTTTTGGTTCATTTTTAGCGAATTAGAGGAAACTCGTTATGCGAAAGCAAAGGACACGTAAACTACAAAGCAGTCCGCATTATGTAGATGGTCGCACTATGCAATATCGTAGTGCTCAGCATCATAATCAAATTGCAAGTGTTGTTCCAAGAAAGCGTTTTGCTGCTATTTTAGTGGCTATTATAGCTATTGTTTTACTTACAATATCTATGTTTGCTGCAGTATCTGTTATGCGCTCGCATTTTTTTAATGTTTCTTCTAAAACTTATGTTAGTAAGAAAACAGTTAACCCTGCGGATGTGGCTAAAAAACTTGAAGCACTAAAGCAAGCACGTAAAAGGCAAGCAAGACGGGGGATTGACCCTAATAGCAGTGTTGTTAAAAATGTGCTATCAAAGATGTCTCTTGAAGATAAAGTTGCTCAAATGTTCATAGTTAAGCCTGAAGAATTAGCTGGAACATACGGGACTGTGGTATCTTCTGGCTCGCAAATGCAGCAGTCGTTTAATTCCATACCTGTTGGCGGAATAATGTATAGCAGGGAGAATATTCAGAATCCTAATCAAACTCAGCAAATGATTTCTGGGTTGCAATCAATAAGCGAATCTAGAGTGTCACTGCCTGCTTTAGTAGCTGTTGATGAAGAAGGTGGCACTGTTGCGCGAGTTAGCTCAAATCCTCAAATGGGTGTTAATTCCTCGCCTAATATGAGGGATATTGGAGCGACTAAGAAAACTCGCAAAGCTTATAAAACTGGTGCTTACATTGGTAATTATCTTTCGAATTTAGGTTTTAATGTTGATTTTGCTCCAGTTGCTGATGTGATTACTAATCCGGATAATAACCTGATGATCAAGCGTTCATTCGGCTCTAATGCTTCGCTAGTTGCAAATATGACAGATGCGTTTACTGACGGTTTGCAAGAGCATCACGTTTTTGCCACGTATAAGCATTTTCCTGGTCATGGCTCAACTTTTGAGGATTCTCACAAAGGCGTTACTGTTTCGAACCAAACTCCACTTGCGTTAAGAAAAATAGATTTAGTACCATTCAAAGATGCTGTAGACACTGGTGTTAAGTTTATTATGGTCAGTCACGTGTCGTATCCGAAGATTACAGGTGATGATATTCCTGCTAGCATGTCTGAGAAAATTGTTACTGGTTTAGCTCGTAAAAAGCTTGGTTATAAAGGTATTCTTATTTCTGACTCTTTAGGAATGGGCGCAATATCGTTGCGCTATTCTCCTGGAGTTGCTGCAATTACAGGAATTAAAGCAGGCATCGATATATTACTTTCTCCTGCAAATTTGCGTCAAGCGTATTATTCTGTTGTTAATGCAGTTCGTCAAGGTGATATACCTGAGTCTCGAATTGATGAGTCTGTAAAGCGAATTATTGCAGTAAAATTGCAAATTGCTCAGCAATTAAAGAGTCAAAATGTAAAAAATTCTAAAATAACTAAATGAATCAGCGTGTTGCATTTATTTAAGTAAATTTTTTCTTTTACATTATTTTGGGAGTTTCTTTATTTAAAACGAGATTTTCTTTGCAAAATAAGGATTTACGAATAATAAATTTATAAATATTTTTGTAATAATTATTTCATTAGGAGAATATTTTTGAAAAAATGTTTGCATTTGTACTTTTATGGTGTTAGCATCATTTCCAACACAAACAAATATCGAATACTTCGGTTGGGGTTTGTGCGTGAACCACAGTTAGTATTAATGAGTTAAGGAGGCAGACATCATGCTTAACATGAACATGAATGCTGAATCTTTCGATACTCTTAATGCTGCACGTATGTGGTGGTGGCAGTCTTCTTTTTGGCGTGAGTTTACTCTGAAGTTTTAGAAGCTGCGTATAAAAGCTTGTAAAAGACCTCCGGGTAAGCCCCGGGGGTCTTTTTGTATACAAGCCTTAAATTTCAAAAATAACCAAATCACAAATCACAAATCACAACAAAATATTCGATAGCTTTGTATTCAAATAATATGAAGCTTAAACAAGGAGAGAAATCATGGCTAATGAAACTAATGAAAAAGTTATGGAAGCTACTAGCGGCGTCGCAAATGCAACTGCTGATGTTGCGTCGGTAATGATGAAAAATGCGAAAGTTAAGAATCATGCACTAAATATTACTTCGTTAGTGCTGGTTGCAGTTCTATTTGCAGCAGGATGCATTCTTGATTTTACTGTTGCCAAGCCTCTTTCTATTGGAAATATCCAGCCTGAGTTTGTTATTGCTTCATTCTGCTTGGCGATTTTGTTGGTTCGTCCAAAGATTTATCAAGGAGCTATTATTGGAGCTCTTGCTGCAACATTAATCCAACTTAATACTTCGATTCCATTCCTTGAATATGCGTGTGACATTCCTGCTGCAATTATTATGACAGCTATTTTAATTGGATATGTCCATCTCTTCCCAAAGGATGCTGCTCGTAAAGTAAGTGTTTTCCCATTTATTGCAACTTTTGTTACAACAGTAATTTCTGGTTGCATTTTCGCTTCTATTGCTGCTTACTTTATTCTTCATTCTCCAAACATGGTAATCGTAATGATGCCAATTATTTTTGGTACTGCTGCATTTAATGCGATTATTGTTGAAATTCTTTATACTCCATTGCGACTTGTATTGCACAAATAATAAATAATGTAACTAAGAAATTCTTATGATTGCATGTTTAATTGCACGTTATACATCATTATTAACGAATGTGTTTAATGCGTATAAATGTATAAAGTCATAGAAGTATAAATATAAAGGTATAAAAGCAAGTTGGCATCAGTCTAATATGATTGATGTCAACTTGTGTTTTTGTGTTATTAATTTTTTAGCGTTTGCTCGGTGTGTTAGAGTTAGGAATGTTATGTCTCAGCAAGAAAAATATGTTGCAGATAATCATTTAGTTGATTCTGCCGAACCGTGTAAAGAGCCTATGAAAAAAAGTGATGAATCAGTAAAAGAAGTGCCATTGCTTGAATTAAGCAATGTATCTTTTCGTTACGATACTCATAGTGATGAAAGTGTTGCAAATAAAGATAAAAAAGACAATGAAGATAATTGCAACTATGCTCTTCATAAAGTAAACCTTAGTATTCATCAAGGTGAATTCGTTGGAATTATTGGACCTTCTGGGTCTGGTAAAACAACTCTTGCTTCACTTTTTTCTGGAGCAATTCCTCACCATTATTCGGGAAAGTTTTTCGGAACTGTCAGAATTGCTGGTCATGACACTACTACTCTTGAGCTCACTAATATTGCTTGTTTAATTGGCTCTGTTATTCAAGATATTGATGCGCAAATGGTTGCTGCAAACGTTGAAGATGAGTTGCTTTTTGGCTTAGAAAACTTCGGAGTTTCGCACGATGAAATTCCTGAGCGTATAGCAAATGCACTAGAAACTGTTGGTATTAGCAATTTGCGAAATCGTGATTTAGACACGCTATCTGGAGGTCAAAAGCAGAAGGTCGCAATAGCTGCTATTTTGGCTTTAAGGCCTAAAGTGATGGTTTTAGATGAGCCTACTTGTGCGCTGGATCCAGTTTCTTCACGTATGATTTTCGATGTTTTAAGTGATTTGAATAAAAACTTTGGTATTACTATTGTAGTGATTGAGCAAAAAGTAGCTTTATTAAGTGAATATTGCAAGCGTCTTATAGTGCTTTCTAAAGGTGAGCTTGTTCTCGATGCTCCTGTTTGCGAAGCTCTTAAAGATATAGAGTTACTTCGTAAAGTAGGTATTAATTATCCACGTACTACGCGATTGCTTAAACAATTGCAAGATGAACAAATTTGCGATCCAGCACCTCTTAGTGTTGGCGTTGATGAGACTGTAAATACTATTGTTAAAACTTTGCGTTCTGATTATTTTAAACTTTCTAATCGCGATGATGTGTATGATGTAGAAGCTGATTTAGAACTTAATAAAGAAGATTCTAAAAGAGCTAACAATGCAGTTAATAATATTGATAAGCCATGCCTTTCAATAGATCATGTGAGTTTTGCTTATGCAAATGATGTCAAGGCTCTAAAAGATATTTCATTTGATGCTTATGCTGGTGAATTGATCGCATTAATTGGTAAAAACGGTGCCGGAAAAACTACTATTACAAAAATTATTAACGGTTTACTAAGACCTACTGAAGGTAGTGTGACAATTGACGGTATCGACACCAAGCCATTGCGAATTAGTCAAATAGCAAAATATGTTGCGACATTATTCCAAAATCCTGATCATCAATTATGTAAAGAGACTGTTCTTGAAGAAGTAGAGTTGAGCTGTATTTTAATTGGTGAAGATTCTAGTCAAGCGAAAACGCATGCAATGGAAATTATTGAGAAACTTGACTTAAATCCTACTGACAGTCCATTCATGCTTTCTAGAGGGCAGAGACAAATGGTGGCATTGGCTGCAACTGTCGTAACGCGTCCTAAAATACTTGTTCTCGATGAACCAACTTGTGGGCTTGATTACCATGAATGCGTGAGAATTATGCAAGTGGTTGAGGAGTTGCGAGCTCACGGTTGTTGCGTGATTATGGTTTGTCATGATATGGAAGTTGTGCTTGATTATGCAACTAGACTTATAACGATTAATGATGGAAAGCTTATTATTGATGGTTCGGCGCATGATGTTTTTGAAAAACCAGATGTCTGCTCAGCTGCTTCTTTATATCCACCATTATTGTGTGCTGTTTGCCAAGGTTTGGTTTCTAACGGTTTTAAGCAATGCTATGGATTGTATACGCGAAAAGAATTAGTTGAAGCGTTGCGTTTTGGTAAAATCGCAAAACTTAGTCAGAATAAGCAGCATAATCAGCAGAATAGTTAGAAGTAAAATAAAGGCATCTGATATTTATGAAAACGAGACTATTAACATATCAATCAGGCAACACATTCCTTCACCGCACAAACCCTATTGCGAAGCTAATTCTTGCTGCGAGTATTGTAATAAGCGTATTTATTGCTAAACAGTATTCTGTACTTATTGCGCTAGCTGTTATTATTTTTGTTGGCATGGCTTTTACTCATGTTGTTAAAACATTATTTGGCCTTATTAAAGCTATGCTAATAATTTCTTGCGTAATGTTTTTGCTACAAACTGTTATTGCTCAAAGTGGGAACTATATTTTTCTATGGTTTACGTTAAGAGGTATTGATATTGGAGCGAAAGCTTCTTTGCGTTTGTTCTGTTTTGCTTTTCCTCTTGTTACAGTGCTAACAGTAACTAAATTAAACGATCTTGCAAATGCTGTAGTCCAATATTTGCATATTCCATATTGTTATGCTTTTACTATAACTACTGCGGTTCGTTTTGTGCCTATTTTTGCGCAAGAAATGTCTCAAATCACAGAAGCTCAAATGGCTCGCGGAGTTGAATACGATAGTAAAAATCCATTTAAAAAATTAAAACTTATGATGCCTCTTATTGTGCCTCTTTTGGTTTCTTCAGTGCGTAAAGCAGATAGTTCTGCGCTAGCAGCGGAAGAGCGCGGCTTTTATTTGCGTACACGCAAGTCTTCGTATTACAAATACCCATTCGGATGGCGTGGATTCTTGTCTTTAGTTATTTCTGCACTTATTATTGCTTTACCAATATGCACTTCAATCTTTTTGCCAAATTTAGTGTAAAATATTTGTGTAAATCATAAATAAATAAATCATAAATAATTTATGAGGCTTTTGATGAAAAGTGTAAAAATTTGGCTTAAGGGTGCAAGAATTTACACGCTTCCAATAGGCTTAGTTCCTGTT
Source organism: Gardnerella leopoldii (assembly GCF_003293675.1). NCBI lineage: Bacteria > Bacillati > Actinomycetota > Actinomycetes > Bifidobacteriales > Bifidobacteriaceae > Gardnerella > Gardnerella leopoldii. Next base: position 474,500 of record NZ_CP029984.1, read on the forward strand.
GTTATGGCGTTTGCGGTTTCATTTAGAATGATGCGATTTTCGTATTTTGAAGAACCAATTATGCATCTAGAGCAATGTTTTATACAATTTTTCTTGTGCTGCATGGTTGCTGCGTTTATACAAATCGCCGTCAATTATGCCAATGATTATTGTGACGGATTGAATGGCTTGGATGAGAATCGTAGTTTGCGTGCTTTAAGTAGCAATAATTCAAAGCCTTTATGCGATGTATCTTGGCGCCTTGCAAATGCTGGAATTTCCTCGAAATCTGTGCTTAAAGCTGTAATAATTTCTGCTTTTATTTCTTGTATTTTTGGTTTGATTATTGTTTTGCGAACTGGAATATATTGGTTTATTTTACTTGGAATTGCGTGCTTTGCTGCAGCCTGGTTTTATGCCGGGGGTAAACATCCTTACGGTTATAAAGGTTGGGGAGAAGTAAGTGCGTTTGTATTTTTCGGTCCTGTTCCTTTTATTGGTTCGTTATGCGCAATTACATATGGAATTGGTATTCCAGAAACTAGTATATTTATTAATGGCGGGCAAAGGATTTTGGCTTGTTTGCTAATATCTTGCATTCCTGGTGCTTATTCGGCTTGCTTAATGATGGTAAACAATCTTCGAGATATTAAAAGCGATAAAGAGCATGGAAAAATAACTGCTATGGTTAGAATTGGTGAGCGCAATGGTAGGCGTTTATGCGCTGCTATGAGCATTGTTTCTGCTGTTCTATTGATCGCATATTCTATTTTGATTATTGTGTTACCTTCTGCAGTGCCATCAATATGGCGCTTTTATAGTGTTGAAGTTTTCCTCAGTTTTAGTGCGATTGTATGCAATACTTCATGGCATTTATTTTTTGCTGCTTTTCAGTGGCTCTTATTGTTAGTCATTGCAATTAAAGCTTATAAGTTTACTAAATGTGTGCTTATAGGTGATTACAAGAACGCTTTTCCTATGTGCGTTGCTCAGGCAATACTTGGTGCGCTGGCTGTATTATTATCTGCGATTATATAAAATAAGCAAAATAGTGCTAATTGTATGTGCTTGTTCGCGCGTCTTGCAATTCTTATGATATTATTAATTGACACGAACATGGTGCGCGTGCGGTATTTTAATGACTTGCAAATTGTGTTATGATGCGCAATTTCCACTAGTGTTTGTGAGTGTGCCGTTGCGTGAGCGCCATGTTAAAGATGCATGGTGATGTTGCCCTGTGAATGTGTGGCAATGAAGTGAGGTTTTGAATATGCCAGGTATGGATGAAAATGAAGGGACAGAGCCAGCGATGCCTGAGGTACTTACTGATGATGAGCTGCGCAAAGCTGCAGATGATGAAGCTGCTCAGCGAGAATCTAAAGAAAAGAAAAACAATCATATTCGTACTGTGGTAGTTGCAGAAGATGAATCAGTTAATCGTATGGATTTAGTGGCAATGCTTGAAGATAACGGATATCAAGTTGTAGGTCAGGCTGCTAACGGTCAAGAAGCTATTGAGTTGACGCGTGAAAATCATCCAGATGTTGTATGCATGGATGTTAAGATGCCTGTTATGGATGGCATTACCGCCGCTGCAACAATCTGTGATGAGAATATTGCTCCTGTAGTAATGCTCACTGCTTTTTCACAGTCAGATTTAGTAAAACAAGCAACTGGTGCTGGAGCGATGGCGTACGTTACTAAACCGTATGAAGAATCTAAACTTCTTCCTGCTTTGGAAGTTGCTATGGGTCGCTTTAGCGAGATCAACGATTTATTAGATAGTGTTGAACGTGCAGAAAACAAGTTACACGATGCTGAAGATCAGTTGAAGAAAACAGAAGAAAAGTTGAAGAAAGCTGAAGATACTTTAGAAGAACGTAAGCTTGTAGATCGTGCTAAAGGTCTTCTTATGGATAAGGCTGGATTCTCTGAACAGGGTGCTTTCCGCTGGATTCAAAAAACTTCTATGGATCAGCGTATCCCTAAGAAGCGTCTTGCAATGGCTATTATTGCAAAGTATAGCGATGATAAAGCAGAATCTTCATCTGAAAATTAGTAGGGTTATATTTATTCATTTTTATATAACTGCATAGTTATTTATTAGTAATTACGGAACGTGGGTGAGTAGTCAACAGTGAATACCGACATCGTTGAAGAACATTCTTCGGAACTTAAGAATGAGAAAGGAACGTTGTTGGTTGTCGATGGCCATTCTCTTGCGTTCCGTGCTTTTTTTGCAATATCTGCAGATAATTTTTCTACTCGCTCTGGGCAAGCAACAAATTCCATTTGGGGATTTATTACTATGCTTTCGCAGGTTGTAAAAAAAGAGAAGCCTGACCGCTTAGCTATTGCTTTTGACGTTAAAGGTGGAACTTTTAGAAATACTATGCTTCCTCAATATAAAGGTACTCGTGATGCTGCTCCGCAGGAGCTTCTTTCGCAGCTTCCTATTATTCAACAGATGCTTAAAGCTCTTGGTATCACTTATATTGAGAAACCAGGTTATGAAGGTGATGATGTTATCGGCACCCTTGCAACAATGGGAGCGAATGCCGGTTATAGAACTTTGGTACTTTCTGGCGATCGTGATGCATTCCAACTTATAGATGACAATATTACTGTTTTGTATCCAGGACAGCATTTTAAAGATTTAAAAGAAATGGATAAGGATGCTGTTTTTGAAAAATATCATGTTACGCCTAAGCAATATCCTGATCTAGCAGCGTTAAGAGGAGAAACTGCAGATAATATCCCAGGAGTTCCAGGTGTTGGAGATGGGTACGCTGCTAAATGGATTAATCAATTCGGCAGCCTAGAAAATATTATTGAACATTCGAATGAGATTAGCGGTAAAAAGGGAGAAGCTTTAAGAGAAAATATTGATCAAGTTCGTTTAAACCGTAAAGTTAATGCTTTAGTTTGCGATTTGGATTTAGGCGTAACTGTAGATGATTTGTGCTTTGGTGATGTTGATGCTGCAAAATTAGGAATCTTGCTGTCTCAACTTGAATTTGGCGAATTAAAAAAGAGAAAGATTCTCAAAACTTTTAGCAACGGTACGCAACAATCTATTGAAAATAATATGCGTATAATGTTTTCGTCTACGTATGAAGGTAATGCTAATAACGATGAGCTAGTTCAAGGTGATCAATCAAATATTGACGCAGAAAATTTTCAAGAAATGCTAGCAAGCATTGACTTGCATCATGTTAAAACTGTAGAAGACTTTATTAATTGGGAGAATTCCGTTTCTTCTTTACTTTATACAGAAATAAAGAAAGATTCAAAAAATACTGAAGATACTTTCGACCAACTAAGTTCCGAAGAAGAGAATTTTGAAGAATTAAGTTCCGAAAAAATTATAAATAATTCTCGTAAATGTGCCGAACCTATACTGAAAAATCAAGAAGTTGTAATATACGCTCATGAGTGCAAGAAGAATTCAAAACATCATTTTGAGTTGACTGCAGATTCTTTAATAATTCTTGTTGCTCATAAAGCTGTGTTATTGTACGCGTCTGATTTGCAATCGGCAGATCGAGCTTTGCTCGAGATGTTGCGAAAGTTCTTGCAAAAAAATTCTTCAATAACAGTATTGCATGATTATAAAAAGCATTTGGGATTGCTAAAATCGCTAAAATTATTCGATTCGAATAATTCATTTGGCACTCCACTTCTTGATACTCGATTGGCATCATATTTATTGGAGCCTGATTTTCGAGCTGAAACTTTAGAAAATATGGCTGAACATTATTTAGATATTCAGTCAGATGAAGATAATTTGGGTGAAAATGAAGCTAAGCAGGGTGAGCTCGATCTTCTTATTGACGATGAAACGCCAGCCAGTGAAGAAGAAAATAATGAAAAGCAAACTCAAGCGCGTGAAGCTAAATTCTTAAGAACTGCGCTTCTTATTCGTCTTTTGGCTCTTCATTTTGCTTCAACACTTGATGATAGAAAACAAACTGGTTTGATGACTGATTTGGAAATGCCTATTTCGCGAGTTTTGCGTGGCATGGAAGACGTCGGTGCTGCAGTTGATATGCAACGTTTAAGTGGTATGCTTAAGCAATTTTCTGCAGATGCTGAGTTCGCGCAAAATATGGCTTGGAAAGTTGCAGGTAGTTCTGTTAATTTACAAAGTCCTAAGCAGTTGCAGCAAATACTTTTTGAGCATTTTGGTCTTAAACCTACTCGTCGCACAAAGAATGGCTCGTACACGACTAATGCCGAAGCTTTGCAAGCTATGTACGTTAAACTCGATCCCGAAGAGCCTGCAAGTCAATTCTTGGGCGCCTTACTTAAACATCGCGAAACTAATAAATTGAAGCAGATTGTGCAAAGTTTAATTGATGCGGCTCATTATGATGATAGGCGCATCCATACAACTTTTGAGCAGACTATTGCGGCAACTGGTCGTTTAAGTTCTGCTGATCCTAATCTCCAGAATATTCCTAATAGGAATGCTGCTGGTCGTGAGATTCGTGCTGCTTTTATTCCAGGAGAAGAATTTGAATATTTAATGAGTTGTGATTATTCACAAGTTGAGCTTCGTATTATGGCTCATGCATCTCATGATAAAACTCTTATTGAAGCATTCCGTTCCGGCGCAGATTTTCATAAATATGTTGCGAGCTTAGTTTATAAGATTCCTGTTGAACAAGTAACGCCGGATCAACGTTCTCATGTAAAAGCTATGAGCTATGGATTAGCATATGGATTGAGTACTTATGGACTAGCCAAACAGCTTTCTATTAGTCCGGCTGAAGCTGAAATGTTGAAGAATAAGTATTTTGATACTTTTGGCAATGTTCATGACTATCTGGAATCTCTTGTGTCAAAGGCAAAAGAACTTGGATATACAGAAACTATGTTTGGTCGACGTAGGTACTTCCCGCAGCTTTCTTCCAATAATCGTGCATCTCGTGAAGCTGCTGAGCGCGGAGCTCTTAACGCTCCAATACAAGGTACTGCCGCAGATATTATGAAACTTGCTATGCTTCGTGTTGATTTGGGATTGCGTGAAGCAAAAGTTCGTAGCCGAGTAATATTGCAAATACATGATGAATTGATTTTAGAAATTTCACATGGTGAGCAAGAGCAGGTAGAAAATATTGTGCGTAAAGCTATGGAAAATGCTGTGCATTTAGATGTTCCTCTTAATGTTTCTACTGGAGTTGGTGTAGATTGGCAACTAGCAGCGCATTAACACTACTTAAAGGTAGAAGAAATGATTAGATTAAGCAAAGTAATTGAAGCTATAGAAACATTATACCCATTAAGCTTTGCTGAAGAGTGGGATGAGCCTGGTCTTATTGTTGGAGACTTGAATTCCCAAATTCAGCGAATCGTATGTGTCAGTGATCCTACGATTAGCGCAGTTGATCGAGCGTTATCAATGGGTGCCAACCTATTAGTGACTCATCATTCGCTATTTTTCAAAGCTGTGCATGGAGTTTCAAACGAAACTGTTCGTGGTGAAATTGTACAGCGTTTAATTAGTAATAATTGTGCGCTATGGGTTGGTCACACTAATGCGGATGTCGCGTGGCGTGGAGTTGCTCATGCTGCGGCAGAGTATTTTGGTCTTCATAATTTGCGTCCAATTGTTGTTTCTAAACAGATCGATTCTGCTGGACGTAACATTGGCTTAGGCAGAATTGGTGTTTTGGATGTGCCAATATCATTGCGTGATTTTGCGCAAAATGTTTTTAACGTTCTTCCTCATACAAAAGTTGGTGTTCAAGTTGCTGGAAATCTTGATGCGAAAGTTAGTACAGTAGCTGTTTTGCCTGGTTCTGGGGAAAGCTTGTTAGATGAAGTTCGCAAGGAAAAAGTTGACGTATATGTTACAAGCGATTTGCGTCATCATCCTGCACTTGACGCAATTGAGCGAGCTAAATATGAATCGAAACTGCGTCTTTCTTCTGGTGAAGATTACATTCAACACACATATCCTATGATTATTAACACTTCTCATAGTGCTATTGAGTCATTGTGGTTTACTTATGCGATTAATGATATTGCTGACTGCATAGAAGAAATGTATGGAGAGCGTCCAGAAGTTGCTTGGTTAGGTGAAGCTTGCGATCCATGGAATTACGTTATTAATTGAGGCTTTCATTTAAAATTCAAGCTTTTTTAAATAACGTCAACATGACGTGAAAACTACTCGAATATATGAGATACTTATATTATGCATATACGACCAGGTTCCATGTATCCGCTTGGCGCAAACTATGATGGCGCTGGCGTGAATTTTGCGCTGTTTTCCGAAGTTGCAAAGCGCGTTGAATTATGTTTATTTGATGAGCATGATAATGAAACACGTATTGATATGACTGAGCAGAACTCATACGTGTGGCATAACTATGTTTCAGGCATACAGCCTGGTCAGCGTTATGGTTATCGTGTTCACGGACCCTATGATCCTTCTCATGGTTTATGGTGCAATCCTCATAAGTTGTTGCTTGACCCATATGCCAAGGCGATTGAAGGAAATATAGACGGTGATGAGAGTCTTTTCTCGTATTGGTTTGATAATCCAGATGATATTTCAGCAATGAATACTTTGGATTCTGCGGATCATACGATGAAGGCTGCAGTTATTAACCCGTATTTTGATTGGGGTAATGATCAGCACCCTATGATTCCGTATCATGATTCTGTTATTTACGAAGCTCATGTTCGTGGAATGACTAATCTTGATAAACGTGTTCCTCCAGATATTAGAGGCACTTATGCTGGACTTGCACATCCAAGCGTTATTTCTTATTTAAGGAAGCTTGGTGTTACTGCAATAGAATTGATGCCTATCCATCAGTTTGTAAACGATTCTTTCTTGCAAAATAAAGGATTAAGTAACTACTGGGGATACAACACTATTGGTTTCTTCGCTCCTCAAAATTCTTATTCCAGCTCTGGTCAGCGCGGAGAGCAAGTTAACGAATTTAAGTCAATGGTTAAGGCGTATCATGCTGCAGGCATGGAAGTGATTCTAGACGTTGTCTACAATCACACTGCTGAGGGCAATGACCGTGGTCCTACTTTGAGTTTCCGTGGTATTGATAATCGTGCATATTATCGTCTTGTAGATAATGATCAGCGTCATTATTTTGACACTACTGGTACTGGTAATTCCTTACTTATGCGTTCTCCAAAAGCGTTGCGGTTAATCACAGATAGTTTGCGTTATTGGGTAACTGAAATGCATGTCGATGGCTTCCGTTTCGATTTAGCAGCAACTCTTGCTCGTCAGTTCCAAGAAGTAGATAAACTTTCTGCATTCTTTGACATTATTGAGCAGGATCCCATTATTTCAAGTGTGAAGCTTATTGCTGAACCTTGGGATATTGGTGTTGGTGGATATCAAGTTGGTGGATTCCCTCCAAGTTGGTCTGAGTGGAATGGAAGATATCGCGATTGTGTTCGCGACTTTTGGCGCTCACAACCATCTACATTACCTGAATTTGCTAGCAGGCTTATGGGTAGCTCAGATTTGTATGAGCAAAATGGACGAAAGCCTGTAGCTTCCGTGAACTTTATTACAGCTCACGATGGCTTCACTATGAACGATTTAGTTAGCTATAACGAAAAGCATAATGAAGCTAATAAAGAAGGCAATTGCGATGGTGCAAACGACAATCGTTCGTGGAATTGCGGTGTTGAAGGACCTACTAATATTCACGATGTTAACGAATTGCGTGAACGTCAAATACGTAATTTGTTCTCAACTCTTTTGATGAGCCAGGGCATTCCTATGATATGCGCTGGTGATGAAGTCATGCGCACGCAAAATGGTAATAACAATGCTTATTGCCAAGATAACGCTATTTCGTGGATAAGCTGGGATTATAACGAAACTCAGCGAGATATGTTCGATTTCGTTTCTAAGCTTATTCACCTGCGTTTGAAGCACCCTGTGTTGCATCGTCGTCGTTTCTTTACAGGTCGTTCTGCTGGAGATGATGTAAGCGATATTCCACAAGTTGAATGGCTTGACCATAACGGTACTGTTATGGATATGGAGGACTGGTCAAATACTCATGCTTTATCTGTGATGATTTATTTGAATGGTTCGGATATTCCAGAAACTGACTGGTATGGAACGAGAATGGTTGATAATGACTTTATTCTTATTTTTAATGCGCATTATGAACCTATTACTTTTACTTTGCCAGATAAACGTTATGGTGAGAAGTGGAAGTTGATTGTGGACACATATAATCCAAAGGGTCCGGAATTGTTATATGAAGCAGGATTTAATATTGTCGCACAATCTCGTAGTTTCTTGCTTCTTATGAGCGAGCATAAGCCAGAATGTTGAGTATTATGCTTTATTCGTAAAGAAGTTCGTGACTTGTAAAAACTAAAAGCAGCGCAGAAATTTAAGTTTCTACGCTGCTTTTGTTAGTTTAATTTATCTTTTGTTCTTATTCTATTTGTGCTTTTGAGCTTCTATTTAATATTAAAGCTTGATTTATTTTTGATTGAAGACGATCGCTTTGCATAGCCGCAACTTGTCGTGAAAATACAATAATCCATCCAAGAAATAGCAGACATGATAATGCTTCAACATTTGTAAGAGTATTATTTCCATGTACCCACTGATTTCCTGCCCACGCAGTAAGAATAACCGCTAAATCGGAAGCAATATAGAATGTGCGAGAAAGCCTAGGAGCAAGCCATGGAAGGCAAACAAGCATTGTGCAAATTAATCCTGTCACTCCTCGAGCACATAAATCATGTAAGAAAGGATGTGGCGTGTATCTAAAAGTTCCTATTCCAATAAACGATATTCCTCCAAGAATCAGCAAAGCTGCCATAACAGTTGTGCGCATCTTGAAGTGTTTAATCAGTTTTTGGTTATTGTGTTGTAGCATTTCGTGCTGTGTTGCAACGAATTCAGTAATAGCAAAGTAGCTCGTTATGATAATGCAAATTCCTGACAAAACAAGTGTTGCATTAAACATACTAGCTGCAAATGTTGTGCGGTCTCCAAGTTGAGAGAAATTATTGTTATACCAGTACGGATCATCTGTCGTAAGACCTGCAGTTGCAGCTCCAGAAATAACGAATAATGGCAGGAGGGAAGCCACAGTTTTAGCTTCAAGAAGTTCAGCTTGAATAAGCGTTGCGTATCCAACTATTCCAGATAAAGCTGAGCATAATACTGGTAAATAGCTGTTCATTGCCGCTCTGCCAATAATGCTATTAATAATAGATAGCAAAGCAAAAGACATAAGAAACATCGTTGCGCCGTAAATCGTAGAAAGCGCTGTTATTTCAAACGCGTGCTTAGCTACTCGAATTAAGTGATGGCTGATAACTTTTTTATTTGTACGCAAGTATCCAACAATAAAAGCGCCTACGCTGCACAAAGACACAATAGTTGAAGCTGTAAGGAATAATCGCTGGCTAATTTGCCAAAATGCTGGCATTGTTGCCATATACATTCTCATAATAATCATTCCACAAGCTGCACAAACTATGAATGATATTAACCCCATTGCCTCTGTTCGCTGGAAGCGTCCCATACTTAGCCCCTTTTTCTTTAAACTAATTCTATTGTATCGTTTGGTGGCTAGTAATGAGTTTTGTTAGTCGAATTTTGTAATGAAGAAAAAATTTTCATAATACGTGTGTCGTAATTTGCATTTGTCTGCAAAGTGCGCTATTGTAATTGATTGTGCTTGGAACTGGTAATCAGTTCAAAAGCCTCGGGGTGTAGCGCAGTTTGGTAGCGCGCCTGCTTTGGGAGCAGGATGTCGCAGGTTCGAATCCTGTCACCCCGACTTTTTATATCTAATGAAATATGCGTATTTTTGCTTTTTATTCTTATTTAACAGTACATGTCAATCGATAGTATTCATAGTATGAGTGGTATTAACGATATTGCAGATTGCACTACTTTTTGGAAAGCGCCGTATGCTAATCATCAATTAAAAGCTTATATTGAGGTTCCTGGAAGTAAATCTTTGTCGAATCGTTATTTAATTTTGGCAGCTTTGGGCACAAAACCAGTAGTTTTACAAGGATTATTGCGCTCGCGCGACACGGAGCTTATGATTAGCGCTTTATCTACATTTGGCGTTAGATGTGAGTCATTAAATGAAGATGGAACTAAGCTTCGTGTAATTCCTCCAGAAGACGGAGTTTTTAGGATTCCAGATAATGCTGAAGTGTATTGTGGTTTAGCTGGAACTGTAATGCGTTTCGTTGCAGCTTTAGCTTTATTTGCAAATAAAGCTGTGCGATTTGATGGCGATAAGCAAGCTTATGCGCGTCCTATGAAGCCAGTTCTTGACGGTTTAGAGCAGCTTGGTGCTCGCGTAGAGTATCAAGGAGAAGAGGGTTTCTTACCTTTTACTATTACGCCACCTTCAGTCGAATTTAAAATAAATAATTTTTCTGAAAAAATCGTGCAAATTGATTCTTCTTCATCATCACAATTTATTTCTGCGATGCTTCTAATTGGTTCACGTATACCTGGAGGCTTAAGTCTTAAACATATTGGTGACACATTGCCAAGTATGCCGCATATTCGCATGACTATGGACGATATTTGCAAAGCGGGTGGGGTTGTAAATATGACTAGCAACGCAATGTGGCATGTTAAAGAGAGCAAAATAGCTTTATCTGATACTGTTACTATAGAGCCTGATCTTTCTAATGCTGCGCCATTTTTAGGAGCATCATTGATTGCTGGAGGAAGTGTCAGTATACCTAATTGGCCGTTTTCTTCAACTCAACCTGGAGGATTGCTTCCTGGAATATTAGAGAAAATGTGCGCAAAAGTTAGTTTTGAAAAAACAAGCGATGATGCTGGAATAATGCATGTGGAAAGCGATGGTTCGATTAAAGCAATTCCGTATCTTGATTTGAGTGCAGCAGGAGAGATTGCTCCTAGTATTGCAGCTATTCTTGCTTTTGCGGACGGTCCGAGTGAACTTCATGGTATCGCGCATTTGAGAGGGCATGAAACGAATCGTTTGCAAGCTTTAGTTAATGAATTGAATCGAGTTGGGATTGGTGCTAAAGAGCTCGAAGATGGCATTCGTATTGAGCCAAGTAATCATATGCATGGGGAAGTAATGGAAACTTATGCGGATCACAGAATGGCAACTTTTGCTGCAATGCTTGGATTACGCATAGAAAATATAAGAATCAAAAATATTTCTACTACTCGCAAAACGATTCCTGATTTTCCAGGAATGTGGCATAGAATGCTTGAATAATGAATAATCCCGAGCCTTTTTGACCCGGGATTATTCATATTTATTTATTTTGTTCTACGCCGTTAAGCGCAAACAATTTAGTGCTCAAACTTGTTGCCGTAGCTATCTTCACCAGCTTCAGCAATGGTTGCAGCCTTGCGCGCAATAGCCAACTCTTCGTTCGTTGGAATCACAGCAATAATCACAGAGCTGTCTGGAGTGGAAATAACGCGTGGCTCCTTAGAACGAACCAAATTCTTTTCCTTATCGAGCTTAACGCCGAATGGCTCAAGCTTTTCGCATACGCGAGCGCGCACAATTTCGTCGTTTTCGCCGACACCAGCTGTGAAGGTAATGACATCAACGCCGCCCATTTGAGCAGTATAGTTGCCAATATAACCAACAATGCGGTGCACGTATACGCCGAGAGCGAGCTTAGCGTTTTCATCGCCTTCTGCGATGAGCTTGTGAATATCACGCAAATCGCCATGACCAGTCATACCCATCATGCCTGAACGCTTGTTGAAGAGAGTGTCAAGTTCGTCCACGTTCATGTGAGCGTTGCGAATAAGGTGGAATACTACAGCTGGGTCAATATCGCCAGTGCGACCGCCCATCATCAAGCCTTCGAGTGGGGTTAAGCCCATAGAAGTTTCGACTGGTTTTCCAGAAATCTGAGCAGAAGCAGAAGCACCGTTACCAATGTGCAAAACAATCTGCTTCAAACCTTCTGCAGGCTTACCGACAACGCTTGGAACAACAGAGCCAATGTATTCGTGAGAAGTGCCGTGAGCACCATAACGACGAATATGATAGCGATCTGCGATTTCCTTGTTCAAAGCATAAGTTGCTGCAACCTGTGGCAAATCATGGAAGAATGAAGAATCGAATACCATAATTTGTGGAACATCTGGCAAAAGTTCAGTCATGACTTCAGCGCCAACAGCTTCTGGACCGTTGTGAAGTGGAGCCAAAACTGCCAAATCCTTAACCTTATTGATTGTCTTTTCATTGACTAATGCAGGCTTAGGGAATGTTAAGCCACCCTGAACAACGCGGTGACCGACAGCAACAATGCCAGACTCTGAAAGCTTTGGACCATATTCTTCGAAGAATCCAAGTACGCGTTTCAAGCCCTGCTCGTGATCGTGAACTGGCTCATTGAACTCATGCTTTTCGCCATTGAATACGTGCTTGTAGTGGCCGTCAACTGGCTCGCCAATCTTCTCAACGATGCCGGAAGCGATGCCTTCACCGCTTTCCAAGTCAACGAGTTGATACTTAATCGAACTGGAACCAGAATTGATAACAAGAACGGTTTTTGCCATGTGGGCATCCTCCATAAGTATTGATAAGGCTTATAAATTGCCACGCTCTAGTTTAGCGTTAAGTTCCTACAAACTTAAAGATATTGAGTGCAATGCAATACCTCAAGGTTACGTACGCACTGTGATGCTGTTTTAGGAGCTTTATTATGTTTATTCTGATTGTGCTTCTAACGCGGTTAAAGCAACGGTATTAATAATATCTTGTACTAAAGCTCCTCTAGACAAATCATTTACAGGCTTATTTAATCCTTGCAAAATTGGACCAACAGCCAGTGCTCCGCTAGAGCGTTGCACGGCTTTATAAGCGATATTTCCTGCGCATAAATCAGGGAATACAAATACATTCACATGACCAGCAATACTATTATTTTTTGCTTTTGCTGCAGCAACTGTAGGAGACCATGCTGCATCAAACTGTATAGATCCAACAATTGCTAAATCAGGTGCTTTTTCTTTCGCAATGCGTGTTGCTTCCTCTACAGTATCAACGTCTGGCCCTTTTCCTGAACCAAGCGTTGAATAGGATAGCATTCCAACTTTAGGGTTGAGTCCGAAAGTCTCTGCAGTGTGTGCAGACTGAATAGCAATATCAGCAAGCTGTTCTGCACTAGGATTTGGGTTGATTGCACAATCTGCAAATACAGATACGTGATCTTTGAAGCACATAAGGAATGCTCCAGAAACCAGCTTAGAACCAGGCTTAGTTTTGATAACTTGAAGAGCAGGACGTACAGTGTTAGCGGTTGAATTAACTGAACCAGAAACAAGACCGTCTGCTTGACCTAGTACTACTAGCATGGTGCCGAAGTAGCTTGCATCTGTTAATTGTTCACGCGCTTGCTTTTCTGTCATTCCTTTCTTTGCTCTTAATTCGCAAAGTTTTGTAATCATATGGCTTAGCATTGCTTCATCGTGCATAGATTGGAAACTAGCTTTGCAAAGAGAATTGAGATTTAGTTCTTCTGCTCGAGCAAGAATAGATTCGCGTTCTCCAATGATAATTAGATTTACAATATCACGTTCTAGCAAATAGTTTGCTGCTTTAAGAATACGATCTTCTTCTCCTTCCGGAAGAACTATAGTTTTCTTATTTTCTTTTGCTTTCCCTAATAAACTGTATTGGAAAGCATAAGGTGTAGTTGGAACTTTAAATGGTTGGTGGAGAGCATTAAGAACATCATTTTCTCGAACGCAATTTACGAATGTTTCTAATGAAGAATTTTTAGTTTCTTCATCTATTGGTGGCAAAACCCATAATGGAGTTTGGCTTACTCGGGATGCTTCGTCGTTTGAGTTTGCATAATTCCTAGAGCTATAGTCACGCATTAACTCAGCTCCAAGTTCTGGATCGCAGTTTGTAACAAATACTCCTAAAACTTGTGTGCATGATTTAAGAACGCAAGCATTTGCAGAATCTATAGTTTGTAAAATTTGTTGTGAGTTTCTGCCTTGAGCTGAAACTGTGAGAAAAACAGGTGATGCCAAGTCAGCTGCAACAGTTGCGTCGAAAGAAAACAGTTCTGGATCATATGCTGGGTTTGCGTCACTAGAAACAATAATAGAAGCTTGAGCAGAGGTGGATTGCAACAATTCGTTATAGCGCGCAACGATATCTCCTCGCACTGTGTCTTTATTTGTTCTAACTATTTCTGGAGTTGTTGCAATAACTTGCTCTAATTTCGTTGAAGTATTTGTGATACCCAAAAGTTGTTTAGTAAAAGTGTCATTTGGTTGAGCGCATGGACGAAAAACAGTAGTGCTGTAGTTATTAGACAGAATATGTGTTATTCCGAATGCAACAGCATTTCTGCCGTACATATCTTCGTTGCCGATAATTGTTACATTAATATGCGACACGATGCGTTCTCCTTTGATACTTCGTGTTACTGCTAGGTTTATATTGTTAATGTAAGTTTTGCATTTTGCAATATAAACAAACTTTTTCTATTGTACGGCTTATCTATGTTGTACACGCACAAAATAGTAATTATAAATGTAATTTATTTTGCATATAACTAGTTTTATTGCATTGTTTGTTTTAATACACAAAACGGGAGCCAATCTTTCGATTGACTCCCGAAATGTTTTAGCTAACCAATTTTAGCTTTATCAGCTTAAAACTACTCGTTATCGCCTGCGGTTGCAGCGGTAGCGGTGACAGCGCCTGGCTTATCGGTCTTAACGCCTGGCCATACCCAATCGGTGTAGTCTGGGTGATCAAGACCCTTGTCGACTGCATACTGGAAGGCTTCGAGGCGGAAGTCCTCGAGCTTCTTGATTTCGTCGGCATACTTAGCGGCGTCAACCATGCGCAATGCTTCAGCGGTAAGCTCGTAACGATCCATGTCGTTCACACGAACCATATCGTATGGCGTTGTGGTGGAGCCCTGCTCCTTGTAGCCATGAACGTTGAAGTTATCGTGGTTTGGACGATCATAAATCAAGCCGCGAACGTCATGTGCATAGGAGTGATAAGCGAAGAGGACTGGCTTGTCAGCAGTGAAGAGCTCAGTGAACTCTTCGTCAGTCAAAGCTTCGTTGTTTTCCTTAGCGGACTGCAACTTGAGCAAGTCAACAACGTTAACAACCTTGAACTTAACGCCAAGCTTGTTCAACTTGTCGGCAGCTGCCATCAATTCCTGCTGTGGAACATCGCCAACACCAGCGAGAACAACCTGAACTTCGTCATTGTTCTTAGCGTTGGAAGCCCACTTCCACTCAGCAGCACCCTTCTCGAGCTCTTCGCGAGCTTCGTCGAGAGTCAACCAAGTAGCAGCTGGCTGCTTACCAGCGAAGATAGCATTAATCATGTTGGTGGACTTGTAAGCCTTTTCAGCAACAGCAAGCAACATGTTGGAATCTACTGGGAAGTAAATGCCGATTACGTGATCGTTGTTGAAGGTCTTGTTCAAGAGCACGGAGGTTACGCCTGGATCCTGGTGCGAGAAGCCGTTGTGATCCTGACGCCATACGTGAGAGGACACCAACAAGTTCACAGAGGAGATTGGCTTACGCCATGGGATCTCACGAACGGTAGCCTCAAGCCACTTTGCGTGCTGGTTCAACATGGAGTCGATAACGTGTACGAAGGACTCGTAGGAGCTCCAGATGCCGTGACGACCGGTGAGCAAGTAACCTTCGAGGAAGCCTTCCATCTGATGCTCGGAAAGCTGCTCGGTGACCTGACCGGTAACAGCCATGTGCTCATCGACTAAGCCGGAGAGATAGCCAGCATCCCACTGCTTGTTGGTTACTTCGTAAGCAGCCTGCAAACGGTTGGAAGCAGTCTCATCTGGTCCGAAGATACGGAAGGAATCTGGGTTGTTCTTGATGATGTCACGAGTGTAAACGCCAAGACGACGGGTAGCTTCGAGCTGACCCCAGCCGTGACCGAATTCCTTAACTTCCTTGACTTCGTAATCCTCAAGCTTTGGAAGCTTCAAATCTTCACGAATACGACCACCGTTGGCGTTTGGATTTTCACCAATGCGGAGTTCGCCCTTTGGCATGAAGGAAAGAACGTCTTCCTTCACAGCGCCCTTTTCATCGAAGAGCTCTTCAGGCTTGTAGGACTTCATCCAGTTCTTCAAAACCTCGAAGTGAGCTTCGGTATCGCGAGCAGATGCCAGTGGCACCTGGTGTGCACGCCAAGAACCTTCGGTCTTCTTGCCATCGATGAACTTCGGGCAGGTCCAACCCTTTGGAGTGCGGAAGATAATCATTGGGTAGTAAGGACGAGTTACATCGTTAGTCTGAGCCTCAGCCTTAATATCGCAAATTTCATCGAAGATAGTTTCGAACATGTCAGCAAAGCGACGGTGGATGGACATATGATCCTCATCGTCGAAGCCAGCAACGAACTCGTATGGTTCATAACCCATGCCGTGGAAGAACTCATGAAGCTCCTCATCGGAAATACGGGAAAGAATTGTTGGGTTAGCAATCTTATAGCCGTTCAAGTGCAAGATTGGAAGCACGATACCATCGGTACGTGGGTTCACAAGCTTGTTGGACTGCCAACCGGTAGCCAAAGGACCGGTCTCAGCTTCACCATCGCCAACGATTGCTGGAACGAACAAGCTTGGGTTGTTCATAACAGCGCCGTAAGCGTGAGAAAGTGCGTAACCAAGCTCGCCACCTTCGTGGATGGAACCTGGGGTTTCAGGAGCGAAGTGAGAAGGAATACCGCCTGGGTAAGAGAACTGACGGAAGAACTTCTGCAAACCAGCTTCGTCCTTAGTAATCTTTGGATAGTACTCAGTGTAAGTACCGTCGAGGTAAGACTGAGCAGTACCAGCTGGGCCGCCGTGGCCTGGACCCATGATAATCACGGTGTTCTGCTGGTGATCAGCGATAAAACGATTAATGTGGCCGATAAGGAAGTTAAGACCTGGAGTGGTGCCCCAGTGGCCCACCAGACGATGCTTAACGTCTTCGCGAGTGAACGGCTCCTTCATTAGAGGGTTGCTGCGAAGATAAATTTGGCCGATTGCAAGATAGTTGGCAACGCGCCAGTACTTGTCTACGCCTTCGATAGCTGCCTCGGAAACTGGAGCGTTTAGCTTCTTCCAAGGTGTGCCAATAACAGGACTCGTCATGTGTACTCCTGTACTCAAGCACTTTTCAGTGCAATTTGATCATTACCATTTGGTTATAGAGACTGGAAAACAAATGTATTACAGCTCTTTTTCCATCCGTTTCAGTATAGTGCCAGCGTCTGACTTTTGTTCGTTTGGTTACTTCTTCGTGCATTTGTGTTGAAAAAATGTGTGATTATGTGCGTAAAAAATGAGCCATTTGTATAGATTATGTTATATTTAATGTTCATTTTATACTTTATAGTTAAGCGTTTCGCACAAAAATCTACCAACGTTATTTGCAGTGTTAGACTGTACGTGTAACTTTTGTGTTTAATTTTCGGCGTTTTGTAATTACGTAACGTCGCAAAGTTTCACTATTATAAGTTGAATCGTGTTAGAACTTATATATAAGGAGAATCATGGCAAAAGGACCAGTGCTTGTCGTTGATTTTGGCGCTCAATATGCTCAGCTTATTGCTCGTCGAGTGCGCGAAGCAAATGTGTATTCAGAACTTGTTCCTCACTCTATGCCAGTTGACGAAATGCTTGCTAAGGATCCTCAAGCTATTATTCTTTCAGGCGGTCCTGCTTCTGTTTATGAACCAGGTGCTCCTGACATTGATCCAAAGATTTTTGAAGCAGGTGTACCGGTTCTTGGTATTTGCTATGGCTTCCAGGTAATGGCTCATGAGCTTGGTGGCGATGTCGATAAAGCTGCACTTGGTGAGTATGGCAAGACTGCTGCAACTATTGATGATTCTGAAGGTTTACTTTCCGGATCCCCATCTGCGCAGAATACTTGGATGAGTCACGGTGTTGCTGTTAAGCGTGCTCCAGAAGGTTTTACGGTTTTGGCTCACACAGAAGGTGCTCCAGTTGCAGCAATGCAAGACGAAAGTCGCAAACTCTACGGTGTGCAATGGCATCCAGAAGTTAAACACACTCCATTGGGTCAGGAACTTATATCTACATTCTTACATAAGTGTGCAGGACTAGATAATAATTGGAATCCTTCTAATATTATTGAGGATCAAGTTGCTAAGATTCGTGAAGAAGTTGGCGACGCGCAAGTTATTTGTGGTCTTTCTGGCGGCGTAGATTCTGCTGTTGCTGCAGCATTGGTACATAAAGCAATTGGCAATCAGCTTACTTGCGTTTTTGTTGACCACGGTTTGCTTCGTAAAGGCGAAGTTGAGCAGGTTAAGCATGATTTTGTTGAAGCAACAGGCATTAAACTTATTGCAGTTGATGCAGAAGATGACTTTTTGAACGCACTTAAAGGCGTGAGTGAGCCGGAGCGCAAGCGTAAGATTATTGGCGAGAAGTTTATACGCACTTTTGAAAAAGCTCAGCGTCAAGTTATCGAAGAAGCTGGAAAATCTGGAGCAGAAGTTAAGTTCCTTGTGCAAGGCACGCTTTACCCGGATGTAGTTGAATCCGGTGGCGGTGATGGTGCTGCAAACATCAAATCTCATCACAATGTTGGAGGTTTGCCAAAAGATTTGAAGTTTAAGCTTATTGAACCTTTGCGTACTTTGTTTAAGGATGAAGTTCGTGCTATTGGAACTGAGCTTGGACTTCCAGATGAAATTGTTTGGCGTCAGCCATTCCCAGGACCTGGTTTAGGTATTCGTATCGTGGGCGAGATTACACGCGAACGCTTAGCTGTTCTTCGTGAAGCAGATGCTATTGCGCGCGAAGAGCTTTCTAAAGCTGGATTGGATCGCGACATTTGGCAATGCCCAGTCGTTTTGCTTGCTGATGTTCATTCTGTTGGTGTTCAAGGTGATGAGCGTACATATGGTTCTCCAATTGTTTTGCGTCCTGTGAGCTCTGAGGATGCTATGACAGCTGATTGGTCTCGTGTGCCTTACGATGTGTTGGCAAATATTTCTACTCGAATCACGAATGAATGCCGTCAAATTAATCGTGTAGTGCTTGATGTAACGTCTAAGCCGCCTGCCACGATTGAGTGGGAGTGACAGTTTTTGATGAGAATTATTGACCGAAATATAAACATATGTTTATACAGTAAAACATATGTTTATTTTCATTAAAAACTGTAATAATTACCGATTTTTATAAAGCACTTCGTGAAAATGGAGTGCTTTTTTCTGTATATTGGTGTGTCGAATTTTCTAAAAACAGGTAAATTTTCGAATTTTATCGATATTTAATGAATATTTTAGTAGTAAATACTGTTGTTTTTAATTGTTTATAATGTTTAAACGATATAATGAATTTTACATGAAACAACAGTATGAGCTGTAACAGTAGTTGTTGGCTGGGTGTAAAAACTGCTGCTCGTAGTAGCTCTTACTACTTTGCTTCATTGCGGAACCGTGAATTTTGTATGTGTAGTTTTACTGTGCTACGAAACTAATCGTGTATTTCGAATAGTTTCGCCTACGGTATCGTTTGCGAAGTTTGTAAGATATTTTTTGCCGCCAATAATTGCGTAAGCCGCTCAAACTATATCGATTAATATGGTAAGGAGAGTTACGTGGACGGCATTCTGTCAGTACTGCTCGATATTTTCAGACAGCCATCTGTTATAGTTGCGCTTATTTCCTTTATTGGGCTTGCAGTGCAAAGAAAGAAATTCTCGGATATTTTGCAAGGATCAATCCGTACCCTTGTTGGTTTTCTTGTTTTAGCAGCTGGTTCTGGAGTTATTACTGAAGCGTTGAATCCATTTGGCAAAATGTTTCAATACGCATTTCATGTGCAAGGCGTAGTGCCGAATAATGAAGCAATTATTGGAACTGTTTTATTGAAGTATGGCTCTGAATCTGCGCTTATTTTCTTCTTTGGAATGATTGTTAATATTATTCTTTCTATTACTTCTCGTTTTAAATTTATCTATTTAACGGGTCACGTAGCTTTCTATATGGCAAGTATGCTTGCTGTTATATTTAATGTTGCTGGTTTTAGCATGTGGGAAGTCCTTTTATGGGGTTCAATTGCTCAAGGATTGTTTACGACAATTTCTCCAGCACTGGTGCAGCCGTTTATGAAAAAAGCTTCAGGCAAAGATGATGTTGCTTTAGGACATCCTGCTGGTACTGGTGTTGCTTTAGGTGCGTTAATTGCAAAGATTACTGCTTCAAAAAAGCGTCCTTCTAAGTCAACTGAGGATATTAAATTCCCAGCAGCATTGGGATTCTTGCGTGATACAACAGTTCTTATCACGCTTTCTATGGCTGTTATTTATATCGTAGTGGCTCTTTTTGCTGGATCTTCGTATGTCGAAACACATTTATCTAATGGTCAAAACTCCATTGTTTTCGTTATGTTGAAGGCTGCAACTTTTGCTGCAGGTGTTTATATTATTCTTGCAGGCGTGCAGATTGTTCTTGACGAAATTGTTCCAGCTTTTAAGGGAATATCGGAAAAGCTTGTTAAAAATGCTCGTCCTGCTTTAGATGCACCAATGACTTTTGGCTTTGCTCCTAATGCTGTTCTTATTGGCTTCTTGGCTAGTTTCTTTGGCGGCTTGCTTGGAATGACGTTTATGGCGATTTTGGGAACGACAATTATTATTCCTGGAATTGTTGCGCATTTTATGGCTGGTGGTGCTGCAGGAGTATTTGGTAATGGTCAAGGTGGAATACGTGGTTGCTTGACTGCATCATTTATTAATGGCCTTTTCATTACTTTCCTTCCGTTGTTCCTTTTGCCAGTGCTTGGCAATTTAGGAAGTGCAAATTCTACATATTCTGATGCAGATTATGGCGTATTTGGTGTAATACTTGGTCACGTAAATATTGTCGGTGGTCGTACTGTTCTAATTTCTGTAATACTTATTGCACTAATATTGTTCTATTCTGTTTCGATATTGATGAATAAACGCGATTCTAATAATTTTGAAAAAGTTGAAGAAATAAAATAAGTAAAGAAAATAAAAATACAATTAAATAATTGTGTAGACATAGATTAAATTCTTTTTACTCATTTTCCTATTTGTTTGTACATTTTATGTTAGGACTGATAGGATAACAGAGTTATTAGTTTTGCATGAGCCGTTGTTACTATGCTGTGTTTTACACAAACTAGTATCAGCGGCTTTTTCATGCTAGCGCTTAGTTAGGGGAGAGTGATAATGGTCGACGGTGTGCCTAAATATATTGCTGTGCGAGATAATCTACGCGCTCGTATTGATTCTATGGAAGCTAACGAACAATTACCTCCTGAAATTGAATTGTGCAAACAGTACAATGTGAGTCGTATCACTTTGAGGCATGCAGTTGATAATCTTATTACTGAAGGATTACTTGTTCGTGAGCAGGGTAGGGGAACATTTCGAGCTTCTTCAATTATTCATACTTATAATCAGGAAGTGATTTCTGATCGCGCGCAAGGATTTTATGAGCAGGCTTATTCTAATGATGCAAAAGTTAGAATAAAAGTTATTGAAAAAGATGTTATTCACGATGAAGATGCTGCTGCTCGTTTAGGTCTTGATCCAGAAGATGAGTTGATATGTTTGAAACGCTTGCGCTATGTTGACGATGTTTTATCGCGTTATAGTGTGATTTATTTGTCTGCTTCGCGTTTTCCTAAAATTTTGACGCATGATTTTTCAGATGATTCGTTAGCTGATTTTTGTTCAAAGCGTACGCTGTTCAGCTTGTAGAAAATGAGGTGTCTGTGCATGTAGAAGAGCTGTGTGACCGGCTTGCGGCAGTACTGAATGTTGAAGTTGGAACTTCTGTAATTGCAGCTTATTCTACTGTAAAAGATAAGTTTGGCACGATTATTGCTTTTGGTGCAGCTGTTTATACGCCAAATTCTGGCGAGATTCGTTTCCATTTGCATTCAAATGCTGCTTAATTAAATTTTTTAGGGCTAGCTAAGATGATCTTCTTAGCTAACACCTTTTTTGCGTTAGAAAACAATAAAACCTTGCTGGCTTTCCAGCAAGGTTTTTTCGTGTCCGGAGCGGGAGTTGAACCCGCACGCCTGTAACAAATAGGCACTAGCACCTCAAGCTAGCGCGTCTACCATTCCGCCACCCGGACAGGTGTTTTAGACAACAGATAAGACTATAACATCTTTTTTTCTTCTTCGCTTCGGCGTGTTGAAAAAATTACGAATTTTCAAAATATTTATATATGAAAATAGTAATAATAGTTTTAAATTATGCTATTTTCAGTATAAAAATCTCCTTTACTATCTTGTTTAAAATCAATAACATTCACTGGCTTTTTTGCCAAGTTTCCATCAAAGTCAATGAACGAGTGTTGTGGCAATGAAGAAATATCATGTTTTGGATAGTCTCTTCTAAAGAAAGCACCTCTAGATTCATGTCTAGCAAGTGAAGATTGTAATACTGCTTTTGCAAGTAGTGACATGTTCTTTATTTCCCATATTGCAGTAATTTCTTGGTTAAAAACTAAATTATCGCTATGAATGTGTAATGACTGAATTTTAGGATCTATAAATTCTTGTATGTCATTGAGTGCTTTCTTAATTGATTGTTCGTCGCATGATATTGCAACAGCGTTTTCCATGATTTTTCCTAAATCTGCAAATAATTTATAAGGATTATCTTCTTCTATTTGTGAAGATTCGTCGTTATAACTGTTGTCTGTAAAATCTGTAACTTGCTTCGCACTCGTTTCCATAAGCTGATTAAGTTCATTATTTCTTTGTTTATATAAGACTTGTAGTGCAACATTACTTGAGATAGTTTTATTGGTTTCGTTCGTTTCGTTCGTTTCATTGATTTCGTTACTGTTAGTTTCATCATCCTTGTTTAAGTTTTTCAATTCCTTTGCTATTGTTGCTCCCGCACGATTTCCAAAAAGGCATGCGTCAAGCAAGGAGTTTCCTCCTAATCGATTAGCTCCGTGCACTCCTACGCATGAGCATTCTCCGGCAGCGTATAAACCATAAACAATATTTTGGTTGTTATTTTGCCATCTATATACTTTTCCATTCAAAGTTATCGGTATTCCGCCCATTGTGTAGTGAGCTGTAGGGCGAATTGGGACTAAATCGCAAGTTGGGTCAAGATGAGCATATTTTTCAATAGTTTCTGTAACTTGTGGCAAGTATCCTAACATATTTTCTCGGCTGATATGTGTCATATCTAGCCAAACACAATCGTTATGCGAATTGCTTTGTTGCGTAGTTGTTGAATCGTTTACACCTCTTCCTTCGCGAATTTCTTTGGCAATTGCACGAGAAACAACATCTCTTGGAGCTAAATCTGCATGTACTTCATCGTATTTTTTCATAAAAGCTTCGCCATTTGAGTTCCTAAGCACGCCGCCTTCAGCTCTTGCTGCTTCTGAAAGCAGAATGCCAGTATGAGCTAGTCCAGTAGGGTGGAATTGAATGAACTCGCAGTCTTCAAGTTGTAATCCTGCTTTTAGAGCTAAAGCCATGCCATCGCCTGTTAAATCCCACGAATTAGATGTTGTTGCAAATAATCTTCCCGATCCGCCTGTAGCTAAAAGTAAGAATCTAGACCTTATTGCTCGCAAGTTTCCTGCAGATAAATCAAATGCAACAATTCCTTCAACGCTCATAGTTTGATCGTTTATAGCAACATCTGTTACGTAACAATCTTCAGCAAATACAATATTCTCGGAAACACATTGTTGCCATAAGCTATGCAAAATTTGGTGACCAATACGATCTGCAGCAAAAGCCGCACGTTCAATTGGATTCTTTCCAAAATTAGCAGTATGCCCACCAAAACGGCGTTGATTAATATACCCATTTTGCGTTCGAGAAAATGCTACGCCATCATGTTCAAGCTGAATAACTGTTTTCGGCGCTTCTTTTGCAAGTAGCTTTGCTGCATCTTGATCGCTTAGCCAATCTCCGCCATGAACTGTGTCATAATAATGCCATTGCCATTTGTCTTGTTCAACATTTCCAAGGCTTGCTGCTATACCTCCTTCAGCAGAACCCGTGTGTGAACGCAATGCTGGCACTTTAGAAATCACTAAAATTGATGGTGTTTTTCCTCCTTTTCTCATACATGCGTATTCTTCGGATTTAATTAATCCTAGTGCTGCAGATAATCCTGCAGCTCCAGCGCCAACAATAATAACATCGTAGTATTCGCTTGATTGCATACTTTTATTTTCTCACATATCTTGTATTGGGCGCGTTATTTTACGCTACTTTTTGCTGTGATAATGTTAAATTTTCTTTATTTTGTACAATAATTCCTTCCAATTCTAGCAATGCAATTTTCCCAGAAATTTCAGCAATAGATGGTATGTAATCTAATTGTTTTTCTTCGTAAGAAGCTTTTATTATTTCGTATATTCTGTCAACATTTGCAAGTTCACGTTTGCGTTTGCATGTTGTAATTGCGTCGATAATTAGTTTTTGCGTATTGTCATAATTTTTATAGTCTATACTTAATTTTTCTGGTTTAGGTTGAGAATAAGCAAAGTAATGATGAGATTGAGGAAACAGAATATCTATATCTTGATTTGAACACAATATTATAGCTTGTGAATCGTGTATTAGCTTGTTGCATCCTGCATTATTAGGCTGATTGATATCTCCTGGTATGGCGTATAGTTCGCGATTTAAATCAGTTGCCCATGTTGCAGTATTTAGCGCTCCGGATTGTAATCTTGCTTGAGCAACTATAATTTTTGATGCTAGAGCTGCAATAATTCTATTTCGTAATAAAAATCTGTGGCCTACAGGTGTTGTATCTGGGCATAGTTCGCTAATACACGCTCCGCCTTTTGCAATAATTTGTTCAAAAAGCTGATAATTGCATCTGGGTCCCATATGATTTAATCCTCCAGCAAATACAGCAATGGTTTTTCCTGTAGGCTTATTTTCATCTACATCTTGTGCATCTAATGCGCCCCAATGTGCTGCTGCATCAATTCCGTACGCTCCACCAGAAATAACAGTATGGCCTTTCGAAGCGCAATCATAAGCAAATTGATATGCAAGTTCTCTTCCGTAGTCTGTGCAAGAGCGTGAGCCAACAATAGCAAGTGGATTATGACATTGTGTTAATGCTTGTGGATTCCCTACACCCCACAAGCATAAAGGTGGTGAGAAATGACTCTGAAAAGCCAAATCTTGTAATTGTTTCGGCCAATATTTGCTGTGTGGTGCAATAATCCATTGCTTTCCGCCAGAAGTGAACCATTGACATAGTGATTCATTATTCCATGTTGGTAAATGCAATAATCGAACGCACCATTTTGAAATAGAATTGTGTAACACTTCTAAAGACTTAGGCGCATTATTGTTGTGATAACCCCACGCTGTTAAGCCCTTCTTGAAATAATTTTCTAAGAGTGTAAGTTCTTTATGGTTTTTTATGAAACTTATCATTGTAGATACTAATTCTTGATTTTTGTTACGTTTTCTTGAGCTAAAAGTTTTAGAATTGGCATCGTTTTCTTGATCTGCTACTTCACTAATAATTGGAAGTTGCATTTGTTGAGCTGAGCCTGTTGATTGTTGTTTCGTAAAATTTTTCACAATTGTTTTTAATATTGAAACAATTTCTTTAGCGCTTTTAGATCCCAATAGTAGCGTGTACATAATTGCATCCGCTCCTTCAAGGCAGAATGTAAGTATTGCACGAGATATTGTTTCTTCGTCTGGTGAAGAAAAATCGCTAGGTGAACTAATGGTTTCTTCATTGTTATCCGTGTTGTTTATGTTCTTAGTATTCATATTCGTGTCCTTAAACTGATTGCTTGTGCAATGTCTGTCATGTCTGGTGAAGTGTGTCCAGAAAGATCAGCAAGCGTCCACGCGAGTCGCAATGCTCTATCTGCTCCTCGCAAACTCAATTGATGCTTTTCTAATGCACGGTTGATAAGTCCTACAGCTTGCTGTGAAGTGTATTTTCTAAGCCATGTTCCAGATGCTTGTGCGTTGCAATCCCAGCCTTGTTTTATAAAACGGTCGCGAGCAATTTTACGAGCTTCTATTACGTTATCTCGCATTGTTTTGCTATTCAGATACGTGTTTTTAACTGAGTTTTGTGCATTGTCTTGATGATGGTTTGAAATAATAATTCGTTCTACTGGAGGTACATCCATTTGAATATCAATACGGTCAAGAATTGGACCTGAAAGGCGTGAAAAATATCGTGCTCTTTCGCGCTCTTTGCAAGTACATCGTTCTCCATTTCCGTATGCGTATCCGCAAGGACAAGGATTTGCAGCAACAACAAGCTGGAATTTAGCTGGATAAAGAGTTGTCCCTTTTGAACGAGAAATAGCAATATGCCCTGATTCCAATGGTTCTCTTAGGGTTTGCAATACTCTAGGAGAAAACTCTGGAGCTTCATCCATAAACAGCACTCCGCAATGTGCTCTAGTAATAATCCCAGGTTTTGCAACTCCTGTTCCTCCTCCGATAAGAGAAGCTGCTGAAGCAGTATGGTGAGGTGCTTCAAATGGTGGAATATTGCTAATTCCGTAATAGGGTAGTGTTCCACAAAGTGAACGAATTGAAGCAACCTCAAGCTGTTCTTGTTCGTTAAGTGGACACATAATGCTTGGTATTCGTGAAGCTAGCATGGTTTTCCCAGATCCTGGAGGCCCAATCATCATTACGTGATGCCCTCCAGCTGCAGCAACTTGTAGAGCCCATTTTGTATGTTCTTGCCCTATTACTTCAGACATATCTCCAATTTCATATTTTGGTTCAATTTGTAGTGGAGAAGTGCTTTCTTCGTGAATTGACGAATTATAATCTTCTTCTCCATTGTTATAATTTCCATTTCGTTCAAGGACTTGCATATGTTTATACGCAGGGTCTTCTTCAATAAGCTTGAGTGATTCTTCGCTCAAACTGCCATGCAATTGCGTCACTAAATCTAAAATATGGTGTATTCCAATAGATTCAATTCCATCTACAAGTTGCGCTTCGGCAAGATTTTCTTGCGGAATAAGCATTCGTTTAAAATGCATCTTTTTTGAGTAAAGTGCAATAGGAAGAATGCCTTGAATAGGTAATACTGTCCCGTCAAGATTTAGTTCTCCTAAAATAACTGTATTTTCTAATTCTGTAAGTGGAATATACTTTTCTGCGCTTAGTATGCTTGCCGCGATAGCTAAATCGTATGATGCTCCGCTTTTTGGCATTGAAGCAGGTGATAAGTTTACTGTTACCCTTCCTTCAGGCCATTTACAATGCAACGCAAAATGAGCTGATTTAACGCGCTCTCTTGCTTCGCTTAATGAAGTGTCAGGTAAGCCGATAATAGAAAAGTTTGGCATATTTCCAGATATAAAAGCTTGCAGCTGAATAGTAAAAGCTTTAAGACCAATAAGTCCTATTGATGTTGCGTTTCCAATATGCATTAGAATGCTCCTTGAACATGCTTGAATTGGATTGATGAATTATCTTCAATTTCTTCCAAAGATTGCAATTCATATGCAGAATCTGGATAAGTGTATTTGTTAATAATAAGAATTGATACAGCGTCAAATCGAATACGGTAAGGAGGTATATCGCTTCCGAATTCTTCCAGCCATTTCATACCAGTTGTACGTAATTTGCTACATTTTTCTTGAGTAATTGCTTCAAGTGGAGTGCCACAACGTACGCTTCTTCGAGTTTTTACTTCCACGAATACCAATTTTTGTTCTGGAGTAATCATCACCAAATCTAGCTCTCCATTACGGCAATGCCAGTTTCGGTCAATAACGTGCCACCCTTTTTGTATGAGTCGCAAAGCTGCGTATGTTTCTCCCAGTTTTCCCAACTCTTTACTTTCAAGAGAATCATCTTGAAGCTCGTTGGACACTTGTTCAAGTTTTTCTTGCAAAAATACTTGAGCAGTCTCAGCGTCGTCAATCTCGTCAAGCGAGATAATTTCATCGTCAATAATGTGTTTTTGTGTAATCATGCTGCTATTTTCTGTGCTTATTGAGCAGTAATCCAGATTTTTTAAGCATTGTGGATAAAAGCTGCATACGGCGTGTTGTATTAGAAATTCAGTATATTTTCTGTATTTTTCTAAAACAGATTTCGCTATTTTTTGCAAACTGTTAATTCGTTATAGCTAATTTTGATAACCGCAGGTATGTACGAATGAACCATAGTGGCATATTGTCGTTATCACTTAAATAAATATGTAAACAGAAAACGGAAAAGTAAGTGGATGCGCAAAGTGAGCTGAAGCAAACTAATCTACTGTTTGAAAAAGTCGCAAAACTGGAGGGGTATTATGAGCGATATTGAAGAAACGCAAGGAAAGTATCATTTTGAAACCTTGCAGTTGCATGTTGGTCAAGAGCAGGCGGATCCGGCAACTGATTCTCGTGCAGTTCCTATTTATCAAACAACAAGCTACGTGTTCCACGATTTTGATCATGCCGCTGCTCGTTTTGATTTGCGTGACGCTGGAAATATTTATGGCCGTTTGACGAATTCTACTCAAGATGTTTTTGAGCGTAGAATTGCAGCTCTTGAAGGTGGAACTGCAGCTTTGGCTGTTGCTTCTGGTGCGGCAGCTGTAGACTATGCTATTCGTAACATCACTCAGCAGGGCGATCACATTGTGTCTTCAAAGAATGTGTATGGTGGAACTTATAACCTTCTTCGTCATACTCTTCCTCGAGATGGTGTAACAACTACTTTTGTGGATCCTAAGAATCCTCAGAACTTCGAGGATGCAATTCAGCCGAATACGAAGCTCGTGTACTTTGAAACTTTTGGTAATCCTAATGCTGATTTGCCTGATTTTGAGGCTATTTCCGAGATTGCGCATCGCCACAATCTTCCTGTTTTTGTTGACAACACTTTTGCAACTGCATACTTGTTCCGTCCGCTTGAGCATGGTGCAGATATTGTAGTTGAGTCTGCTACGAAGTTTATTGGCGGCCATGGCACAACTCTTGGTGGCATTATTGTTGAAGGCGGCAATTTTGATTGGGCTAAAGTCCCTGGAAAATTCCCAACTCTTACTGAAGCTGACCCTAGCTATCATGGTTTGAACTTCTATGATGCTTTAGGATCTGTGGCTTTTGTGACTCGTATTCGTGCGATTATTTTGCGCGATACTGGCGCTTGCATTAGCCCGTTTGCTGCATTCTTGCTTTTGCAAGGCACGGAAACTTTGAGTTTGCGTGTTGAGCGTCACGTTGAGAATGCGTTGAAGGTTGTTCAATATTTGCAAACTGTGCCAGAGGTTGAATCTGTAAGTCATCCTTCTATTGAAGGTCGTTCTGATCACGAGCTTTATAAGCGCTACTTCCCGAATGGTGGAGGCTCTATTTTCACGTTTGATATTAAAGGTGGAAGGGATGCAGCTCGCATATTTATTGACAATTTACAGCTTTTCTCATTGCTTGCAAATGTTGCTGACGTAAAGTCATTGGTTATCCATCCTGCATCTACTACGCACTCTCAGGAAACTTCTGAAGAGTTGGAAGATCAGGGCATTCATGAAGGTACTATTCGTTTGTCTATTGGAACTGAACATATTGACGATATTCTTGCCGATTTGCAGCGCGGATTTGACGCTGTTCGTAAAGCAGGACTTGCTTAAATAGAAAAGAGAAAGCAAAGTAAAAAATTATTAATTAAAAATATTCCTGAAGATCCATTACCATTTTATTCGGAGCGCATTCGTATTTGTATGTGCTCCGATTTTTTATACATTATGTAAATTTACGCATCATACTTTAGGATGAGATGCTAATTTTTTCTCAATAATTTCCGCCTTACGCACGATAGTAACCAGCAGTCTTTTCACGTAAATTTAAGTATTAGCAGTAGATAACTATGCGATTACTACTTTTTAAGAAAAGGAGCAGTTATGAACAGTCCGTACGAAACAAGCTCATACGAGCAAGAAAATGCTTTAGATTTTAGAGCAGATTTTAACCAAAACTTGATTGGTGAGACGGCAGTTGCAGCTTTGCATGTTGTTAAAGATTTTGGCAAGGGTGCAGGCATTGTTCACGCTTTGCGAGACGTTAGTGTTAGCTTTGAGCGCGGCAAGTTCACTGCGATTATGGGCCCGTCTGGCTCTGGAAAGTCAACTTTAATGCATTCTTTGGCTGGTCTTGACAGCGTTAATTCTGGAAAAGTTTTGGTAGATGGCCTAGATATTACAGGAATGAGCGATAAACAGCTTACGCTTATGCGACGCGAAATGGTTGGGTTCATTTTCCAAAGTTTTAATCTTCTTCCAATGTTTAGTGCTGAGCAAAATATTCTTATGCCTCTTACTTTGGCAGGCAAAAAGCCAGATAAGCAATGGTTTAATACTTTGGTTTTAACTCTTGGCTTGCAAGATCGCTTAAAGCATAGGCCTGCTGAGCTTTCTGGCGGTCAGCGACAACGCGTTGCAATTGCTCGAGCTTTAATCTCTAAGCCTTCCGTAGTTTTTGCGGATGAGCCTACCGGTAATCTTGACTCTGCTTCCAGCTCAGAAGTTTTGCATTTTTTGAAGAAGTCTGTAACGGAACTTGGTCAAACTGTGATTATGGTTACTCACGACGCTGTTGCAGCGTCTTATGCGGATCGAGCAATCGTGTTTGCAGATGGTCAAATCGTTGAAGACGTGCAAAATCCTACTGCAGAAGGAATGAGCAAGATGCTTATGGAACGCAGCGAGGCTGGCGTTAATAATCAGCCTGCTCAATTGCAATAAAAGGTGGTGAAGTTAGAATGTGGAAAATCGCACTAAAACTTATGCGTAAAAGCGTGCGCATGCTAATCGCCTCTGGAATTGCAATTCTTATAGGCAGCATGTTTATGAGCGCTACTTTGCTTTTTGCAAACAGCGTTGATGACTTGATGGTTCGTAACGCAACAAATGAATTCGGTAGCGCAAATTATGCAATCTCATTTAAAAATCCTAACAGCTCTCCGAGTAGTGAAATTCATTACAAAGACCTTCATTTAGACAAAATATCGAAGATGCCTGGTATCAACGGTATTCGTAGTGACGATGCGACTGCGCTTGTAAGAGTGGAAAAAGGTGATAAATCAGTTACAAGTATTGCTTGGTCTAGTGGTTTGTATGGAAATCTTCCTGTTTATAAATCAACAGAAGGTAGAGATCCGCAAAAAATAGGCGAAATTACGCTTATTAAAAGTATTGCAAAATCAATACATGCAAACATTGGCGATACTATAACTTTGGTTAAAGTAGATGACACTGGCGGAGATAAAGAAAAATCGTACGATGTTCGTGTGGTTGGTCTTGTAGACGATGGAGAACATTCTCAAATACCAGTTTCAAATCGCGGCACGTATCTTGGTGGAGTAACGAATGATTTTTGTGCAAAACTCAACAATCTTAAGAATTTTGACAATGAAGTTGTGCAAAGCAAAGTGTACATGAGTATTGATGAATCTAAAATAAACGATTTATCTCCTAAGATTAACTCTTTGCTTCCTTCGAGATTCTCTCTTATGTCTAGGCATGAAGTTGGCGTAAGAGCTGTTCGAAATGTGTCTAACGGCACTAATTTTGTAACCATGTTCTTGCTATCTTTTGGTATCCTAGCGTTGCTTATTTCTTCGCTTGTTATAGCAAACACATTTCAAGTTTTGGTTGCTCAACGCAGACGCACTCTTGCACTTTTGCGCGTAATCGGCGCACAATCGCACCAGCTTTATGCAGCAGTTTTGCTTGAAGCCGCAATACTTGGAGTTATTTCTGCGGCTGTTGGCGTGCTTTGCGCAATAGGATTTATGGGCGCAATTAGTAACGTGAATATTAATTCTGGACCGTTATCTAAGATTCCTTTGATTGTTTCACTTCCGGCAATTGTGTGGCCAATAGCAATTGGCACGATTGTAACAGTTCTTGCATCTATGAGTGCTGCTCGATCTGCTACAAAAGTAACGCCTATGGAAGCGCTGCGACCAATGGATTTGATTAAAGATAAGCGTGCAAGCATTATTCGCGCTGTTTTTGGCGTTCTGTTTATTGTTGTAGGTATTTTAGCTACGGCTTTAAGTGCTACTTCTTTGGCAAGCATGATTGCGGGTAAGTCGCCTACTGCTGGTTCTGACTCTTGGATGACTTTGCTTGGAGCAATGTTTGGTTGTGCGCTTGTTTTTATTGGCATTATTATTACAGCAACATTCTGGATGCCGTTTGCTATGAAGGCAACTGGAGCAATTATGGCGCTTTGTGGGCCCGCGTCTAAAGTTGCTAATGCAAACGTGCAAAGAAATCCTAGAAGAGTTGCAGCAACTGGAACAGCTTTGCTTATTGGAGTAACGCTTGTTTCTACAGTAGTAACGGGCGCAATTTGTGGTAAAGCAACTCTTAAAGGTGTTGTTGATGACCATTACAGTGTTGACATTATTATTCAAGGCAAGAATGTTGATGAATCTTTAGCTGCCGACATTTCAAAGATTAGTGGAATAAAGCATACTGAGTTGCTTCCTGCAGTTCCTATGACTTTTAAGAACGCTAAGGGCAAAACTGAGTATGCTATGGCAGCTGGAGTTGATAATGTAAATCAACTTAAAAATGTAATGCACACTGATCTTGATGGCGTTAATATAAACAAAGATTCTGTGCTTTTGCCTAAGTTTAACGAAGAAGGGGGAGAACCCTTTGAACTTAAAAAAGGAAACCTTAATCTACAAGCTTATGTAGAAAAGTACAGTTCTGGTGAAACAGACAGTGATGATATTACGCCATTTACCGGAATGAATACAGACCCGAGTAATAACGATAAGAGCATTACTGTAAAGCAAGTTCAGTTTAAGAAGTATAGGAATGTCAATATATATTCAAGGAATACTGCTTTTGTGAGCAAATCTTACTTCAATAACTACCTTAAGCCTACAACGCATATTCTGCTTATTTCGGTAGACTCTAGCAAAGCTAATCTTGTAGATATTGTTAAGAATATTAGAAATATTACATCTAGCTATGCGGAGGTTATGGCTGGTGGAAGCGTGTTCCAGCGAGCGCAGTGGGAAAGTGCTATCGACGTAATGATGATGTTGCTTGTTGGCTTAATAGCAGTAGCTGTTGTGATTGCTTTAATAGGTGTTGCAAACACATTAAGCTTGTCTGTTATTGAGCGAACCAAAGAATCTGCAACTTTGCGAGCAATCGGCATGACAAGAGGACAGGTTAGAAGATCTCTTGCGTTGGAAGCAACGTTGATTTCCTTAACAAGCACCGTTTCTGGCTTGATTGTTGGAACAGCGTTTGGGTGGATTGGATCCTACATGGTGTTTAGCGCAATTGGCAAAGTTCCGTTTGTAATTGATTGGACTATTTACGCGGTTCTTGCTCTAATCGCTTTGCTTGCAGCGCTTCTTTCCAGCGTTCTTCCAGCTCGTAGAGCAGTAAAGTCTTCGCCAGTAGTTGCGCTCGCGGAGGACTAAATTTCGTAAGAACATATGTGAAAAGATAGTCTGTAGAAGTTAAGTTGCAGAAAAAATAGAGATAATGCCGGTATGTAAATTTTACTTATCGGCATTATCTTTTTCTTAGGCTTTTTCGACACTCTGAAAAAATTTGTAATATTGTTATTATTTTTTAAAAATTATTGTGTATAACTATTCGAATTATATAATATTATGTGCATAATTGGCATTTTTTATTAATGGTCTTCAAAAATAATACGATTATTATTCATTATGACAAGTTTTATCGGAAATATTCCGAATAAATAGCGTTGAAAATGTATTTATTCCTTTGTTATGCTCAAGGATGACTGCTGACATAAGTTAGACATGAAGGCCGCTACGAGCAAGGAGTAACAAATATGGTAACGGTCAAGAAAAAATCTGCCGCAGCAATCGCAGGATTTGTTTTGTTCCTGCAAGGCCCAATGCCAGCATGGGCGCAAGAAGCTGTTGAGGATGTACAAAATACGCAAGCTCAAACAGAGGTGACTGCAAAAGCATCTACTGAAGAAGCAATTGAAAAAGCTGAAGAGCAGGTTCAGCAATTAGAAGCTCAAATTGAAGAGTATAAGAAAAAAGTTGCAGAATTTGACGATCTTTTAAGTAAAATCTCTGAAACTGAAAAAGGATTTGAAAACGTTGAGAAAGATAAGGAAAAGGAACTTTTAGAAGCTGAAAATGCATTGAAAATGGATTCCGAAGCCGCAAAAGTAAAAATTGCAGAATTTGAAAAATCCAAAGAAGAAAAGGATAACGAGCTTATTGGATTAAAAGCCGCATATGAACTTTTAAAAGAGCAATATGATCATGCAAAATTAGCTCTTGATGCTTTGCAAAGTGACGAAGAAGAAAAAAGTCAAACAAAAGAAAGAGCTGCAGCTAATATAAAACAATATGAATCACAGATTTCAGATCTTCACAAAGAAGTAGATAATCTTAATGAATCTATTGCAAGTGATTCTGCTCAAATTAAAGAGTATGATACAAAAATCGGTGAATTGGAATCCGCATTAGAAAAAGTTGATCCAAACGATGGTGATAATATTTATTCTATAGCGGAGCAGTTTAGAAAAGTCTCTAATGATCAAACTTCACTTAGCAAAAAAGTTGAAGAAAATAAGAAACTTGTTGCTGCTAAAGAAAAAACTGTGAAAGAATTAGAAGTTCTTTTCCAGAATGCAAAGCAAGAATTTGAAAAAGTAAGTGAAGATCTTCAAAAAATTAAAGATCAAATTGATGAGTCTAAAAAAGATGTAGCTAGTAAGCTTGAAGCTTCCAACAGTAAAGATTCTGAAGTAAAGAAAGCAGAGTCTGAAACAAAGCTTCTTAATAATATTATTGAGAACTATAAGTTAGTTGACGACAAAAAGAAACTAGATGAAAAAATTAAGTCATTAAGAAATGGCTTTGAAGGCGCTAAAACATTTAAGAACAATCAGATTCAGGAGAGAACTGCGAAAAGTGATTTAAAGAAGCAAGCTGAGGATTCTTTAAAGGACGCAGAAAAGAATCTTGAGGAAGCTAAAGCTAAAGTTACTATTCTTAAAGCTCAATTGAAGAAGGAAAAAGATCAAAAAGATCAGCAAAGTGGTAACAGTTCTGCTGGTAATAATGAGGCAAAAGAATCAGGAAAACAGACTGGTCCTACTGCTCCAGCACCTTCTGATTCTAAAAAAGATAATGAATCTCAAGAGCATGCTGCTCCAGTCCCTGCACCTCCAGTAGCATCTGCTCCGAAAGTAGCTGCTCCTGCCGAATCCGATACACAATCAAATGCTGCTTCTGAGGTTCCTAAAGCTAAGGTTCCAGTGCCATCTGTTAATTCTCCGGTTGTGCCGCCAGCTTCTGCGGCTCCAACAGTACCAGTTCCTACTGTTCCTACTGTTCCGTCGGCACCTGCTGCTCCTGCAACCCCTGCGGTTCCAGCAGTTCAAGTTGAAAATAATTCAACTCATGTTGTTCCTGCAGCTTCTGCGGTTCCAGCAGTGCCAAGCTCCAAGCCTTCTGATGCAAATACTCAGAAAGTAGTAGTTCCGGTTGTTGAAATAGTTAAAAAGGTTTCTTCTGCAGCCGAATCTCATGCTCCAGCTGCTGCTAATACTTCTTCTTCGCCTGTGACTCCGACAGACAATACTTCAAAAACAAACAAGTCAACCGAATCACAGGTTTCAGAAGAAAACTCTACGAAGCCTGAAAATAACAAGGGTGATGTTGAGGAAGTTGAAGAAAAGACTCCTGTTGAAAGCAATAAGCCACAAGCTCAAGCTAAAGTTGCAGGCGAAAACAAGTCTTCTGGTAATATGCTTAGCACTATAATGCTAGGCGTTTTGGGTGCATTAACTATTTCTGGAGCTGCTGCTGCCGGCGTGACTGTTATGCGTCACCGTCGCCTTCCAAGAGCATAAATTAAAAGGCTACTAGGTACGTTGATAATCTAAATTGCGGCTATTTGTGTCTATGCATAAACAGCCGCAATTTTATATTTTTTACGGCTTAACTAAGCCATTTTCGTAAGCGAAAACTACAGCTTGAACGCGGTCTCTAGCATCGATTTTTCCTAAAATATGCGCAACATGCGTTTTTACTGTGGGCAAGCTAATAAATAGTTTGTCAGCAATTTCCTGATTTGAAAGTCCGTGAGCAATTTCAACAAGAACTTCGCGTTCTCTATCAGTAAGTTCTGGAATAGCAGAATTTTCGTATGTGCAGCTTTGCGTTTCTTGTACATCCGGATTTGTTTGCGCAGTCGAACTTGCCTGTACATCGTAACTTGCTTGTGCGGTATAATTCGCAGCACTGTTTTCTGTAGTATTTGTTGCTACTTTGCTTTGCTGAATCATAGTTTCAATCAAACGCTTCGTAGCAGTCGGAGCAATAATTGCGTTTCCTTGATACACTGTTCGTATTGAATTAAGCAAAGTTTCAGGTTCAGTATCTTTCAAAAGGAACCCGGAAGCGCCAGCATGAATTGCAGCCATAACATATTCGTCTAAATCAAAAGTTGTCAGAATAATAATTTTAGTATTTTCGTTAGTTTTTTGCTGCAGAATCTTGCGAGTTGCTTCCAATCCGTCCATTACAGGCATGCGAACGTCCATAAGAATAATGTCTGGATGATCTCTTTCTGTAATCTCTACTATTTGTTTTCCATTCGCTGCTTGAGCAACAACTTGCATATCTTGCTGCGAGTTAATTACCATAGCAAATCCTGCACGAACAAGCTCCTGATCGTCTGCTATTGTAACGCGAATTACTCCATTGTTTTCCATATTTTCTATAGTATCAACTTATTCTTGCTTATTTAATGCACTGTGTTGAATTTGCTCATCGAGCGAGGGAGCAGGGCGAACTGCAATTTCAGTTACATTCGCACCATTATTTGCTGAATTAACGCTTGATCCTGTTTCTCGCAAAATTCCAAGCAATTTTCGCATATATTTTAGTGCTGAGCGACCTTCATCTCCAATATTTTTGAAAGCTTTACTAATTTCTTCACTTTGTCCCTGTGATTGCTCTGGGTCTGATGACTTTCGATTTTCTGTATTGTTATTTGCTTTTTCGTATTTATTTAGCATATCAATTCCGTTATTTGCGGCATCGATTACTTTATGCAGTGTAACAGCAACTTTTTGCTGAATATTTGAGCTAAGTCGCTGCCTTTCTGCGTTTGCTGCAAGTACTTCTAGCTGTTTTTGTTCTTGCTCGAGTTCTGTTCTGCGTGTTTTTAGAAGCAATAAATTATTGTCATCGTTTCTTCGGTAATAAGCAAACGCAATAACTGTAAAACAAATTAACGCAACTGCGAAACCAAAAACTAATCCTACGGATGCCATTTGCATAATGATATAAAAATTAGTCGTGTCTATATTCGATGTAAAGAATTGTATTGGAGTTGCATTTTTTGGAATATTTCTTGATGCGATGCCAATTTTTAGTGCAAAAATAGCAGATTCTAAAAGTACTATTGCGCTAATCCATTGCCATGCGCGCTTTTTGCCGTATAGAACCGCAGCATAAATAATGCTTGGAATGAATAAGTTAGCAAACAAAATATTAGGTAAGAATATTAGCTGTATTGCAGAAAATATTGCGGCAACAATTGCGCATGTTGTTGGAGATTTTCTACGGAACATAAACGGCACCATGGTTGCAAGAGTAAATACTCTATAAAATATTTCTAACGAAAGTGAGTCGAAATATTGTGAAGACATTCCATCTCCAAGAATAAAATCATAAGTTGGCACAAAAAGCATCAGAACAATCCAAGGCGCTGCATAAATAATGTCTCCAATAAGCCAATGTTGTTCAAACCATTGTGATACTTTCTCAATCTTATTTTGTGAAGCATTTACTTCTGGAAAAACTTTTGATGAGGTTGGAACATTTGCATTTGCCGGTTTTGTTTGCGCTATTGATTGATTATTAATTTTTGCATTCTTATAAGTAACGTTAGGAATACTATTTAATACAGAAGCAGTAGTATTTGACGGGTCTGTGCTGTAAGAATATGGAATAAAAGCAACAATACTAAACGTTCCATCGTTTAGTTTCCCGTAATTAAGCGTTCCGTGAAGATTTTCAATGCGTTCTTTCATGCCAATTAAGCCATAACCGTTTTTATGCTGCGCATTGCTATTTTGCGTTTGGTTAACTTCGATTTTGTGTATTTCATTTGTAATTTTTAGTTTTAAACCTTGGTTGTTCCATTCTTCATGAATGTTTACTTTAACGCATTCGCCTGCATGCTTGCGAATATTAGTAAGTGCTTCTTGAATAATTCTATATGCTACAGTTTGTGCAGCTTTGTTGAGTTTATGAGAAGAATTTATGCCATCAACAGTATGCCAAAAAATATTATTTGGTGAAGCAATTCGCGCTTGCTCAATAAGTGATGGCACGTGATTCAAATTTGTGTCGTTAGAAGGTGCATCAGTTAAAGCTTCTAGCAGCCTACGCATGTCGTGAACGGCGCGCTCAGCTTCATTTTTAATAATATGCATTGTTTTTTTAGCGAGCGAAATAT
This sequence comes from Gardnerella leopoldii, assembly GCF_003293675.1. Lineage (NCBI taxonomy): Bacteria > Bacillati > Actinomycetota > Actinomycetes > Bifidobacteriales > Bifidobacteriaceae > Gardnerella > Gardnerella leopoldii. The sequence goes on from NZ_CP029984.1 coordinate 512,985, forward strand.
TTTGTGTTGCGGCATAACGGCCGCCATCTGCTTGCACAATAATAATAGAAAGCGTATGAGCAACAATATCGTGCATATCTCTAGCAATTCTTGCTCGCTCTGCAGTAACAGCAATGTGTTGAGCTTTTCGGCGGTACGCGCGAATAGCGTTATTGTGTTCTTGCAAAAGTTGAATAGTATGCACATGAGTGCGCTGCCAGTAGCCAATAATAACCGTAATAGTGGTAATAATAATCGCAAAAATTATGGAAGGAATCGCAAAATTAAGTATATTTGAAACGCAATTTTTTATATTACTGCTATTTATATTTCGTACACTGCAGGTATAACTAGATTTCGAATGATTATTGCCATATATTGGTCCCATTACAACATTCCACGATATTAATGCGCAAGATAATATGGTTGTTATGTAAGCTGTAATAACAAAAACTTTCGTATGCGTTGGGTTTCCGCGCGCAATAGCGTTAACAAGCAGCACGAAACCAAAGAAATCAGCGAAAAGTTGAGCTGGACCAAATATTACTTGCACAATGCAAATAACAATAAAAATAATAGCCGCCTGTTCAGGCCATATCTTTCTTACTGAAAGTAGTAGTGCAACAACGATATTTGTAAGCGCTACTGTAACCAGCGAACCCTGAGTCAGTAAACCGTCAACATAGCTTATACTATATCTATTGTTTGAAAGTATAAAAAGAATAAGTGGAATAATACCCCATAATATGTCGTTTAATGTGAGCTCTTTTCGTAAGGACTGTATAACACTTTGAAACATATTAGGTACTTTCATAATTACTAGGCTAGTGCATAGCACTTTATAGAACAATCGAACTTGAGTATGATTTATATAAGAATGTGTAATTGACATTGCATGTAGCATGCAAGAGTACAGAAAGGGAGTGCGAAATGGCGTTACTTACAAGCTATTATGTTCCGGGATTGCATATCGAAGAACGTGCAATTGACGTGCCGCTTGATTGGGAAGGAAACACTCCTGGTGGAGCTATTAAAGGCGAAACAATCCGATTGTTCTGTAGAGTAGTTTGTGCTCCTGAGCATGTACATGATAATTTGCCTTTATTAGTATTTTTGCAAGGAGGTCCTGGTGGGCAGTGTCCACGACCGCTTTCGCCTTCTAGTGATGGCTGGATTCAAGAAGCTATTAAACATTTTCGCGTAGTCTTGCCGGATCAGCGTGGTGTTGGGCGTTCTTCAAGAGTAGACGCTTCAACTATGAAGCGCATGGCAGATGACGGTGTAAGCGTTGAGCGACAAGCCTGGTATTTAAAGCGTTTCTTGGCTGACTCTATTATTCGCGATTTTGAACATCTGCGACTTACTGAATTCGATGCTAAGCCATGGGTTTCACTTGGTCAAAGCTATGGTGGCTTCTTGACTCTTACATATCTATCACTATTCCCTCAAGGATTAATTGCAAGCTTTACAACAGGAGGTATTCCTCACGTTCCAGCAAATGCGCGTGAAGTCTATGAGCATACTTTTCCTCGTATGGCGCGTAAAACTGAGCAATTCTATGAGCGCTATCCGCAAGATGTTGCTCGTGCTGCAGCTATTGCAGATCGTATTGCACAGGGTGATGTTGTGCTTCCGAACGGTGAAAAACTTACGGTTGAGCGATTCCAAATGTTGGGTTCTTCATTTGGAATGAAACCAAGTTTTGAACGAGTGCATTGGTTAATTGACTCTGCGTTTGCAGATGGTGATGGTTCCTTGAAAGCATTTAAGCACGGCGGAGGAGCTTCTGCAGGTAGTTTAAGTGACGATTTTGTGTATGGTGTCATGGATTCTACAGCTTCTAGTCCACTTTATTGGCCATTACAAGAATTTATTTATGCTGATGGTGAATTGGAACACCCAATTTTGTGGGCTGCTCAGCAGGTTCGAGAAACTATGCCAGAGTTTTCTGGTTCTGCTCGCCCTATTATGTTTACAGGTGAAGCAATGTTTCCTTGGATGTACGATCAAGAGAAAGCTTTGCAACCATTCCTTCCAGCTGTTGACTGCTTGATGAAAGATAAGCAGTTTGGCAAAATTTACGATCAAGATCAACTTGCTAATAACGAAGTTCCATTGCAATCAGCAGTGTATTTTGATGACATGTATGTCGATTCTGGTCTTCAGCTTGACACTCTTTCTCGTATTGCCAACTCCCACTATTGGACAACGAACGAGTTTGAGCATGATGGTTTGCATGGAGACATTGTTTTCCGTCATTTGTTTGATGAGGCGCTGAATCGTGGTGATTTAGAGGGAATTTATAAGAGATAAGCCATATATAAAGGTAATAATTTTAATATGCGCAATGATTATAGTGCACTCTTTGCTATGCTATACATCTGTTTGCTTAGTAATGAGTGCGCTATTGTTTTATCAATGCGCTAAAGGGGGTCGTGTATGAGTACTTGTGTATCTGAAACTGTTGGTTTTATAGGTTATGGCAACATGGCACAAGCAATCGCTAAAGGTGCGCTGAATGCTGGCGTATTACAAGGTGAAAATATTGTTGCTTGCGCGCATAATTTTGAAAAACTCGAGCGTAATACTTCGCTGATTGGCGCTCGCGCTATGCACACTGCTCAAGAAGTATGTGAAGCAAGTGATGCGATTATTATTGCTGTAAAGCCATATCAGGTTGCTGAAGTACTTAAGCCAATTTGTGAAATTATTAATGAACGAGGTATTGCTGTTATTTCCGTTGCAGCCGGTTGGACGCTTGAGCGTTACATGGAACTACTTGGCAAGGAAGCTCATGTTCAGTGCATTATTCCTAATACTCCTATTTCTGTAGGCCAAGGTGTGACTTTAGCTGAAACTACTCATACGCTTACTGATAGTCAACTTTCAATGTTTAATGCTTTATTTGAGCCAATTTCTTTGGTAGAGCGAGTGACTAGTGATCATATGAATATTGCAATGTGTATTTCTAGCTGCGCTCCAGCTTTTACAGCAATGTACATGGAAGCATTGAGTGATGCTGGTGTGAAGTATGGTTTGCAACGTGATTGTGCTTACCGTTTGGCTGCAAAAATGATTGAAGGAGTAGGTGCGTTATACATGGATTCGCGCACGCATCCTGGTGCTATGAAAGATGCAGTGTGCTCTCCTGGAGGAACCACTATTCGTGGCGTTGCTGAGCTAGAATCTCGCGGATTTAGGGGAGATGTGATTGCTGCAGTTGATGCTATTGAAAATAAATAGTAAATAAAATCAAGTTGTGTCGGCTTTCCCGGCGCTGGTCTAAACTAGGTAAATATGTCTTTAACTATTGGAATCGTTGGATTGCCAAACGTTGGTAAGTCCACTATGTTTAATGCTTTAACCCGCAACAACGTTTTGGCGGAGAATTATCCGTTTGCAACTATTGAGCCTAATACTGGTATTGTTCCGCTTCCGGATCATCGTCTTCCAGTTTTAGCTAAATTAGTTAATACTGAAAAGATTGTTCCAGCAACAGTTACTTTCGTTGATATTGCAGGCATTGTTAAGGGTGCTTCCGAGGGTGAAGGTTTGGGCAATAAGTTCCTTGCTAATATTCGCGAAGCAGACGCTATTTGCGAAGTTGTGCGCGCATTTAATGATGATGATATTGTGCATGTTAACGGCAGAGTAGATCCTGCTGACGATATTGACACGATTAATACTGAGCTAATTCTCGCCGATATGCAAACTATTGACAATGCTCTTCCAAAGTTGGAAAAGGATTTGCGCGGTAAGAAAGTTACGCAGGAATACGTAGACGCTGTAAATAAAGCTAAGGAAATTCTTGAATCTGGAAAGACTATTGACCAGGCTCATAACGAAAAGCTTATTGATAAAAACGATGTGTATGATTTACACTTGCTCACTGCTAAGCCATTTATTTACGTGTTTAACGTGGATGATTCGGAGTTGGCTGATGAAGATTTGAAGTCTAAACTTTCTGCATCTGTCGCTCCTGCAAAAGCAATATTCCTTAATGCTCAGTTTGAGTCCGAGCTTACTGAACTTGACGAAGCTGATGCTCGTGAAATGCTTGAAGATGCTGGTTTGAAGGAATCTGGTTTGGATCAACTTGCGCGTGTGGGATTCGATATTTTAGGTCTTCAAACCTATTTGACTGCTGGTGTTAAGGAAGTTCACGCTTGGCAGATTCATAAAGGTTGGACTGCTCCACAAGCTGCTGGTGTGATTCACACTGATTTTGAGCGTGGATTTATTAAGGCAGAAATCGTATCTTATGATGATTTCGTTGCTGCTGACGGTTCTATGGCAAAAATTAAGGAAGAAGGAAAGCTTCGTCTTGAAGGTCGCGACTATGTGATGCAAGACGGTGATATTGTCGAATTCAAATTTAATGTATGATTATTTTCATGTTCGTTCAAAAAAATTTATGATTTTTATGTTACGAGTGATTTTAATATCATAATAAATAAAAGATTTATTTTTTTTTTTAAGCGTTGCTCTCCTCGGTTTGCTGTTAAACTAGGGGGAGCGACGTTTTTGCTTTTACAATGGAGATGTTATGCAATTTATTCGTAACTTTGTGAGCGATATACGCAAGTGTGTTCGCATTGTTGCAAGATTTTGCAAATGGTGGAAGCGTAGTTCTAATTTTGCTCGTTGTGTTGCATCAGCTTTATTGGCTACATTATTGATTCCGTTCTTCTGCTTTGTTGGTTTTGAAACTTCTAATGTTGTTTCTGCTTCTTTAAGGCATAGTGCTCAGTTAAAAAAAATTAATTTGAGTGAGCGTGAAAAAATTGATTGCAAAATAAGCAAACTGAACGGTAATGATAAATCTTTTATTAAAAAATATTGCAAAAATTATCTAGAAAATAAGTCTTTACTTAAACCTAATTTTTGGAAATATCCTACTGGTGGAGCCTATCCTAATCTTACAGGAATAAAGGTTTCGGATTTGCATGTGAATGTAAATTTGAAAAAACAGCGTGTTTATATTATTGCTCATGGGAAAACTGTGTATTCAATGGTTATGAGTTCTGGAATAAAAGACTCGACTCCTCATGGTAATTATCAAATTAATGGTCGTGGTGATCATTTCTTTAATCAAGATGAAAAAGTTGGAGCGGATTACTGGGTTGCTTTTATTGGATCGCAATATTTATTCCATTCTGTGCCGACGAATTATAATTTTGGAGAATATATTCCGTCAGAAGGCATGAAGCTTGGAAAGCCTGCATCGCATGGTTGTGTGCGTTTAAGCGTTGCGGATGCCAAATGGTTTTATAAAAATATTCCTGATGGAACGGCTGTGCATATTGGATAGATTTTTCAAGAATACACGAAAATAAATTATCGAGAATATAAAATGAGGATCTTCAAACGAAGACCCTCATTTGTTAAGCAAAACTATTTTGTAATGTTGTATTTAGAAGAACAGTACTGCAGCTGCATAAGCCAAAGCAACTAAAACAATAGAAGCTAGGAAGCTTGCTGCAAATGCTGCGCGACCTTGCTTAAAAATAGCTCGGAAGTTTACGTTAATTCCAAGTGCAGCCATAGCCATGCCAAGGAAAACGTATCCTGCTTCTACAAGAGTTGATGCGTGAGCTGTTATGAAAGGAACATAAGTTCCAATAACGGATGCTGCAATGAAGCCAAGCATAAACCATGGGAAGCTAATCTTATGCTTTCCGCCATTTTCAACTTTGCTATGACGAGCATTCCACCAAATTGCAATAAAGATGGAGGCTGGAACGAGCATAAGAACTCGTGAAAGCTTCATGATTGTTGCAACATCGATACTATCGAATGCTCCGCCAGCTGCAACGGCATGTGCGATTTCGTGAAGTGATGCACCTGCTGTAATGCCAAGCTGCTGCTTAGTCATGCCAAAGTTAGGCAGGATGAAGATTTCAGCAAGAGCGTAAATAGTGCCCATAATTGCAACTGTTGCAACAGCCATAACTTCGTTCTGTTCTTTCTCATCTTCCTCTTCTGGAAGAACTGGCATTGAGCCAGAAAGACCCATAACTGCAGCAGCTCCACAAATACTTGTGCCTCCTGCTGTAAGCATTGCAAGCTGAGGATTTACCTTCAAGAGTTTAGCAATGTTATAAGTTACGCAAACCATTATTGCAACTAACACAGCTGCAATAGGCAAGCATTTAATGCCCTTGGTAAACAAATCATGCAAATTCAGCTTAAATCCGAGGAGAATAATACCTAGGCGAAGAAGTTTGTTTGCAATCAAACCAGCAGCGCTTTTAACGCCTGCTCGCCTTGAATCATTATTCATTTTGTACACGTGCAATGGCAGCTGCAGAGCCATGCCAACAAGCAACGCAATAATAAGAGCACCAAGTAATTGGAAACCTGGGTACTGCTTAAGCCAGCTACCAATGAAGGAAGCTAGAAGTGTCAATACAGCAATAAGAGCCATATCGATGGTGCAGATTTTCTTTTTCCATGTATCAAAGAAATTAACCATTTAGCCAAGTATTCTCCCATAATCGGACAAAAACGAACATAAATTAAAAAATTAAGCAAATTTTATATAATTTTGCTGCAAATAAACGCGACACGCCGACAGAAAATCACATAATCGAACATAATAACTCAATTTATATCGCATATATCTTTTGCTAGTAAATAATTCCTTGAAAAAATAAATAAAGCTGCGATTATAGTAAACGTATAAAGGAGATTTTATGAACAAGTGCACTGTGAAGATTAAGCGTGTGTATGAAACGGTTAGTGAAGATGATGGTGTGAGAGTCTTGGTTGATAGACTTTGGCCGCGTGGTATAAGCAAAGAATATGCTCATATTGATAAATGGCTTAAAGATATTGCTCCTACTTCGCAGTTACGTAAGTGGTTTAATCATGATCCGGAGCATTTTGAAGAATTTTCACATCGTTATGTTGAAGAACTTGATTCAAATCATGAAGCTGTTGGTGTGATTATGGATTTGTTTAGTAAGTATCAAACTATAACTTTGTTGTATGCTGCAAAAAATCCAAAAGTAAATCACGCATTAGTTTTGCAAGAATATTTACAAAAATTACTTGCTTGAATATGTGTTTACTAATTTTGCGATTGTTTAACTTTGCCTAACTTTAATTATTTTATAAACATAAGTTAGTAAGTATCAACTTTAGTTGGTGTTCATTGCATTCTTTTCAACACGCCGACTTTGCTTGATATTCCAACAAAAATAAAAAACAAAACTGTAATTTTTTTCTTATGCTCGACACTTTCGTTTTGCAACATTAGAATGTCCCTTTGGCATATGGGTCGGTGGTGCAATGGACCTCCCAGAAGCTGCCATCCCAGCGCTCAATGAGTGCTTGTTTTTTAGCGACACTTGTTTACACAACATTTTGCATAGCTTGTTTTTGCAAGGAGAAGAAATGAATTCATTATTCACGTGGCAGCTTCACGGTAATGGCAAAACGTTAAAGCCTGGTGAAGTTGTAGAGCCAGACGAGCGTTTGACTTGGACTCGTACTGCTGGAATTGGTGCTCAGCATGTTATTGCAATGTTTGGTGCTACGTTCTTGGTGCCTATTCTTACAGGCTTTGATCCATCAACAACATTGATGTTCACTGCTATTTCTACAGCACTGTTCTTACTTATTAACGCAAATAAGCTTCCTAGTTATCTGGGAAGCTCTTTTGGTCTTATAGCACCTGTTATGGCTGTAACAACAGCTCATAAAGGTATTGCAGTTGCAAGCTTTGGCATTATGTGCACAGGTTTACTTCTTGCTCTTATAGGTGTGCTTGTACATTTTGCAGGAGCTAAGTGGATTGACATTATTATGCCGCCTGTTGTAAACGGTGCAATCGTTGCAATTATTGGTTTTAATTTAGGACCTGCAGTTTGGACTAATTTCCAGAAAGCTCCAGATACGGCTCTTGTGACATTAGTTGCTGTAATGCTTATTGCTGTAGTATTTCGCGGTCTTCTTGGTCGTTTAAATATTCTTTTAGGTGTTCTCGTTGGTTACGCTTATGCATGCTTCCAAGGTCAAGTCGATTTTAAAAAGATTGAAGAAGCTTCTTGGATTGGTTTTCCTAAATTCCACACTCCACAAGTTGATTTCTCTGTTCTACTTATGTTCTTGCCGGTAGTACTTGTTCTTATTGCAGAAAATGTTGGTCACGTAAAGTCTGTAGCTCAAATGACTGGTCGCGACTATGACTCTAAGATTGGAACTGCATTATTTGCAGATGGTTTTGGTACAGCTATTGCTGGTTTATTCGGTGGCTGTGGTACTACTACGTACGGCGAAAATATCGGTGTTATGGCCGCAACAAAGGTCTATTCTACTGCAGCTTATTGGTGTGCTGCAGCTTTTGCATTCATCCTGAGCCTTTGCCCAAAGTTTGGTGCTGTTGTAAACTCAATTCCAGCTGGTGTTCTCGGTGGCGTGACCACTTTGCTTTACGGCATGATTGGCATGATTGGCGTAAGAATCTGGGTAGAAAACAAAGTGAACTTCGATAAGCCAGTGAATATTATGATTGCTGCAATCGTTATGATTATTGGTATTGCTAACTTCCAGTTTGCTATTTCTGGCATTCAGTTCAACGGTATTGCAATCGGAACCGTTGTGGTGTTGGTTGTATATCACTTATTGAAGGCTATTGGAAAGCTTACTGGTACGATCGCTAAAGATGATCCTGATGTTGCCTAACTTAAATGCTCCAATTTGATTTAATTTAATCGCTTTAAGCGCGCTTGCATTAATTTGCGGGCGCGCTTTTTGTAATTAGTTTTGATTACATAATATGTAGAGTGGGAATAATTAATATAGTACTATTAACTTTATGTTGAAACTCATCATAGAAATAATTATTGGCGTTGCATGGGCTGCTTTTGGCGTGTATATGGCTAAAAAACCTAAAAATACTAAGACGCATAAGCGTGCCGATTATACAAGCGACGGAAAGAAAAAGCGCCAACAAGATAACGATTCTACTGATTCTATTGAGCAAGATGTAATTGTAGAAAGTATTGATGAAGATAATAAAAGTGATGATGTTGTTGCTAAAGACGATTCTAAAGAGGATGCTAAAGACGATTCTAATAGTGAAAACAAAGGTAAGACTTTTTCAAAGTTTACAAAAAAAATAGAAGATTGGGCAGACTATTATAGTGATGATGGTGACTTTGGTGACCTCTTTAGTGATTTATTAGAAGCTAAGAAAAAACTAGAGAACAAAGGCGATTTTCCAAAAAATAGCGAAAGTAATAATATCAATAAAAGCGATTATAAGAGCACTGAAAATAAGGAGCATAAGCGTTCTATGAGATTAGAGTTTAATGTAGGTAAATTTATTGGCGGCTCAAGAAGATGGCGGTGGATTCTTGCGATAGTATTGTTAATCGTTGTGCTTGCTATAGCTGCAATATTTGCTCTCGCAAGGTTCATAACTGATTGCATGTGGTATTCACAGCTTGGCTTTGAAAGTGTTATTTGGATTCAACTTGCAGCAAAAGTGGGCGTTTGGGTGCTTTATGCAATATTAATGTCTGTTTTTGGCTACTTGTCTGCAGCTTTGGCAATAAAAGCGCGTCCAAGCAATGCAGATGGAACTTATATTCGAATTAAAGGCAATGTTATTGATTTAAAGCAGGGAATTAGTTCAAAGCTTGCTTTGCATGTTGCAGGAATTTTTTCATTGATTGTAGGCGCGGTATTTGGATTTAAATTCTACAATCATTGGGCGCAAATTTTGTTAATGTTTAACGCCCAACCTTTTGGCATTAAGGATCCGCAATTTGGAATTGACAATGGGTTTTATGTATTCGTACTACCAGGATTAAGGTTATTTATAAGTGCATTTGTGCTCTTATTGGTAATATCCCTTGTTTTCTCTATTATTACGCATCTTCTTATGGGAGCAATTCGTTTTAGTATGCCTATCGACGGTAAAAGCATATTAAGTATTACAAAACGAGCACGTAGACAAATTTCTGTATGGTTTATGCTTGTGATTTTGACGTGGGCAGCTCAGCAAATTTTAGACATGTTTGCTGTTGTAACTCTTGACGGTCCTCGTATTACTGGCGGTTCATACACGGATATGAATGCTGGAGTTCCTGGAAGCATAGTTATGGCAGTAATTACAGTGTTAGTTGGTTCTGTTATTGCATTTTGGTTTATGAAATCTCACGCTTTATCTGTAGAAGCACCAATTTCAGTGCGTTTTAAAACTGCTGTAAAAGCTTGGAAAACTCCGACTATTGCTTTAGCTTTTATGATTGTTTGCTCAATTGTTATATCTTTTGCCTGGCCGGCACTTGTGCAGCGATTTAAAGTTGCTCCTAATGCTCAGGAATTGGAAGCTACTTATATTCAGCGTAATATCGATGCTACAAAGTTTGCTTACGGTCTAAATAATGTAAAGAAAGAATCGTATAACGCTACTTCTAAAGGTAAATCAGGTGCATTATCAAAAGAAGCAGAGTCAACTGCGCAAATTCGTTTGTTAGATCCACAAGTTACGTCTCCAACTTTCCGCCAATTGCAGCAATCGAAGCAATACTACACTTTCGCAGATACGCTTTCAGTTGATAAATACGATATTGACGGTGTAAGTCAAGATACAGTTATCGCTGCACGTGAACTCGATTTAGCTGGAAACGATAATCGAAACTGGGTTAATGATCATACAGTTTATACGCATGGCTACGGAATTGTTGCAGCCTACGGAAATAAAGTAACTACAGATGGTCAGCCGCAATTCATGGAGTACGGTATTCCTGCTCAAGGCAAACTTACTAAGTCGCAAAAGTATGAACCACGTATTTACTTCTCTCCGAATGCTCCTGAGTATTCTATCGTTGGATCTCCAAAAGGGACAGCTCCATGGGAGTTTGATTATCCGACTGGTTCTCAAGGTGCATTAACTACTTTTAATGGCAATGGTGGTCCAAGTTTAGGCAATTTCTTCTCTAAACTTTTGCATGCAATTAGGTTTGGGTCTGATCAAATTCTTTTCTCTGATCGTGTGACTTCTGAATCTCAAATTTTGTATGATCGTGATCCTAAGACACGCGTGTCTAAGGTTGCTCCTTACTTAACTTTGGATGGTCGAGTTTATCCTGCAGTAGTAGATGGTCGCGTTAAGTGGATTGTTGATGGCTATACTACTTCTGATTCTTACCCTTATTCTCAGATGACTGATTTTGGTAAGGTAACTCAAGATTCCACAACAACAACTTCTCATTCTATTAAAGGATTGACTAATCAACGAGCAAACTACATCCGTAATTCTGTGAAAGCTACAGTTGACGCTTATGATGGTTCTGTTGATTTGTATGTGTGGGATACGAAAGATCCTGTAATCAAGGCTTGGAGATCAATTTTCCCAGGTCACTATCACGATATTTCTAAGATTTCTGGTGATTTGATGAAGCATTTGCGTTACCCAGAAAGCTTGTTTAAAGTCCAACGTCACTTATTAGCAAAATATCACGTAGATACAGCAAGCCAATTCTTCTCTGGAGAAGACTTCTGGCAGATTCCTGTTGATCCAACTGAATCTCAAAAAGCACAAAAAGAAGATATTTTGCAACCTCCATACTATTTGACTTTGCAAACTGGAGATGCAAAGAAGCCAGTATTTTCGCTTGTTTCTACTTATATTCCAGCTGGTAAAAGTACTCGTGAAATATTAACTGGTTTCTTGTCTGTTGATTCAGATGCGGGGGATACTCCTGGAAAGATCGGTTCAAATTACGGTAAGATTCGTTTGCAAGAATTACCTAAGATATCTAATGTTCCAGGACCTGGCCAAGCTCAGAATAATTTCAATGCTAATGCAAATGTTTCTAAAGAATTGAATTTGCTTGAATCTGGTTCTACTAAAGTTAAACGTGGTAATTTGATTACATTGCCTCTTGGTGGAGGACTGGTTTATGTAGAGCCTGTTTATGTGCAATCTAGCGGTTCTACTAGCTATCCTTTGCTTAAGAAGGTGTTAGTTGCTTTTGGAGATCAAGTTGGATTTGCAGATACATTAGATGAAGCACTTAATCAAGTATTTGGCGGAAACTCGGGTGCTTTGGCTGGAGATGCTTCTAATAATTCTTCTTCAAACAATGCTGCTGAAAGTAATGAATCTAAGGATGCTGATTCTAAAGAAGGTAGCTCTAAGGAAAGTGAGTCTAAGAATTCAGAAAAATCTCATTCTATGAGTCAAAAAGCTAAAGAAGCACTTAAACGTGCAGCTCAAGCGTTAAAAGATTCTGATTCTGCTATGCGATCCGGAAACTGGGAAGCTTACGGAAAGGCGCAAAAAGAGCTGAGCGATGCTATTAATGAAGCAATGAAAGAAGAATCAGGTAAGTAGTAAGTTTTCATTAATATCTCAGTTTGTGAGTTACAAAAGTAGCGAATGTTGCGTTATTTTCGTCACTTTTGTAGCTCACATGCGCTGTTTTAATGCAATTCACAATTGGTTATCTGGATCATCATCTTCGTCTGCTGAACCAATCATAATTCTTTCACAAACGTTAACAATGCACATAAGAAGCGCAGTAAGAATTATTATTACTATTGTTGCAGAAAAAATAAGTGGTGTTCTAAATGAGTTATAAGCGAATTGAAGCCAAATTCCTAGCCCATCTTTGGCTCCCAAATATTCTGCAGTTGAAGCAGTTCCAAAAACATAAGCTGCACTAATGCGTATGCCACCAAAAATTTGGCGAGCTGCAACCCTTAATTTAACATGCCACAAAGTCCAAGTTCTACTTGCTCCACAAGTTAAAGCAACATCTGTATAAAAACTTGGAACGGCGTCAAGACCTCGTATAGTTTGCACAGCAATAGGGAACATGCTGAAAACCATTACTATTACAATTTTCCCCGATATTTCAAAACCAAACCAAATCAAAAAAATTGGCGCAATAGAAATTAATGGCATAGTTTGCGCTGCGCATAAAAGCGGGAATAAAGCAGATTTAACAAGCTTACAAATATGGAAAATAACACCTAAAAGAATTCCAACTACTATTGCAATAGAAAAACCGATAACTGTTTCTTGTGTTGTAATTAATGCTGCAGGTAATAGAGTTGGCAAAGCGTCAGCTGTTGATTGAACAATTGAAGATGGTGTTGGAATCAAATTTTCCGAAATTTTATAATATTCGCATGCATACTGCCAAAAAACAAGTAAAACTATTACAGAAAATACAGTTGGCAGATATTTAATTAGCATACGTTTAAAACGCGATTGCGTCATGAAAACTCGATTCCTTTCTTTAAAGGACTTCGATTGCTGCCCCAATCGAATTATTTAAAACTACAAATAGCATGTACATTCTATTAGAAGCGCACAACTTCTGTGAGTTTAATAGTGTACGAGATTTTTTTATTTGTCTATTTAATCATGCATAATCTAAATGTTTCGTGAGTCAATGTGTGGCAAACTGTAGCAGATTGAATCTGCTCAGGGGCATTGAACGGCGCGGGCTAGGCCCTTTGTTACCGTTTTCTGCCGAGTTCGTGTCACTTTCCCAGAAGAACGGTACAAGAAACAAAGTAGGGAACTCATGAATATGCGTATTGTAAAGCGTACTCTTGCGTTTATTCTTTCTGCGTGCTGCGTATTTTCTTTCTCGGCATGTGGATCTGCAAGTAGTAGTAAGAATGCAAATCTTCGTAAAGTGTCGTTTATGCTATTTTGGGCACCGGATACTAATCATATTGGTATTTATGTTGCTAAGCATAAAGGATGGTTTAAAGATGCCGGATTAGATGTCAATATACTTGCTGTTGCTCAGACTGGTTCGGAACATGCAGTTGATAGTGGTGTTGCTGATTTTGCTCTTAGTACTTTGACAAATGCTGCTGATTTTTCAACAAAGGGAGCAAATCTTGAGCAAGTTATGCAAGTTCAGCAAAAGCCAAGTGCTATTTGGTGTTCACTTGCTTCGAACAATAAGATTCATTCTCCAAAAGATTTTGATGGTCGTACTTTTGCAACTTTTGGTTCAGCTGAAGGTGATGCTGTAATTCGTAGGATGATTCAACACGATGGCGGTCAGGGTAAGTTCGACAAAGTTACTGTTGGAACTTCAACTTTTAGAACTCTTGAATCTGGCAAAGCTGATTTTGGTGGCTTCTACGGCACTTGGGAAGGTGTACAATCTGAAATGTTTGGACCAAAGCTTCGCTGCTTCATGGAGGGCGACTACGGTGTGCCAGGTCAGCCAGATACTATTGGAATAATTGCAAATAAGCGTACTGTAGCTAAAGACCCTAAGCTTGTTCGAGCATTTGTTAAAGCTGCAAAGCGTGGATATGAATATGCTTATGAACATCCTGATGAGGCTTCTGAAATTCTTGTGAAAGAAGCAAAAGATGCTAATCTTGACATAAAGTTTGTTAAGCGTAGCATGAAGATGATTGTTGACGGTCAATATTGGGGCAATCGCGCGGATATTAAGAGCGGAAAATTTGTGTTCGGAACCACTGATGTTAAAGGCGCTCAAGCTTACTTTAACTTCTTAAGTAAGGAAGGTGCTTACACTGATTCTAAAGGCAAAGTAACTCATAAAACTCCGCAAGCAAAAGAATTGTCTACTGACGAATTTTTGAAATAAATAACATAATGACTTGAGTCTTGATAGAATAGGCTGAAGTATATAAGGGCGTATCGAGTAGTTGTAATTTTACGTTCAGCTACAATCGATGCGCCCGTTTTGTTGTTTTGCTAAATATTTGAATGGGGAGTGGTCTGCCATGGCATCGGATTTTTGGCTTATTGCTGGCTTGGGAAATCCTGGTACAAAATATGAGGGTACTCGACACAACATGGGTTTTATGGTTGCAGACGTTTTGGCACAACGTTGGTCAGTATCTCTTTCGGATCACAAAGGTTTAGCTAAACTTGGCAAAGGTGTTATGAATCTTGATGGTCGCGTAGCAAAGTTTTTCCTTGCTAAACCGTTGACTTTTATGAACGATTCTGGTGCTGCAATATCTTCTATAAGCTCCTATTATCAAATAGAACCGGATCATATTGTGATAATTCACGATGATATGGATTTAGATTTTGGGCGCATTAAAGTAAAAGCAGGAGGCTCTGCTGGAGGACATAACGGTATTCGTTCTATCGATCGCTCTCTTGGTACTCCTCAATATTCTCGAGTGAGAATGGGTGTTGGTCATGCGCAGCGTGGTGCTCACGCGCACGATAATACCGTCAATTGGGTTCTTGGAGGTTTTGCTGCAGTTCAAAAATCCGATCTTCCAAACTTTTTAGCAGATGGTGCTGATGCTGCAGAAAGTATTATTTTCCATGGATTAGCAGCGACGCAGGAGAAGTTTAATGGCCGCTGATAGCAGGTCTAATATCAAAAACAACAAGAATGATAAGACTGATGATATTTCAGTAATAAGCTTGAGAGATATTCTTAATGATTTATCAACTAAGGATTCACTTTTTAAAGCTTTATCTGAATATGATCTTGATGCGATATCTGATTATTGTTGCGAAAGTGCAAATAAAAATCGTAAAGATTTAGATTCAATAAGTGAAGATTTAACAATTTCTTCTCCTATTGGAATTCGTTCTGCTATTGTTGCTGCATTAGCTAAGAAAAAGCCAGTTGTTGTTATTGTTCCATCGAGTAGAGATGCTGAAGATTTTATTGCGTCTGTGCGTGATTGGTACGATGGTGATGCTCAAGACGTTGCTAAATTAGAAGCTTGGGAAACGTTACCTCATGAAAGGCTTTCGCCTAGGGCAGATACTGTTGCTAGCAGGATTGCAGTGTTTCGTAGGCTTTGTCATCCTGAAAATAACACATCACTTTTTGGTCCGATTCGCGTGTTGGTTATGCCTGTGCGATCGCTTATTCAGCCTGTAGTTGAAGGCATTGGTGATATAGATCCTCTGTTATTTGAGTGCGGAAAAGAATTAACTCTTGAATATGCTGTGAAACGTTTGGTAGAAAACGCATATACTCGTGTTGATTTGGTGATGGAACGTGGAGAGTTTGCTGTTCGTGGTGGAATTATTGACGTTTTTGCGCCAACAATGACGCATCCTGTGAGAATTGAATTTTTTGGTGATGAAATTGATACTATAAAGCAATTTCATGCTTCTGATCAGCGTACTTATGGCAATAATATTGCAAGCATTTGGGCTACGCCTTGCCGTGAGCTTCAGATTACAGAAAAAATTTGCAAGCGCGCGTGTTCTCTTATTGGCGCAATTCCAAATGCTGACGATATGCTTGAATCAATCGCAAATTCTATACCTGTAGAAGGTATGGAGTCTTTGTTGCCTGCACTAGTGGATCGCATGGAATCAGTGCAAAATATGCTTCCAAAGGAATCTGTTATTATTCTATCTGATCCCGAAAAATGCCGTAGAGCTGCAGATGACGTAACTGCTACAGCTAACGAATTCTTAGCGGCTAGTTGGCATGTTGCTGCTTCTGGACACGGTTCTGGAGCTCCAATAACATTCGATCAAGCTAATTTCTTGGATTTTGATGAAACGATTTCATCGTTAGAATTGTCTAATCATGATGTATGGAAATTAACATCTTTTGGTGTTGACAATCAAATTTATGGAAATATTGCTTTGCCAGCATCGGCGCCACAAGAGTTTCGAGGAGATGAATCGAAAGTTTCTGGTGGTATCACTTCTCTTGTTGACAATGGTTTTGCTGTAACTATTACAGCTGCGGCTTCTGGTACTCTTGCACGCTTGAGACGCGCTATATATGTGACTGGTGTACATGAATTTACTACAGTGCGCTCAAGTATTTCGGATGGCTTTATCGATAATGTTGCGCGTATCGCGATTCTTACAGAGCGTGATCTGACAGGTAAATCTTCTGCATCAGCTCAACTAAAAACTCCAAAACGCAGGCGCAAAGCAATCGACCTAATGGAACTAAAGCCTGGTGATTTCGTTGTGCACGAGCAGCATGGTATTGGACGTTTTGTTGGTATGAAACAACGTAATATTGCTGTTTCGGGTGGTAGTGCAACTCGCGAATATTTAGTAATTGAATATGCTCCTAGCAAACGTAATGCTCCTAACGATAAACTTTTTATTCCAACCGATCAGCTTGATTTAGTTAGTAAATATATTGGTGCCGAAATACCAAAGCTTAACAAGCTCGGAGGTTCTGACTGGGCTCAAACTAAAGCAAAAGCTAAAAAGCATGTTCATGAAATTGCTGAAAATCTTATTAAGCTTTATTCGGCAAGGCAGCAATCTCGCGGATTTGCATTTAGTAAAGATACACCTTGGCAAAAAGAGTTGGAAGATGCATTTCCTTATCAAGAAACTGCTGATCAGCTTACAACTATTGACGAAGTAAAAGCGGATATGGAAAAGCCAATACCAATGGATCGCTTAATTTGTGGAGATGTTGGTTTTGGTAAAACTGAAATTGCGTTACGTGCAGCTTTCAAAGCTGTGCAAGATTCTAAGCAAGTTGTTGTTTTAGTTCCAACGACTTTGCTTGTTCAACAGCATTACGAGACTTTTACAAATCGATTTGAAGGCTTTCCTGTAAAAGTTGCTGCAATGAGTAGATTCCAAACTTCTAAAGAGATTGAAGAAACTTTAGCTGGATTGCAAGATGGAAGCATTGACGTTGTTATTGGAACGCATAAGCTTTTGAATCCTAGTATAAAGTTCAAAGATTTAGGTTTGGTTATTATTGACGAAGAGCAGCGTTTTGGTGTGGAACATAAGGAAACTCTCAAAGCTTTGCGCACAAACGTTGACGTATTAAGTCTTTCAGCAACGCCAATTCCTAGAACTCTTGAAATGGCTGTAACTGGTATTCGTGAAATGTCTACTCTTGCAACTCCTCCAGAAGATAGGCTTCCAGTGCTTACATACGTTGGTGCGTATGATAATTCTCAAGTTGCTGCGTGCATTAAGCGTGAATTGTTGCGTGGGGGTCAAGTTTTTTACGTCCATAATCGTGTTGAAGATATTAGTTCTGTTGCAAGTAAGATTCAGGAGCTTGTGCCAGATGTCCGTGTTGCTATTGCTCATGGAAAAATGGGTGAGAAGCAGCTCGATGCTGTTATTCGTGATTTTTGGCATAGAGATATTGATGTGCTTGTTTGTACAACGATTATTGAAACAGGTCTTGATATTTCTAATGCGAATACACTTATTGTCGATCACGCAGATAGATTCGGTTTAAGCCAGTTGCATCAGTTGCGTGGCAGAGTAGGTAGAGGTCATGAGCGTGCTTACGCTTACTTTTTGTATGATCCATCTAAGCCTATGACGCAACAATCTCACGATAGACTCTCAACAATTGCTCAGCATACTGCACTTGGTTCTGGTTTTGATGTTGCGATGAAAGATTTGGAATTGCGCGGAACTGGAAATTTGCTTGGAGATGAGCAAAGTGGCCACATTGAGGGTGTTGGATTTGATTTGTATGTTCGTATGGTTTCTGAAGCTGTTGAAAAATATAAGGAACCTGAAAGAGTTGAGCCTGTTTGTGTAACTATTGATCTTCCAGTTGAGGCTTCTCTTCCAGTTGATTATATTGCTTCTGACAAGCTTCGTTTGGAAGCGTACCGAAAGCTTGCTGCTGCTAAGGATAATAGTGATTTGCAAGAACTTCACGATGAGCTTCTTGATCGCTTTGGTAATCCGCCTGAAGAGTTTGAGTCTTTGTGTGATGTTGCTCGTTTGCGCTTTAAAGCACGCGAGATTGGTATTACGCAAATCAGCTCTCAAGGAAAATCAGTGCGAGTTGTTGGCGTCGATCCAAAAGAGTCTGTGATGATGCGTTTGAAGCGTATTTATAGAGGATTACAGTATCGTCCTCTTACCCATATGCTTATTGTTCCAGCTCCTTTTGAATCTTCACTCGGGTCTGGTTCAATGAGTGAGCATGAAATAATCTCCTGGGTGCGTCAGCTTCTTGATGACGTCGCTTGGTAAATTTTCTTGTGTTTATTTTATAAATAAAGGCGGCCGCTATTTTGCAGTCGCCTTTATCAATTATTTTTTTTCGCGTTCTTACTGTAACGCTTCTCTAAGCTCGTCTTCTATTTCAACGTGATTATTTGGACGCTTTTGTGCATCAAGTTGGCTTCGATCAATATTCCAGTTTTTCTCAATGATTCCGTCTTTAATCATAAGAATTCTGTCAGAAAGTCTTACTGCTTCAGAAATATCATGCGTGACCATTATTGTGGTCCAGCCATGTTTCTGTCTTAGATTATCAAGCAAATCTTGCATGTCTAAACGAGTTAAAGCATCTAATGCGCCGAAAGGCTCGTCTAAAAGTAGTAATTCAGGATTATGAACTAAAGCTCTAGCTAATGAGACTCGTTGTGCTTGACCACCTGAAAGTTCTGATGGCCATTTTGACCCGCAATTATTAAGTTGCATATCGTTAAGAGCTTTTTCTGCAATAGATTTTAGTTCTGATTTGTTTCCTTGCATGCCGAAAACTACGTTCTTACTTACTGTTATCCATGGTATTAATCTTGCATCTTGGAAACCTATTGCTTGATGTTGTGTGACGTTTATTGTTCCAGAATCAGGTTTGATTAATCCTGAAATAACTTTAAGAAGAGTGGTTTTTCCGCATCCTGAGCGTCCGATTAGAGATACAAATTCACCTTTTTTAATATTTAGATTTATATCTCGCAATATTTTAGCGTTATTTTTAAAAGTCACGCCAATATGTTCTAGAGTAACGCAGTAAGAGTTATCTTTAGTCTCATAGTCTTCTATTTGAGTGTTCATATTTACTCCTACTGCGTTGCTCTAAATCATGTTTATATAATATTTATATAACTTTGTTATACAAGCATGTTATATAACTTTGTTTTAATTTTGATTAATCAGTTATATATTATTTATTTTTGATATTTAATTTTTTGTTTTTACTGATATGTGTTTTATAGATATATGGATTAATTTACTTCGTGCAATCCATTACAGAATCTTTCAAATTCTTTGGAGCTTGCTTAATTAAACCATATTTCACGTATTCTTTAGCCTGAGTTTCCATCATTTTCAAACCTTTTTCATCGATTGGGCGAATAGTTGGATTGTCAAACTTTTTAATTTGCTTAATAATAGTTTCGCTTGCTCCGAGCTGCTTGTAAGCGTTTCCAATAACATTGTTTTCTTTATGAGACTTTTTTGCTTCGCGAACAAGAGCCTTGTACATCTTCTTAACAAGATCCGGATGCTTTTGGGCAAAGCTCTTAGAAACAATGTGAATAGTAACATTCATATTGCCGTACTTTTTAGCATTTACAAGCAATTTTGCGCCTGGAGTTGTCATTGCTGCAGCAAGATTCTGATCGAATGAGGAAATTGCATCAATCTGTCCAGAAGTAAATGCTGCCTGGAAGTTCTTAGGGCTCATCTCAACTTTGTTAACTTTAGAAACGTCTAAACCACTTTTATCGAATGCGCGGTGAAGCATGTAATCGCCAGTATCACCGTTGTGAATAATAGCAACTTTCTTTCCGTATAAGTCTTTTAGTGTTTTCACGCCGCTTTTTGCGGACGCAACGATTCCTTGAGAATCACCATTGTAATATTCGAGCGCAAAAGCTACCCATGGTTGTCCTTCAGCAATCAAATCAATGAAGCGTCCGGTTCCAGTAGTTGTAGCATCTGCATTTCCGCTCATAACAGCAGTAAGACCATCGACTGGAGTGTAAGGACCAGTGTAAACTACCTTAGATTTGCCAAATTCGTCTTGAAGGAATTTCTCATTTTTCAAAGTAGTTAAATAATTTGCTGTAGAAAGATAAGCAACTCTCATAGTTCCAGCGTCTTCTTTTGAAGAAGCGCTTGATGATTTTTGTGAGTTTCCGCAAGCTGCAAGAGATACAGTTGCACAAGCAGCGCAGATTAATGCAATAATGCTCTTTTTAGAAAATCGCATTTTTAAATTAGCCATGATATACAGCTCCTTTTGTTTGTTGTTTTGTTTATCTGTTGTTTGTTTGGTTGTTATTATTTGGTTGTTGATTCTAAATATTGACTGATTCTTAAAAAGCAATTTAATGCATTTTAAAAAGTAGTTAACTTTAGAAAAATGTTGATACTACTAGATTATTGGCGTGATTTTCTATCTAATCTGCGCTCAGGTATAAGAAGATACTCTAATATGTTTGCAGTAAGCTCAGATCCAAGACCTGCAATTGCGTACATAATAACGCATGCCATCATTTGATCTGGCCTAAAGAATTCTTGCGCTCTTGAAAGAATGTATCCAATTCCAATAGAAGAATTGACTGTTTCGCAAGTCACTAATGCAACCCATGCTACAGATATTGCAAATCGCAAACCTGTCATAAAACTTGGAAGTGTACCGCGAAGCAAAATAGATATAAAAATAGTAGATTTTTTAACGTGATAAACCTGCGCTAATTCGAGAAGTTTCGGATCAATATTACGCACTCCGTCGCGAATATTAACGTACATAGGTCCAAAAACGCCAACAGCTATAAGCGCTATTTTCATCGTTTCATCTATTCCGAGGAAAATTATTAATATTGGAGCTAAAGCCGGGAATGGAATTGACCTCAACATGTGGCTTGGTTTATCAACTACAATATTGCCAAGCTTACTGCCTCCCGCAAGTATGCCTGCAGGAACAGCAAAAATAATTCCTAACAAAAGTCCTAAAAGAACTCGTAAAATACTTATTCCTAAGGATTTTAATAATATGCCTTCGTTGTTTAAATCAATAAAAGCTTGTATTACTTCATATGGGGATGGCAAAGAACGGTCTTCGATTGGAGAAAGAGTTGTAAAAAACCACAAAACCAAAATGAGGATGGTTGAAATCCACACTTTACACGAAGATACCGCTTTAAATGCAATCTTCAATATGTTTTTCGCTTTATTAGGCGAACTGTAAGTCATGCGACAATCCCTTCGATAGTTTTAGCTATATCAGGTTCAACGAGTGTATTCTCAGCGCAACACTGTATGTATTGTTGTTTGGCACGATGTAGTTGCGCACCCCGTGTCTGTGGTCATTATCTCCCAAGGGTATGGACATGTATATTTGAAATCGATATTTATAAACGATATTGCTTAAAAATATACAATTGGCTCATATGACTCGAATTAAATCAAAATATTGTGAACGTTCACGGCATAAATACGCTGGTACTCAATATAACGTCCATAAAACGCACTAATCTTGGAAGAGTCATCACAACCCATAGGTATAAAGGAGTAGTTGTGGCAGCTATTGAAAGCGTATATGCACGCGAAATTTTGGATTCTCGTGGAAATCCTACTGTTCAGGTTTATTTGGAGACCGAAGATGGCGCTCAGGGTATTGGTTTAGTGCCTTCTGGTGCTTCTACTGGTGAGGCTGAAGCTTGGGAACGTCGCGATGGCGACAAGTCCCGTTATCAAGGCAAGGGCACGTTGGAAGCTGTTAAGGCTGTCAACGAGGTAATCGCACCTAAGGTTATTGGCATGGATGCCACCGATCAGCGCGCTCTTGATGAGACGATGATTGAGCTTGATGGCACGCCAAACAAGGGCAAGCTTGGTGCTAACGCAATTCTCGGCGTTTCCCTCGCTGCTCTCTACGCTGCTGCCGAGTCTGCTCAGCTTCCGTTGTACCGCTACATTGGCGGCACCAATGGTCACATTCTTCCAGTTCCAAACATGAACATCATGAACGGTGGTGCTCACGCTGATTTCGCAACCGATATTCAGGAGTACATGATTTCTCCTTACGGTTTCGCGACCTACAGCGATGCTTTGCGCGCTGGTGTTGAGGTTTATCACACCTTGAAGAATGTTTTGAAGAAGGAAGGCTTGGCTACTGGTCTTGGTGACGAAGGTGGCTTCGCTCCAAAGATGAAGTCCAACGAGGATTCCTTGAAGTACATCATGGATGCAATCGAAGCCGCTGGCTACGAGCCAGGCAAGCAGATTGGTATTTCTCTTGACGTTGCTTCTTCTGAGTTCTACAACAAGGAAACTGGTAAGTATCGTTTCGATGGCGAAGAGCGCGAATCTGCTTACATGCTCGATTACTACGAGAAGCTCATCAACGAGTATCCAATCGTTTCCATCGAAGATCCATTCCAGGAAGAAGGCTGGGATGATTGGGCAGAAATCACCAAGCGTCTTGGTGATCGTTTGCAGTTCGTTGGCGATGACTTGCTCGTCACCAATCCAAAGCGTTTGGCTAAGGGTATTGAGCTTGGTGCAGCTAACTCCTTGCTCGTGAAGTTGAACCAGATTGGTTCCGTTACCGAAACCCTCGACGCTATTGAGCTTGCAACTAAGAACGGCTTCACTTCTATGGTTTCCCATCGTTCTGGTGAAACCCCAGATACCACCATTTCTGATCTTGCTGTTGCTAAGAACACCGGCCAAATCAAGACTGGTGCTCCTGCTCGTGGCGAGCGTATTGCTAAGTACAACCGCTTGCTTGAGATTGAGGAAGAGCTTGGTTCTACCGCTCAGTATGCTGGTTACAGCGCATTCAAGGCTTGCAAGAAGTATATGAAGTAACTTTTAGTTTTAAGTAACTTAGTGGCTTCTTGAGTCTTTGAGTTTTAACGGTCAGTCGTGTTTACGGCTGACCGTTTTTTATTAAATATTTTTGAAAAAATCACAACACGCAAAAAATTTTTCTTAAATTTACTTTCATTCTCCGCATAATGGTGATATTTTTGTGAGAAAATCGAAACAGAAGGAGATGTTTCATTATGCGAAAAGTAGCAGTTATTGGTATGGGAAATGTTGGCGCAGCTGTTGCTCATCAGCTTGTTGTTGGTGGTTACGCCGACGAGCTGTACTTATATGACAAGAATGAGGCTAAGGTTAAGGCTGATGCATTGGATTTTGAGGATTCAATGGACAATTTGCCTTTTAATGTAAACATTACTGTCAATGATTACGATGCTTTGAAAGATGTTGAAGTTATCGTAAGCGCTATGGGCAATATTAAGCTTTTAGACGTCCCAAATCCTGATCGTTTCGCAGAACTTAAACATAATCGTGTTCAAGTTGAAGAAGTTGGCGCAAAGATTAAAGCTTCTGGCTTCCATGGTGTTCTAATCGATATTACGAATCCTTGCGACGCTATTTGCCAGCTTTATAAAGAAACAACTGGTCTCCCTTATGAAAAAGTTATTGGCACTGGAACATTGCTTGATTCTGCACGTCTTCATCGCGCTGTTGGTAAATTCTTCGGAGTGCATCCAAAAGCCGTGAAGGGCTATAGCTTGGGTGAACATGGTGATTCACAGTTCGTCGCATGGTCCACAGTTAAGGTTCTTGAACAGCCGATTGTTGAGTTTGCAAAAGAAAAGAACATTGATTTAGATGCTGTCGATGAAGAAACTCGTCAAGGCGGCTTCACTGTGTTCTACGGAAAGAAGTATACAAATTACGGTATTGCTGCTGCTGCAGTTCGTTTGGTCCATGCTGTTCTTTCGGATTCGAAGGAGCAAATGCCTGTTTCGAACTATCGAGAGGAATACCATTCTTATCTTTCTTACCCAGCAATCGTTGGTCGCGAAGGTATTGTGAAGCAGTGCCAACTTGACTTGACTGAAGAAGAGTTGCAAAAGTTGCAGCATTCTGCAGATACAATTTTGAGTAAAGCTCAAGCAAAATAGACAAGTCAAAAATAAAATAACTAAAAATACTACTTTTGAATCTAAATATTTTTACAGATTTTAGACAAAGCGTATTGAAAAATGTCGTTGTAGGTTTAATTGCTCATAAGGAGTGTTGAATTTACAGCGACATTTTTGTTATAAGAATTTTTGATATTAGCATATTTATTATTTGAATTTATAAAGTTGGCTAGTCTTAACTGTTCATGATATATACTTTTAACTATAAATTGAATTATTTTTTTGGGGGTGGAAATATGATTTCTAGTGCATACATAAGTGTTGGAAGCAATATAGGTGATAGATTACTTAATTTGCGCCAAGCTGTTTCGCTATTGAAGCAAAATTCACATATAAACAATATTATCGTTTCTTCAGTGTATGAAACTGAACCAGTTGGTGACGTAGTGCAAGACAGTTTTTATAACATTGCTTTACGTTTGGACACTGATTTAACAGCTTTTGAACTGCTTGATTTTATTCATGATATTGAACAGCGTCTTCACAGAAAGCGCATAGTTCGTTGGGGTCCTCGAACAATCGATTTAGATATTATTGATTTTGGTGGTCAAACTATAAAAAGTGAAAATCTTACGATTCCGCACAAAGAAAGAGATAATCGCAGATTTGTATTAGTTCCTTTGCTTGAAATAAGCACAGACGATGCAAATTATCATGAGCTCATCCAAGATAAGCTTAATAAAACTAGCGACACTAATTGGATTAATATTATTGAAAGTAGCGAAGTTTTTAATTAGTTTGGAATATAAATTTAGTTTTTTTAAATATGAGGTTTTAGAAAGAAAGAATACAAATGCGAATTATTGAAAGCAATTTGGAGAATGCATCTTCTAAAAGTATTGCAGATATAGCGTTACTGCAGGATCTTTGTGTAAATCAAAAAATTTTATGCACGTGGGAAAATATTAGCAAAAACGATTTAAGCAAAGTAGCTGATTTTCTCGATCATTTTGATACAGCTATCAAAGTTTCCGAGTCTTCTATTGACTTCATTTTGCCGCTTATTGCTCTTAAACCTTTTATGCAAGAATGCGAAAAAGCATGGTACGAAGATCAAGAATTACTTGCAAGTTTGCGCTCGATATTAAAGCAAAAAGCAATTGTGTGGAATGCAGGGCGATTCTGCTTTGATACACTTGACAAGCCGATAGTTTACGCGATTTTGAATATTACTCCTGACTCATTCTATGACGGCGGCAAGTACCAAAGTGAGGACGAAGTAAATAGCCATATTAAAGAAATAGTTGAAGCTGGTGCTGATGTTATAGAAGTAGGCGGTCAAACTACAAAACCTGGCGGTTATTTAGAAATTACTCCAGAAGAGGAAATAAGGCGCGTTATACCTGCTATTAAGTATATTCACAAAAATTATCCTCAAATTGCTGTAGCAGTAGACACTTACAAGTTACCTGTAATGGAAGCTGCAATTGAAGCTGGCGTAGATATTATAAATGATGTTCGTGCGTTTGATTCTCCAGAAAAAGTAAAGCTTATGGCAGATTCTAACGTTGGATTAGTAACAATGCATAGCAATAGAGATACAGAATATGACAATTTAACAAAGGTTATGTGTCAATTCTTTAGCGATAATTTAAAAATGCTTGTTGATGGAGGAGTTGACTTAAATAGGATTATTCTTGATCAAGGAATTGGCTATGCAAAGGTTGCTGATGGTGAACAAGATTATGCAATGATGCGCAATATTAATCAATTGCATCGTTTTGGTCGACCAATATTGGTTGCGATTTCTAGAAAAGGCTTTGGTAAGAAGCTTTTTAATTTAGATAAAGAAGATCGTTTGCCTGTCACTTTAGTTGCAGAAACAGCGATGTTTATGGCTGGTGGACGTGTAATACGTGCTCATGATATTGCAGAAACAAAGCAATTAGTTGAAATGATCGATGTTATTAATAGAAATTACTGGTTTAAGTAGAAAAATTTGAATATTTTTTTGCAGTTTTGTTTGTCAGTTTTTTTAATTTTAATAACGAATAAATGTAGAGTGACTGTAAATGTGGTACAACAGCATTTTGCATCTAAAGCACGTAAGATATTAGCGGAATACATGATGTTTTCACGTCGAATACATCAAGTAATTTAGAGAGTATGGTTATGAAAAAGCGTCGTAAAACGGCATTAGGTGAGGATGTAGTATCACCATTGCAACAGCGTCGACTACTTTCAGGACCGCTCGTGTTTTTATTTATGGTTTTTGTAGTTACCGTTGGTTCAATTGAATGCATTTCAACAGTTAGAAATTATGCGTTAAGCTTGTCGGAGCTTCATGCACTTCAGCGTGAAGAAAGTGATTTACGTGAACAAAAGCGTACGTTGGATAATAATATTGACCGATGGAAAGACAAAGCATACGTTACCGCTCAAGCTAGAGATCGTCTCGGCTTTATTTTTCCTGGTGAGCAGGCTGTTCGTGTAGAGCATCCTGAGGCAGTAACTGGAAAAGTTCCGAATGAATTTGCTCAAGAAAATAGCGAAACTAAGACTCATTCAGTCTTGCCTTGGTATAGTGACTTAATGTATGCAATACATAAAGCAGACAAACCAGATACCGTGCCATCCTTATAACACATAAACTGATAAAATATATAAACTGATAAAGTAAAGAATTATTTATTTGTAAAACAGCTTTAACAGGAGTAGAAACGCATGGCTAACAGCCAAGAAAGTTCAGATAAAATGCAGAACAGTAATAAGAATTATATTCCAAAAGAAGCTGTAAAACGTTTATTTACTACACCTGCGAGTGATGCTGAGCGTGCAATTGTTGAAAAGCAACTTGGAAGATTCCCTAGAGGAATGGTAGCTGTTGGTGCTCGTTGCGTTTGTGGTAGACCTCTTGCTGTTATTACTAGACCATGCTTAGAAGATGGCACTCCATTCCCAACTACATGCTACCTTACCAGTCCTGAAGCTGTAAAAGCGGTGTCTCGCGTAGAAGCAGACGGTATTATGCGAGAATATAACGAGCTATTACAATCGGACGAAGATTTAAAGAAACAATATGAGCGTGCACATAAGTATTATTTGGAATTCCGTCATGAATTAGCTGTGTCTTTGGGGGATAGTGAAGAGCATATTAGTCAGATGAGCGCTGGTGGAATGCCAGTTCGTGTTAAATGCTTGCATGCTTTGCTTGCGCAAACATTGGTAATGGGCAAAGGTGTAAATCCGATTGGTGACATGGTGTTAGAGCGCATTAAAGATGAGTTTGATCCTAACGTGTGCCGCTGTACTACTCCGTGGAGCGATGATGCATATGCTACTGAAACGGAAGTTGTTGTGGAAGACGAAACGGCTAAAACTGCAGAGGGTGAAGCTGTAAAAAGTGAAACGACTACTTGCGCAGAAAAAACAGTACAGGTTGCTGCAATTGACTGCGGTACAAATTCTATTCGACTAAAAATTGCGCAAGTTTCTGAGCATGGAATGAAAGATATTGTGCCTCGTATGCTTCGCGTCGTTAGACTCGGTCAGGGAATTGACGAAACTCATCGTTTCGCAGATGACGCTTTGAAGCGAGTGAGGGAGGCTGCGCACGAATTTGCGCAAGTTTTGAAAGAACATCCAGTTGATGCGATTCGTTTTGTGGCAACCTCAGCTACACGAGATGCTGAAAATCGTGAGATTTTTGAACAAATGATGATTGATGAGCTTGGTGTTCGCCCTGAAGTTATTAGTGGTAACGAAGAAGCGGCTCTTAGCTTCCTTGGAGCAACAAGCGTTGTGTCTCGCGATGAGTTGCAGCCACCGTATCTCGTAGTTGATTTAGGTGGAGGCTCTACTGAGTTAGTGCTTGGAGGGGATGGTGACTGCTTGCCAGCGCACAAGGTTTCTGCAGCATACTCCATGAATGTTGGTTCCGTTAGAATGACGGAAAGGCATTTGCATACCGATCCTCCTACTGAAGAGGAAATTCAAGCTGCGATTGAAGATATTGACAAGCATATTGATGATGCTTTCAAAGTCGTTCCTGCAGGACGAGCTCGCACTATTATTGGCGTTTCTGGAACTGTGACAACTATGGCTGCTTTGACTATGGGATTGCAGCATTATGATCATACTGCTGTCGATGGTGTGCGTATTGGATTAGAGCAGGCTTATGCTGTTAATAATCGATTTTTGCGTATGCCTAAGGACTGCAGGCGCACGTATGCGACGATTCACCCAGGGCGTGTGGATGTTGTTGGCGGTGGAGCAGTGATTTGGAGCCGAGTGTTGGAGAGATTAGCAAAAGCTGCGTATGAGGATCACGGTGGGGTTTTAGATACGTTTGTTGCAAGTGAGCATGGTTTGCTTGACGGAATCACGATTGATTTGGGAAGAAAGTTACTCGCCACACGCTGAGTGCGTGTGTTTGCGGTTTCTGACGGTTGATGAGTGTGCGTGTTTGCAGTTTCTGACGGATACTGAGAATATGTGTTTGTGATTTCGCCACACGCTGAGCTTGTTCTTTGCTTAAATGTATGGCATAATAAGTGATTGCTGCCTCTGTGGCGGAATTGGCATACGCATCAGACTTAAAATCTGACGCCCTTACGGGCTTGTGGGTCCGAGTCCCACCGGAGGCACAAACAAAGCGCTGCATAGTTTTAGCTGTGTGGCGCTTTTTGCTTTTCTGAGTTTTTGGGTAAGCTGCAAAAAGGGGTAAGCGGCAAAAAGGGTTTCTATTAATCGGTGTGTTCTGAATGAAATATCACTTTTCTGTAGTAATGAATTATCGCTACCAGATTTATCGTTATAATATTATATACGATATCTTGTTGATTTTAGATTAATGTGGTACTATATATAGTAGTTGAGTTGGATATTTGTAAGACATAAATTAATAAAGAATTGTTTTAAAGAAGGGGGTGATGGTATGGTCAGAAATACGAAGCAAACTTCTAAATCTGTTGCTTCTAAAGCTAGTAAAGTTTTGCATGATGGTAGATTTAGTAAAATTTCTAAGTCCGTTGCTGGAAGTGCTTTATCTCAAACTAAAAAAAGTTCTAAATAAAGCAATTTGCATAATTGATTAGCTAGGGGGAGCTAATTCTTATATGAGTTAGCTCCCTTAATGAGTTTTTAGTAATGGATTAAAAGAAAATCGACTGAAAGCCTTTAAGCGGGAACATAAGAAAGCCTACCTAGTGCGCATTGCATGAAGTAGGCTTTCCTTGTTTTTGGTGATTACAGTGGTATTTGCCAAGCCATATTACTTTCAGACATTTTATCTAAAAGTTATTCGAATGGGGCTTGCTATATTCCAAATACTGAGCAATATATACACAAGCAATGCTTGAGGAAGCGTATGAGCTTGGTAAAACACAAAAAAATTATTATGTTTAGTGGCGTAAATAAATAAGACATGAATTATATTATTATGAAAAAGTTGCTTTTAGAATGCGAGTAAATACATATTCATTGACAAATTTATCAAGTTCTCTAGCATTTTGTAAGTTACTTGAATACGACAATAAAGCTTTTAAGCATTCCTGTTCATCGATTCTTTTTCTATCATCATTATCTAAGCTATTTATCAATTTACTAAATGACTTTGATATTAGTTGATTTACAACTTCTTTCGTTAATGCTTTATATTCTATAAAAGCATCAAACCTACTGTATATGGCATCACCTAAGACTCGTTTAATTTGACCCTCATTTGTAAAATTCGAAGTACAGAAAATTATGCTATTTTTTAAATTCACTTGGTAATTCTTATCTTCAAATTTTCCTTCGTCGAACATCTGATAAAATGCACTGTAAAACATATTGTTGGGTTTATCAAACTCATCAAACAGAATAACATTGCTTTCTCTTTCCAAAAGGTCTCTTGAAAGGGAAGATGAGTTGTGACTTGCACCAAAAATATAATCAGCAAACGAATTAGTGTGAAACATAGAGAACTGTTTCCTAAATAAATGTTGACCAAGTACTGATGACAACAATTTTGCTGTTTCTGTTTTTCCAACTCCTGCTGGTCCATACAACATTAATACTATAGGTTTTCCCTTATTATAGTTTTTGGCAAGCTGGTATAAATTCACAAGCAACTTATTTTTTGCTGTTTCCTGTCCTAAAATTTCAGAAGTGAACTTGTTGGCAAATATCTTTAGCGTTTTAGTTTGAATATTTTTGTACAAATAGTTATCTCTACCTATTTTTTCGTAAACCTCTTCTAATTGACTTACGACGCTAGATGGAGGATTTTGAAAGTATATATTTTCAATTGAAAACTCATCCAATAGCGTTATAAGACCATTCAGTCCACTGTCAGATAGTAGAGCATATTCTTCTGTAGTTGCAATCACATTTTTAAAGCTTCGCTTTTTTCTGTTCTCCTTTGTTTTATTAGGGTAATCCACATAGAAATTGTGTCTTTCGCGATCTGATATTTCCACTAATTTTGTAAGCGTTTTAGGTCTTATACCTTCGGGAAGAATTTCATCAAAAGCTTTGCGTGGGCCATAATAAATCTTAATTTTCATATGCTACTCCCGCAAAAAGAACGTCATAAACATCAACACTATCAGTTGATTCTTTTGTATTGTTCTCAATTGCTAGCTCATATGCGTCAATTTTCTTTTCTTCCATTTGGAATTCATTATTAATATCCAACTGATTTATAGACGTCCTTCCAACTTTAACGCCGTGATACGTGAGATTCATTTTAACTAAATCAGCTAGTGAATAGGCATTTCTGAAAGAAGCTAAATTAAAACGCAAAATAATTTTATTATCGTTGAAATTCAAAAGCATTTCATAGTAACCTTTACCTCTCGTTAATGCTTCATCCATCATTGGAATATTAAGTTTAAAATCACCAGCGTCTAGCTTTCCTTCAGTCATAGCCATGTATGGTGTTATTAATTTAAAATAAGATAACGAATTAGGATATGCATATACTAAGGAATTATTAAATTTTTGTATCTTGTTCTCTCTGTACGCAAAATCTAAATAATCAGATAATACATCATTAGTAAAAATTTGATTTACTATTTTTTCAGCCCTACGATTAAGCTCTCCTTTAACCCCAATATTTGCATGCAAACTAAAAGGCCAAAATGGAAATTTAATACCCGCAGATGTGTCTCCATTTAATGATTCAGCATTATTGTTACTTGAAGCATTTTTAATCTCATTAATCACTTTTCCCTTATTTATGATACACAATAAGTCTGTAGCTGCTTCTTCATCGAAATAGATCACTTTTAAGAAGGATATATTATTTGTATCATTGCTTGCACATTTTGCCATTATTAAAACCTATCTTTGATCGGCACCCAGTTCTCGTCTGCCATATCTTCAGCAAATACCGTGTTATTGATATAAAGTTCACCATCTTTATCTCGTACAAAACCCCAGTTAAGTTTTTTAGCTTGAGCATACTGTTTAAAAGCGTTGAACTTATTCTCAATCTGCTTGTCAATATTCTTATCTTGTCCTCTAGCTTCTCCGCCTTTGGTTTCAATTACCCAAATAGAACCGTCTTTCTTCTTAGCAATATAGTCTGCATAGAAGAGCCATTGATGTTGCAAGCCATCGATGTAAACGATAGAGAAATATTGCTGACCTGTATCACCGTTTTTATAAACCCAATCAATATCATCTCGCGTTTCACAATACTTCTCAAACAGCATCTCAGATGTTGAACGTATGATACTTGTTGCATATCCTGAAGTGTATTCACGGTAAGCGTTGGTGAGGTATTCTACTTCATTTTTGACACCCGGATCATACTTAAAGAAATCCTGCTCAGGAATCTTGAAAGTAGACGTTTTAGGCGCAAGCTTCAGTTCTTGCTGTACAGACATTTTAGCTGTAACAGCTCTAAATTCCTCTTTCAAAAGATGCTCATTATTAACAACAAAAGCATAAAAGTCGGCTGTAGGAAGGCTAATAAGTTTTTGCTTATTATTACCACCTTTACGGAATAAGCGTTCCAGAATGACTTTTACTTTGACAGTTGACATACCAATCGTGCTTTTAATCGCATCTACACTATGTAAAAGTTCAATACCGTGCTTATGTGTATCAACACGCTTTCTAACCATATGGTATGTGGTAGCTTCTGCTACTGATGCTGTTTTAATGAACTTACCGTATAAGGCAGAGCTGAGTATTTCATTACCAAAAACATACCCTGCAGCTTCTAAACGTGTGAGGTTTGCTTGCTTATCGTTTGTGAGCTTGTATTTTTCAACGAGGAAAGTATAAATCTTTTGCAACACTTCACGTTCACCTAAACCGTTAAAGTCAAGGTCACGGACTTGCTTTTCTAGCGTGAATGTCTTGCATTTATCTTTGAGAAACAGGCGTCTTGTTTCGTAGGCTTTATCCATTGAAGAGAGTAGTCCTGCCTTGTATTTCTCATCAAAAGTATAAACATAGCAGAAATCAAGCAAGTCATCATCATAGTGTCTTGCTTCTGGCATACGGCGTATACGTCCGATTGTTTGTATTTCAAAGGATTCGCTCATGCCTTCACGAAGCTTTACGAGTATTTTCGCACGAGGACAATCCCAGCCAGTGGATATTGCCTGTTTCATAAGAAGGAATACAGGAATGCCGTCATTCTCAGTTAGATCATCAGGTAGGTCTTTCTTATCCTCACTCATCCACTTGCTGACCATACCGTTTTCATACGTGTAACCCATGGACCCAAGCTTTGCTTCTACTGCTTCAATCGTTTCAGGCTTACCATTTGGGAACTGAATCAACACAAGTGGGCGTATTGTTTTACCAATTGATTTATACCTGTCAGCTATCTCTTTGCGCTTACTATCAGCTAGATCAAGCAAAGTATCATAATCATCATCAATATTGAGATTTTCTTTGAGACCCTCATTAACATAAAGTGCTTTTGTAATAAGACCTGCGTCAATAACATCAAGCTCATCAATCTCAAAAAACTCATATCGTTTGTTTTCAACAGCCGTGGCACTGACGCGAATAGTATGTTTAGCAGCAAAAGCATCAATAATCGTTCTAGCTTTTGCAGTGTTATTGGAGTGTTCCTCGTCGATAATAACAATAAACTCTATACCTGAGCGATGTGCTTCCGCGATACGGTCGAAAAGATTTTTACGTTCACTATCACGAATAGCAGTGTTACCCTTCTTAGTAACCAGCTCCCAGTTGATGAAAGTCGTTGAACTTTCAGGAAATCCGCCTAAAAGTGCGTCAAATAAATTCTGTGTCTTTCTACCCGGAGAAAGCTTCTGCATCTTCTTACGACTTTGCTCTTCAAGGTCTCCTTTACCCGGGCATAGCCAAATAAAAGCAGTTTTCTTATCAACATTACTTAAATATTCATCAACATAGTCAATAAGAATAATTGTTTTACCTGAACCAGTAGGAGCTTTCATGACTACAGTTTCTTTAGCATCAGACTTAGTAGTTAAATCTATTAAACGGATTACGGCTTTTTCTTGAAATTCAAATAAATTGATTGTAAGTCCAGGATTTACCATGCTTCACCAACCTCCTTCAGCTCATACTCGAAGTAGTAATCAGGAATAATATGAATATCCGTGTTACTAAAGAGAGCATTCTGCTCAGACGTAAAGAGAACGTTATGAGAAACATAAATCGCTTTTACATCCTCATAATTAGACCAGTTCTTAGCAAGCTCGTCAGCTTGTTCATCGGTTAAAACAATGAGATAGTGCTTGTTATCCAATGTAATACCATTTTCAAGTTCTACCATCTCTTTGATGTGAGAAAGGAGTTCTTCACTCACATCATCTGCATCTTTGGGAATAAAGTCAGTCTTGAAGTATTTGAGGTTTGCAGGGATGCCTTCTACATCTGCATATCCATGAATCACACGCTTAATACGCTCATAAGTAACTTCTTCACAAATATTATTCTCGTTATTCGTGCAAAGAATAAACTTACGATTCCCACCATCTTCCTTGTTAAGCTCAAGAACAGCTTGAGCAGTAGTACCACTGCCTGCGAAGAAGTCGAGGATAGTAGGATTTTTGCCTACATAGATAGATAGCAGATATTCTATCATGCTCAAGTTCTTAGGATTGCTAAAAGTAGCATTTCTTCCCATCACAGCTGAAAGAGTATTCGTGCCATCGTTTGTAGAGTATTCGATAATACTTCTTGAATTTCTTTCTTCAATAGAGGAATAGAACAAGTTTCCAGAAATATTTTCAACAGATTCTTTAGGAATGAAAGTTCGTTTTTTTACTGTATAACGACCTGCTTTTCCTGTTATTACAATATTGTCAGATTCTGCATTAAATTTTTCTAAAGACCACGTCCAGCATCCCAATTTGCCACGCACTTTTGGAGGTATAATGGCGACATAACCATCATTCAGTAAGTTGGAGCTGTGTTTGTATATTATGCTTTCATCATTAGATTCTTTAACAAGAGAAATATCGTAGTCAGATACTGCTTTTTTAACCCCAGTAGATGGATTAAAATACACAGTGTATCCAAGGTTTGGACGAGCACTTAATACGCCACCCTCACCACGTGTAGTAATAGAATCATTGACATAGTAGTATCTGCCATTTTCCTCGTATACTGGTCGTAACTTTTTTTCCTTTCGTACTAATGTTGGCAACACTTTGGTTCCGTTTATAAATCTAGACTTCTTCCTATATGTGACTATGTACTCATGATTCTTTTGTATATCTAACGTATCATTTTTTGCATTAAGTTTATTCTGAATAATGATACCTAAAAAGTTATCCATACCAAAAATTTCATCACATAACAACTTAAGCTGTGCAATTTCATTATCGTCAATTGAAATGAAGATAACTCCCTCATCAGAAAGCAGTCGCTTTGCTATCTCTAGTCGTTCGCTCATAAAAGATAGCCATTTTGAGTGAGAATATCCATCGTTTTTATCAATAAATGCATCATCGTAAATAAAGTCTTGGTTGCCAGTGTTATAAGGTGGATCAATATAGATTACATCAATCTTTTCTGTATGTGTTTTCTCAAGCAACTTCAAGCTGTGAAGGTTGTCGCCTTCCAAGAGAAAGTTATAAGCATTTTCATCAGTTGCTTTAATTTCACGCTCTTTTACTTCAGTGAACACAGGTATATTGTCTTGCATCATACGGTCGACTTCTTCTTCGTGCTTTTCCCAAACAAGACCGTATTTCTTTGAGTTGAGCTCATTCTCAATCTCATCAAGAGCAATAAGAGTTTCATCATCGTCTTTATGCTCTTCTTTAATCTTATTCAAAAACTCAAGCATTCTTTGGCGTTTTTGTTGCGATAAATTTGCCACTATATCCTCCTACGCTATGATTCAATTCTATCGTTTAGTGTGCAATTAAATTCGAAACATGTGTTTTCTACTTTTTCAACGAGATATATTTATATACGTGTATTGTTTTTTATGATTCCATAAAGAATATTAATCATTTTCATTAATGCTTTATTGTAAATATATTCTTCAACAATGGTGTACATGAATTGTTTGAATTAGCTGACATACATATACTCACATGTTTGAACGAATAAATAATATAAAATCTTGTGTTCACATTTTCCCAACAGTCGAGTAAATATAATTGAATATTTTCTCTTTCTGTTATCAATGGGAAAAGATTTTTGAAGAATAAGTAATAATTATTTTACGTTTGTCTTATCTGATATGCTCTTTATGGAAGCTGGGGCTCCTCTTACCCTTGACCCTTAAAAGGGTAGGTTTGGGGGAATGACCAGCTTCCTTTTTAGCTTAGCGCACTTAATTTTCCTTGGTATTTCAACGAAAACTCTGGTTTTTAGACATACTTTTTGCCGATTGCCTCCGCTTGAAATCTTCTATAGTATTATTGCCAGTTTTGGGACAATTTATGTGAAAATTGAGTATTTATAATAAAATACTTCATTAATAGCAAGAAGACTGTTGTTGCATTTTTTTGGGAGGCAAAATGGATGAAACAATAGCTTGGGGAGATGAAAGTACAAAATCCAGCAAATCTGGGATACAGGCATACCACATATGCGCATGCATTTGCAATTTACCAGAGTTTGTTGTGAGAAATAAACTGTTAGATGCAACAAAGAAACATGTTAATAAATTGCATTGGCGCGATATGACAATGCGTGAAAAAGAAAAATCTATACGAATTATAGAAAATCTAGATTTACAATATATTATCGTTTCTATGCCACGAAATTACCTAAATTTGAAACCTGAAAGAGCAAGAAGAAAATGCATGGAAACTTTACTGCAAACATTGGAATCTCAGTATAAAGTAAATTTACTAATTCTTGAGTCAAGAGAGAAACACCAAAATGCTAAAGATCTTGTATTGCAAAAATATTTGATAAAAAATAAAACAATACAGAAATTACAAATTGAATTTAAGAACGGAAAAGATGACGCAAGATTATGGATATCAGATCAAATTCTTGGATTTTATGGGGAACAATTAAATAAATATGAAGATCCTACATTGGTAAATCTTATCCAAAAATTCAAAAAGGTTCACGTAAAAAATATCTAGCATACTTAACAAAGCATGTGACAATATTGTCGCATACTGATACAATGAACTTATTGCCTATCTCTTCGGAGGATATGGAAGTTGGAGCCGGAATTGCCTGAGTATCTTGGGCGCCGGCTCCTGCGATATTTAGAGTCATGTGCCAAATGCGAAACACTGTTAATATCTCAGCTAAAGAACTGAGCTAGTAACGGTGTTACTACGGAAGACCTGTTTGCGCTGAAATCACAGTATATTTTAGGGTTATGGGCCAAAAAGTGTGTAAAACTAAGCTGATGAGTATTCTTAAAATAGAAGCAACCCGCTTAGCTTTACACACTTTTTGGCCTATAACCCACATTTGCACTTTACTTAGCATATTTGCGATTGACAATCCCGTATTTGTCTTATAGTCAGTTCGATTGTTATAATTGTTGCGAATTTGCAATGCAATAGTTGTATTGCTTAACAACTGAAGTAGAAGGTGAATTATGCTTTGTAATTTTTGCGGTAAAGAGAACGACGCAAATAGTCAAGTATGTGCTAATTGTGGAAATCGCTTAGGAAACCCAAATGTGCAGCAGACTGTTCAAAATACTCAGCAGCCAGCAAACGATACTTTAAATTCTGTTAAAGATGGCTTTAAGAATTTTAATGAGGCAATAGATTCAGTAATTGAAGATTCAGATCCTGAGCTTTTACATAAGTACTCTTTGATTGCTTATATGGCAGCTTCTGTTGTTGCAATTATTGCTCCATTCTTGCCACTTATCACTGTAAATTGCTTTGGTCTCTCCAAGTCGTTTAATTTTGTAAACAATAATAACACTCCTGGCGATGGAATTTTTTATATAATTATTGCTATTGTTGCTTTAGTTTTTGCTTTTATGAATAAGTCAAAAATAATGATGATTGTTGGCGGTGTTGCTGCCGTATTTATGATTTTTGAGTTTTTCCATATTAATGGCAAGATATCTTCCCTCAAATCGCAGTTTGGCGGATTCTCGATGCTTGGATCTGTAAGTTATGGCATTGGTTTCTACTTATTCATTCTCTCTGCACTTGCTTTGCTTGGATCCTCTGTATTGTACTACCTGTGTGAAAGAGTGCTAAAAGCAGAGAAATAGCATTACTTTGTAACATGTTTTATACAATGTTTATGCATGTTGACAGCTTGTGATTACATAGTCATAGACAAAGTAATTGATAATAGTGAACCCCGGCTTAGGCTGGGGTTCATTGCGTATACGGCAAAATGCGAATGATATTGAGAAACGATATCGCCCAAATATTTTAATATTTTAGGAGGCTGGAAAGTGCATAATCATAACGATGTAATTCAAACTAACGGCACTGGTTCACGCTCAAGCAGTGTGAATGCAAATGTCAACTCTTTCGATACTCATTACAATAACGCCAACGCAGCTTCCCAAGCAGCCGCAATTCACGCAAGTCATGCACATCAGCATCGTTTGCTTCTTACGCTTTCTCTTACTGCAACTGTGTTTTTTGCTGAGGTAATTGGTTCTTTTCTAACTAATTCTTTGTCGCTGCTTATAGACGCAGGTCATATGCTTACAGACATTTCGGTTCTTGCAGCTTCAACAGTTACTGCAATTCTTATGCGTCGTCGTCCGAATAGTAAGCGTACGTGGGGCTGGGCGCGTCTTGAGGTTATTACAGCTGCTGCGGGAGCTCTTATTTTACTGCTTGTAGGAGTGTATGCTCTTGTTGAAGCTGGAATGCGTCTTTTTGGTAGTGGTCATCAAGGCATTCACGATGTAAATCAGCTGCTATTCTTTGGTATTCTTGGCTTAGCTGCGAATTTAGGTTCTCTTGTAATTCTTATGTCTCAATCGCAAGACAATATGAATATGCGTGCTGCCTTTCTTGAGGTTATGAACGATGCTCTTGGATCTGTTGCAGTTGTAGTCTCAGCTATTGTAATGATGAGCACAGGTTGGGCAGGTTTTGATGCTGTAGCTGGCGGTATTATTGCGCTTCTTATGATTCCTCGTGCGTTAAAGCTTCTTAAGAATGCTGTTAAGGTTCTTCTTGAGCAGACTCCTGAAGGTCTTGATTTAAACAAAGTTCGGGAACATCTAGAGCATGTTCCTCATGTGATTGCAGTTCACGATTTACATGCTAGTACTGTCTCTACTGGTATGCCGATTTTTATGGCACATGTCGTTGTGGATCCTAATATGACAATGTCTCAATGCTCTCAGGTGCTTTCCCAGCTTCAGGACTGCTTACGCGAGCATTTTCCTGTCTCTGTGTCTCACACTACTTTCCAACTTGAGCCTAAAGGCTATACAACTTCTAGTGCTTCAGAGCATCATGAATAGAGTTTATAAGTTTTTGCTTATAAGTCTTGTTGCAAAGAATGTGACAAGTTTGCATAAATGTGTGAATGCGTATTTCCTGTGTCGTAATCGTTTTTGAAGTAAAGTTATATTTATGCCGTTAAAAGAACTAATTGATAATACTCACAGTGAGCGCGTGCGCAGACTTGTTTCTTTAGGTCGCGCAAAGTCGCATGATTTGCAGCGTTTTTTAGTTGAAGGTCCGCAAAGTGTGCGTGAAGCTATACGTTATGCCACAGATTCGTTATGTGATATTTATGTTACTAAAGATGCTTGTGAAGGTAATGAAAAGAAAAGTTCCCAATTTTCGTCTTTGCGGGAAATAGTTAAAGAAGCTTTATCTCGATCTTGTTATGTTCATCCTGTTGAATCGAGTATTATGCAAAAAATTAGTGCTGATTCACAGGGAATTGTTGCGGTTGCTAATTCGAAATCTTTGGACGATGTCTATTTTAGTGAGTTTAAAAATTTGCAACAATCAGCACAAGTAAAATCAAAAAACGATTTTAAACCTCTTCGTATTGCAGCTTGTTGGCAGGTAAGAGATCCTGGCAACGCTGGTGCTATTATTCGCGTTGCAGATGTTGCTGGATGCGATGCTGTTGTTTTTGTTGATGATTGCGTAAGTCGTTGGAATTCTAAGCTTGTGCGTTCGACTGCAGGTTCACTATTTCATCTTCCTGTAGTGCAATTAAGCGTTCAAGACTGGTTCGAATGCGCTGCAAAATCAAATATTCGAATTATTGCAGCTGATATTTACGGAACTGACAAGATTAAACCTGTGCCATTTCCAAAAATTTTAGTCAATTCCGAGGTTATTAGCAGTTCTTTGGCTATTTTATTTGGCAATGAAGCTAGAGGCTTACCTAAAGAAGTATTGCAACAGGTTGACGATATTTCAATAATTCCAATATATGGAAAAGCGGAATCAATGAACCTTGCAACAAGTGCAGCAGTAATGCTTATGGGCTTGGCTATGTCGAGTCATGAGCGAAAAATATAACTTTGGGCAATATTTTGCAATATCGTATATAAACAATGAATATACATATAACACAGATAGGAAGGGTGCTGTGACCGATAATAAGCCATTCGATATTAAAGCTGTAACTAAAGCAGTAAAAGAAGGTATTGCTAGCGTTACAGCTGCTCAAACTATGGAAGAACTGAAGGCTGTTAAAACTAAGTATGCTGGCGCACAGTCAGTGATGACTGTTGCAAGCAAAGCAATTGGTTCTTTGCCTGCAGATCAAAAGAAGGAAGTTGGCAAGGTAATGTCAACTTTGCGAGCTGATTTTGGTCGAGCTTTTGCAGAAGCTACAGAGCGAATTAAAGCCGTTGAAGAAGCTAACATGCTTTCTGCAGAGACTGTAGATATGACTCTTCCAATTAATCGTAAGCCTTTAGGTGCTCGTCATCCTATTGCTCGTATTATTGAAGATTTTGAAGACTTCTTTGTGTCTATGGGTTGGCAGATTTCTGCGGGTCCAGAAGTTGAAACTGAATGGTTTGATTTCGATGCATTGAACTTTGGACCGGATCATCCTGCGCGTCAAATGCAAGATACTTTCTACGTTCAAGGAAATCAAGCTAAGGATGCCGCAGGCTTTGTTGGTTCAAATATGGTTTTGCGCACGCAAACTTCTTCTGACCAAGTACGTGCGTTAATTGAGTGTGGAGTTCCTCT
Organism: Gardnerella leopoldii; assembly: GCF_003293675.1. NCBI lineage: Bacteria > Bacillati > Actinomycetota > Actinomycetes > Bifidobacteriales > Bifidobacteriaceae > Gardnerella > Gardnerella leopoldii. The sequence goes on from NZ_CP029984.1 coordinate 554,141, forward strand.
GTATATTGCTTCTCCTGGTAGAGTGTTCCGCACTGATGAACTGGATGCAACGCATACTCCAGTTTTTCATCAATGTGAAGCTTTGGCTGTGGATAAGCATTTAACAATGGCTGATTTAAAGGGTGTTCTCGATCGTTTGGCTGTTGCTATGTTTGGTCCAGATGCAAAGAGCCGTTTGCGACCAAGCTACTTCCCATTTACTGAGCCTAGTGCTGAGCTGGATCTTTGGTTCCCGGATAAAAAGGGCGGTCCAGGCTGGATTGAATGGGGCGGATGCGGAATGGTGAATCCTAATGTCCTTAAATCTGCTGGTTTAGATCCAGAAGTTTATACTGGTTTTGCTTTCGGAGTAGGTTTGGAGCGAACTTTGCTACTTCGACATGACATTAACGATATGCATGATTTGGTTGAAGGCGATAAGCGCTTCAGTGAACAGTTTGTGATGGGGGAGTAAAACTCATGCCAATGGTAGATATTGACTGGCTTAAAGATCATGTTGAAGTGCCAGAAGGTTTAACATACGAACAGCTTGCTAAAGATTTAGTTCGTGTTGGTTTAGAGGAAGAAGAGATTCACACTTCTCAAGTTACCGGTCCAATTGTTGTCGGTTACGTAGTTGACGCAACCCCTGAACCGCAGAAAAATGGCAAAACTATTAATTGGTGTCATGTTGATGTTGGAGATAAATACAACGATGTTGACGAGAACGGCAAGAAAGTTCCTCGTGGCATTGTTTGCGGTGCTCCTAATATGGCTGCTGGTGAAAAGGTTGTTGTGACTCTTCCTGGTGCTGTTCTGCCTGGAGATTTTAAGATTGAGCCGCGTAAGACTTACGGTCATATTTCTGATGGTATGTGTGCTTCAGAACGTGAGCTTGGTTTGGGAGATAGCCACAATGGCATTATTTTGTTGCGTGAATATGGCTTCTCTAAGGCTGAATATGATGAGTTGAAGCCTGGCGATGATGTAATGGAGTTGTTGCATCTTAATAAGCCGATTTTGGAGATTAACATAACGCCTGATCGTGGTTATGCTTTCTCTTATCGTGGTGTTGCTCGCGAATATCATCATTCAACTGGTGCTGTTTATACGGATCCTGTTTCAAAGTTGAATGAGCAGGTATCGCAAATTAATGATGAAGGTCACAAGACTTCAGATATTGACGTGAGCATTGAAGATACTAATCCAATTCATGGTGTACCTGGTTGTGATCGATATTATGCGCGTGCTGTACATGGTTTTGACTCCACTTGTGCAAGCCCACGTTGGATGCAGCGTCGTTTAACGCGTGCAGGTATGCGCAGTATCTCTCTTGCCGTTGATATCACTAATTATGTCATGCTCGATTTGGGTCAACCTCTTCATGCTTATGATTTAGACAAAATTGAAGGTCCAATTGTAGTTCGTCGTGCACATGATGGCGAACATCTTACGACTTTGGATGGCAAAGATCATGAATTGCATGTTGAGGATTTAGTTATTTGCGATTCTCCTCATGGAAACCACGGTTCACGCGTGCTTGGCTTAGCAGGTGTTATGGGAGGCATGTACGGCGAAGTTACGAGTGAAACGAAAAATATTTTGATTGAGGCAGCTCACTTTGATCCCGTTTCAATTGCTCGCACTGCTAGACGACATAAGATTCCTTCTGAGGCTTCTCGTCGTTTTGAACGTGGCGTTGATACTCAATTGCAGCCAGCAGCTGCGCAAATGGCTGCGAATCTTTTGGAACAGTTTGGTGGAGCTAAGCCATCTACATCGCCGTGTGATGTTAATAATACTCAGTCGCGAAATGTGATTGTGTTTAAAGCTAATGAAGTGCAGCGAGTTGCTGGTTTGGAAGTTGATTTGAATCGCATTAGCGATATTCTTACCGATATTGGTTGCTCTGTTGCTGGTGGTGGCAATGGATCCTTCTCCGTTCTTCCTCCAACTTGGCGTCCTGATTTGAATGAGCCTTGCGATCTAGTAGAAGAAATCGCTCGACTTATTGGATATGATGAGATTCCTGTTAAGGTTCCTGCAGTTCCTGTTACTGGTCGAACCGGTTTAACCACGCAACAGCAAACTAGGCGAGCTATTGCTTATGAGTTAGCAGAAACTGGTTTTGTTGAATCTTTAAGTTATCCATTTGTTGGTGAAGAAGATATTAAGGCTTTCCGCCAAAATGTGGACGAAGTTGCTGAAGTAAGTGTTCGTATTGCTAATCCTTTGGCTGGAGACAGACCTTGGCTTCGTCGTTCTGTTTTGATGACTTTGGCTGGCACTGTTCGACGCAATCTTCATCGTGGTTTAACAGATATTTCCATGTATGAGCTTGGTCATGTGTACTTTAGCGATCCAAATGCTCCTGCAATTCCTGCATTACCTGGTTCTGTTAGACCTTCTAATGCTGAACTTGCTGCGCTGGATGCTGGATTACCGGAACAACCTTTGCATGTTGCTGCTTTGCTAACTGGTCATGCTGAAGAAACTGGTTGGCTTGGTACTCATAGAGATGTTGATTGGAGCGATGCTGTTGAAGCACTCCAGCGAGTTGGTAAGAGAATTGGTGTTAAGTTCATTCTCGAACAGTTTAAAGCTCAAGATGCTCCATCTTCTTGGCATCCTGGTCGTAGTGCTCAAGTTTGTGTTCTTGCTGAAGATGGTTCAAGCGTCAATCTCGGTATTGTTGGCGAATTGCATCCGCATGTTTGTGAAGCGCTAGATTTGCCTAAGCATTCTGCAGCATTCGAGCTTGATTTAACTGAATTGTTTAAGAATATGCTTATGAAGCCTGTTCAAGCTAAACCAATTTCGACTTTCCCTCCTGTAAAGCAAGATTTTGCTTTCACTGCACCAATTGAGTTGAAGGCGAATGAATTGCAGTCTGCTATTGAAAAGTCTGCTGGAGATTTGCTTGAATCTGTTGAGTTGTTCGATGTGTATGAGGGTGAGCAGCTTGGAGAAGGCTTGCGTTCTCTTGCTTATTCTGTAACGTTCCGAGCAAATGATAGAACGCTTTCTGGCGAAGAGGTGGAAGAAGTTCGTAAGAAGATTACGGATGCTGCTGAAGTCTTGCACGCAACTTTGCGAGTGTAAAATATAATATATTTTAATTAATGCGATTGTGCATACGTTCTAATAATAGTATGCATAATCGCATTTATTGTATTATTGACTCTTTTTTCTTTTTATGTAAAGTAACATTCATTTTTTAATGAGAATCTAGCGTTTTCATGCATAATAGATATGTGTGACGAAGAACACATAAATAATTTTTTATGCATGTAGATATGTATACACATATTCGTATATATTTAATTGAAAATATGTTTATGAAAGGTTTTGATAAAACTATGATGAATCCAGAAACGGATGCAGAATCAAATAACGAAGTGTCAATAAAACAGCAACGTCCTGCAACAAAAGCAGCGCGTTTAAACGCTATTGAACAAGCGTTACTGGCAGAAGTGATTACTTCTCAATCTCAACTCGCTAAAGTGTTGGCGCGTCATGGTTTTAATGTTACTCAAGCTACTTTGAGCCGAGATTTAGATGAGTTAAATGCCGTTAAAATTCGATTGACGGATGGCAGGATTGCGTATGTGCTTGGCGATGGTACTGGCAATCGTCATGCTATGGATACTGTGCGAATTGATCAGCAAGTTGCTCGCACTTTAGCAGGTCTTGTCACTGAAGTTGGGCATGCAAATAATATTGTTGTTATTCACACTCCATCCGGCGCTGCACAATACGTTGCAAGTGTTATAGATCGTCAGCCTTTGAAAGGTATTTTAGGATCAGTTGCTGGAGATGATACAGTTATTATGGTTTGCGTTTCGAATGAAGAAGCTGAAAATCGAGCAAATTGGATGCTTTCAGTAGCTTCTCGTTAAACAATTTATTAAGAAATATTGTGGCTATTCAAATAAATATTATATTAGAAAAATAATTTTGCAGTAACGAAAAGAATTTATACGCGTGCAGTGCATTGTTGAGCTGCACGCGTTTTTATATGTATAACTATAATTGATATATTTTTTATATTTTATAATAACTCTTCAAAGATGATAAAAATGTAATAATTTTTGGCGCATCTGTTGATTTTATTTTAGATGTATAATATGCTCTTTATTGTTTATTTATTCAATACATGACCTGGGAGGTCACTATGACTAATAAAAAACGTATTGTCTTGGCGTATTCAGGTGGCCTCGATACTTCTGTAGCAATTCCATACCTTAAAGAGCAAACAGGTCAAGACGTTGTAGCTGTGTCACTAAACGTTGGTCAGGGCGGTGAAGCGCTTGAAGTAATTAAAAATCGTGCTTTGGCTTGTGGTGCAGTTGAGGCATATGTTGTCGATGCTCGAGAAGAATTCGCAGATAACTATTGCATGCTTGCATTAAAAGCTAACGCAATGTATGAAGACGTGTATCCATTGGTTTCTGCTCTTTCTAGACCTTTGATTACTCGGCACTTAGTGAATGCAGCTCATCAATTTGATGCAGACACAATTGCGCATGGTTGCACCGGCAAAGGAAACGATCAGGTTCGTTTTGAAGTTGCAATCCAATCTTTGGATCCAGAATTAAAAGCTATTAGCCCAATTCGAGACTTGTCACTTACTCGTGATGTTGAAATAGAGTTCGCTAACGAGCATAAGCTTCCAATTGAACAGAGCAAGAAAAGCCCATATTCGATCGACCAAAACGTGTGGGGTCGTGCAATCGAAACTGGTTTCCTAGAAGATCCATGGAATGCTCCGACTGAAGAGTGCTACTCTTATACGCAAAATCCTCTTGAATCTCAAGAACCGGATGAAGTTACAATTACTTTTGAAGAAGGTATTCCAGTCGCAATTGACGGTCATAGCGTAACGCCTTTGCAAGCAATTGAAGAAATGAATGCAAGAGCTGGAGCGCAAGGAATTGGACGAATCGATATTATTGAAGATCGTCTTGTAGGAATTAAATCTCGCGAATTGTACGAAGTTCCAGGTGCTCAAGCTTTAATTGTTGCACACCAAGAGCTTGAAAATTGCTGCCTGGAGCGTGAACAGCATAGGTTAAAGCGTGCTCTTGATAAAAAGTGGGCTGAATTTGTCTATGATGGTCAGTGGTTCTCTCCAGTTGTGCGTTCTCTTAACGCATTTATTAATGAAACTCAAGAGCATGTTTCTGGAGAAATTCGAATGACTATGTATGCTGGCAAAGCTGTAGTTACTGGACGCCGTTCTGATGAATCATTGTATGACTTTAATTTAGCAACATATGATTCTTCAGATACATTTGATCAGCGTGCTTCCAATGGATTCATTGAAATCTACGGATTGTCTAGCAAGGTTGCAGCAGCAAGAGATATGCGCGTTGCAAACAACAACTAATACGATATATAAAAAGATATAAAGGTAATAAACTATGCACGATGCAACAAAAGCAGCAGCCGCAGAACTAGAAAATAATGAAACTAATAATACTAATCACCCTATTGCATTGTGGGGTGGACGATTTAGTTCAGGTCCTTCAGCAGAGCTAGCGAAACTAAGCAAGTCCACACAATTTGATTGGCGATTAGCGGATGATGATATTGCTGGTTCTAGAGCTCATGCGCATGCGTTGTATCGTGCAGGTCTTCTTAACGAAAAAGAGTATGCTGATTTATCTTGTGCATTAGATGAATTGCAAAAGCATGTAGATGACGGAACTTTCGCACCCATTGAGGAAGATGAAGATGAAGCTACAGCATTAGAGCGCGGTTTACTTGAAATTGCTGGAAATGAGCTTGGCGGAAAGCTTCGTGCAGGTCGCTCTAGAAATGATCAAATTGCAGCTTTAATACGTATGTTTTTGCGTAGGCATGCGCGCATTATTGCATCATTATTGTTGTCAGTTTGCCAAGCGTTGCTGAATCAATCAAAAAATGCAAAAGACGCGGTGATGCCGGGTCGCACTCATATGCAACATGCTCAACCAATTTTGCTTGCGCATCAGTTAATGGCACATGTTTGGCCGCTTTTACGAGATGTAAATCGCTTCATAGATTGGGATTTGCGTGCAGATGAAAGCCCTTATGGAGCAGGCGCTTTGGCAGGCAATACTCTTGGTCTTAATCCAGAAGAAGTAGCTAAAGAGCTTGGTTTTTCAAAAGTTTGCGCTAATTCTATAGACGCAACTGCAAGTAGAGACTTAGTTGCAGAATTTTCATTCATTGCAGCAATGGTTGGCGTTGATATATCACGATTAAGTGAAGAAATTATTATTTGGAATACTCAAGAATTTGCATTTGTTCGTTTAGATGACGCTTATTCAACTGGCTCATCGATTATGCCTCAAAAAAAGAATCCAGATATTGCAGAACTTGCTCGCGGAAAAGCTGGTAGATTAATAGGCGATTTAACTGGTTTAATGGCAACTCTTAAAGGTCTTCCTACTGCTTATGCTCGCGATTTGCAGGAAGATAAAGAAGCTGTTTTTGATCAAATTGACACTTTAGAAGTGCTGCTTCCAGCTTTTGCTGGAATGGTAGAAACTATGAAATTTGATCTAAATAGACTTTATGAACAGTCTTCTACTGGTTTCGCTCTTGCTACAGATATTGCAGAATGGCTTGTAAAAATGGGTGTTCCATTCCGTAATGCTCATACTTTGTCTGGTTTGTGTGTAAAGCGAGCTGAGGAAATTGGGGGAGATCTTGCTGATTTAAGCGATGATGATTTTTCAAATATTCTAAGCGGTTTTGTTGATAGCGAAGAAATTGCGAATATTAGAACAATATTGACTAGTGCTGGATCTGTGTCTGCCAGATGCGGTCGTGGCGGTACAGCCTTCGTGCGAGTTAAAGAGCAAATTGTAGAGGCTGAAAACGCAATCGATAATTATTATAAATTTGCAAATTCGAAAAGCGATGGTTCTGCTTATATTTCGTCTATAAAATAATTTTAAAATTAGATTATTAGCTGTAACGTTATAGTGCCAAGTATCGTACGTTATGATATTTGGCACTTTTTATTATGCGTGTCGTCATGTGCTGCAAAAATTGAAAGGCTTGTGGACGCGCAAAGCGCCCGATATTTATCGGTATTCTGTATTAAGGAGATACGAATGGCTCAGGTCAGGAACTACAAGGAAGCAGGTTTTGCTTCTTTGTTTGAAGAGCTTAAGTGGCGTGGATTAATTTCACAATCTACTGATGAGCAGCAACTTGCTCAAGCGCTTGACGGAGAACCATTAACGTATTATTGCGGTTACGATCCTACTGCTGCTTCATTGCATATTGGTAATCTTGTGCAGCTTATTAATATGCGCCACTTGCAGGCTGCAGGTCATCATCCTATTGCTTTAGTTGGTGGTGCCACTGGTTTGATTGGTGACCCTCGTCAAAGCGGAGAACGCACTCTTAATTCTAAAGATATTGTGGCTGGCTGGGCTGAACGTTTGCGTAAGCAGATTGGCAGAATTTTGCCTCTTGATGGTGAAAATCCTGTTCGTTTTGTTAGCAATTACGACTGGGTTTCTAAGATGTCTGCTATCGACTTCCTGCGTGATGTTGGTAAGAATTTCCGTGTTGGCACAATGCTTTCTAAGGATATTGTTGCTCGTCGCTTAAATTCCGATGAAGGTATTTCTTTTGCTGAGTTTAGCTATCAAGTTTTGCAAGGCAACGACTTCTTGTACTTGTTTGATAATTACAACGTAACCTTGCAACTTGGCGGTTCGGATCAGTGGGGTAATCTCACTTCCGGCATGGATTTGATTCGTAAGGTTCGTGGCGCATCCGTAAACGTGTTTACTAGCCCAATTATTACAGATAATCAAGGTCGTAAGTTTGGTAAGTCAGAAGGTAACGCCATGTGGCTTGATCCTTCTATGCTTAGCCCTTATCGCTTCTATCAGTTCTGGTTCAATCAGCCTGATGATGAAGTTGTTAAGTTGCTTAAGGTGTTCACTTTCTTGCCAAAAGATGAAATTGAGCGTTTAGCTCAGCAAATTCAGGATGATCCTGGAAGTCGTGAAGCTCAGCGCGTGCTTGCGTGGGAAGTTACAAGTTTCGTTCACGGTGAAGATTTAACGAGCCAGGCTATTGAAGCTTCTTCCGCTTTGTTTGGACGTGGCAATCTTTGCAATATTGATGAGCAGACTCTTGAAGCTGCTTTAGATGGCGTTAAGGTTAAGGCTGAAGACGGTAGTTTAGATTTCGCTAAGGCTAAAGTTGCAGATCGTGTTGTTGAGGCTGCAGTTGCCGCAGGTCTGTTCCGCACTGTTTCCGAAGCTCGTCGCGCTATTGAAGCAGGCGGTTTGTATCTAAATAATGAACGTGTAAGTGGTGTCGACGATGTGTTAAGTGAGGACTCTTTCTTGCACGGTCGTTTCGCTTTGCTTCGCCGAGGCAAGAAAGCTATCGGTGCCGTAGAGCGCGCTTAATAAATGTTTGTATTTATTAAAAAATACATCTGTTGTAAGCTTGCTGCTTGATGTATGCTATAGCTTGCTTACAGCAGATGTTTAGTTGTTTTATGAATATAATTAAAATGTGATTTTGTAATAAAATTGCACATAGATGAGAGGTATGCCAGAATGGGCGAAGAACGCGAACACTCGCGGAGTGGTAAGAAATCTTTTGGTGAACGTGGTGGATTTGGTCATCGCAATGGTAGTAAAAGTAGCGAGCGTCGCGGCGGTTTCCATAAAGATGGTTTCCATAAAGGCGGTTTTAAGAAGGGTGGTTTCCGCCGTAATGATGATGACCGTGAAGAGAGCTTCCGCTCTGGCGTAAAGCGTGATGGTGATCGTCGTTTTAACCGTCATGACGATCGTAAAGATGACCGTCGCGGTGGTTTTAAGAAGAATGGTTTTAAGAAGGACGGATTCCGCTCAGAGAATCGCGATAATGATCGTCGCTTTGATCGTAACCGTCATTTTGATCGTATAGATGATCGTCGCGATGATCGTCGCTCTAGAGATTTTGAACATTCTGGTGAAGAAGGTGGCAACCCACGCTACAAGAAGTTTGATGGTGAACATCGTTTTAACCATCGTGACGATCGCAGGGATAATCGTCGTGAGAACCATCGCAATGGCGATTTCCATAAAGATTTTCATAAAGGCTCTAAGGGTGGCTTCCGTGATGACCGCAGAGATGATCGTCGCGATGAGCGCAGAGATAATGAGCGTCGTTTTGATCGTCGTGACAATCGCAGAGATGACCGCAGAGATGACCGTCGCGCAAATTCGCGTAGTAACTTCCGCTTTGAAGATGGTCCACGCCGCAATTCTGACGGAACTGTTTCTTATCCATCTCAAAATCCTTATACAGCACGCCGCCCTGGTGAGCCTAAGATGCCAAAAGGTTTGGAATGGGCAATGCTTTCTAAAGAAGATCGCGAGCGTTTGCGCGGTCTTTCAAAGGAGCATGCTGAAAATATTGGTCTTCATATTCTTGCGGCCTATACTTTGCAAGAAGAAAATCCTGAACTTGCATTAGAACATGCAAAGTGGGCTGCTAAGCAAGCATCTCGTATTGATTTTGCTCGCGAAACTTTAGCTTTTGTGGCCTATCGTCAGGGCGATTACAAGCTTGCTTCTAAGGAATTCCGCACTGCAATGCGAATGAATGGTTACCTTGATTATTTGCCATTTATTGCCGATTGCGAGCGCGGTATGGGAAATCTAGATAAGGCTTTAGAAATTTGCATGTCAGATGAAGCAAAAACCTTAAGAGGAGAAGTAAAAGCCGAAATGTTCCTCGTTTATGCAGGCGTTTTGGCTGATACTGGTCATGCTGATAAGGCTATTGAATTGGTTCATGCAATGGGTCGTTCAAAGGGTCTTCCTGGAGAGTATCGTATGCGTGCAGTTCAAGCAGAACAATACTTCTTGGAAGAAGCCGGTCGTAGTGACGAAGCAATTGAATTAGAGTCTTTGCTTGATAAGCTTGAGCAACAGTATGCTGATGTTGATGACGAAGATATAAATCCTGATGATATTGTTATCGACTATGATTTAGAGCATTTGAATGATGACATGATGGATGAAATTGGCATGAGTGAAGATGATGCTCAATTTGCTCCTGATGAAGAATCTGATGAAGAATCTGAAGTAACTGAAGATTTAGAAGACTCAGAAGAGACAAGTAACTCTGAGAATGCGGATAATACAGATACTATCGAGATGAGTGCTGTTCACGCTGACGAAGAGTAGTTCGTAACATTTGAATATTTGCGCCCGGCTGCTTTTAAGTAAGCCGGGCACTTGCTGCTTTAAGAGTTGATATTTATAAAATAGGCTTAATAAAATTTGAATCTAAATTAAGTGCAGTGTTTAGCAAACTTAAATGAGGTATAGTATGCAAGTTGAAACGAAAAAGAATTTTTCTTCATGTAATCGTCCGTTAAGCGATGCATTTCGTCTAGCACTGCTTGATTTAGATGGTGTTGTATATCGTGGTGGAAATGCTGTTGAATATGCGTCTGATTCCATTTTGTTTGCGCAAAAAAATGGAATGGCAATTGAATACACAACTAATAATTCTTCGCGTTTCCAATCTGTTGTTGCAAAACAACTGGAAAGTTTTGGTTTAAAAGTAGAACCATGGCAGATTATAACGTCTTCTGTTGTTGCAGCAAGAATGGTAGCTCGCAATGTTGAGAAAGGATCTAAAGTTCTTGTTCTCGGCGCTGAACATTTGCGTCAAGAAGTGCAACGCGTAGGATTAGAGCTTGTAGATTCGTGCGAAGATAATCCTAAAGCTGTTATTCAAGGCTGGTATCCTCAAATGACTTGGCAAGAAATGGCGGAAGTTTCTTTCGCTGTTGAGCATGGTGCAAAATATTTCGTTACTAACCGCGACTTAACTATTCCAAGAGAGCATGGTATTGCTCCTGGATGCGGTTCCATGATTCAAGCTGTTATTAATGCTACGGGTGTGGAGCCTATTTCGTCTGCTGGAAAACCAGAATCTGCAATGTATGATGAAGCAAGGTTTTTGGTTGCTGCTAATGCTAAGCATGATGATTCTGAATGTGAAGAATACACTGAAAAAGACGAGTATGGGAATCCTGTAATTAGTATTGAGCATTCATTAGCAGTTGGAGATCGTTTAGATACTGATATTGAGGCTGGGACAAGAGGAGGCTATGCTTCTTTACTTGTTCTTACTGGAGTTACAGATCCTCGCATGCTTATGCTTGCACCAAAACATTTGCGTCCAAGTTTTGTTTCTAAAGACTTGCGAGGATTAAACGAATCTCATAATGCTCCTGAACGCGTTAACGGTACTACTTTTACTTGTGAAGATGCTATAGCAAGAGTTGTGAATAATAATATTATTGAAGTTAATAACACCAACGATTGCAATGCTTTGAGAGCTGCTTGTGCGCTGGCATGGAGTTTGCAAGATTGCGGTGAAAATATGGAAAATTATACTCTTCCGGAGTTTTCCTTATGACTGTAAATGAGGATTTAAGTAAACTTTCAAATAGCAATATTTCACAACGTTTAGATTGCGCTTTGGTTAAGCGTGGTTTAGCAGAAAGTAGGACAACTGCTCAGCGTTTAATTCGTGCTGGCGTAGTGAGTGTTGACAATCGAAATATTACAAAATCCTCATTTTTAGTAAACAATTCACATGCAATAACAATCAATGAATCAAAAAATACGCAATCTTGTATTAGATACGTTTCTCGCGGAGCGCTTAAGTTAGAAGGTGCCTTCGAAGCGTTTTCTAAAAATGGTTTAACTACTTCCAAATCAACTAAAGCTCTAGATATAGGTGCATCAACGGGCGGTTTTTGCGACGTTCTTTTGCAAAGAGGCGTTCATTCTGTAATAGCTTTAGATGTTGGTCATGGTCAATTACATCCAAAAATAGCTAACAATTCACATGTAATTGAAATGAGCGGTGTAAATATTCGAAATGTGTACGAAGAAAACTTGCCATATAAGCCAAATCTTATAGTTTCTGACGTTTCTTTTATTTCTCTAACGCTTGTTATTCCAGTAATTTCTAGAATAGCTCAATTGCATGCAGATATTGTGCTTTTAGTTAAGCCGCAATTTGAAGTAGGAAAAGGAAACCTTGGAAAAGGTGGAATAGTAACTGACGAAACTTTAAAAATTAAAGCTTTAGAAACAATAAAAAGTTGTGCAAATCAAAACGGTCTAAAGGTTATCTCCTCTTGTGAATCTCCTATTGAAGGAACACATGGCAATACGGAGTATCTTCTTTATGCGCGTTACGAGAAATAAGAAATAAGTTAATCATTGAATGTTTAACATTTTTCAATATGTATCCTAACAATTACAATAGTAGTAGTTGTGTTTAAACAGTACGAAGGGGCTGTATATGCAGGAACATTTCGATACTAATTCCGCTTCGGCGGCTCGTCGTGCTCTTGTAGTTACTCACGCTAGGATCGATGTTCACAGTAATGTGGTAAATCAAGTCAAGACTCAACTTATTAAAGCTGGATTCGTTGTTGACGTATTCAACAGTGCTTCTGTGTCTGATTTTGCTAAAAAAACTACTCGTATAGTTGACGAAAATACAGAAATAGTTGTGGTACTTGGGGGAGATGGCACCATGCTTCAGGCTGCTGAGTTAGTGCATTGTACTACTGTTCCAATTATCGGCATAAATCTTGGCCATGTTGGTTTTTTGGCAGAATTCGAAAGTTTTCAAATTAATGATGCTATTCGTAGAATTGCAAACAAGGATTACACTATTGACAGGAGAATGGAAGCTCATGTAGATGTGTGGCTTCCTGGCGAAAGCGAGCCTTTAAGTGATTGGGCGTTGAACGATATAACTCTTGATCGCGAAGACAGAGGTCGAATGGTAGAACTTTCAATACGAGTAGACGATGTTGAAATGTCATCTTTTGGTTGCGATGGTGTAATAGTTTCAACTCCTACTGGTTCCACAGCTTACGCATTTTCAGCAGGTGGATCAATTATGTGGCCAAATGTAGAAGCATTGCAATTAGTGCCATTAGCTGCTCATGCTCTTTTTGCGCGTCCTCTAATTATTGGTGCCGGTTCTACTTTTACTATTGACATTCTTAATGAATCGTCTTCTGGAGGTTGGATTTGTTGCGACGGTAGAAGACAGCGTGCGCTCCCTCAGGGATCAAGGATTCAAGTTCGTCAATCAAAAGATGAGCTATTATTAGCTAGACTTTCTGGCGCTCCTTTTACGAAGCGTTTAGTTACAAAATTTGATTTGCCAATAGTTGGATGGCGTGAGCACAATAATAATTCTTTAAAATGAATTATTTAAGTAGAAAATAATATTAAATATAGCATTTATAAAACGAGGTACAGCGTGCTTGAAGAGTTAGAAATACGTAATCTTGGGCCAATTTCACATGCGCTTATTACTCCTTCGTCTCACATGACAGCTATTACGGGCGAAACAGGTGCCGGAAAGTCAATGCTTTTAAGTGCTATCAAGCTTATTTCTGGATCCAAAGCAGAAGTTGCAAGGATTTCTCCAAATGCTAAAGAAGCGTGGGTCCAAGGCATATTTAGTATTCCTAAAACAAGTGAATTAGTAGATGCTGTTGGCAAATCCGGTATTGAATTAGAGCCTTCAGAAAATGACGAAAATAAATCAGATATGTATGTTTCTAGAACAGTACCACAAGAAGGTCGTTCAAGAGCAACAATTTCTGGTTTCGCAGTACCAAAAACAGTTCTTGAACAAGTATGTTCTCGATTGATAGTGATTCATGGACAAAGTGACCAATTACGCATAGCAACAAATTCAAAACAACGCGAATTGCTTGATACTGTATCTAAAAATAGTGAATTACTTAAGCAATACGCATGTGCGTATCAAGCGTGGAAAGATGCTAAAGAAACATGTAACCGACTAGAAAATCAAGCGTCTTCTTCACGGCAACGTGCAGATTACCTTAGAGAATCATTAGCGCGAATACGAGATGTGAATCCTCTCCCTAATGAAGATAAAGAATTGCGCGCAAAAAGAGAAAGAATTGAGAATTCTGCTCAAATTGTCAAAGCAGTGAGCATTGCGCTCGCATCCCTTGATTCCAGTCAAATAGATTGTGGTGCTTCAGAATCATCTGAAGATGCTTGTTTCCTTGTAGATAAAGCTTCTCAAGCATTACGAAATATTCGTGTAGATGATTCTTTCAATTCTATTGCAAATCAACTTGACGATATTCATGCTCAACTTGACGATATCGTAATGCAGCTTGCTCAACAGTTGGATATCGATGTAAGTGAAAAAGATTTAGATGATTTAAATTCTCGTATTCATGATCTTACTGATTTAACTCGTAGGTGGGGCCCAACATTAGATGATGTACTTGATTGGTCCGAAAAAGCTCAGTTTGAACTTGAAGATTTAGATGATTCTCCTGAAGCTATTGCCAAAGCGCGTGCTAAATGTGCTCAACGATATGATGATGCTCTTAAACTTGCTGAAGAATTATATAAAACTCGTTTAAATGCAGCTCATGATTTTGGCACTTTAGTTAGTGAAGAATTAAACTCTTTGGCCATGCCAGGTGCTCAATTAATTATCAGTGTAAATAAGCGTTGCGAAGATTTATCTGGTTCTATTCCGCTTGATGCTAACGGATGTGATGATGTAGAGTTTTTGTTCCGACCATTTCCTGCTTCTTCAGATTTGCCGATGAGCAAAAGTGCTTCTGGTGGTGAATTAAGTAGGCTTATGCTTGCAATTGAGCTTGTTATTGCGAAGTTGACAGATTGCGACGAAGAAAATATGACATTTATTTTCGACGAAGTAGATTCTGGTGTTGGTGGTGTTGCGGCAGTAGAGCTAGGTAAACGTTTGGCTCAACTTTCTAAACATGCTCAAGTTATTGTTGTTACTCATTTAGCTCAGGTTGCTTCTTTTGCAGATGTACAATTTGCAGTACAAAAAAATCTTGTTGAAAATGACGATAATAGCGAGAATAGCTCTTTTGCTAAAGTTGCAAATACTTCTGTTATTGAGCTTAATGATTTGATGCGTGAACAAGAGATTGCTAGGATGCTTGATGGAAGTGAATCAAAAACTTCACTAGAACATGCTCGTGAACTATTGAATGCAAGTAGGAAGATCATTGATGGATTTACAAAATAATTCGTCTATTGTTGCAGCGATTTTTGATTTTGACGGCACATTACTTGATTCTTTAAGCGTTTGGGATGATATTGATCGAGTAAGTTTTGCGAAACGTGGTATGAGCGTTCCCTCAATCTTTGCTAGTACAACTGCAACAATGAATCCTAGACAAATTGCAGAATATGTTATTAAAAATTACGGGTTCACTGATTCTCCTGAAGCTTTGATGAAGGAGTGGTCAGATATGGCTTTTGACGCTTATGCTAATCATCTTCCGCTAAGAAAAGGCGCGTATGAATATGTGCATTATTTGCATTCTAATGGTGTAAAGCTTTTTCTTGCCACAACTCTTTCTAAACGCTTGTGTATTCCAGCTTTAAAAAGAGTTGGTATTTTTGATTGTTTTGATTTTCTTCATTTTGGAGAAGATTTATCTGAAAAAGGTAAGCATAGTCCTAAAACTTATACCGATATTGCTAATCAGCTTAAAGCAGATCCAGCTGAATGCATAGTTTTTGAAGATTCTGCTACAGCTTTATGTTCAGCTCAGCAAGCTGGTATGCAAACATGCGGAGTAGTTGATAATTCAAACGTAAAAATTGATTTAGATTCGTCGTTTAATAAGTGTTTAGCAGTATTCTCTGATTTTTCTTTCGCTCCAAAAATCAGCGATATAAGTTGAAAATATGCTATTTGGTTGAGTTGATGAGGTTTCACATACCCCGGGTTTTGTCGCATACACAAGTGCATGCGGATGGCCATCCATCTCGATTTGACGTTACCGCCAAACTCTAGCAGTCTACCCGAAGACTTGAGCGAGCAGCTCTAAAGCGTCTTCTGCTTGACCTTGCTCCCAATGAGGCTTGCCATGCGGCTTACTGTTGCCAGAAGCCCGGTGGTCTCTTACGCCGCCGTTTCACCCTTACCCGAACGAAACGTTCAGGCGGTCTATTCTCTGTTGCGCTATCTCTCAGGTCGCCCTGGGCGGACGTTATCCGCCATTGTGCTCTGTGGAGCCCGGAAGTTCCTCAGTCACTCCGAATGAACATTGTGACCGCGGCCATCGTGAAACCTCAACCTTCCTAATTATAGCAGATAATATTAATATCGTAAAAAATTCGTTATTTTATAAGAAATTCCGTAATAAACGTTAATTTTTTTATTTTAATTTAATAAATTGCTAGGTTTGTATGGATTTAGCAGATATAATAGAAGAACCGACGGCATCGTGGCAGTCGGGTTGTACAAATCGAGCTTAAGGTTCGAGTCTATATGGGGAGGTTTCGCATGGAAATCGTCATTACTGGTCGTCATACGCAGATTAATCAAAGGTTCCGTGACGTTGTAGAAAGTAAGATGAATCGTGTGACCGCCATTGCGCCTGATGCGCAGCGCGTGCAAATCGTGTTGACTCATGAAGGCAATCCAAGGCAGGCTGACACAGCAAAGCGAGTTGAAATCACTGTTGTTGCAGGAAGCACTGTGATTCGCGCAGAAGCTTCTAGCACTGATCAATTTAGCGCATTAGATATGGCGCTTGATAAGTTGACGCTTCGTTTGCGTCGTACTCGCGATCGTCGTAAGGATCATCGCCGTGGATATACGGAAATGACTCCTGTAGATATGGGTGCTGTAGAACCTGAGATTGAAACTACCGTTGAAGAGCCAGAAGAAAATGAGGTTAATAGCGCAGATGCTGCTGTTGCTTCCGATTTAGGTCCTGGTGAATCTGTGGAAGTAAGTGTTGGCGACACTCCTATTGTGATTCGTCGTAAGCTACATATTGCAGAGCCTATGAGCATAGATGAGGCTTTGTATGAGATGGAGCTTATTGGACATGATTTCTTCCTGTTTGTAAACAAAGAAACTATGAGACCATCTGTAGTATATCGCAGACATGGTTGGAGCTATGGCGTGTTTGAAATTGATACACCTGAAAATGTTGCTAAGCAAAAGTAATGGTTAAAAACATGTCTAAAGTGCGCGAATAAGTGCGCGTGCCCGTCTAGCACAATGTTGGGCGGGCATTTTTATGTAGAAATCAGACTCGCTAACTTACAAAAATCGTAGCCGTCGCGTAATATAGGCACAGTTTACGTCTATGTTGGCTAGGCCGTCGTCATAGACATGACCTAAGGGAGCAAAACGTGGTAGATATCGTCGATAAAGCCTTGCGTATGGGTGAAGGCCGTCAATTGAAGCGCCTTGAGAACGTAGCCAAGGCTGTGAATGCGTTGGAAGATGAAATTTCCGCGCTTTCCGATGAAGAATTGAAGGGTCAAACTGCTAAATTCAAGCAGCGTTTAGACAATGGTGCAAAGCTTGATGATTTGATGCCTGAAGCCTTCGCTACTGTGCGAGAGGTTTCAAAGCGTACGCTTGGCCAGCGTCATTTCGATGTGCAGCTTATGGGTGGTGCTGCATTGCATTGGGGCAATATTGCAGAAATGAAAACTGGTGAAGGTAAAACGTTGGTCGCTACTTTGCCAAGCTATCTGAATGCTTTGGAAGGCAAAGGCGTGCACGTTGTCACAGTCAACGATTACCTTGCTAGCTATCAAAGCGAACTTATGGGTCGTATTTATAGATTCCTTGGCATGAGCGTTGGCTGCATTATTACCGACCAGCAGCCACCTGAGCGTCGTAAGCAATACAATGCTGATATTACTTACGGTACAAATAATGAGTTTGGCTTCGATTACTTGCGCGATAATATGGCGTGGGAAAAGAGCGAACTTGTGCAACGCGGTCATCACTATGCAATTGTCGATGAGGTCGATTCCATTCTTATCGATGAGGCTCGTACGCCACTTATTATTTCAGGTCCTGCTGAAGGTGATGTAACTCATTGGTATCGTGAATTTGCAAAGCTTGTTTTGAAGCTTACTCGCGATGTTGATTACGAGATTGACGAAAAGAAAAAAACCGCAGGTATTCTTGATCCTGGCATTGCAAAAATTGAGGATTACTTGGGCATCGATAACCTTTATGAGCCAAGCAATACAGCTCTTATTGGTTATTTGAATAACGCTTTGAAAGCTAAGGAGCTTTTCCTTCTAGATCGTGACTATGTTGTCACCAACGGCGAAGTTTTGATTGTCGATGAGCATACTGGTCGTGTTCTTCCAGGTCGTCGTTATAGCGAGGGCTTGCATCAAGCAATTGAAGCTAAAGAAAATGTGGAAGTTAAGGCAGAAAATCAGACTTTTGCTACTATTACTTTGCAAAACTATTTCCGCATGTACGACAAGCTTGCTGGTATGACTGGTACTGCTGAGACTGAAGCTGCAGAGTTCATGGGAACTTACAAGCTTGGTGTTCTTCCAATTCCTTCCAATCGTCCAGTAATTCGTAAAGATAAGGACGATTTGATCTTCCGCACAAAGAAAGAAAAGCTTACTGCTATCGTGCGCGATGTTGCTGAACGCCATGCTAAAGGACAGCCTGTGTTGCTTGGTACAGCTTCTGTTGAATCTTCTGAGATTCTTTCTTCACTCCTTGACGTTGCTCGCATTCCTCACCAGGTTTTGAATGCTAAGCAGAATGCTAAGGAAGCTGCTGTTGTTGCTGTTGCTGGTCGTAAGGGTGCTGTAACTGTTGCTACTAACATGGCAGGTCGTGGTACTGATATTATGCTTGGTGGCAATGTTGAATTCTTGGCTGATGCAAAGTTGAAGGCTGATGGTTATTCTCCAGACGATACTCCTGAAGAATATGAGAAGCGTTGGCCAGGCGTTTTAGCTGAAGTTAAAGAGCAAGTTAAAGACGAGCATGAAGAAGTTAAGAAGCTTGGTGGCTTGTATGTTCTTGGCACTGAGCGTCACGAATCTCGTCGTATTGATAACCAGCTTCGAGGTCGATCTGGTCGTCAGGGCGATCCTGGCGAATCTCGCTTCTACTTGAGCTTGGAAGATGATTTGATGCGCCTGTTCAACACTCAGCTTGTTGCTCGTGTTATGGCTAAGGGATTGCCAGAAGGCGAACCAATTGAGTCTAAGTACGTTTCTAACGGTGTGCGTACGGCACAGAAGACTGTTGAAGCTCGTAACTTTGAAATGCGTAAGAACGTTTTGAAGTATGACGATGTTATGAATAAGCAGCGTACTGTGATTTATGCAGAGCGTCAGATGGTTCTTAAGGGTGAAGATATTCACGAGGACATCTTGAAGTTCATCAGTGACACCGTAGAAAGCTATGTGCGTGGCGCAATGAACGGTTCTGATAAGCCAAAGAATTGGGATTTGGACGGCTTAAAAGATGCTCTTAACTCTGTAATGCCTGTACTTCTTGATTGGGATCAGGTACGTGAAACTATTATCAATCTCAAGGGCGAAAAAGCTGTTTCTGCTTTGCGTGATTTGATCGTCGACAGTGTAGTAAAGGTTTACTCTCTCGTCGAAGATCGTCTCGGTGCTGATCCACTTCGTCAAATTGAACGTCGCGTTGTTCTTTCTGTTCTCGATCGCAAGTGGCGTGAACATCTTTATGAGATGGATTATTTGAAGGATGGTATTGGTCTGCGTGGTATGGGTCAGCGTGATCCGCTCGTTGAATATCAGCGTGAAGGCTACCAGATGTACAATTCGATGATTGAGGCAATTAAGGAAGAAAGCATTCAGCTTCTATTCCACATTGATGTCAATCAGATTGCTTCTACTGAAGATATTTCTTCTGACGATGAGCTTGATGAAGATGTTGCGCAAGCTTCGTCTGAGGTAGATGCTGAAGATCAAGCTGCTGGTATTGTTGGTCCTGCACCTTTGAGCCATGCTGAAGGCGATGTTCCATTAACCATGCGACCAAAGAATGAAGAATGGAAGACTCCATGGTCTGATGGACGTACATTCCCAGGAACAAATAAGAATGACGAATGCCCATGTGGTTCTGGTCGTAAGTACAAGCTTTGCCATGGTCAAAACGAAGCTGAAAATGAAGCTGAGTGACTTGAAAGCTTACTAAAGTAAATATAAATAAAAGGCGGTGTGATCAAAATCATGCCGCCTTTTATTATATTCGATTGATTATTAGCTATACTCGAGCACCATCTCCATAATCGCTGTAATCTTCTTTATACGGATCAGGTTTTTTGCGATTCATAAGTAATCCTGCTCCACTAAGTAGCATTAATAAGCCGCATATAATACCAACAATGTTCGCTATAGTAGGAATAAAAGCACTTACAATAACACCGAAGATACCTATAACAAATAGAATCCACAAAACTACATTAACTAGAGATACGTTATAAAATTGTGGATTTGGAGGCACAAAATCATCGCCATAGTCTTCCATAGTCTTATCTAAATCGAGCCAACTTGTGCGGGTATTATCACGAGGACCTTTAGCAGTTATAATCGTGTGAGAATCTTGCATTCTAGTAGGAATAATATAAGATTTATGGCTACTTAGATTTTTTAAGTTAAATTTATTTTTTATTACACTTTTTTGATTTTTAGAATTATTGTCGCTTGCTATAGTGTTGCGCTCTTTCTTTTTTTCTTCTTTCTGAGCGTGCTTTTCAAAACTTTTTGCGCTACGTGAATTAGCAATATCGTTCATGTCATCAGAATGTTCTGCAACAAAAGATGACCATTCGTCATCAAAATCTCCGTTGTTTTGTTTTCGATTATTTTTTAACGATTCTGACGTTAACTCGTCATCACGGCGAGGGTCGTTGGTATTCTTAGAAGAAGTCATGAACTATACTGTAGCAAGTCTTCCTGATTCTATGCTTAAAATGTTCGAAATTGGACTTGCAAGAAAGGATATGGTATGTTGTACTGGTTCTTCGTGAAGGGACTTGGGGGTATTGCCCGCATGAGGATTCATCCATCAGCGCAAGGTGTTAAAAATGTTCCTAAAAAGGGTGGAGCTATTATTGCTGCAAATCATCTTGCTGTTATTGATGACGCGCTTCTGCCATTGACTTGTCCTCGTATGATCCACTTTATGGGTAAAGCAGAATATTTTGAAGGCAAAGGTTTAAAGGGTCGTTTTAAGAAGTGGTGGTTTACTTCTGTGGGCGTTTTCCCTGTAGATCGTTCTGGAGGCGCAAAATCTCTTGGCGCTTTGAATCATGCTCGTGAAATATTAGAAAAAGGTCAGCTTTTTGGCATTCATATTGAAGGCACAAGAAGCCCAGACGGTCGTTTATATCGTGGTCATACTGGTGCTGCACGTCTTGCTCTTGAAACAGGTTGCCCGATTATACCTGTTGCAATTATTGGAACTAGAGAATTACAAGTGCATGGTCAAGTTATTCCAGCAAAAGGCAAGACTAAGGCGATTTATGGCGAGCCTATTCAAGTAGAGCGTGTTCGTGACGAAAGTGAGATCACTCACGAGCGTTTACGCGAAATTACAGATAAAGTAACTAAGTCTATTCAGCAAATGAGTGGTCAAGAATACGTTGATGAATATGCTCAAACCGTAAAAGAACGTATGCGTCAAAAACGTGAAGAAAGTAACGAAAATAAGTAAAATATAATGCTGATTCTCATGCTATTAGATTAACATTATTACATATTTAAATTTTATTTATGTTCAAATATGTAAGCGGCGAAAGTTATTGAGCTTCCGCCGCTTTTATAATACTTAAGACACGCTTATATTACTGTAAGAGTAATAATAGAAGGATTTCCATTAGAATCCTTCAATGGCACTTCGCTTCCAGCTCCAGGGGATTGGAAGCGCACTACGTGCATTAAATCACCAAGTGGAGCAGAAACACGAACTTTAAGCCCTAGACTTTCAATAATCCTTCTAGCTTCATCACTGCTCTTTCCGCAAACGTTTGGCAATGTAACAGTTTTTGGACCTTTTGAAACAACAACTTTAACGCTATCGCCCCAATGTAAGTCAGAACCAGCTTCAACAGAAGCGCGGATAATCTTACCCTTTGCTACAGTATCGCTATTTTCTTCTTCGTACTTTACATCCAGCTTAGCGTCAGTCAAAGCTAAGTCAGCTTCATTCTTTGTTTTCCCAACTATATCTGGCATTTGTACAGGCTTAGGTCCCTTAGAAAGTAAAATACTTACTTCTTCGTTATGGTTCATGCGTGTGCCAGGTTTAGGGTTAATATCAATTAAGCTGCCAGCTGGTATATCTATAGAATACGTATCTCCTGACTTATCGTGAATAATGTTAGTAAAGCCTGCTTTACGCAATGTTTTCAAAGGATTTTTGCCATTGTAAGTCTTTGGATCTGTAATATCGTCCGGGATTGTAGCCTTACGAATTCCACGCGAAATTACAACATTAAGAGCACTATTATTGTGCTTTTGAATATGGCTTCCGACAACATCAGGATTTGTTGAAACTACTTTTCCTTCTGGCACATCGTCACTATAATCTTTTGAAACTGTGTAAGGAATTCCAGCAACTTTAAGCGTGTGCTCATATCGTTGCCAATTGACATCAGTTATTTTGCAAGATGCATAATTGTTGCATTGAAGGTCGTCAGGCTTAGGTAGCGTCCAATAACTGCCAGGACCTAAGAAATACCAAAAACCACCAATAGCAGCAATTGCTAATACTCCAGCTGTACTTAAACCTGCAATAATGAAAACACGCTTTTTAGAAGAGCGGTTAGACTTGTTTCCTAAGTCCTTTTCTGTATATGACAGGCCCAATGGTTTTGTTGCATTTAATTTGTTGTTAAAATTGCGAGAGCTAATAGCAATTGTTGGCATATTGCTATCGTCAAATTCTTCTAAAGGATTATCTTGCGAATTGTATGACACATCTTCTGCATTAGTAGCATGCCATTGCATAGCTTGTGTTTTTTGAAGATTATTCGCATCGAAAGCACTGTTGGACTTCGCTAGTGAATTGTCTATTGCTACATTATTGACTTCAGGATTATGTAGATCATTATTTGTGCGTGAATCGAGTTCACCTACAGAATTATCTCTAGGTATTGCAACAGTTTCGTCTGTAGCATTTTGCAATAAAGAGTTGGAATTAGCAGAAAAATTAGAGCCTGAAGTATTTATCGCTCGTGTAGCATCTGAGTCATTATTAGGATTCAATTTGTCCGAATAATTTGCTTCAGGGGGAACACGCAAATTATTAATAGGAGAAAAGTCTGTTTCTTCTGAAAACTCTTGTGGTTCTTCTGCTTTGTATTGCCAATCTTCAGGGTTTAATTGTGTAGAAAGTGCACGTAATTTTGCTAATGCTTCACTTGCATCTTTAGGTCGTTCGTTCATGTCGCGAGCAGTGAGGTTTGCTATGAATTGTGCAACTTTTTCGCTAATTCCAGGGCAAGCTGTAGCAATTGAAGGAGTGTTTTCATGCACATGCTTGAAAACAAGCGTAACAGGATTATCTGCAGTAAAAGGCACTCTTCCTGCAAGCATTTCCCAAGCCATCATGCCCGCTGAATACAAATCACCTTGAGGAGTTGCAAGATTATGCTCAATAAGTTCAGGAGCAAGATAAGCTGCTGTGCCAAGAAGCAATCCTGTAGAAGATAATGTTGCTTGCGAAATTGCTCTAGCTAAACCGAAATCAGTAATCTGAACATGACCTCGATCGTTAATTAAAATATTTTCCGGCTTAATATCTCTATGCACAACTCCAGCATTATGTGCAGAAGCGAGACCATCCAAAGTTTCTGCAAGTAAACGCAGCGTATCTCGCACACTGAATGTGCCTTGCATATTCATTTCATAACGCAAATTAACGCCATGAACATATTCCATCACAAGATAATCAAGCCCATCATATTCGCCCGTATCATAAACTTGCACAATATGTGGATTGGCAATTGCTGCAGCAGAGGTTGCTTCTCTGCGGAATCTAGCAATAAATTGCTGGCGATGCACTCCTTGAGCAAGTTGAGTGTGCATGATTTTAATTGCTACAGGTCTATCAAGGCGTTCATCTTCTGCTTGATACACAGTAGCCATGCCACCCTGAGCTATTTTGCGCACAATGCGATAGCGATTTTCAATGCGCATACCTGGCTGCGCCTGCGTAGCTTCATCCATTGTCACAATCCTTATACGCGTAAAACCATTTTTGCTACTTACGAGTGTACAAGCAAGATAGTAAAGAAGGCTAATTTCGAGCGTTATTTACTAAATATTATTGTACATTACGCCATGCTTCTGGTATAAATCGTTTGCTAATTTCATGCAAAATAGTTTTTCCACTATCGCTCAATGTACTTGATTCGATTGCTTGTTGTGAATCATTCCATAGATTCTCAATTCGCTTTTTTGATTTTTCAATAGCACCAGAAGTATGGTAAATCTGTATTATTTTATTTACATCATCTTCACTCCTAGTACTACTCGTATAAGCTTTTAATAGTATTTCTCTTTCGTTATCGTTTCCGTATTGCAAAGCATCTGCAAGAAGAACTGCACGCTTACCTTCTCTAATATCACCGCCAATAGGCTTACCTGTAATCTTGCTATCTGAAACAATATCAAGCAAATCATCAGCAATCTGGAAAGCAACGCCTAACGAATTGCCAATAGAATTAGCAAGATTGTATGCTTCAGTTGGTTGCATATTTGCTGCAAGAAAGCCGAGAGTTAATGGAGCAACAGTAGTGTAACTGGCTGTTTTCCATCTAAAAACATTCAAAGATGATTCCGCAAGTTGTATTGGATTATCTAGTTGCATCATTTCTATAGACAAATCCAATACTTGACCAATACCAACATTTCTTTGCATAGACGCAAATGCTGCTAACAATTCCTCGCCATAAGTAAAATTCTTCGCACAATTTCTTGCAATATCGAAACTTTCTGTGGCAAGTAGATCTCCTAGCATTAAACCTAAGCCTGTGCCAATATGCTTATTATTGCAAGCTTTACTTAATGCACAATACGCACTAGGCTTTCCACGTCTCAAATAAGATTCGTCAATAATATCATCATGAATTAATGCAGCTGTTTGAAATACTTCTAGAGCACAAGCTATGTCAAATACAGACTGTTCATGGATTTTTTGAATATTGGTTTCTTTTGATGCAGCGTAAAATGCTGAAATCGTAAGAAGAGCTCTAAGACGTTTTCCGCCTTCGCTTGAAACAATAGCTTGCTTTATTACTTGCTGTAGTGTTTGCGCACATGTGGATGAAAGATTATCTTCTAGTCCCGTATTAAATTGCTGAGAAATTAAAAAAGTAATTCTAGATTCAATATCGTTAAGACTGTAATTGTTGCCTATAAATGTGCTCATATTATGAAAGTTATCCACAGGGCTGAACATTACAAAACGCAGTTATTATTATGGTTTAATAAGCTTTTCACCGCGGAAATAGTTTTTTATTGAATGCTGACTTATGTCTTGAGAAACTTCAATATATCAAAAAATGCTATTACATAGTTTGATTATCAAAATAAAAAATCATGTAAAAAATGAGGGGGAGTATGCATGGAAATTGTAGAGGATGATTTGAAAACAAAGATATCGCATAATTGTATGGATGACTTTGATATGCAAAGTCTTATGCAAATTTATGGTGAAAGCGCTAATTCTTTTAATGGTTGTTTAGATTTTGCAGGTTCAGAAGATTTTGAAAGTTTTGCTGGAAGAGAAATTTCAGATATTAATGGGAATATATATCCTTCCAAAGAGTGCAGCTTTTTTATGACTTTTTCTAAGGAATATATTTACAACAACTGTAGTGATAGTGTGCAATGGATTAAAGGATTAGAATATTGGGTTCCGGCAGTTTCGGAAGCTTTTATAGAAAATGTTGATCGAAATGGCAAGCAATACGCCATTAGAGATATTGCAAGCAGAGCGCTTATGCGATGGTACAATATGTTTGCTTACGATGAAAAAATGTTTGGATATGATCTAGTAAACCTGCCAATAGCAATGTTGCATAATATTAATGTTCGTGACGCAATGCTTATTTCTATTCTGGATGAAAATCAAGAATGGTATGACGAAAAAACTTTGTCGGAATTTGCTTGGTGTCCTCACACTTCTGAAGTATCTCGTAATTTGCGGCATTGTTTAGAAGCAAAATTCACTCAAACAAATAATAAGCCTGATATAAAGAGAGCTATTTTCGCGTGCAAAATTTTAAAATCTATGGCTATTATTACTAAAAGCATTCCAAAATTATCTGTGCAAGTTTACGCTTTATTAGCTTATATCAGCTGGTGGTTTAGGCTAGGAGAAGTAAAGTATTATTGTGATTGTGCATTGCGCATTGATCCTGATTGTTCTATGGCAAAAATAGTGTGTGGAGCATTCGAAAATGGTCTTGAGCCAGCATGGATTGAATAATTCGCCACGCCGCAAAAAATTAGTTGGGGAATAATCGTCTTGCTTAAATGGTTTACTACTTAAGGTAAAACTTGCCCTTGCATGAACTATGCCTATATGCGTTACAAGGGGATAATACAGGAGGAACAGTTTGACGAGTGAAGTTGGATCAACGGTCGACAGCGACGAAATGCAAGATGATACTAAGCCTGTAAAAACTCGCAAGGCTAGCGCTGCGCGTAAAACCAGTACTCGAACTTCGTCAGCTGATAGCAAGACACGCAGTTCTCACTCAAAGAAAACTGAAGACAACAAGATTGATACTGAATCAGTATCGTCTGATGCTAAACATGACGAAACTGAGGATAGCGTAGATATTGAATCTCAAGATCAATTATCTATTGACGATCCTTTAGATGACGATCCACATCTTGATGTTGATGATGAACATTTGAATCTTGATGATTTAGACGATATCCAGCCAGAAGATATATCTGATGTTGACGATTTAAGCGATATTGACGTTGCAGATGATCTTGATGATGAAGAGTCTGAAGATCTTGATGAAATTGATGATCACGACGAAATTAAGCATGATGCTCCGCAAGTGCCACAAGCAAAAGGCGCATTTGTTGTACGAGACGATGACGATGATGATAATCTAACTCCGTCTGGTAATCCTAAGCGTCGTGTAATTGCTACAGGCGCTACTGCAGATCCTGTTAAGGATTATTTAAAGCAGATAGGTCGCGTGAGCTTGCTTAACGCTGAGCAAGAAGTTGATTTGTCAGAGCGTATTGAAGCTGGATTGTATGCTCAGCATTTGCTTGATACTCAAATTGATCAAATGGAGTTTAAGCGTAAGCGTGAGCTTAAGTGGGCTGCAGCAGATGGTAAGAAAGCTAAAGATCATCTTCTTGAAGCAAACTTGCGTCTTGTTGTTTCTCTTGCTAAGCGTTATACGGGTAGAGGCATGCTTTTCCTTGATTTGATTCAGGAAGGTAACCTTGGTTTGATTCGTGCAGTTGAAAAGTTTGACTGGAAGAAGGGCTTTAAGTTCTCAACTTACGCAACTTGGTGGATTCGCCAGGCTATTACTCGTGCTATGGCAGATCAGGCTCGTACTATTCGAGTTCCAGTGCATATGGTTGAAGTTATTAATAAGCTTTCTAGGGTTCAGCGTCAAATGCTTCAAGATTTAGGTCGTGAACCTACACCAGATGAGCTTGCTCGCGAACTAGATATGCCAGTAGAAAAGGTTCAGGAAGTACAAAAGTACGGTCGTGAACCGATTTCTTTGCACACTCCTTTGGGTGAGGATGGCGATTCTGAGTTTGGCGATTTGATTGAAGATACTGACGCAATCGCACCGTCTGATGCTGTTGCATTCTCGCTTCTTCAAGAACAGTTTAGGCAAGTTTTGGAAACTTTGGCCCCTAGAGAGGCTGGAGTTATTAAGATGCGCTATGGCTTGGAAGATGGTCAACCAAAGACTTTAGACGATATTGGTCGCGTTTATGGTGTTACTCGTGAACGTATTCGTCAAATTGAGTCTAAAACAATGTCTAAGCTGCGTCATCCTTCTAGATCGCAAACTTTGCGTGACTTCTTAGATCAGTGATTGTGTGAAGTTATATTACAAAGTGTCGTATTGTTGCTTTTGCGATAGTACGACACTTATTGCTTAAAATAATCGGTTGTACGTTTAATAAGTGCAAGGGGTAGAAGTGGTCTCTCATAAAGAGCAATATGATGCTGATAGCTTGACTGTGCTTGAAGGCTTAGACGCAGTTCGTAAGCGTCCAGGCATGTATATTGGCACTACAGACAGTCAAGGTTTAATGCATTGCCTTTGGGAGATTATTGACAACGCAGTTGACGAAGCTTTAGCTGGAGCTTGCGATCATATTATTGTTACTCTTCACGACGATGGATCTATTGAAGTTGCAGATAACGGTCGTGGTATTCCAGTAGACGTTGAGCCTAAAACAAAACTTACAGGCGTTGAAGTTGTTTTAACTAAGCTTCATGCTGGAGCAAAGTTTGGCAACGCTTCTTATAATGCTGCAGGCGGTTTACATGGCGTTGGCTCTTCTGTTGTAAACGCTTTGAGTTTGCGTTTGGATGTCGAAGTTGATAGAGACGGTAAAACGCATCATATGGCGTTCCATCAGGGACATCCTGGAGTTTATAGTGATGCAGATCCAGAGCATCCATCTCCTGCTTCTCCGTTTAAGCGCACGCGAAAAAATAAGCCTACTGAGCTTGAAATTATTGGCACTGTTTCGCCAAAAACTACCGGCACTCGTGTACGCTACTGGGCGGATCCAGAAATTTTTAACTCAACTGCGCATTTCAGCTATGAGCAGCTTATTGCTCGCGTGCGTCAAACAAGTTTCCTGGTTCCAGGCTTAAAAATTACTGTTATTGACGAGCATGTGCCTGAAGGTGAATCTGCAAATATTGAAGAAATTGATTCTCCAGAAGACAATGTTATAGAAGATAATGCTGCAGAAGATAATCTTCTTGAAAACCAGTCTGATAATAGCGATGACTCTGTGCCTGAATTTGAAGAATTAGAATCTGAAACAACATTAGAAGATGAAGATGATTCTGAAGATGAGACTGAAAATATCGCGAATGAAGATGCTGAATCTGAAGAATCAGTTGCACAATCTGTTGCAAATGCTGAGTCTGCTAACTCAATGCAAAATAAGCATCATCCTCGAGTAGTTGAATTTTTGCATAATGGTGGCGTCAAAGATTTCGTTGATTTTCTTTCAAAAGGTGAAGCAGTATCGGATATTTGGCGTATTTCTGGCGAAGATACATATGTAGAAGAAACGCAAGCTGTTGATTCTGCAGGAGATTTACATGCTCAACAAGTAACGCGTAAGTGCGGCGTTGACATTGCAATGCGTTGGGTAAACGGCTACGATTCAACGATTATTAGTTTCGTAAACGTTGTTGAAACTCCTGGCGGAGGTATGCACGTTGACGGATTCTTGCAAGGATTGACCAAGCAAATTCGTAAAGCTGTTGAAGACAACGCACGCAAATTAAAAGTAAATCTTAAAGATTCGAATACGAAAATTGAGCGAGACGACATTACAGCAGGATTGGTAGCAGTCGTAACTGTTCGCATTGCTGAGCCTCAATTCCAAGGTCAAACTAAGGATGTTCTTGGAACCGCACAAGTTAAGCCAATTGTTACTAAAATGACTGATGCTCAATTTGGTGAGATGATTACTGGATCTAAGCGAGGATTCAAAGAGCAGTCTGCTAGGGTTTTGGAAAAAATCGTTTCCGAAATGCATGCTCGTGTTCAGGCGCGTAAAACTAAGGAAGTTACGCGCAGAAAGAATGCGCTTGAGTCTGCTTCAATGCCACCAAAACTTTCTGATTGCCAGCCTGGAAACGACGATGTTGCAGAACTTTTCATCGTCGAGGGTGATTCTGCACTTGGCACTGCAAAAGCTGCTAGGAACTCTGCTTTCCAAGCGCTTCTTCCAATTCGCGGTAAGATTTTGAACGTGCAAAAGGCAAGTCTTGCACAAATGCTTTCAAACAAAGAGTGTGCTGCAATTATTCAGGTTGTTGGAGCGGGATCGGGCGCAAGTTTTGATATTTCGCAAGCGCGTTATAACAAGATTGTTATGATGACTGATGCTGATGTTGACGG
This sequence comes from Gardnerella leopoldii, assembly GCF_003293675.1. Classification (NCBI taxonomy): domain Bacteria; kingdom Bacillati; phylum Actinomycetota; class Actinomycetes; order Bifidobacteriales; family Bifidobacteriaceae; genus Gardnerella; species Gardnerella leopoldii. The sequence goes on from NZ_CP029984.1 coordinate 584,142, forward strand.
CGCGCACATTCGTATTTTGCTGCTGACGCTGTTCTATCGTTATATGCGTCCGCTTATTGAGCACGGTCATGTTTATGCTGCAGTGCCGCCTCTTCACAGAATTGCGCTCGCTGGAAAGCGAAAGGGTGAGTATATTTATACTTACTCAGACGACGAATTGGCTGGAAAGCTTGATGATTTGCAAGCTAAGGGCATTGATTTTAACAGCGATATTCAGCGCTATAAGGGCTTGGGCGAGATGGATGCGGATCAGCTTGCAGACACTACTATGGACCCTAGAACCCGTATGCTTCGAAGGATTCGTATGGAAGATGCTCAGCAAGCGAGCGAAGTATTCGATTTGCTGATGGGTGATGATGTTCCTCCGCGCAAGCAGTTTATTGTTGATAACGCTGATGACTTTGATCGTTCCAAAATCGATACCTGATGTCGGCATGTTGTTTGCGTTGCTTTATGTCGCCTTGTATATTTATATTCCTTTATATTGCTTTATGAAGGCGTGTTTGCGTTAGAAATATGAAGTACTAATGTTTGGGAATTTTATGATTAACCTTCTTCTTGTTGTTATTTATCTTGCTTTTATTAGTTTGGGTTTGCCGGATGCTCTTTTAGGAGCTGCGTGGCCTACGATGAGTCACGATATTGGTGCGCAAATTTCTTGGGCTGGCGGAATATCAATGGTTATTTCTGCAGGAACAATTATCTCTGCATTACTTTCGAACAAACTTACGTGCAAATTTGGCCCTGGGAAAGTTACGCTTATTTCAGTTGCTCTAACAGCTTTAGCGCTACTAGGTTTTTCTTTTGCTCCGAATTATCTTGTGCTTATTTTTCTAGCTATACCCTACGGTTTAGGTGCTGGAGGAGTGGATGCGGCTCTTAATAACTACGTTGCAGTGCACTATGAGAGTTGGCATATGAGCTGGCTTCACTGCATGTGGGGAATTGGTGCTTCTACAGGTCCTTATATTATGGGTTTTGCGCTTTCGCATGGTCAAAGATGGACTGCTGGATACCAGTATATTGCCGTTATGCAGATTGCTTTAACACTTGTGCTGCTCATGAGTTTGCCGTTGTGGAAAAACAATAAAAAGAATGAATTGAATAAGATCGTTGAGTCAAAAACAAAATCTTTTGAAAAGGTATCTTATGCGGGAATTTTGCGCATTCCAGGAGCTAAAAATATACTTATTATGTTCTTTTGCTATTGTGCGTTGGAACAAACTGCAGGCTTGTGGGCTAGTAGTTACATGGTTTTGCATGGAGGAGTTAGCCGCATTGTTGCAGCTGGTTGGGCAAGCCTGTTCTATGTTGGTATTACGGTTGGTCGTTTTGTAAGCGGATTTCTTACTATGCGTTTTAACGATGCAACCATGATTCGTATTGGGCAGTGCGTAATGCTTATGGGCATTCTGGTGTTGCTGCTGCCTTTGCCGAATCATATTGAGCTTGTTACAGGATTCATTATTATTGGACTTGGTTGCGCTCCTGTTTATCCATGCATCATTCATTCAACTCCGCATTATTTTGGTGCTGATAAGTCTCAAGCAATTGTTGGCATGCAAATGGCAAGCGCATACATCGGCTCTATGGTAATACCTGCGATTTTTGGAATAGTTGCACAGAATGTTTCCATGATGCTGCTTCCAGCTTATTTGTTTATTCTTCTCGCTGTAATGACTTTTATGCATGTGCGTCTGATGCGCGTTTATGCATAATAATCTCTTATAATAAAATTAAACCCTTCAAAAGTTGAAATACTACAACTAGAAGGGCTTAATTTATTGATAAGCAAATGATTAAGCGTTTTTAAGTGCTAATATTATTTGCTTTACAACGTCAAATTTTAACTACAAGGTTTTTATAATATCGAACCTTAACCAATTTAAAGGTTCTTCAATCTTGTAATAAACATTGTCGCCGTCTGGAGCTGGCGCGAAAGGCACTGGCTTGTTCTTTTTTGTCGGCACAAACGGGCTAGTTGGATAATCGGGTCCAGTAACTCCATCAGGAATAGCTACTTGTGTTTTATCGTACAGCTTTGGATCTCTTCGCATAATGAATGGTCGGCTAAAATCAGGCTTATTTTTCCCTTTGCCTTTAAAGTATCCGCTCTTTTCAAGTTCATCAAATTTTGTATTTACAGGAACAAGCACAAAGAAATCATGCATTTTGTAGGTTAATCCTGTATTAGCATCTTTGTTAGAACCTTTATACATTCCTTGATCATCAAATTTTTCAGGGCTGTTTTCTGCGTTTATATCTTTACCATGTTCACAAACTCTTACACCTGGTGATGGGGAAAATATATTGTTTCCGCAAGATGGCAAATCTAATCCTTTGTAGAATTCTACTGCGCCAGTATCGCCGGAAAGTAAATGACTTTTCATCATATCATTCATAGGTAATTTTTTATCGTATAGAATAGATCCAGATATATCTTGCGAATAGTTATTCATGCTAAGATAATTTTCATCACTTATCATAATAGGCTTAGCTCCATCATTCATGAGATCGCCAACGCGTGTCCCTAACACAACTGTAGATTCACCTTCAACAAACGATGGCATTTCATTGAAGTATAAGCATTCGCCGCCTTTATTACACCAAACTCCTGCAATTGGAGAAAGGCCTTTTGTTACGCGGACATCAGCATTATTTATTCCGTCCAGATGCTCTTTTTTAGTTAGTACTTCTTTTGTTTCACTTGCATCAACACCGTAGTATAGAGTAACCTTTTTTACTTCTTTCAAATTTTCTTCACCCAATGCAGGGTAGGAGCCCACAATTTTATCAATATAATTACGAGAAGAAAATCGTGGTTTTAATTCGTATTTCGTTATTCCAACTTTTTCCAGTATTTGTTTTGCGCTGTCTATATCTTTTCCTAGCAAGTCTGCAGGTACTACTTTTTTGTTGCATTTACTAGCAATAGCAATATGCATATTGTCACCTTCGTAAGCTGCATTAAAAGCTTCTCCGGGCATAGGATAAGTTGAAATAATGGTTCCAGGCTTTACTGTTGCAGGAACTTTATGAACTTCTACTTTTAAGCCCATTGCTTTTACTTCGTCAGTAATTTCGTCTACAGTTTTCCCAATAACGTTTTTTGGCATACCTGGACCAAGAGATTCCACAACTGTTATTTTTGTGGAATGATTAACCTTACTACCTGGTTTAATGCCTTTTAATGAAATAAAAGAACCTTTTTTGCGTTTATTAAGTTCCCTAACAATTTCTACTTTAAAACCTTTTGAGCGTAAATTCGTTGCAGCAGCTTGAGCATTTGTATCTTTAATCACTGGCACTGTGACCATACCTGAATTTGGCTGTACTTGCGTTATGTAATAAATCGTTCCAGCGGTCGCAACTATAGCTAGAACTATTATTGCGCAAATAATTGATATGAATGCGCCTTTTTTCTTATGATTTTTATTACCTTTATTAGGTTCTTTTTGCAACTCTTGTGCATGTGTTTGTTGCTCTACTTGATTTATTTCTTGTTCTTTAGTTTTATCTTCGTAATTTTCGTTAGGCGTACCGCATTGTTCGCAAAACTTTGCATCGTCTACCATGCTACTGCCGCAATGAGTGCAAAATGACATATTTTCCCTTTCTCTTTAAAAAATTTACCTAATTTTTAATAGCTTTAGTTTTATATTATCTATTTTCTTATTGGTGACTAATCACTAATAATTTTCTAAAAATTGTTCGTAATGCTATCCAATATGTGCAATTGGGGAAACAAGCTCAGTTCCAGAAGCATCCCTACGCATATCTGGTTTAGGTAGCTCAACATTGCTTCCGCCTTCTGTAACGGCTTGCAATGGATAGTATCCAACGTACGCGTGTATCAACGTATCTTGACCTTTAAGGAATCTTTGCGAGCGCACGCCACCAGTTGCGCGACCTTTTGTTGGGTACATGTCAAATGGAGTAATCTTTGCAGAACCGTTTTCGGTTCCAGGAAGAGCTTCACTGTCTCCAGCAACGGTGAACACTACTGTTCCAGAAGCGGAGAATAAACCATTTTCGCCTTCTTCGTAATGCCACTCTATTGATTTTTCTGGCACTACTGCGAAGGTTGCAACTTTAGCGCCTTCTGCTAAACGAATACCTGCCATTCCGCCTGCTGTACGTCCTTGTGGCCTAACTTGTTTAGCGTCAAAAGTAAGTAATGAAGAATCACTACTAATGAACACAAGTCTGTCGTTGTCTTCCGCTGGGGCTGCAGCAATAACGGTGTCGTCGTCTTTTAAGTCAATTATGCTCCATGAATCCATGGTAGTTGGAGCTTCAAAATTCCATCTTTTAACTACACCGTTTCGTGTGCCGATTGCAAGTGGAGTAGCGTTTTGTGAGGCATCAAATGCTATTGCTGAAACTACGCGTTCTCCTCTTACTGGATCCGTGCTTTGTGTGGAAGTTAGCAATTCTTGTGCTTTTACTCCGTGGCTGAGCAGCGCAGGTTTTCCTTCTTCATAGTTAAGTTGTGGCAAATCTGCAACATGAGCTAGAACTAGTCGACCAGATGAAGTAACAAGAGCACAAGTTGAACGCGTTGTTGTTTCAAACATTGTTTTACAAGGAGTGTTAAATACGTTGTTGTTGTGCGAATTCCAATGTTCTAACACTGCAATGCTTGTTCTGGCAATTAACCCTGAAGTACTTAATGCTACTGCACAAGGCTCGTCACTTAATTGCATTGCAACAGAAGATGCGTCAGCTTCTCCAGTTTTACGAGCTGCATTAGCTGCTGCAGCCAAATCTGCTTGAGTTGAAGTAATTTTATTTGCTGATTGCACAGCTTTAATCGCAATATCCTCACTGTTTTTATTTATGCTGGAGGCTACTGGAGTAAAACTACCATCTTCATTTTCGTCAAGCAAAATTGTTCTGCGTGGAGTATCCCATTGTTTAACCGCAGAATCCATATCTGCTATTACGACGTTGTCGAGTTTCGCTTCAGAACTTAATATTTGATTTAGCTCTTCAATTTTCTTGAGCAAATCGTCGCGTTCAGCTTCGAGCTCTATTCGGCTCATTTTAGTAAGTCTGCGAAGACGTAAGTCAAGAATATACTGTGCTTGAATTTCATCAAGATCGAATACTTTAATTAACTTAGTTTTTGCACTATCTGCATCTTCAGATGAACGAATAACCTGAATTACTTCATCAATATCAAGAAGTGCAAGAAGCAAGCCATCAACCAAGTGTAAGCGTTCTTGAGCTTTTTTGCGCCTAAATTCGCTGCGTCTGCGTACTACTGTTCTGCGGTGAGAAATCCAAACGTCTAATAGCTCTCTCAAGCCCATTGTGTGAGGTCTGCCGTCAACAAGTGCAACATTGTTAATAGTAAAGCTCTCTTGCAAAGGAGTGTGCTTAAAAAGTTGAGCAAGCACAGCGTTAGGATCAAAGCCTGTCTTAATCTCAATAACAATACGAGTTCCGTTATGTCGATCTGTTAAATCAATAGCACCTGAAATACCATCTAATTTTCTTGATTTAACTCCTTGAGAAATTCTTTCCAAAACGCGTTCTGGTCCAACCATAAACGGAAGTTCTGTAACAATAATAGCTTTTTTGCGAGCAGTAATATTTTCTATATGTGTTGTAGATCTTGTAGTGAATGCTCCGCGACCTGTTGCGTAAGCTTCGCGAATGCCACTTCGACCAATGATAATTCCTCCGCTAGGCCAGTCAGGTCCTGGAACTAGTTTCATAAGATCATCTAGGGTTGCGTCAGGATGTTTCATAACATATTTTGCTGCAGCAACTACTTCTCCTAGATTATGTGTTGCCATATTAGTTGCCATGCCTACAGCAATTCCAGAAGCGCCATTTACTAAAAGATTTGGAATAGCTGCAGGAAGCACAGTAGGTTCTTTTAGTTTATTGTCGTAATTTGGTACGAAATCAACTGTATCTTCGTTGATATCCGCGTTCATACCTAGTGATGCAGGAGCTAAACGCGCTTCTGTGTATCGAGAAGCTGCTGGACCGTCGTCAAGAGAACCAAAATTACCGTGTCCGTCAACAAGTGGCAAGCGTAGGGAAAATGGTTGAGCTAAGCGAACCATTGCCTCATAGATTGCAGAATCACCGTGAGGATGAAGTTTACCCATTACTTCACCAACAACGCGCGCTGATTTCATATAAGCATGATCAGGACTCAAATTCATATTGCCCATTTGATACACAATGCGTCGCTGCACTGGTTTCATTCCGTCTCGTGCGTCCGGTAAAGCTCGAGCATAAATAACTGAATAAGCATATTCCAAGAAGGATTTGCTCATTTCTTCGTTCAATGGTGTTTCAACAATATGCTCTTTAACTTTTCTTGGGTCGAAAGCTTGCTGTGTTGAGTGATGGCGTGAGGGCATATTTAGAACTCCTTGGATGACATTACGGCTATCAATCTTACCAATTTATATGCACAAACAGCATGTTTTTGTTGAATTTTTCAGCAATTTGACTAGTTATTTATATAAATATTTGTTATTCGCGTTTTGTTCAATGCAATATAAGTGGTTCAATAGTAAGTATGAGTGCTGAAATACCGTCTGAAAATGATCTTTTACAATTCGTTGGTAATGTTAAGTACGGTGATTTTTCTAATTTCGTAGTTAATGAAGATTTTTCTTATGATTTTAATGAAAAAAATCTTGGTGGAGCGTTACATATATCTTCGGTTCTTCCAGCTTTAAGTGATGCAATAGATGCTCCTGTCAAAACAGCTATTCATAACGATCCACACGCTTTACGAGAAAGCCTTGGTTTCCCTAAATCTAATTCTGCAATTGTAGTGCTAATAGATGGTTTAGGATACTGGAATATTCTTATGCGCAAAGGTCACGCTCCTTATTTACGATCCTTACTTAACGAATCAATAAATCAAAGACCAATTAGCACGTGCGTCCCAAGCACAACTGTTGCTGCAATGGCTACTTTTGGAACAGGCACATGTCCGGGTCTTACTTGTATGACCGGTTACACGCAAAAGAATTCTCAAACTGGTAAACTTGCGCAGCTTATTCAATTTAATGATGCGCCTGATCCGCTAGTTTTGCAGCAAGAGCCAACTATATTTGAAAGTTTAGTTTCTAATGGAGTCCGTGCAGATAGCGTGGGATTACCAAAGTTTGAAAATACTCCTCTTACCAAAGCTGCTTTTCGTGGAGCAAATTATATTACTGCTGGAACTCCTAGAGCTCGCATTCTTAAGGCTGCTAATAGCAGTAAAACTCCAGGTTTAACTTATATGTATTTACGTGACGCTGATAAAACCGGTCATAATTATGGTTGGGATTCTCAGCAGTGGGTTTCTGTTTTTGAGCAAATTGACGAGCAGTTGCGTCTTTTGCGAGCAAATTGTGCTCCTGGAACATTAATTGTTATTACTGCAGATCATGGGATGATTAAATCTGATCCAAATAAGCGAGTTGATATTGCTAAGCATGATAAGCTGATAAAAGGCATATCGATGGTTGGTGGTGAACCTCGTTCTGTAATGTTGTATGCTAACAGTGACGCAAATCCTGAAGATATTATTTACCGTTGGCGTGAATATTTTGGAACTAATGCAATTGTACGCAGTAAAAAACAAGCCATTGACGATGGTCTTTTTGGTTTAGTAAACAACAGGGCAGAGGCTGTTATTGGCGATGTTATTGTGCAAGCTTGTGGAGCTTACACAATTGTTGATTCTCGCATTCAATCTGATAAAGCTATGAGTTTACCTAGCGTTCATGGATCAATGACTCACATGGAAATGGATATTCCGTGCCTCATAGATTTAGTGTAATTAGTGAGTTTTTGCTTCTAGTATTGAAAATGTTTTTATAAATCACAACTTAGCAAATAAAATGTGTGACACTCAAATTTTACTAAGAGTGTCACACATATTGTCAATAAGCGAAAAATTTATTTTTAAACTTCTTATTTAGCTTTCACCAAATAATATTTCATCCCAGCTTGGTACTGCTGCTCTTCCAGCTTTACGTTTATTGTGCTCAGAAGATGATTTTTCTTGACCATTAGCATTAATTTCTTGATTATTTTTAGCAGAATTTTGATTACTTTCAGCAGCATTTTTTTGCAAATTCGTACTAACAATATCTGCTTTTTCAGCATTTTGAACTTTTGCAGCCAATGATTTTTGCGCTTCATTAGACTCATTGACGATTTTGCTATTCGTTTCGTTTCTATTAATAAATTCAGTATCCGGTTGTATTAGCGAAGGCTGCTGAGAATTATCTTCTTTAATAAATTGCGTATTTGTTTTAGTAGAACGCTTAGAATAGCCTTTTTCTAATACTTGCTGTATGTCAGAATCATTGTCCTGATTTTCGAAGGAAGATTGGGCTTGTGCATCTGCAAGTTTGTCACTGTTTCTAAGTTCCCATTGAGAAACAGCTCGTTCGATTCTGGCAGAACGAATAGAATTTCCTGGAAGCTCTTCAGTGTTGAATGGGAAATTAATGCTTACAGTGTCTCTATAAGCTCCACCATATGGAGACTGTTTAGAAGTATCCGCTGCATTAACATCTTCACCAAGCAATAATCTAGACGAAGGGTTCGCGCATGTAACAGAGTTGTCATGCATGTTCCATGTCCACTCAGCTTTAATAGTGCGACTAGCAGTTTTGAAAGTAGCAGTAATTCGCCATGGCTCTAATCCTCTGCGCGTTGCTTTCCATTGCACTGTTTCCATGCCAATATGTGCTTTAGCTAACGTTCTTTCAATTAAATCTGCAATAGTGCGCATATTGCTTTGTTTAGGAGCAGGTACTAGAAGGAACTGCTCAATTGCATACTGCTTTTCGGTTTCAACGCCTGCAGAAAAACGCCTAACTTGTGCTTCACTAACGTTGTATCTTTGTGCTACATGTGAAGGTGCAACTCCTGCGCGAATCAATGCCTGAATTTGCGAAATAGGCAATGTTGCATTAGATTGCATAGAATTTGCGCCAGCGTTTGCTGAGTTCTGTTCATCGCTGTTTTTACTCGTAATTTTATGTGAACCAGCGATGGCGCGTTCCAGCGTGTCGTCCACTTGAATACGTAACGGCGTGTTTTCACAAATGAAAATCAAATTACCGTCTGCGTCAATATGGTCGAAACTCGCCTCTTTTGGCGGATTTTCAAGCATTATGCACCACTTTCTTCGCTTTTAACAATACTATTTATACACTTTAGTCCATACACTGCATTCTTTACCATTTTATTTAAAATAAAAAATGTGTAATATACGGGGTAGCATTCGTGTATGCTATGCGCGTAAGTAGCTTTAAAAACGAAAGGACCATAATGGCACAGGATTATGATTCTCCTCGTAGCAAAGATGAGGACGAAGAGTCGTTGGAAGCTTTGAGTAAAGGTTCTCAAAATTCAAGCAGCGATATTGACGATGATGAAAATGCTATTGCTGAAGACTACGAGTTGCCAGGTGCTGATTTAAGTAACGAAGATGCATCCGTAACTGTTATCCCTATGCAAGGCGATGAATTTATTTGTTCTGAATGCTTCTTAGTTAAGCATCGCAGCCAGTTAGCTGAAACTAATGCTGATGGTCAGCCTATTTGCAAGGAGTGCGCAGCTTAAATGGCATATGACGAGACCTATACTGGCCCCGAACAGGTTGAGGTATTAATTAAGTATCTCGATGATGAAACATCTACATTACAGCCGCTTTGCTACGCGCATGCAGGTGATGCAGGTGCCGATTTAAGAACTACCCAAGATTTTACCTTGCGTCCTTTCCAGAGAGCGCTTGTTCCTACTGGAGTTGCTATAGCTTTACCTGCAGGTTATGTTGCTTTAGTGCATCCTCGTTCTGGTTTAGCAGCAAAACAGGGTGTGACTGTGCTAAATGCACCTGGAACAGTTGATGCCGGGTATCGTGGTGAAATTAAGGTTCCTCTTATTAATTTAGATCCTGAGAACACAGTGCAATTCCATAAAGGTGATCGTATCGCTCAAATGGTTATACAACGTTATGTAGAAGCACAATTTATTCCCGCATCTAAATTACCTGAATCTGATCGCTCTGATAAAGGTTTTGGCTCCACTGGCGTACAATAATCTTTTTATAAATATCCGACCGGTTTTTAAAACTGAGTCGGATTTATTGTATGTATTTTTTGTTTTTGTAGTGTATTGAGCGAATTGCAGGTAGGATAGTAAAAGTACCAGGAGGTGCCAAATGGGTGAACTTCAAGAGGATGTAAAAGGATCCAATAGGCTCGGATGTGAAATCAGCGAAGATTCTCGAAATCCATTATTGCCAATATTGAGCATGTGCCAATGGCATCATCCTAATGAGGATATGAGCATTCTTCATAGAGCTTATGATCGTGCTGTAAAGCAGCATACAGGTCAAAGACGCAAATCTGGTGAGCCATACATTATTCATCCTCTTGCTGTAGCTCAAATTCTTGCAGATCTTGGAATGGGACCAATTGTTGTTGCTTCAGGATTATTACACGACACTGTAGAAGATACAGATTACACGCTAGAAGAATGTCGAGCTGAATTTGGCGATACTGTAGCAGGTCTTGTAGATGGTGTTACAAAAATATCCAACATGGAATATGGCGAAAGTGCTCAAGCAGAAACTATTCGTAAGATGGTTGTTGCAATGAGCCGCGATGTGCGAGTGCTTGTAGTAAAGCTTGCGGATCGTTTGCACAATGCTCGCACTTGGAGGTATGTTAAGCCATCAAGTTCACATAAAAAAGCAAGAGAAACTCTTGACGTATATGCGCCTCTTGCTAACCGTTTAGGTATGAATGCAATTAAAACTGAACTTGAAGAGCTGAGTTTTAAAGTACTGTATCCAAAAATTTATAATGAAATTGTTGTTTTAGTTGCTCGTAGAGCAGGTCAGCGCGAAGTTTATTTACGACAAATTCTTGAAGAAATTAATGCAGATCTTGCAGAACAACACGTTAAAGCATCAGTAAAAGGTCGACCAAAAGATTATTTCTCTATTTACCAAAAGATGATCGTTCGAGGTCATGATTTTGCTAATATTTACGATTTAGTTGGCGTGAGAATAATAGTCGATTCTATTCGTGACTGTTATGCAGCATTAGGTGCAGTGCATGCTCGATGGAGCCCTGTTCCAGGACGTTTTAAGGATTACATTGCAACTCCAAAGTTGAATATGTATCAAAGCTTGCATACTACAGTTGTAGGCCCTGGTGGAAAGCCAGTAGAGATTCAAATACGCACATGGGATATGCATAGGCGTGCTGAATTTGGTATCGCAGCGCATTGGAAGTACAAAGCTAATGGTCAGGCTGGTCGCGCTTTAAGTAAGCCTGATAATGATGATTTAAAACGCGAAAATAATATTGATGACAAAAAAGAGCTTAGCGAAGCAGATAATCTTAAGTGGATTCAACAGCTTGCTGATTGGACTAGTGAGACTCCAGATTCAGATGAATTCTTAGGTTCATTAAAGCAAGATCTTGGTGCTTCTGAAGTTTATGTTTTTACTCCAAAGGGGAGTATTGTTGCGCTTCCGCAGGATGCAACTCCTGTTGATTTTGCATATTCTGTGCATACTGAAGTTGGTCATCGCATGATGGGTGCTCGTGTAAATGGACGTTTAGTTCCTCTTGATACGAAGCTTTCAAACGGTGACACTGTAGAGGTACTTACTTCAAAGTCGGATACAGCTGGACCATCACGCGATTGGCTGAGTTTTGTAAAATCTCCTCGTGCTCGAAATAAAATACGTCAATGGTTTAGCAAGGAACGCCGCTCTGAGGCGATTGAAGAGGGCAAGGATGAGCTAACTCGCGCTATGCGTAAACGTAACTTGCCTTTAACTACTTTGATGACGCAGCAGGCATTAATTGGCGTTGCTGATGAATTGAATTTGCCTACTAATGTTGAGTCTTTATATGCGGCTATTGGCGAAGGCCAAGTTTCTACACAGAATGTTATTTCGCGTTTAGTAAAAGATGCGGGCGCTGATGAAGTTGCAGAAGAAGTAGAACAAGAAGCATTGCCTTTACGTCATGTTGAGCGCAGCCATAAGTCTAACGGCGCTTTGGGAGTATCAGTTAAGGGTGTTGGAGACGTTTGGGTAAAGCTTGCAAAATGTTGCATGCCAGTTCCAGGAGATATGATTATTGGTTTTATAACACGAAACCAAGGTGTGTCTGTGCATAGGACTGACTGCCAGAACATGCTCGATTTGCAAAAAACTCAATCAGAGCGCGTTATTCCTGTTCAATGGACTAGCGATAAAGGCTTGTTCTTGGTTAAGGTCCAAGTTGAAGCATTGGATCGACAACATCTTCTTTCGGATGTTACTCGCGTTCTTTCAGATCATGGAGTAAATATTCTTTCCGGAACTATTGCTACAGGCGATGACCGTGTTGCAACAAGTCAATTTACCTTTGAAATGGCAGATCCTCAGCACTTAGCAACTCTACTTGCTGCTATCCGTAAAATTGAAGGCGTTTTTGACGTTTACCGCATTACGGGAGCAAAAGATAGCGCAGAGCCGCGTTTGCGAAAAATGGAACGAGGAGATTTATAAAAGATGGGCACCCCAGCTTTGGAGTGCCCATCTTCGTTTTTGCGCAAATAGTATTTGTTTAATGTAATAAATACGAAAAACGCTTAATTTCAGGCAGTGACAGCCTTCTTCAACAAGGAGCCAGCAGAAATACGTACACCGTAAGAAGCTGGAATCTTGATTGTTTCACCGGTACGCGGGTTGCGGCCAGTGCGCTCAGCACGCTTTACGCGTTCTGCGGAGAACAGACCAGTAAGCTTCAAACCTTCACCGGACTGTAAAGCCTCAACGAACACATCCTGGAATGCGTTGACGGCGGCTTCGGCCTGTGCCTTGGTCAGGTTGGACTTCTGTGCGATCTTAGAAACGAGATCAGACTTGTTGTATGCCATGCAGCATCCTTTGTGTCAGGGGACCTTCTCTTCAAAGGTCACGTTCATACTAGATACTAGTACATTTTCCCTACAAATGTAGCCATTTTTGCATTTTTTCTTAATATTTTTATTTATTTTTTGTTATTTTTTATTTAAAACATACTCGTATTAAATCAGATACGATATTTGCTAATAAAAATACACAAATGTTTGTAAATCTCACTTATATAAGCTCATTATTGCTAAGCCACTTCATTGCAAACGCGCCTAACGGAATTCTTAACCAGTAGAACATAAGTCTATACAGAAGGGTGGCAGACAAAGCAACTGTTGGAGGAACACCTACAGATGTAAAAGCGAAAGTAAGAGAAGCTTCGACAGCACCCAAGCCGCCTGGTGTAGGCACTGCCGATCCAGCAGCGTTAGCAAGTAAGAATAGTAAGATTGTTTCCCAAGGATTTGCGTAATATCCAAATGCAAGTAAAGAAATCCAATAACCCAATCCAATGCATGAAACAAGCACAATAGCACCGAAAGAGCCCGCAATAAGTTGCATAGGATGTGAAATAAGTTCCTTAATTTGACGACCGTAATCAGATAATATTGGCAAATAATGTTTGCGAATTGTTTTACGAGCGGACGGGATAACCATTAAAACACAAACTATAAGAGTGATTATTCCAATGAAAGTAATGAGCATATGAGTAGGAATCATTCCAGAAAGCACATTTTTACCGGTGAAAACGCCTATAGAAAGTAATACTAAAGTTGTCATTAATGCTTGAATAAGCCATACTGCACTAGTAATTGCTGTAGCTTGAGCCGGAGTGTACCCGTTTTTCTTTAATAATTGCATATTTACAAATGCAGGACCAACACCAGCAGGCATAGAAACTGCTGTGAAACCAGAAGCTGCTTGAGATGCAAACAAAACATGTGCAGAAGGTTTTTGATCATCCATGAATGAGCCGAGAGTAATTGCAGATCCAATCCAAGCAAACATGCTGCAAGCAAAGCACATAAATACCATTACATTATCTGCGTGACGCAAGGCAGCAAATATTTCCTGAGGATGCCACTGTGTAGCGATAACAGCAACAGCAACAATTGAAAGAACTAAGCTAACAAAGAAACGTATATTGAAACGAGCTAAACGCACAGTATCATAATCTTCTTCATCTGTGCTTAAAGCAACTGTTTCACTTAGCTTATTGCAAAGATTTTGGAAAACTTTTTTATTCCAAGATGGCAAAGATCTCGTAGAAGCAGGAATAGCGGCTTTTTGCATAAAAGGCAATAGCGCAGATAACTTTTCTACACCCCATGTGTTAATAGCAGCTTTAAGAGCAGTGTCAATATCTGTGCAAGATGCAATAAGCGTTAAAAGCTGAACTTTATCAAGTGCAATATTTGTATCATCGCTGGCAACATCGCCATTTTGCCAACCTGCAATAACTGGGGTTCCATCTTCAAGCCTAGCAATAGTTTCAGGAGTGATGCGTCTATGCGTAATACCGCGAGTATTAGCCGCATCGACATAACGCATTAATTTTGCTGCATCATCAATAGTTAAAGTGTTCAAATTACAAGGCAGCAGAGCGTTAGAAGCATGAAAAACCATTATTGAAGATTTATCACTGTCGCTTACTCCATAAACATTCGCTGTTGGTAAATGCATATTTCGTAAAACAAGAAGCATAGAAAGATGGTGATGAACAGAATGCCTAGCAGAACGATCTCTACGAGTCGGTATATCTACTAAACGCACCCACTGCCATAATTGATTTAAATAACCTGGTAAATGAACTTGATTATCTAATACTGAAATTACATAACGTATGCCGTGAATGTCTGTTGCATCATACAATCTTGAATTTTCAATTAAATCGTCATCAAGACTTGAACGAAGAACTCCAGTATGATCAGCTTGCTGAGTTCTACGAGTTAATTGAGTAAGATTATCTATGCCAATATTTTTTAAAGCAAGAACAATATCGTCACCCCAAGCACCCTTACTGCGTGTGCCTTTTGCGAAACGAATAAGCGTACCAATTGCTCTTCCTAAGCAGCATGATACAAGAACAGCGGAGTAGGAGTCCCAAGATGAAAATAGAAGTATTGCTGTAACAATGAATAAAGCATTCCAGCCCCACATTACATGCTTATATTCGCGTCTAGGACCACTAACTGTAAGAAAAGCAACTAGAACAGCATACATGTCTGGAAGCAAATCAGCCCAAGTGTTATTGGACTGCATTTGTAAAGATTCAATCAAAGCTATATTGTGTGTAGAAAATATCGCAATAGATAACAGCCATACTGAACCATAACTTATAAACAGTGTAATAACAGAAATAGCGGTATCAATCCAACGCCTGTCAGAAACCATGTGTGCAATAACTTCTGCAACAACAATGAGAGTAAGACCTTGCTGTATCAGAACAAATGAAAGATTATTAAAAGATAACCCTATAATTTGAGTAGCACTTCGTGCATCAATCTTCATAGCATCAGCCGTTGCTGACAAACACATTGACGACAACAAAGTAAAAACGCCAATTACAACTGATGATATTGCATACAACAAATCAGCCCAACTACGTACTAAGCTAGGCTGAGTATCTTCAATAACAAGATTTGGATTTATGCTAGATTGCATCGCTTTACCGTCTACTTAATCAATAAAGTCCACCAATCGTGAAGCAAATCCAGTGTAAGATTCTGGTGTCATTGCTTGCAAACGAGCTGCAGTATTGGCATCAAAGCTACGAGATTTAATGAATTCTTCTACGTCACTTTGTGAAATATGGTGACCGCGCATTAATTCTTTTACTTGCTCATATGGTTGTTCCATACCAGGTACGCCAGCAATTTCTTCAGCACGCATTGCTGTTTGAATTGGCTCTCCAAGAACTTCCCAATTTTCGTCTAATTCTTTTGCCATAAATTCTTTATTAGGATGAATAGACTTCAAACCGCCTAAAAGATTATTCAAAGCAAGAAGAGCATAACCGAAAGCTGAGCCAACATTCCTTTGAGTAGTAGAGTCTGTAAGATCACGCTGCCAGCGGCTTTCAGTAAGAGTTGCACATAATGTGTCAAACAGTGAGCAAGAAATCTCAAGATTAGCTTCAGCGTTCTCAAAACGAATAGGGTTAACCTTATGAGGCATAGTAGAAGATCCTGTAGCTCCCTTTACAGGAACTTGCACAAAAATACCCCTAGAAATATACATCCATACATCAACTGCAAGATTATGCAAAATATGGTTTATGTGACTTACAGTGCTATAAAGTTCAGCTTGCCAATCGTGGCTTTCAATTTGAGTTGTTAATGGATTCCATTGAAGACCCATTCTATTTTCAACAAACTCTTGAGATACGCTAATCCAATCAACTTCTGGGAAAGCAGCTAAATGAGCTCCAAAAGTTCCTGTAGCACCATTCAACTTTCCTAAATACTCTTGATTATCAAGATGACGAAGTTGACGACGCAAACGATATGCAAACACTGCCAATTCCTTACCCAAAGTAGTTGGAGTAGCAGGCTGGCCATGAGTTAACGAAAGCATAGATAAATCTCTATATTCGTTAGCATTCTTAACTAAATAATCAACTATCGCTTCTAAATTCGGACGATAAACGTTTAAAACAGCTTGCTTTACGCAACGCGCAATAGAAAGATTATTAATATCTTCACTTGTGCATGAAAAATGCACTAAAGTTTTTAAATTTGAAAGCTCAGTAGCATGACCAAGCTTATTCTCTGCTTCGTCTAACGCATCGTCAATGTAGTATTCAACAGCTTTAACATCGTGATGAGTAATAGCCTCATGCGCAGCATGACGAGCAATTCCTTCAGCATCAAAATTTTCAGGAATAGAACGCAAATATGAGCATTCTTCATCAGTTAAAGGATTAACACCCTTAACAATTGGCTGGAATTGATTAGCTTCATAACCATTTGCGAGAAGAATCATCCACTCAACTTCTACACGCATGCGCTCGCGATTTAACGCAGGTTCGCTTAAATATTCAACGAGTGCGGATGTTTGATTATGATAACGTCCATCGAGAGGAGTCAGAGCTATTGCAGGAGAAATATCGGTAAGCTTCATAGTTTAAGGTTACATCATGCTGCGAATTAGCTTAATTTTACTCAATAAGAATTTAATTATTTTATTTTTTCATTATTCCTTGCCACAATGTAGTACTTTGCAATTTGCCATTAATAGTATTCTGAAAATGTCGATCTTGCTCGCGCACACTTTTAGATCCGAGTTGAAGAGCATCTTCATAAGCTGCAGTATGGTAATGCAAATCATGAGTTAAAGTTCCTTCTTCTGGAACATCATTAACGAATATTCCGTCATTATCGAATTTTTTAATCGAATATTGTTTGCCAGAAAAACGCGTGACTCCAGGAGGTAAAGAACGCTTAGATTCTTTAACATGAATTGCATGCCCATGAATAGTCACCCAATTATTTCTACGAGGATTCTCCTTGCCATCTAAAGAAGGTACAATCTCATCGTCCATCTCAATACTAGTAACCCAAGTCTTCTTGGGAATTGGATGATTTGCAATAGGAGATCCAGCAGTAACAACATGCTGTATGTTGTACTGTTTAGAGTAATCGCTTGCAATGCTTGCTGCAACAATGCCTCCCTGAGAATGGCCTACTAAAGCAACAGGCTCGTTAGGTTTAATTCCAGAACGTTTCATAGCTTCTACAACCATTCGAGTGCTATCAGCTTGTTTTCTCATTAAAGAACTATGACTCATTACTTCTGCGTTTTGTGCCCAACCAAAAGGAGAGTGTGCTTTACCGTCAGTTCCTGGAATTATTACTAACCATGACGAACTGCCATCGCTGCGCTTAAAACGTTGAATTGCAATAGTAGCAGCATCTGGATTAACAAGTGGTGGCCTAACGCCCAAATTTCCGCTTCCAAGTTCCGTTAAATTTTCTAAAGTTTCAAGCAGATTACGTCCAGGTCTAGCAAGAACAGATCCAGGTTTTCTCCACGTCTCATTTACTTTAGTGAGAAGTAAATTATTACCTTGCTTTCGATCATTAATAGGCGCGCTTACGAAGCTAAGAGCACTAGAAATAAATGGAATAGCTTGTGATAAATATTTTTGAGCATTGGATAAAAAGTTTAGTGAGGTTTCACGCTCTTTTTTATTTATGGGGCCTTTCGCATTTCCGGCAATAAATATTGGCAAACTTGTAATAGGATTTAAAATAAGGTGCTGCGATAAACCTCGAATAATTCCTTGTTGCATACTCTTAGTTGCGTAGGACCATTTAGCAAGATATTGGAAACCTGAATGATTTTTATCATCTTGTTTGACAGCAAGACTTGCGGACAATAAAACGTGTAAAGCAAAAATAGGGTTTGCAAGAGCCAAGAAAGAAATTTTATTGTCTAACTCGTCTTTTGCACGAAATTCTGCATCTTCATATAAATTATTTGCTCTTACAATAAGAAAAGCAAGATTTTCTAAATTTTGAGACATTAAATAACATTTATGAGCATACTCATGACATATGCTTTCAGTTAAAAATGATTGCGAAGAATCATGAATATATGCTCCTGATTCTTTTTGTATACCATAATTTTGACCGGCAATAACCATCGCTGCATTAAGCCATAAATTTTTTAGCGTAAGCAATTCTTTAGCAATATTGTTGAGTTTTCTGGAAAAACTAATATACGCTTCTCTATCAGCAACGCTAATCGTCATTCCACCTACAACAGAGGACTTAACTTTCCAAGACATACTATATTCCTCCGCGAATGTTATATAACGCATACGCTTGTGCGGAAATATTTTTCATACTATGACGAAAATGTTCGGCTGCAAGCCCTTGCCAATCTTCTAATTCAGTCGCTGCGGATTCTGCTATAACGCAGCGAGCGCACTCTTGAGTGCGTTGTATAAGCCATTGCCATTCGTAATATGTGTGCATAATCGTTATTACACACGTTCATTAATAAAAAGTCACTAAAAAATATTCAATGTGGTTAAAAGGTTATTCAATGCTTATTGCTTCGCTTATAACCAATCTTGAAGATTTAATTACCAAGGCTTATTGCTGCTTTCATCAGTTTTAGTACGTTTTTCTGTCTTTTCTAAACCTTGCTGGTCTTCTTGATCCTGTGAATATTTAGAATCCACATGATCGTTCTGTTTTAGCAAGTTTTCAACTTTATTGCGCTGAGTATTGTCCAACTGAGGCTTAGACGAATCTGACTGCTTTTTATCTTTAGAAGGATTGTCAGAATTATCGTTTTTAAAATGATTGTTATGCTTTTTCGGTTTCTGTTGCTTATTAGTATTGTTTTGATTCTGCTTTAATTTTTCTGTTAACTTTCGTGATAATTCAGCATTTTTGTCAATACTACTTCGAAGTTGAGGAAGCAGCATCATTTCTTGAGATTTAGCATCATCAAATTGAGCATCAGTTTGCTGTTGCTGAGTTAAAAGCACATTCTTGTCGCTATCGATACTCTTGGAAGATTTTATGTTAGAAATAAGGCTATCAGTAGCAGCATTATATGCGTATTGTGCTCTCCAATTTACGATAGCAAAATACGCTATTAATATCGCAATAATCAAGAACAAGAATGTAACAATGCGAATAATTGTGCGACTAGACATGTGCTTCATACTAATTTCCTTGAAGTTATAAACCACGACATTAATTCCCAAATTAAAAGTATCGACGCAAATATTGCAAACGGCCAAATAATTGGTTCAGGTCTCAAACGAGGCTTTGCTGTCTCGTTCATTCTCCATTGGTGTGAAAGAATTGGTTTTGCTTCGTCTCCAAATGTTACATTTAAAGATGAGTGCATATACTTGCCGCTAAGCTCATCGGCAATATTTCGTAAGTTCTTTTCATCAAGCTTTGAAATGCCAGGATTGCCCGTAGCAGGATCAATAACCCATTGATTAGAGGTATTGTTTTCGCTGTAGTCGTCAAGTTGCAGCTGTGTTTTTTCCAAAGGTATTTTAGCTCCTTTAGATGAGCCTATTCCAATAACAAATGCGTTAGTAATATAAGCTCTGAGCGATGAAAATGTGCGGCGCTTCCGTTGAGTTGTTTCCTCACCGTCGCTTATAACATACAAAACTGTTGTGTCATCTGGATGAGCATCATGTATAGCTTTTGCAGTAAGCAAAGTTTGATCTATAGGTGCGTCAAGACTAGTTCCAGTAGCTACGCTAGTTGGCTCAGTTCGTAGAGTATTTATCCAATTGTCAACTGCTCTAGCATCAGGCGTCAATGGGACATCAACAGACGTAGAAGCACCAAAAGAAATAGCAGCAAAACTTGAGTTAGCATAGGATTTTGTTATTTGATGAATAATATTCCTTGCTGCTTCAATACGCTCAATCTTACTATTTTTTGCATAATCAGCGTCTTTTGCTCTCATTGAACCTGTTATATCTAGAGCAATAATCACGTTTGTTGCATTTACTGCTCTTTGTAAAGTTGAACGCATAATACTTGGAGATAGCACGCAAATTATTAGCATTATACATATGCCAATACGTCTTAATCTCATGCAAAAAGTTTCATCACTTGATTCAGGTTTCCTGCGTATAGGCACAATTTCAAAAAACATTGCTGCCAACAAAACCAATATTGCAATAATCGCAATAATCCAACCATATGATGGAGAAAAAACCAACTGACCTGCTTGAGAAGTGTCAGAAGCTTCAATTTTAGCGTGTGCAAACAGTAGGGTAGTAGCAGAAAATAGTGTTGTTGTCATCGCTTCATCTTCTTTGCAATAGCTAGCCAAATCACAACGCTAAACACAGTAAACAAAACCCAAAGACCAGGATCGTCACTAAATGCAGACTGAGCAGCGCCTTGAGGAATTGCTGTATGTCTTTTTTCAATTTCTTTTACTAAATTAATAACGGAATCAGAATTGCGTTGAGACAGGAAAATTCCACCATGAGATTCAATAAGCTGTTTCATTTCTAATGTAGTGTCATCATTCTCATTCTGTTTTGCGCCAGAATATAACCCATCGACAGTAATTTTAGCCTGCTTTGTTAAATCTAAAGCTTGCTTTAATGAGTAAGTTTGTTTTCCAGAAACAACATTATCTGTAGCAAGAACAATAGAAGAACTTCTATTAAAACGGCTTTGTATTTTATGGTTATTATGAGCAGAACCATAAATAAAACCTGGAAGCATTGCTGCGCAACTAACTAAACCGTCTCCAATAAGCGATGTTGCGTTTTTGCGATTTTGAGTTCCTTCAAGCCAGTCAGAAATTTCTTGATATTGACGTTGTTGTAAACGATTAATGCGACTTTGCGATTGAACTCCGCCAAGCAAATTTGCAGCATATTGCAATTGTTTTTTAGCCAATCGATAGTCGTCAGTCAGTGGAAAAACTGTCCTAGATGTGGAGTTAAAAATGCTCAATCCAATGCGTTCACCCTGAAAATGCTCAATAAAATTAAGATACGCTTGAATCACTTCGCGATCATATGGTAGAGCAGAACCTGAAACGTCTAAGCATAAAACAATGTCTCTAGAACTAACTTGCTCGTTCGCATTAAACACTCGTGCTGGTCTGGAAGCAATAGCAAGCGCACTGCACAAAGATACTACCAATGCAGCCGTAGCAAACCTTCTAAACATTCGCCACATATACCATGAATGACTAGTAGTAGTTCCTTGTAGATCATTGTCAAAAGTAAAAGTATAGAATTTTCGCGTAATATTACTAGTTTGACTCTTATACTTCTTTTTTAAAATATTGCTACGAATGGAATCTAAAATTAGTAAGACAGCAAAAATTGCTACAGAAACAACAACACCTGCAACAAAAAGCAGCGGCCATTGCCATCTCCATGGCCATATGTATTCCCAAACATTATTACTCATCAACGTTTGTCCTTCGTTTGCCAGCCTTCAAGCAATACTAAAACCCATTCAGCAGCCTGCTCAACAGTAGTATTTCGCGCTTGCTCGTTTGCTTTGCGATCAGCAAATTCTGGAGGATACAAAGCAGATATTGTTTGGCGTAACATATCAGCACTTTTTTTATTGCGCCATTTCAAACGCAAAGAAGCCAATTCTCCCAAAGTGTGAGTTTGAATATCTTCACCGCTCATCTTCGAAATATAAGATCTAGCAATAAACGCCAATTTTGCACAAGCCTGATCTTTAGTAAGTTCATTGTTATGATACTTCTCAACAATCGCATCAATATCTTTACGCCAAGCTTGTTTGTTTACATTATGAACGTGAACTGCTTCTGTAGAATTGCTACTTTCAGCTAATTTCTTTGGCTTTTTAAAAGAAAAATATAAAACCGCAAAAGCAATAAAGATAACAACAAGCGATGCAGAAAGTAGTATTAAAAAAAGCGTTTCATCATGCAAAGGCTTTTGAATATCTTCCAGGCTCATTCTATTCAACCTCCTTGCTAAATGAGTCAGCAAGATAATTTGTACGGCTCACTTTTTGCGCAGAAATATGGAAAACTTCTTCACTTGAAGAACCATGAATTATTGAAGATTGAACACCAAGCAGCATATCGTATAAAGCGTTTATTCTAATATTTCTACGAGCTTCAACTTCATTTTTATTTGATTCTTTTTTCAAAAACGCCGGTACTTTACGTAAAGTAATTCCATCAAATATTTGCAAATCAATTGCAGAATCAAAAGGATTAATAGGAGAAATAACAATAACAACAAGCTTATGGTTTTGCGTAATTTTGCGCAAAGATTCAGCGTTATGAGCTTGTAATGCATACTCATCAGTTATTAAAACTACCAGACCATTATTGTCAATATTTTTTAGTAGCGAAGTAAGCAACGCATCAATATCTCTGGTATTTTTACGAGTATTAAGCAACGTATAATCTAGATTTCGCTCAAAATCAGAAAAGTTGCTAGCAGCATGAACATTGATAACATTTTTTCCATCTGCACACAACAACGAAACAGCATCATGACGTTTTAAACTCAAAGACGCAAAAAAGCATGCAGAATTAGACGCAACTTCATACAGAGATTCTCCAGAAACACAAGCTCCATTCATATTTATGCTTGTATCTAAAGCAATCCAAGTATGAGAAGACGAAGTACGCTCTCTAGAAGACACCATAGGCTGTCCAGTTCGAGCGCTCGCAGACCAGTTCATCATGCGAGCTTCATCTCCTGGCTGCCATGCGTGTATGTCAATAACATCACCTGTGCCAAAACGCCTGTGCGAAGGATGGTCTCCCTCTAATAAGCCTAAAGCTTTACGCGCAATAGGCAAATCAATTCGCTGATCCAAAAGCTCAATTTTGCGACGCACGGCTTTAGCAGGTTCAGATAATACTAACCGCTTCGTACGCATCATGGCACAGGAACCGTCTTAACTAATGCATCAATTACTTGATCTGTAGTAATAGAATCAGCTAAAGCTTCAAAAGTTAAAAGTATGCGATGCCTTAACACTTCATGCGCAAACAATTTAATATCTTCAGGTATCACATAATCGCGTCCAGAAAGTAAAGCGTGAGCTTGAGCAATACGAATAAGTGCAATTGATGCACGAGGGCTAGCTCCCATACGAACCAATGAATTAATCGTAGGAAGTGGATGCGTACCTTCACCGCGAGAAGTGGCAACAAGATCAACTACATACTTCATAACTGCTTCAGAAACGTGTATGTGACGCGCTGCAGTACGCATAAAAACAACATCTTGCAAACTTATGCGTTGAGTATTTAGCTTTGAAGGATCAACGACATCCGATCCTCGTTGAGTAAGTAATTGCAGCATACGAACTTCCTCGTCAGGATTAGGGTAAGTCATAACTGCTTTTACCATAAAACGATCCATCTGGGCTTCTGGAAGATTAAATGTTCCTTCTTCCTCAATTGGATTTTGCGTAGCAATAACCATAAATGGTTGAGGCAGAGGAATTCTTTCGCCTCCAATAGTTGTTGCTCCTTCTGCCATAGCTTCAAGCATTGCAGATTGAGTTTTTGCGTTTGAACGATTAATCTCATCCAACAAAATAACATTTGCATGGATAGGACCAATTTGCGTAGTAAAACGTTGGGAAGCAAAATCAAAAACTTGAGTACCAACTAAATCTGCTGGCATTAAATCCGGAGTACACTGCACACGACGGAAACTACCTGACATAGCTGTTGCAAGAGTTTGAGCAGCAGTAGTTTTTGCGAGACCTGGTACTGATTCAATAAGAATGTGTCCGCCTGCAATAAGAGTAAGGATAAGAGACTCTCGTAAAGCGTCTTGACCGACTAAGGTTTGTGCAAAACGTGCGCGCAAAATATTTGCAATTTGTTGGCAACGACGTATGTCATCACTCGAAATAGTTGCAGTAACTTGCGCACTTGTATTAGAAACAGCAGACGGCTGAGGTACAGCTGATCCAATGCCAAGCTTAGAAGCAATTGAAGTTTTATCGGTTAACGGTTTCTTCTGTGGTTGCGGTGGAAATAATGCCATAAGAGACATTTTAACCGATATGCAGTACTGACATGTTCAAAAATGGCATTTTTATTGTCTTTATAAGATAATTTGCAATATTTAAGACAATTAGATTTCTTGAGAATCTAGGGACCAATTAATTGGCGAAACTCCCATATTAATTAAAGCCTGATTAGCTCTTGAAAATGGATGCGATCCAAAGAATCCTCGCATTGCAGAAAGAGGGCTTGGGTGCGCTGATGTAATAAGAGTTGCATTCGTCAGCAAAGGAGCCAAACTTTGCGCATTACGACCCCATAAAATAGCTACAAGCGGCAATGGATTACCATTGCAATCAGTTCTATTGTTTAATGCTCGAATAGCTGCATCGGTTACAGGCTCCCAACCTTTTCCTTGGTGGCTATTTGCCTTACCAGCCTCAACAGTTAAACATCTGTTAAGAAGCATCACACCCTGCCTGGTCCACGGTGTTAGATCTCCACTCTTTGGAGTTTCTACGCCTAAATCGTTTACTAATTCTTTATAAATGTTTATGAGACTTTTTGGCAGTGGGCGCACTTTTGCAGCTGTGCAAAAACTTAAGCCTACTGGATGGCCCGGCGTTGGATATGGATCCTGGCCAACAATTAAAACTTTAATGCTTTTTAGTGGAATAGAAAAAGCACGCAAAATATTGTGGCTAGCAGGAAGAATATGATGTCCGCTTTCTATCTGCTCTCGCAAAAATACTCCCATTGCGCGTATTTGTGGCTCAACTGGCTTTAATGCTTCAGCCCAATCAGGATCCATTAGCTCGTTTAAAGGTTTAATATTTTGAGGATTCATATTGCTACTGTATGTCAAGGCATACCATAAAAGGAAATTAATCAAATTTTCTAAATTTGTGCTTTGTGCTAAGCATTGGATAATATAGATTCATTGTTGTTTAAATGATCTTTTATAAGGAGTGCAATTATGGCGCGAAATAATCAGAACGTGTCGTATACGCCTGATGCTTTTGATGAGCCACCAGAGGGACCAGTTGGAGTTCATCGTGGAAATCCTGCGTGGTATGCCGTAATACTTCCTTATTTTGTTGCATTAATCATTGCGGCGGTTGTTGGCGTTTTGGTTTGGGCTATTGCTTCTGGTGAAATCTCACATCTTCCGTTGCCTTGGAACCATCAGCAACAATCATCTCAATCAACATCTCCTGCTAAGCCTTCTGAAAACAAAAAGTCTGCTAAAAGCGACGAAGATAAATCTTCTGAAGACGAAGATGATGACGACGATAATAATAAATCTGAAGAAAATAAATCAGATAAGAAAGATGCTGATGACTCTAAAGATAATTCAGCAAATGATTCTAAAGCACAAACTTCACTGGACAAATCAGTTGCTGTGAAAGTTCTTAACGCAACCAAGATAAGCGGTCATGCTGCTGCTGGCGCAGATAAGTTAAAGCAAGCAGGATACGCAAATGTGACAGCTGGAAATCCAACTGGTAAAGTCCCAAGCGAATCTGTTGTTTGGTATAAAGACGATTCCCAAAAAGCTGCAGCTGAAGATATTGCAAAGACTTTAGGTATTAGCGCTGTCGAAAACGAAAAAGAAATCGTTTCTCCGATTGTAGTTGTGCTTTGCAAGTAATATTTTTCGCATAAAAATAACCGGTTAGAATTATTTCTAACCGGTTTTTGTGTATAAACGCCAAAAAAGTTGGCACTCGGGTACATAGAGTGCTAATCTTCAAATTAGCACTCAAGCCTTGAGAGTGATAATAAGCAGCTGACGGCTTATTACTCAAGATTGCAGTGAAAAGTCCATAAATAACGTATGTGGAGGAATAATGGCAAAGATTATTGCCTATGAAGAGGACGCCCGTCAGGGTATGCTCGCAGGTCTTGATAAGCTTGCAGACACTGTTAAGGTTACACTTGGTCCAAAGGGTCGAAACGTTGTGCTTGACAAAGCCTACGGCGCTCCAACCATTACTAACGATGGTGTTTCTATTGCTAAGGAAATTGATCTTGAAGATCCATACGAGCGTATTGGCGCCGAACTTGTTAAAGAAGTAGCTAAGAAGACTGATGACGTTGCAGGCGACGGAACCACAACTGCTACTGTTTTGGCACAGTCTTTGGTGCATGAAGGTTTGAAGAACGTTGTTGCAGGAAGCAACCCAATTGCTCTTCGTCGCGGCATTGAAAAGGCTGCTGAAGCAATCGTTAAGGAATTGCTTGCTTCTGCAAAGGATGTTGAGACCAAGGAACAGATTGCTGCTACTGCTACGATTTCTGCAGCTGATCCTGAAGTTGGCGAAAAGATCGCTGAAGCTTTGGATAAAGTCGGTCAGGATGGTGTTGTCACAGTTGAAGACAACAACAAGTTTGGTCTTGACTTGGACTTCACTGAAGGTATGCGCTTTGATAAGGGTTATATTTCCCCTTACTTCGTCACTAACGCTGACGATCAAACTGCTGTTCTTGAAGATCCATACATTTTGCTCACTTCTGGCAAGGTTTCAAGCCAGCAGGATATCGTCCACATCGCTGAGCTTGTTATGAAGTCTGGTAAGCCATTGCTTATTATTGCTGAAGATGTTGATGGTGAAGCATTGCCAACGCTTGTTTTGAACAAGATTCGTGGAACTTTCAATACTGTTGCTGTTAAAGCTCCAGGATTCGGCGATCGTCGTAAGGCTATGCTCCAGGATATGGCTATTTTGACCGGTGCACAGGTTGTGTCCGACGATCTTGGTTTGAAGCTTGATTCAATCGATGCTTCGGTTTTCGGTCATGCAGCTAAGGTGATTGTTTCTAAGGATGAAACAACTATCGTTTCCGGTGCTGGCTCAAAGGAAGATGTTGATGCTCGCGTAGCTCAGATTCGCGCCGAAATTGAGAGCACTGATTCTGATTACGATCGCGAAAAGTTGCAAGAGCGTCTTGCTAAGCTCGCTGGTGGCGTTGCTGTTATTAAGGTTGGCGCTGCTACTGAAGTCGAAGCTAAGGAACGCAAGCATCGCATTGAAGATGCAGTTCGTAATGCTAAGGCTGCCATTGAGGAAGGTTTGCTTCCAGGCGGTGGCGTAGCTTTGGTTCAGGCTGCTGCGAAGATTGAAAAGACACCAGCTATCACAGAGCTTAAGGGTGAAGAAGCTACAGGTGCTGCAATTGTGTTCCGTGCTGTAGAAGCTCCAATCAAGCAGATCGCTCAAAACTCTGGTGTTTCTGGAGACGTCGTTCTCAACAAGGTACGCGAACTTCCAGAAGGCGAAGGCTTCAATGCTGCAACTAACACTTACGAAGATTTGATGGCTGCCGGCGTTACTGACCCAGTTAAGGTAACTCGTTCTGCTCTACAGAATGCAGCTTCTATTGCTGGTTTGTTCTTAACTACTGAAGCTGTTGTTGCCAACAAGCCTGAGAAGGCAGCTGCTGCACCACAAGCTGGTGCCGACATGGGCTACTAAATAAAAAATAAAAGTGGCTCAAAAGTCTAAAACTCAATAGTTTAAGTAAATGGCGGCATGCTCAATGTAAGCGTGTCGCCATTTACTTTTTCATCACATTAATCAGCTCATCCCAAATAACGAAGTAGCTTGCGTTTCAGCATCAAGATACACTCCTGATGCATGTTGCATAGCTTGCTGAATTGCTTCTAGCGATTGTTCCATTTGTTGTTGCGCTGCTCGCCATTGCTGAGCGGTCGACGCAAATCGTGTAGCCGCCGATCCAGTCCACACGCTTTGTAATTGCTGTAAATTGGCATACATCCCGTTGACTGCATCTCTAATTGCACTAACCGAGGTTCCAACGGCTGCCGCAGCCTGCTGAATTTGCTCTGAATCAACTCGAAATTGTGCCATATTTCCCCTCCATTTGTTTTGCGTCTAAATAAACGCTTCTTTATAAATTATTTTTGCGAAACATTTCACATAAATTAAGCAAAGATTTTTATAATGCTACTTTTACTTGTGTGATGTCACGCTATTATGAATATATGCCATCAAAAAAGTACGAAAAAGATTTATGCGCCAATGTGGTTAAAAGCTTATCTTGCACGCGCGTTGCAAATTTTAACTACCAGCTTCCTCGCTCAAAACTATTTTTAGCTAAACGCGTATTGCTTTTATTAATGGCATTTTTATTTAGTTTTTCTTTTATTCTTCCAACTCTTCCAATAAATTCGCTCATATTTTCACCTTTAAATAGAGTAAATACAATTAATGCATATGCTGAAAGTAATGAGCAAAATTCTGGAATAGTTGCAACAGACTCAATAACAGACACAGAAAATTTGCTTGGGGATTCTGTCAGTAAAGTTGCTGACATGATTGAGACAACAAAAAAGCGTACAGGAGTAAATGTTAGGCTCTTATATTTGTCTACTTTTGGAAATACAAAAAATCCATCAAAATGGGCTAGTGATTTGTTGATTAGTACGCTTCCAGCTAAAAATACTGTGCTGCTTGCACTAGCAACTCATGATGGAAGATTAGTTGTAGCTGTTTCACCTAATTCCGATGAATGGCTCAAAAATAAAAATACTGTAGACTCGTTATCCGATGCAGCTTATAAGCCATTAGTAAGCACAACTGGAACGCATTGGGATCAATCTGCAATAATGATGATGAAACAAATAATGCGTGCAAAACGTACGTCAACAACTTCTTCTGCAAGTCTTATTTCTACAATTATTATGCTATTAATATTGTTGGCATTATTCTCAATAGTCGCGATTATTCTGTTTAGAAAGAATCGCATACAACGTCAAATACTTGCTGGTGCTAGAAAAGCTCGTAGAAGGCACGCTCGTCACAGGTAGACAAAAAATATTCGATAACTTGTTTTATTTTCAGCAATTATTCAGGAAACATTCAGCTTGATAAGTGATGCTAATCAATATGAGTAAGAACGTTGAAGCATCTATTGTCGTGGTCGATGACGAGCCATCAATCCGTGAACTTTTGGTAGCATCTTTGCATTTTGCTGGGTTTGAAGTAGAAACTGCCGCATCCGGCTCAGAAGCTGTTGAAGTAATTGAACGAGTAAATCCGAATCTTATCGTTATGGATGTTATGCTCCCAGATATTGATGGTTTTACTGTTACGAGGCGTATTCGTCAAAATGGAATTAAAGTTCCCGTATTGTTCCTAACTGCAAGAGACGATACACAAGATAAAATTATGGGTCTAACTGTTGGTGGAGATGACTACGTTACAAAGCCATTCAGCTTGGAAGAAGTAGTGGCAAGAATACGAGCAATTCTTCGCAGAACACAAGAACCTGATGAAGAAACTCATATTATAAAAGTTGCGGATCTTGAGATTAATGAAGATTCTCATGATGTAACTCGATGCGGTATGCCAATCGAACTTAGCCCAACTGAATACAAACTACTTCATTATCTTATGGACAATGAAGGTCGAGTTCTGTCAAAAAGCCAGATTTTGAATCATGTATGGCAGTACGATTGGGGCGGAGACGCAGCGATAGTTGAATCTTATATTTCTTATTTAAGAAAGAAGATTGATGGCATTGAAATTACTGACGATTCAGGAAAGCCGCAAAAAGTAGTTCCTCTTATTGAAACTAAACGTGGCATCGGTTATATGATTCGAGAACCTAAGGCAGGTCAAGCCTGATCATGCAATCTAGTAATAATAACTACGATAATGCTGAATCAACTATTAGCAACAGTACGAATAATAACTCTAAAGATGATTCAGATGTTAGCACTGCTGGAAAAAGTGTTGCGATAGTGCTAAGCGAAAATGACAAAAGAGATAAAAAACCTCGTAAAACCTGTTGGCTACGTCGTCGCATAAATACAATA
Source organism: Gardnerella leopoldii (assembly GCF_003293675.1). Taxonomy (NCBI): domain Bacteria; kingdom Bacillati; phylum Actinomycetota; class Actinomycetes; order Bifidobacteriales; family Bifidobacteriaceae; genus Gardnerella; species Gardnerella leopoldii. The sequence continues at coordinate 614,366 of NZ_CP029984.1, forward strand.
CCACTGAGTACGCGCTTAGTTGCATGTACTCTCGCTATTTTAACTGTAGCTGCTTTTTGCATATCACTATCGATCCAGCAGCTCGTAGGAAATTATTTGCTAGAAAAAACTGATGCACAATTAGCCGGTCAAGCGCAATTTGTTTATGACAATGTTGATTCATTGCGCATGAAAAACTCAAATCAATCTTCAGTAGGTCCGAATAATTACTTTATGCAAGTTAGGGATACGCATAATAAGATTATTTCTACTCCGTTAATACCAAAAATTAAAGGATCGATTGTTTCGGTTCCTAAACTTCCTGCAGACGGTTTTGATAGTAAAAAAATTGTTACTCACAAACCTTACACAGCACCTGCAATCGTCAGGGGAAATACCAATAAAGTCGATGCAATCACTAAAAAAGCTGCAAAATCACCATGGAGAGTTTTAGTATTAACGTGGGGTCAAAAGAATAACTATAACTCAGAGTTAAGCGTTAGCGGTTACGTCTATATTGCTTTATCTCTTAGCGATCAAATTGACACCGTTAGCACACTTACTCGTTACTGCATAATGGTAAGTATTGCAGTTATTTTGTTTGGAGCAGTATTTGCAGCAATTATTATTCAATCAGCTTTAAGACCGTTAAAACGAATTGAAAAAACAGCTTCGAAAATTGCTTCTGGAGATTTAAGCAAACGAGTTCCATCTGCTCCTGAAAATACTGAGGTTGGATCTTTAGCAGCTTCTCTTAACTCTATGCTCGCTCGTATTGAAAGAGGATTTAATGAGCAAGAAGATATGACAGAAAAAATGAAGCGATTCGTTTCAGATGCAAGTCATGAATTACGTACTCCATTGGCTGCAATTCATGGATACGCTGAATTGTATACAATGTGGCGCAACATGCCAGGAGAGCAGGAGAGAGCAGATGACTCTATTGCTCACATTAAAGCTTCTAGCGAAAGAATGACTGAGCTAGTAGAAGATTTACTTTCTTTGGCGCGTTTTGATGAAGGTCGTGGAATTAATATTTCACAGCAAGTTAGCTTGTCTCCAATACTTTCTGACGCAGCTAATGATTTACATGCTCTTGATCCTGCTAGATCCGTTCAGCAAGGCTATTTGACTATTTCGGATGAGTGGAAGCTTATGAATTGCACAAATTGCAATTTTGAGCGTAAGCTCCAATTCCATGCTGGAAAACTTCCAAGTGTTATGTTACTTGGCGATGGCGCTAGATTACGCCAAGTAATGACAAATATCGTAGGAAATATTCATAGATACACCCCTGTTGATTCTCCTGTAGAAATTGCAGTAGGAGTTATGAAGGCATCTATAACTCCAAATGAATTATCTAAATTACCTTCTGTAAAAGAATCACTGAAGGAGTTTTTGGAAGCAGCGGAAGTTAGCCAATCTACTGATACTGGTCATAAGTATGCTGTAATTCGAGTTGTTGACCATGGTCCTGGAGTTCCAGAAGAATCTTTATCTAGAATTTTCGAGCGTTTCTATATTGCTGACCCATCAAGAGCTAGAGAAAAAGGTGGAACTGGCTTGGGTATGGCAATTGCGCAATCTGTAGTAAAAGCACATCATGGTTTTATTTGCGCAACTATATCTTCTCCATCAGAAGCATCGACCGATTCTAAAACTAATCTTGATGACACTATGGATGGGTCTGAGCCGATAGATGTTAAACCTCATGGCTTAACTCTTACTGTAGTGCTGCCAGTTAATGAAATTGAAGATCCTTCTAAACTTGTTAGCGATTAAAATATTGGCATGAGTAACACTTGCGTAGGTTAAAAAAATTTTATTGCCCGCGTGTATGCGCTACAATGTAATAAGGAAACAAGTAATAATAATATTTGGTACACTATCTATAGACCTATCGCATATGCTGATGCTTGATGCCTTGTGCACTTCAGCGTGCGAAATGAGAATTATTTGGAGTGAGGTGTGTTATGCCCAATGGGCGCGTGCGTTGGTACGATACGCAGAAGGGGTACGGCTTTATTGTTGGAGATGATGGTAAGGATGTTTTCCTGCCAGCAGCAGCATTGCCAGTTACTGTAAAAACTCTACACAAGGGTACACGAGTTGAGTTTTCTGTAATTGAAGGTCGCAAAGGACCACAGGCGATGGGTTTGAATGTTATTGCAACAGCACCGTCGCTTGTCAAGGCTACTCGTCCTAAAGCCGAAGATATGGCGGCTATTGTAGAAGATCTTATTAAACTTCTTGATTCTGCTGGTAATGGTTTGCGTCGACGTCATTATCCATCAACTGCTGAAAGCAAAAAACTTGCTACATTGTTGCGTGCAGTGGCAGATAATTTTGACGTTCAGGAATAGTGTCTGGAATATTATTTATGACTGATGAAGTGATGGATCCACAAGAACTAGCTAGAAGTATAGCTGTGGAAACTTCAGAACGTACTGGTGCAGTAGGTGATTTTGTATCTTCTACAGAGCTTGGTGACGGAGTTACAGACTTTCGTTTCGTAAGCAATTTAGTTGGATATGAAGGCTGGCAGTGGTCAGTTACGTTGTATCATGATGAGGAAACGCAACGTTGGACTGTGAATGAATCAACGCTTGTTCCTACTGAAGATTCTTTGCTTCCACCACCATGGATTCCATGGAAAGACCGATTGAAACCAAGTGATCTTTCTGTAATGGATTCTATTGGCACATCTGAAGACGATTCTCGACTAGAAGATGGCTTCCGTCAAGTAAATAATATTGATGATAGTAATTCTGAAAAGAATATAGAATCAGCAAATTCAGATGATAATTCTGAGTCTAAAACTGAAGATGACGCTAAAGCTAATACTGAGGCTGAAGATAATACTGAAGCTAATACTAGCGAAGAAGATGCAGACACAAACGCAAACGCAAAAAAAGATATTAATCAAAATCAAGAATCTTGCGATGCAAATAATGATTTTGACGAAGATCTTGAAGAAGCTGTTTCAACGCTAAGACTGTCTCGCAGACGAGTAATGACTGCGGAAGCAATTTCGCAAACAGCTAAACGCTGGTACGCAGGTCAACATGGTCCAAAGTCGTTATCTACAAAAATTGCCGATGGCAAAGCATGTTCATCATGCGGATTCCTCATTCCTCTAGCTGGAAGTTTAGGCTCTATGTTTGGTGTATGCGCAAACATGTGGAGCCCAGACGATGGGCGAGTTGTCTCGCTTGATCATGCTTGTGGTGAGCATTCTGACATTGAACCACCTGAGCCATCGCAGCTTTGGATTCAATCTGAGCCCGCATACGACGATTATCATATTGACATTTTGCAACAAGCTCCACGAGATGAGCGAGCAGACGTTGAGCTTATTGAGGAAGCAATTGAAGACAGTAAGATGCATCGTCGTAAGCGCAGAAAATTAGATTCAAAATTGCGCAACAAAAAAGAAGCCTCAACAGACAAAGATGAACAAAATAATTTATCTGAACCTGATTTAATTGACAATTCAACTATTGACGAAAAATTATATGAAAATAATGATGACAAAAATCGTGAAATTGAAGTTAAAAATCAAACTGAAAAAATTGAAGAGACTGTAGCTAATGAATCTGAAAAATCTGAAAAATCCCAAAACGATGCAGATTATCCTGATTCTTCAGAAGTAAACTTGCCAGACGAAAATTCTGTTACAGAAGAAATACCGTTAACAGAAAAAATTGAAGAGCCACAAGAATCTGAAGACACTTCAAAAACTACAACATCCGCATCAATGCGATTATATAAAAGAAAATCTCGCAGACAACATAAGTAATTATGCAAGAAACGAAAATATGAACATTTAGATTCATCATTCATGATTATTGTGATGCTATGGAATGCTGTACGAATGAGTAAATATATACGACGCTTCGCGTCATGGCGACTCGTTACCATGGAATGAAAGAAAAGAACGGAAGGCAGTTATGTTTGAACGGTTCACTGATCGCGCACGACGCGTGATTGTGCTAGCTCAGGAAGAGGCTCGCTCACTTCAGCACAATTATATTGGTACTGAGCATATTTTGCTCGGGCTTATTCGCGAAGGTGAGGGCATTGCCGCGAAAGCGTTAAGCTCAAAAGGCGTAGACCTAGAAGGCACTCGCAAACAGGTTGAAGAGATGATCGGCAAAGGCACTGTTTCGCCTGCTGGTCATATTCCTTTTACGCCTCACGCTAAGCAAGTGCTTGAACTGAGTTTGCGCGAAGCTCTTCAGCTTGGTCACAGTTATATTGGTACTGAGCATATTTTGCTAGGGCTTATACGCGAAGGCGAAGGTGTGGGCACGCAAGTACTTATAAAGATGGAAGTTGATCTTGGAGATTTGCGAAGCACTACTGTTGATTTAATTCGTGGAGATAATGCTCCTAACGGTAGCGAGAAGGGCGAGTTAGCTAATGCTGGAAGTGTACAAGATAAGCGAAATCAATCCGGCTCTGCTCTTCTTGATCAATTTGGACGCAATTTAACATTTGAAGCTCAAGAAGGAAAGCTTGATCCTGTTATAGGTCGTTCTGAAGAAATTGAACGCGTTATGGTTGTACTTAGCCGACGCACGAAGAATAATCCTGTGCTTATTGGCGAGCCTGGAGTTGGTAAGACTGCAGTTGTAGAAGGTCTCGCACAGAAAATCGTTGAAGGCGATGTGCCTGAAACGTTAAAAAATAAGCAAGTTTATTCGCTAGACTTAGGTTCAATGATTGCAGGATCTCGCTATCGTGGCGATTTCGAAGAGCGCTTGAAGAAAGTGCTTAAAGAAATTAAAACACGCGGCGATATTGTGCTTTTTATTGATGAAATTCACACTATTGTTGGAGCAGGTTCTGCTGATGGAGCTCTTGGCGCATCCGATATGCTTAAACCAATGCTTGCGCGTGGAGAGCTACAGACAATTGGTGCTACTACTACTGACGAGTATCGCAAGTATATTGAAAAAGATGCTGCTTTGGAGCGTCGTTTCCAGCCGATTCAAGTTCCAGAACCTACAATTGCTGAAACTATTGAGATTCTTAAGGGATTGCGTTCTCGCTACGAAAATCACCATCATGTAACTATTACCGATGGAGCTTTACAGTCTTCTGCTGAGCTTTCTGATCGTTACATTCAAGATCGTCACCTTCCAGATAAGGCTATTGATCTTATTGATGAAGCTGGTGCGCGCTTGCGTATTAAGCGATTGACTCAGCCACCTGAGCTCAAAGAATTAAACCATAAGATTGCTAAGATTTCCGAAAAGAAAGATGAAGCAATCAAGCAGCAAGATTTTGAAGAAGCTGCCAATCTTCGCGACGATCAAGAAAAGCTCGAGAATGAAGCTGCAGAGAAGGAAAAGGCTTGGCGCGAAGGCGAGTCTAACGTCAAGATGGTTGTTGACGAAGACATGATCGCTTCCGTTGTTTCAAGCACTACAGGCATTCCTGTAGTAAAGCTTACTCAAGCGGAATCGCAGAAGCTTCTTCAAATGGAATCTGAACTTCACAAGCGTATTGTTGGTCAAGATGAAGCTGTGTCTGCTTTAGCTCGATCGATTCGTCGTGCTCGAGTTGGTTTGAAGGATCCTAAACGTCCTTCTGGATCGTTTATTTTTGCCGGTCCTACTGGAGTTGGTAAAACTGAGCTCGCCAAGGCACTCGCAAACTTCTTGTTTGATGACGATAATGCCTTAATTAGAGTTGACATGTCAGAGTTTGCAGAAAAGTATGCTGCGTCTAGGCTTTTCGGTGCTCCTCCTGGATATGTTGGATATGAAGAAGGCGGCGAGCTTACTGAAAAAGTTCGCAGAAAGCCATTCTCTGTGGTGCTTTTCGACGAGATTGAAAAAGCTCATCCAGATATTTTCAACACGCTTTTGCAAGTACTCGATGACGGTCACTTAACAGACGGTCAGGGTAGAAAAGTGGACTTTAAGAATACGATTATTATTCTTACCACAAATCTTGGTACTCGCGATATTGCGAAGGCTGCAAACACTGGCTTTACACTTGGAAATAACGCTGATTCCACGTATCAGCGCATGAAAGATCAGGTTAATTCTGAGCTTAAGCGTCATTTCCGTCCAGAGTTCTTAAACCGTTTGGACGACACTATTGTGTTCCGTCAGCTTACAGAGCCAGAAGTTCGTAAAATTGTTGACATGGACGTGAAGTTGCTTAACGACAGGCTGTTTGACCGTCACATGTCTCTAGAAATTACGGATGCCGCTAAGAATTTGCTTGCACAGAAGGGCTTCGATCCTTTGCTTGGTGCACGTCCGTTGCGTCGCGTAATTCAGAGAGATATTGAGGATACTATTTCTGAAAAGATTTTGCTTGGTGAACTTTCTGACGGCGAACACATTAAGGTGGATGCTGAAGGCGAAGGATTGCTGGGGGAGTTCACAATTAAAGGCGAAAAGTTCGAGACAATAGACACAACTGCTGTTGTTGCTACTGAAGATAGCAAGTCTGAAGAAAATAAATCTGAAGATAGCGAAAAAGAAGATAGCGCAGCTAAAGAAGATATTACTGCTAAAGAAGATAGCAATAAGAATAAGTAAAGTTACACAATAACTAACTGAATACACTAAAAGCCCGGCGCATAAATCTCGTCGGGCTTTTCTACTTATTTAACTTAAATTCATTCCTTAGTCATGCGAATATAGGATTTGAAGAGAATTTCCAAACGCTCGTCATTATTAGAGCAAGGCTTTGTGGCACCAAAAGCAACGTCTACTATTTTATCTAGCTCGTTGTGAACTTTGCGCAAATCTTGAGGCATGTATGTTGGGTCTAGTTTCTTAATTCTTGGATACAATGAAACTTTTCCTTCTGAACTCTGGAACTGTTTGCTTTTATAATATGAAACTGTTGCTTTCTGTGTTATATATCCCAACACTCATCATGTTGAGACAATCGTGTTGCTTTCCAAACTAGATTCAAAGAAATATATTAGTGTAGAACTTCCGATGGATGATATGGACTTAACAAGTGCCGAAAGTAAAGCAACCTATAAATAAATTCAAAACTATGTTTTTAAGAAGCTTGGATTTAAGGTATCTAATTTGTATATAGCACAAGTAAAAGAAAAATGTGGAATTAAAGAAAGAGAAAATTATAATAAACCTAAAAAAGAAGACTTAAAACAACCAATTTGTCCAATAGAAAAAGAAGAGGCAATAAAAGATGCGTTTAGATATTTTCAGATGATCTAATAGATATTTGCTAAAGCTAAAATTTCAAAATTAGTATTTGAAAATGTTTAAGTTTAGTATCCTATTAATAATTAAATATTGAATAGAGTAAGTCTATTTTAGCAATAGGTGAGCAATATTATATAAATATAAATTATCAGAATATGAAATTGATTTTTCGAGGAAAAGATTAAGCCTATGGAATAATGTTAAAGTTAAAAAAATAGTGAAAGGATGGCTAAAATGCGATTATCGAAGATAAAGATTAAAAACTACAGATTGCTTATTGATGCCGAATTGGATGTCGATGCAAAAACAACCCTTATTGTTGGCAGGAATAATACGGCCAAGACTTCCTGTAGCAACTGTATCAACACCGTGCTACAAGGAAACGATTTTTCATATAATGATTATCCTATATCAAAGCGAGAAAACCTCTACAACCTGTTTTTTCAGTTCATGGAGAAAAAATTGAGTTATGAAGATCTCTGCAGAGGAATAGAACCTATTTCTATAGAGTTTGTAGTTGATTATTCATTGGATGATCAAGATACAAAATTGGGGGCATTATCACCTTTCATTATTGACGTTGATGTGGATACCACTACAGCGTTAATTCGTGCGGAGTATCAGTTGAAAACTGACGAAAGCAAACTGCGGGAACTGTTTAAGGATAGTTGCTATAGTAATGATAAATTTGCGCCCAAAGCAGAGGAAATGCACGCTATGCTTGCAAGCAATTTTTCGAGGTTGTTTGGCTTAATTATCTATGCGGTTAATCCAAAGAATTTAGAAGATTGGCAAGTTAAAAGTCATAGAGAACTTAAAGACCTTTTCCCTTATTATCCGATTCCTGCAGAACGCATGCTTGGAGAAGATGGTACTCAAAAGAACGAGTCCCTTAGTTCGTTGATTGCGGACTATTTCAGCTTGAACGAGGAAGATTTGACACCTGATATAGCAGAGAAAGTCAAGGAACTCCGTGCAGTAGTTGATGGTGCAAACAAAAATGTGCAAAAAGAAAGCGATCGAATACTCAGTGACTTGGTCAGCAAGGCAGTTGGTTTTGGATATCCTAATGTTGAAGAATTGCAGCTTGGTGTTACTACTGAGTTAAAAATTGACGATCAAATAAAAAACCAGACACGGCTTTCATATAGCTCTGGCGCCGATGACGAAAGCCTGCCCAGCTCCCATAACGGATTGGGGTACAAGAATTTGATTAAAATGGAATTTCTCTTGGCTGCGTTTGCACGAGATGTTGAGAAAAAGGGAGACGCCTGCATTCCATTGTTGTTCATTGAAGAACCTGAGTCACATATGCATCCTCAAATGCAGCATGCGTTTGCGGAGCATTTAGAAAAATTCCTCGATAAAATTACAACTGTTCATATTCAGACGTTTTTAACTACTCACTCTGCACATATAGCGAATACTATGGATTTCTCTAAAATCCGGTATGCGAAAAAGTCTAAATCTGGAGTTGTTTATAAGAACCTTGATATTTTTGCGAGAGAAAATGCTGACAACATGGATTTCATCAAGAAATACCTTACCCTTAGCAGATGTGATTTGTTCTTTGCAGATAAGATCATTTTTGTTGAGGGTGCTTCGGAGCGGTTGCTACTACCGGACATGATAGAGAAATGCGAGAAAGAAAAACTGTTTGATTCAGAAAAATATAAACTGCCCGCACAGTATTATGCTTTGATCGAAATTGGAGGAGCATATGCATACAAATTCATACCTTTTGCAGACTTCCTTGGACTCCCTTGCTTAATCCTTACGGATATAGATTCTATGATAGATGGCAGAACAAAGGCTGTTGTCAGCAAAGGTAAGACTACCTCCAATGCAACAATAAAATGGTGGATGCGCAAAATTAAGGGTATTCCGCAGAATAGTAAAGATAAGATTTACCTTGCGGATATCACCGCTGCAACAGATGCAGAAAAGACTTTGGGGAAATGTCATATTGAATATCAAACTTCGGAAAATGGGATATGTGGCAGATCTTTGGAAGAAGCCATCATGAATGTGAATCGTAGTCATTATGGGTTCACAGAACCTGTTGCCGAAGAAGATTTGGAGTTTACTGAGAAAAGAAAGACGGACTTTGCACTCAATCTGATTTGCAACAATCCTAATTATTCTATTCCTCAATATATTAAAAATGGTTTAATATGGCTTAATCGGCAGCGAGTTCTTGAATGAGGAGGTATTGAGAATTGTCTAAGAATTATGAGTATTTAAATTATAACATAGCTAAGGCGGAAGCAGATAAAGTCGACGAACAAATAATTTCTGCACTCAAGGCTGGGCGTAGCTTCCGCGTGGAGGCAGGCGCTGGTTCTGGAAAAACCTACTCACTAAACCGTGTAATCGAATGGATTCAAGCAAATAAGTGGAATGATTATCGCCGAAAAAAGCAGAATGTAATATGTATTACATATACAAATGCAGCTGTTGATGTGATTTCGCAGCGCTTATCCCAAGATTCATTTATTCTTCCGTCGACAATCCATTCATTTGCTTGGAATGCAATCAAGCAGTATCAAAGTACCCTTATTGGCATTATCGAGAATGATGCGTCATTAACAACGACGGAAACGGACTTCAGCAAGGTGTTAGAGATTCGTTATACTTTAGGACACCGTTATGTATCCCAAGGAGTTCATTACTTGCACCATAATGATGTTTTGAAACTTTTTTGTACTATGCTGGATAATGCAAAATTTCGCCACGTTTTCTCTGACAATTATCCGTTGATTTTAATTGATGAATACCAAGATTCCTACAAACCGATTATCACACGTTTTATAAACTTTTTTATTGCAGAAGGAATAGGCCCACAATTTGGCTTTTTCGGAGATGCATGGCAAACTATTTACCAAACCAACAACGCTTGCGGTGCGATAGAGCACAGCAAGCTTCAGGAAATTAAAAAGGGTTCAAACTTTAGATCAGCTCCCAGAATTGTGAAGCTTTTAAATGATATTCGCCCAGATTTACCACAACAATCTGCAATAGATAATTTTGAAGGTGAAGTAGTTGTTGTGACTTGCGATGATTTTTCTGGAGAACGTCGAACAGAACGGACATTCAAAGACGATCTCCCCGCAGAAGAACTGAAATCCAGACTGTTCCAGCTTTCAGAACACATCAAGAAAAACGTGTCAAAGGATGAAAATATCAAAATTTTGATGATTACTCATAAGGTTCTTGCCACACAGCAAGGATATGAGCGTCTATTAGCCATTATTGATGATGGACTCCGAGATAAACAAGATCCATTTTTGCTATTCTTCATGAATACCGTTGAACCGATATATGAAGCACTCAGCACATCAAATATGCAACTTCTGTTTGATACGCTTGGAATCAGACGATATCCTATCACGAAAAAAGCTGATAAGATGAAATGGAAAGAGTTTGAGTCGCAGCTAAAGAAAGCTCGTAATGGCAGAGCCATTGATGTTATCAACACTATCGTAGAGACAAAGCTAGTGCCTATTCCATCATTGGTTGATGGATACTACCATCTATATTTCGATGCCCCTGATACAATCTATGGATTGGATGCAACAATCCAGGATGTTTTAGATTTAGATTACAGTCAATTTAAGGCGGCCATTGAATTTCTGTACCCTGAATCAGAGTTTTCGACAGAACATGGTGTTAAGGGCGAAGAATACGATAATGTTGTCTTCGTTATCAGTAAGGGATGGAACCAATATCAATTTGAGACTTATGCACCTATGATAACTGGGAAAGTTCCAATACCAGTAGGTAAAGAGGCATCATATGAACGAAATAGAAATTTGTTTTATGTATGCTGCTCAAGACCAAAGAAAAGATTATTTTTATTTGTTTCAATACCTCTTAATTCCACTTTTAGAAATTTTCTAATCGATATAGTTGGATTAGAAAATATTTATACATTTAATGAATATTTAGATAATAAAGCCAAATAAAATGTTGGTTTGAACAAATCTGAAAAGAAAGTTGTTTCTTTACTTATTGAAGATTCAGCTTCCACTTCAGATGAGCGAGCAATTTAAATTGGTTTAACAAAAAGAACCATAGAGCGAACATTTATTTCTTACAAAATGAAAAAGTCATCGAAAGAATCGGAACAAAACGTGATAGAAGATGGTTTGCAATAAAATAGGAAAATAATCCTCATAGATATATTTTATCTTGATGTTTACATGTGGGAGTTTGGACAAAAGTTCGTATGTCGAGAGTGTCGTATTGATGTCAAAGGCTGACTAGGTGGGTGCAAATTTGCCCTTATGCAGCAAGGCTTAGCGAGGACTATCGTTAAAAGGTTTAATGCGTGGCGGCTTTAAGCTGGGTTCTCGCGGTTTTTGAGCGTGATTTTGCTGTATGAGGGAAGATATCAACGCTCTAGGGTCGAGTGCACAGGATGTTAATGTACTTCGCTTGCGTTGAAAGCACACTGTGCTTTCAACTTTGAGCAAGCTCAGCGAATCGAAGTGCATTCGCGCGCATTATGCAGCTCGAAATCATCGACTCGCACGCAGGTTAGCTGCGCTCACGTCTTCGCCACGCAGAAGCAGTGCTTTTGCCTTGAGTGGCTCAGCGCTCTGAATTACCTTTTCGCGCTACGCTCTAAGCGAAAAGGTAGGCTTTGCAGGTCAGACAGACTCTGACAAGTTCTAAAAATGCTCTCGAATGTGGGAGCATTATTCTTGGTGGTTTTCTATCCACTGATAAAGATCGCTTTCATTGGCTTGATTAGATGCGACTTTGAGGATGATATCGATCAAATCTTCATCATTGTAAGAAAGCGTGATGCCATTTAGAGCTAGAAAGATTAGCATGGTGTGGGTGCCAATACGCTTATTGCCATCAATAAAAGGGTGGTTTTTGATCAAACCAAAGGTTAGTCATGTGGATTTATCCAGTAGTGAAGGAAAAGTTCACTTTTATCAAAAGTCTGTAGTGGAGTCTTTAATGCAGAATCAAGCATTCCCTCATCACGAATACCTGAGGAACCACCGCTTGTTTCAATCAGAGCCTGGTGAAGTTTAATCACCTGTTCTCGTGTTAAATACTTCATTTAGCTAATTCCTCATAGACTTTTGTATTCTTTTTGATGAACATATCCGATAAAGCCATGACCTCATCATCAGCTGGAGCAGAAACCTCATCGGCTTTAGGGAACTCTAAAATCACATAGCGCGGAGAGTTGTTTTTTAGTATTACAGCCGAGCCGTATTTATCGACAAGACGAGCAACCTTTGAGAAGTTTTGATTGGCTTCAGAAATTGAAATCAGCGTATCTGTATTTACATTCATAACGATAGCCTCCTTTTAAGGGGATTGTGCCCTATATTTTAGGATAAATAAATCCTAAGTATTTCAAATCTACGTCATAACTATTAACTCAGAAAAGATGTGACAGGTGTCAATCGGAACTCATGGTTTGCCGATTGAAGCTGTATAAATACAACAGTCTTAGGTTGAGTATTAGACGGCAACGCTAGCAAAAAATACTTGACTATGACGTTGCGTAATACTTTATTCTAGTGATAAGGAAGGAGGTGAGATAGTGGAAACAGTGAATGAAGTCAGCAAGATGGCAGGAATTAGTATTCGTACTCTTCAGTATTACGACAAAATCGGTTTGTTAAAACCGTCCGCTTATTCGGAGTCAGGATATAGGTTGTATGGTGATGAGGATCTAAAGGTACTACAATCCATTTTGCTGTTTAAAGCTTTGGAATTTCCGCTCAAAGAAATTAAAGAAATAATAACCAGTGAGCATTTCGACAAAGATTTAGCGCTGGAACAACAAATCAAATTATTAATCCTGAAAAAAGAGCATTTGGAAAATTTAATTCTTTTTGCAAAGGGATTAAAAGCATTAGGAGGTAACTATATGAACTTTACAGCATTTGACACAAGCAAAATTGATGAGTATGCCAAACAGGCGAAAGAGTATTGGGGAGATACACCGGAATTCAAGGAATTTGAAGCTAAAGAAAAAAGGAGAAACAGCGAGAAAACAAAAATGCTCCATCAACAACTCATGCTGATTTTTGCAGAATTTGGCAAGGTAAAATCACAACCCAGCGATTCAGTTGAAGTTCAGGCTTTGGTAAAGAAACTGCAGGACTTTATTACAGCTAATTTCTATAAGTGCTCGAATGAGATTTTATCCGGACTTGGGAAGATGTATGCTTCCGGTGGTGATTTTACGAAAAATATAGATGCGTTTGCAGGCGAAGGGACATCAGTATTTGTCAACAAGGCAATCGAATATTATTGCAAGTAAGTTTTATAATCGAGTTATCGATTAAAAACACCTAATTAACTAATGTAGTGCTCCCAAAAGTTGGACCAAAAATCTAACTTTTGGGATCATTACAAAAAGGTACTTTAATTTTCTACCAGAATAAAAAATTGTTTTGTAGAAAATAGATTCTCAAACTTTTTAACGATAGCTTTTCCTATCGTTAAAAAGTGCACCCAATATCCATAGTGTGCACTAAAGAGTGTAGTTTTGCAATACAGAATATCTAGGCGTAACTTTATACATTTTTGACTTAACTACACACAAACATTTTTCCATGTAATTGTGGATAAAAGGTGCTAGAAGATTCTATTACATAAGCAGGTAGCTCAAATTAATTTAATGAATTACGCTTGCACTGAGCCTCTAGTAACGCTTTTTCTAATTCCATATCGACAGCAAAAATGTAGAGTCCATTAACTCCGCGTTTAAGCAGCACATTAAGCTCATTTCTAAGATTATCAATTGAATAATCTAGCGCAATTCTCTTATTTGCTGATAAATCTTTAATGTGCCTTTTATTAGTTGCTTTATCGTTTCGACTATTTTCTGGGCAAAAAACAACTTTACCATTACGATATTGCACTGATGGACCAATTATTACACCAGCATAATTTAAATCAAATCCTTGAATAGTAAATGTAGATCCAATCTCATTTATAGTATGAGACTGTTCTGCCCATGATTTTTTTGATTCTTTTATTGAATGTGAATGCTTCGCGTGGTTTTGCGATGACAATTGATAATTCCAAGGATGGCTAAAAACCTTACCTTCTTTTTCCAAAATTTCCAACTCGTAACTACTAGCATTAGCATATTGACCAAGTCCAATATGCCATTTTCCATTGTTATCGCAATACAAATCTACATTCCAAGTACCATTTACCGAATTAGGATTATTCTTATTGCTCTTATACTCCCAATCGTATGTTGCAACAAGACGTGATAATCCGTGTCCATCACACCCCGAAGCTTTTTCTTCAGATTTAGACTTAATAGCATTAAATAGCTTAATGGGCGAATCAAATACTTTGAAATCAAAAGGCTTATTGTCAGTATTTGAATCTTCTTTTTTTGTTTCATAATTACGACATACTGGAAGAGTATCAATGCAACCATTGTATACAAAATTTTTAATCCATTCGAGAACATTTTCATTAGCTCTCATACGCATCTGATTTTCAAGAATGAAACGACGGACACTCACACTTATTGAATCATTTAATAATAATTCTTCACAATCATCATCATTATTTTTGAAAGAATTCTTATCCTTGTAATCTGTTCCCAATAATTTTTCTAAATCTTCGGAATTCCAACGCTGGTTGCTTTGTAAAATTTGATTAGGATCAAAAGCTGCAATAACAACTCGAGACCTACATAAAATATCAGACAACATATTTGAACCAGAGTAAGCCTGATTAGCTTGTGTATTCAGCAAATGAGCCTCATCAATAAGAGCTACATCACAGCAACGTTTTGGTCTGTCAATAATGCCACGTCCTTGTTCTGTTTGTTCGCTAAAACGATTAATAAACTGGGAAGGCAGCATAACAAGTTCATCATTATTTTTTTGTAAACGTAATTTTGTTGCTATTTGATTGTATACATTCACTTGTTCTTTATGATTTACAATTATGCAAGCAGTTTTCCTACTATTAATAGTTGAAAATTGCTTATATTCATAATCATAATCTTCTTCGTCGTTTCTTTCTTCAATATCCTCATAATTGTATTGGAGTGATTGGTTTTTTATTTTGCTTAGCTTGTTACAAATTTTATAGAACAAATCACTAAGTAAAACTGTTTTTCCGGTACCAGCATCACCCTCTAATAAAATAAGCGTAGACGAATTAGAGGCATTCACTTAGTGATTTAATTCCTAAAAAATTATCGGCGTAATCGGTATTACTACTGCTACGCCGATTTTACTTATAGGGATGAGCATTTGCCTTGAATGAATAACAAAGGAGACTTTTTTAATCTGCTATATATTCCGGTACTATCGGTTCTTTATATCGTTGATATACTCACAGAATCGTGATAATATTTAATTATTAAAATAAGGAGGGAATTATGGCTGTTAGTTATAAAAAACTATTACATCGCATGATTGAAGAAGATATTTCCAATCAGGACTTAATGAGAATGAGCAATATTTCCGCCAACATTATTACAAAACTACGCACCGGGCAATATATATCACTAGAGAAAGTGGAAGATATCTGCACGGCTTTACACTGCACACCCAATGATATTTTGGAATTTATAGCGGAGGATGAGAAGTAATGGGGAATCTATCGCAAGAAAAGCGCGAGCGCATGCTGGCATTCTTAAATAAAGTTAAAGAAGAACATAAAGACGATGATGAAATGCTTATTGCTCTTGATGAGATTGAGAATGAGCTCAACTCGAAAAAATATGGTCTTGTGTGGGAGAAACACGAAGAAGAAGTTGACCGTATGATGCAAGACAATATTCCCGTGTTCACTGAAGTAAAAGAGCGTGAAATTAAAGCGACTGATGAAAACGCTTATAACTTTCTATTGGAAGGTGATAATCTGCATAGTTTGAAGTTGCTTGAGAAAACGCATGCAGGAAAGATTGATGTGATCTATATCGACCCACCTTATAATACAGGAAGTAAAGATTTTACTTATAACGATGTATTGGTTGACGAGAACGATGGGTATAGGCATAGTAAGTGGCTCTCTTTTATGAGTGAAAGACTTCAATACGCAAAGAAGTTATTAACTGATAGCGGTATGATAATGATATCTATTAATGACATAGAGCTTTACTCATTAAAATTGCTATGTGATTCTATCTATGGAGAGTCCAATTTATTAGCTAACATGATATGGCAATCCACTCCTGGATCCAATACAGGGCTTGACATAAAAACAGTAACAGAATACGTGCTATGCTATGCCAAAAACAAGATGGAATGTACTACAGCCTCTAGACCTATTGAAGATGACCAAAAATACAAATTTAGAGACAATTATGTTGAAAAAAGAGGGAAATATCTTCTTAATAAGTTGGATCGAAGAATGACGGGGCAACACTATTCTGAATCATTAAATTATGCAATAAAGACTCCTGACGGTAGGCTCGTATTTCCTGGTGGTGAAGAAGAAAAACAAAAACACTGGAATTGGAGATGGTCAGAAAGTAAGGTTGCGTGGGGGGTAAAAAATAACTTTATAGAGTTTAAGCAATCTAAAAACGGTAAATGGGCTATATATTTCAAACAGTACTTTAAAGTGAATAATAATGATGAAGTAATTGAACGCTCTTTACCTTATCAAAATTTGATTAAGGATTTAAATGGAGCAAATTCAGCTCGCGGCACTCAGGAAATTATGAGTATTTTTGATAAGAAGGCGTTTGATTATCCCAAACCATTAAATTTAATAAAATATTTATTAAGAATTCACGCAAATCAGAATGCCACCGTCCTCGACTTCTTCGCAGGCAGTGGCACTACCGCTCAAGCTGTTCTTGAGCTTAACAAGGAAGATGGTGGGAATCGTAAGTTTATTCTTTGCACGAATAACGAGAATAATATTTGTGAAGAAGTTACTTATGAGCGTATTAAGCGTGTGATTCATGGATATGCAGATGTAGAAGGCATCCCTGCAAACCTCAAATACTTCAAGACTGACTTTATTCCCAAAGATGCAGATGATGTGAGTGAAGAACTCCTTTCTCACATCAAAGAGATGGTAGAACTTGAAAATGGTATTACATTGGATAACAAGCACTATCTCATTGTTTTAACCGATGAACAAGCTGACGAGCTTGCTAAGAACTGGTCTAATTATGAGGATGTAAAAGCGATTTATGTTTCTCATAACGTTCTCTTTACGTCTGAGCAGAATGCTCTCTTTAGTAACACGGATATTCATATTATTCCTGATTACTACTTCGAGTATGAGCTGAAGGAGGTTGGTGAAGCATGGTAAATCCTGGACTTACAATCAATTTATTTGAATTTCAAGAAAAAGCCGTAATCCGTTTAATAGATTTAACTACTAAGCCGGATGCTAAAGAAACTGTAGTCATGAAAGCTCCTACTGGCTCGGGTAAAACAATTATTCTTATTGACTATGTTGATAAATATTTAAGTAATGTTGATAAGAAAACTGCTTTTATTTGGCTATGCCCGGGTAAAGGAGACCTTGAAGATCAAAGTCGTAAGAAGATGCAGAAACTTTCTCCAGGTAGAAAGACACAGAATTTATTTGACGCGCTTTTAGGCGGATTTCCTGAAAGTTCAACGACTTTCATCAACTGGGAGCTGGTTATTAAGAAGGGTAACACTGCTATTCGTGATAGTGAACGTAAAAATCTATTCGACCGTATAGCGGAAGCACATCGCTCAGGTATAGAGTTTATTGTTATTATCGATGAGGAACACTCCAATAACACGGCAAAAGCTAGAACGATTATTGATGCTTTTGCTGCCAAGCATACTATTCGCGTCAGTGCCACAGCTGTTGAAAACAAGCGATATGAGTTTTTTGAAATTGATGAACTTGATGTCATTGACGCAGGTCTTATTACCAAAGCACTCTATGTTAATGAGGGTCTCAAGGAAAATCTCAATATTGATGACGATTATGATACTTTGCTTGATCTAGCTGATAGTAAGCGCAAAGAGATAGCTGACAGGTATAAATCAATTGGTAAAACAATACGCCCACTTGTGTTGATTCAGTTCCCAAATGGTAAGCCTGAAACGATTGAAGCAGTAGAAGCAAAGCTTGGGTCCATGGGTTACACGTATGAAAACGGTATGGTCAGCAAGTGGATGAGTGAGGATAAGAAAGACCTACCTGATGATCTAACTGAGAATGACGGCATTCCTGTATTCCTTCTTATGAAACAGGCAATATCCACTGGCTGGGATTGTCCTCGTGCGAAAATACTCGTAAAGCTTCGTGAAGGCATGAGCGAATCCTTTGAAATACAAACAATCGGACGTATACGCCGTATGCCAGAAGCAAGACACTATGATGATGACTTGCTTGATTTCTGCTATGTTTATACTTTTGATGAGAAATACAAGGCAGGACTACTCTCTTCAATGGATAAAGCCTACGAAACAAGACGCCTGTTTCTCAAAGATAAATGCAAGACATTCACGCTAGAAAAGCAAGTCCGTGACCTTGACTTTAACGGTT
This sequence comes from Gardnerella leopoldii, assembly GCF_003293675.1. NCBI lineage: Bacteria > Bacillati > Actinomycetota > Actinomycetes > Bifidobacteriales > Bifidobacteriaceae > Gardnerella > Gardnerella leopoldii. Next base: position 633,049 of record NZ_CP029984.1, read on the forward strand.
TAGGTGAACGTGAAGTGTTGCAAAAGATTTATACTTTCCTCGTTGAAAAATACAATCTCACAAACGATAAGCAAGCAAACCTCACGCGTTTAGAAGCTGCAGGCTATGTTTTTGGTAATGAAATACTCGGCTCTGCTTTATACGGTAAGTTCATTAAAACAGCATCCGTAGCAGAAGCTACCACATACTATATGACTAGAAAGCGTGTTGATACGCATAAGCACGGTATCGAACTTTTGCACAGTGTAGATGCGATTAAAAGCACGATTGGTATGTCAACTGTCAAAGTAAAAGTCATTCTGGAACGCTTATTCCGTAAAGGTGGTAATAATAAGCAAAAACTCATTAACCTTCCTACAGCTGACTTTTATGCTTTTGTTGTTAACAATGAGCATCTTTTGAAAGAAGAATTTAGAGCTGTTACAGCTAAAATGTCTGTACAGCAAGAACTGAAGCTTGCGCCTAAAACGTATACTTTCAAGATTCCTGAGCAGGATTTCTTTAAGTATGATCCGGGTGTCAAAAATGAAGTAGAATACCTAACCAATGCTTACCGTGAATACACTTCAGGATATGCAACAAGTATCATACGTTCAACGTCTGAGATGCTGTTTGAGAAGTATTGTGAAACGCGAGATGACATTGATTGGGTTTATAAAAACGGTGATACAGGTCAGCAATATTTCTCGATCGTTTATATCGATGGTTTGCAGCATCAATGGCTCTTTTATGCAGACTATATTGTAAAGAAGAAAGACGGTTCTATCTGGGTAATTGAAACCAAAGGCGGCGAAGCTAGAGGACAAGATAAGAATATTGACAAGCAGATTGAGAATAAGTTCAACGCTTTTAAACAGTATGCTCAAGCTAAAAATCTTAACTGGGGTTTTGTGCGAGATAAAGATGGTGAGCTTTATATCAATAACACGGTATTTGCTGAAGATATGGCAGACGAGAACTGGGTGCCGTTATCTGAGAAGTTTTAAGGAGGTTAATTATGAAACTGAAAAAATATCGAGTAACAAATTTCCGTTCTGTTGAGGATAGCGGCTGGATAGATTGTGATGATGTTACAACACTTGTAGGTGTGAATGAATCGGGGAAAACTAATCTTTTGTTAGCTTTATGGAAATTGAATCCAGCAAGGCAAGGCAATATAGATATCTTGCACGATATGCCTGTGTCAAAACTTAGTACACTGAGAGAAAAAACCTCAGAAATCGCTTTTATTTCTGCAGAATTTGTTCTTGATAAGGAAACTAAAGAGAAATTATCGCGGCGTTTGAATTTCAAAAATATTTGCGACGAATCAGTCATTGTTAATCGCTTTTATGATGGACATTATACCATTGATTTCCCAGATGGGATGCCTGAATTTAATGATAGTAGTGAGGATGAGATTGAATCCGATAGCGATTCAGAGGCAAAAAATCTTTTAGATAAATTGCAGGAAGAGATATTAGAGGTTTTGCCGAAATTTGTATACTACTCAAATTATGGAAATCTATCTTCTAAAATATATCTGCCTCACGTTATTCAATGGCTTAAAGGAAAAACTGTTGAAGGTATTGAAGTTAATGAAGATCAGGTAAGGACTCTTAGGGTATTGTTTGATTTTCTGGATCTTAAACCTGAAGAAATTTTAGAATTAGGAAAAGATCCAAAAGAACTTGCTCATGAACGTTCCAACTATTATTCAAATCCAAATTCAGAAGAAATCAAAAAAGCTGAAAAAGACAAAGAAGAACGCAGTATTTTGCTTCAATCTGCCTCGGGTAAATTAACAAGAGAATTTAAGGAATGGTGGAAACAAGGAGAGTATAAATTCCGCTTTGAGGCTGATGGTGATTATTTTAGAATATGGGTGTCTGATCAATTGAGACAAGATGAAGTTGGTTTGGAGCTTCGTAGCACTGGTTTACAGTGGTTTCTTAGCTTCTATTTAATTTTCCTTGTTGAAAGCCAAGAACAACACAAGGATGCAGTACTTCTGTTAGATGAAGCTGGATTAACGCTACATCCTCTTGCACAGAAGGATTTATGCCGATTCTTTAATAGTTTGTCAGAAAAGAACCAGATTATTAACACTACACATTCCCCTTTTATCGTTGATACGAATAATATTGACCGCTGCAGAGTTGTATATGCTAGCGAAAAAGGATTTACAGTTGCATCAAGTAATTTACGAGAATGTATAGGGAAATTAGGCGATCAGTCAATTTACGCTGTTCATGCAGCACTTGGATTAAGTGTGTCTGATATCCTTTTTCAAGGTTGTCAAACAGTTATAGTTGAGGGACCATCAGACCAGTATTATTTGAATGCAATTAAAAACTACCTTATTTCTGAAAAGTTATTATCACACAAGCAAGATATTGTTTTTGTGCCTTCAGGCGGTGTTCGGGGAGTTCCTGGTGTTGTTAGCTTGCTGACAGGAAAACAAGGAAGGTTACCATACGTTATTTTAGATTCAGACAAATGCGGACAGGATTCTAAGAAAAAGTTAGTGTCAAATCTTTATGCAGAATCCCAAGATTCTATTATCGAAATTAAAGACTTAGTAGATTATGAGAACTGTGAAGTTGAAGATTTGATTCCATATACTCTGTTAGGAAATGGCATATGGAATCTATTTAATACAGTAGAGGAACAATTTGAAGATTCATATGATAATCAAAAATCAATAGTTCCTCAGATAGAAAGCTTCGCTGCTAATAACAATATTGCTCTACCTAACGGCTGGAAGGTTGAACTAGCAAAGTCAGCAAAACGGAAATTGCTCAGCAACAAAACGCCAGATTTTGATGAAAAATATAAGAAGATGTGGCAAAAGCTGTTTGGTCTTTTGCAACAGTAATCGTTTTAAGTAGATATTTCATGGTTGCTATGTTTTAATGGTTATCCTTTCCTGGTGACTTGCTTTGCTTTCCAAAGCATACGCTTCCTCAAGCATTGCTTGTGTGTATATATTGCTCAGTATTTGGAGTATAGCAAGCCACATTCGAATAACTTTTAGATAAAACGTCTGAAAGTAATATGGATTGACAAATACCACTTTAATTACCAAAAACAAGGAAAGCCTACTTCATGCAATGTGCACTAGGTAGGCTTTCTTATGTTCCCGCTTAAAGGCTTTCAGTCGGTTTTCTTTTTAATCCCTTTCTGAACACTCCATTGCGGCTATCTTTCCTCTGCCGAGGTTCGTTCTTCTTCGGAGCGCAAGTTTGAAAAATACTGCGAACACGATGACAGTGTGGATTGGGTGTATAAGAACGGCAACAAGGGCAACGAATACCTTCCCACCGTTTACGTCGATAACTCCGAAAAGCAGAAGAATTTCTATTCCGACTACATTATTTCCGTCTGTGGTAAGATTTGGATTATCGAAACCAAGGGCGGTTTTGACCGTTCCGGCAACAGCCAGGATATTGATATTTTCACGCCGAAGAAGTTTACGGTGCTGAAAGATTATCTTGAACGCTATGAGCTGAACGGCGACATCGTCCGCTACGATGAAAAGAGCGAGGAATTGCGTATCTGTATGGATAACTATTCAGATGACATCGGAAGTGACAGTTGGAAACTGCTCAGTGAGGTTTTAGATTAAAGCAAAACTCCCTATATCCGTTTTAACAGGGGTTATGTGGGGCATACAGAACTTTTCTGAGTCAAAGACTAACCATGCCGTAATGTGGGTGTATGACATTGATGCTATACCTGTGACGGAATACATTTGTATGATGAGCAGATAAAGATATAGCGGAGATTGACAGAGAGCAAATTCATGATGTTTCATATTGTTATTTTAGGCACAGTCGCAACAATGGTTGTAATTCAAAATGGAGATAAAAGGAACGATATCATTCAAAAATATCTTTAGCATATTCCTAAAAGCACTATAACCAAAGGGGATTGGTATGAGAATTAAAGAACTCCGAATAGAAAACTATAAAATTTTCAATACCATAAATATTTTATTTAACGATAATGTCAATATTTTTGTTGGAGAAAACGACTCGGGAAAAACGACAATTCTTGAAGCGTTGTCTATGGTTCTTACAGGAAAGATCAACGGGGGATCTATTATCTCTCGGTTAACTCCGGATTGGTTTAATAACGAAATTCGAACCCAATATATTAACGATGTTAAAAACTCTGGCGAACCTCAACCGCCGCTAATTTCTATCGAAGCATATTTTGACGGTTTAACTGAGAAAGATGAAAAAATCAAAAATTATAGAGGTGCTAACAATTCTCGACGGGAAGACCACATTGGGGTTAAACTGGAAATCAAGTTCAATGAAGAATATAGTGCAACATATAAACAGTTATTACTTGAAAAGAAAGTTGAAGATATTCCTATTGAACTATATAAAGTAAATTTTAGAACTTTTGCTGCTTCAGATTATTATATAAATACCACTGCAAAAAAGGTCGCCTATATTGATGCAACCAAAAAGGATTATGGCGTGGTTTTGAATAAATTTGTAGCATCAAGCATAAACGAATATTTGAGCGAAGAAGAACGTACCAATTTGAGATTGGCATATAGAAGTAATCGACATAATTTTACAGATAGCGACGCTGTAAAAAACCTAAACACGAAATTGCAAACTAAACATCATTTCCGTGATAAGCGAATCACGCTAAATCTCCGTGAAAATGATATCGACGGTTGGAAAAATGAAATGTCATTATCATTGGATAGCATACCGCTCGATAATGCTGGATTTGGAACTCAGAATATGATTAAAACTGAGATGTTTATGCAGCAAAATCTTGATGTTGACATTTTGATTATTGAAGAACCAGAAAACAACCTGTCTTATACAAATATGTCGATTTTAATATATCGTTTATCCGAAAATACAGACAAGCAGATATTTATATCAACACATAGCAGTTTCGTGGCTAATAAAATGGGCTTGCAAAATATACATTTGATGGGTAACGGCGACACAAAGCCGTTTAAAAAATTATCAAAGGATACATATAATTATTTTATAAAGCTCCCTGGCTTTAATACATTGAGAGTTTTATTGGCAAACAAAATAATACTTGTCGAAGGTCCTGCTGACGAACTTATCATACAACGGGCATATATAGATAATTATGGGAAGTTACCTATTGAAGATGGTATTGACGTGATGTCTGTTGGTGGAGTGGCTTTTAAAAGGTATTGCGAGTTAGCAAAGCTAATTAACAAAAATATCGTTATTGTTACCGACAATGATGGTAACCCATCAAGCGTTAGGGAGAATTATAGCGTTTTTGCTGATATAGCTGATTTGTGTATAGAAGATGATAAGAACTTAAACACTTTGGAGCCAACGGTATTAAATGCCAATAAAGATAACTTTGAAGCTTTTCGTGACATCATATACCACAAAACCGATATCAAAACTATAGATTATGGAGCTTTGAATAAGTTTATGGAAAAAAATAAGGCTGAATGGAGTATGAGGGTATTTCTCAGCGACCAAAAAATCAACTACCCAAAATATATTCTTAAGGCGATTGGAATTACCGGCGATGAACAATGATGTGACTTTTGCAGCAGCAGGAAGTGGAAAAACATATAGTATATGCTCTAAAGCGATTAAACTCGCTAAAGAAACTAAAAAAACAATTCTTCTTGTTACATATACTAACGAAGGAGTTCATTCGTTAGAAACTGAATATAGAAAACAAAATTTTGGTATTATTGATTCCAATGTAAAAATTACCACGTGGTATTCCTTAGTTTTGTCCGACTTTATAAAGCCATATCAGTGTTTGCTAAGCTTGAAATGTAAAGATTTCAAAAAGGAAATTCCTTATGATATTCCAGAGAATTTCATAAAATCAATAGCTTTTTATCAAAACGAGGACACGACAAAATACTTCAATAAAGGTCATATGCAATACTTTTTTATAAACGGTGCACATGATATTCAAAAAAACAAGGTGAGCGAACTTGCATATAAATGCAATGTCGATTCATCGCGAAAAGTGATAAAGCGATTAGAAGAAATATATTTTCACATATTTTTTGATGAATTACAGGATTACGCGGGTTGGGATTTAGAATTGATATCGCTTCTTTTTTCTTCTACGATTTCAACTACATGCGTTGGTGATTATAAGCAAGCAACATTTCGAACAAACAACTCCCTCAAAAACAAACAATTTAGGGACGATAAAATTAAGGATTTCTTCGAGTTACAGCAAAAGAAAGGCCTTTGTTCTATAACATATAGTAAGATTACGCGACGTTTTAATCAAGAAATTTGCAATTATATCAACACAATTCATGGCGACGAAAATAATCAAGTTTGTCAATGTTGTGAGATTGAATTTTCGGATGAGAATGCAGGCGTTTATGTAATGGAACCAAAATATTTGAGTGATTACTGTAATTATTATCACCCTACTATATTGCGGTATAATCGTGATTCCAAAATTCCTTTTCCACATAATTGTCAAGTTCTGAACTATGGAAATTCGAAGGGATTAACTTTGGATAGGGTGGTTATTATACCTGTAGGTACGGTGTTACCATTTATTCAAAAGGGAACAAGAATAACATCACCTCAAACAAAATCGAAATTTTATGTTGCTTGCACAAGGGCTCGGCATAGTGTTGTATTCGCTATAGAAAATTTTACAGAAACGGATTGTTTTAAGTGTAGTGTAATTCGATATGATGGCAAAGAATTCCCGGTATGGAAATATGTAAAATAATATCAACAACATAACTAAACTGAAAAGAGTGCAACAACAGCGATGTAAGGCTGAAATCCTTACATCGCTGTTGTTTTTAGCTTTTATGATGGAATGGAGAGATATGAAATCGGTGCATCATATGCCGAATTTTTGGATAAGCCTCCTTCGGAGGTGTTTATTTTTTGTATCAGAAACACTACATTTACATCATCAGAGAAAATATAGGGACAATGTATAGGCAAATTATCTGCAGGGGCGCACAGCGCACGATACAAGTCACAGTTAAAAAACGTCGTCAAGGTTGTATCTGCCACCGAGGGTTATATCGGATGGCGCAGAGGGCATTATTCTTGAATCTATGCTTGAGGGATTCGCTGAATACCATTCTTCTGACCTCTCCGAAAAAGTTGTTCGTGGTATGACTGACAATGCCTTGAAGTGCAAATATAACGGCGGAGCACTCCCAATAGGCTATATCATTGATGCAGAAACAGTATTTTCAAGTTTACCCTGTAACCGAGCAGTTTATTTTGGATGTTTTCAAGAGATATGATGAGGGCGCGACGATGACGTGAATCCGCGATTGGCTCAATGAGCAAGGGATGAAAAATACTCGCGGAAATCCTCTTACATACAACAGCGTTTAACATCTTTTGAATAACCTCCGCTATGTTGGTGAGTATGTTTACAGAGATATTTTTGTTCCAGACGAAATCCCCGATATCGTTCCAACAGAGCTTTTCGAGAGTATGCAGCGCAAGATGGAGAAAAACAAGAAAGCTCCCGCCTAACACAAGGCAGAAGATGATTATCTCTTGCAACGAAGCTCTTCTGTGGACATTGCGGTGCATACCTTTGTTGTGAAAGCGGAACGAGCAGAACGGGAATAGTCCATCACTATTACAAGTGCGTTTCCGTAAAAAGAAGCGTAAAGAGTGCCACAAAAAGCACGTCAAAAAGTCTTGGATCGAAGATTTGGTGGTTTCCGCTACGGATGGAAATGATTATGGATGCTGCTGCAATAGAAGCCATTGTTTCCATGCTGATGGATTTGCGGGAACAGGATAACAGCAATATTCCTTGTATTAGCAGCAGTTGCAGGAAACAAATAACTCCATACGAAATTTGCTGAATGCTATTAAGTAAGGTATTTTGACAAAATCTACCAAAGGAACGCCTTGGGGAATTAGAAGCCGCAAAAGAGGAATTGGAACAGAGCCTTGATTATGAGAAGTTGTCCAAGCCTCCGAAAATCAGCACTGATTTTATGACATTTTGGTTGCACCGTTTCCGCAAACTGGATGTTACAAAGCAGAGCCATAGAAAAATTCTGATCGATACGTTCATAAAGGCCATTTACATCTATGACGACAAAATGCTGCTGACATTTAATTACAAGGACGGAATAAAAACAATTACTTTTGGCGATATCAAGAAGTCGCAAAATCTGCGGCTTCTGGTTCGGATTTGGATTGCTCAACTGCACGATACACGCGGTTTTTGCTGCGTTTTTTTTACTGCTTAATTCATTATTGGTTTTGGTTTATAGGCCTAACCCCAAGTTTCATGTGTTGTATGATGTATACTTAAATGATACGTGCAGAATCATATTGAATGTACAATATTTATCCAAATAACAGTAATAAAGTCTGAGGTAGAACTTGAGTGATTACAAAAATCGATTCTAAGAATATCTTTGATAAAAATTTGGATGAACAGTCTTTGTATAAAAAATATCCGCAATTATTAGATATATTACTTATTGATAGAACTACTGGTAATAACATTTTATGGGCAACAGATAATTACGAGCAGACCGTCTTTTATATGCTTATAGCACAGGCAGAAGAAACGCTGGCAAAATCCTTTATGCCAATCGCTGTGTGCGCTGCAGATTTGGCTGAATCTATTGATGTTCGCGAGCGCCAAGCAGGATTAAACAAGCTTGCGGAATTGCTTGCTAAACATAATCACTAAACATAATCATGCGATAAAAGAACAAGGTCTTTCCCGCATACGCGGGGGTGATCCCATAAATATTGGGATACGATATAACCAGCGTGGGGACCTCGGCAACCAGCTTTCAAGACTGGAACATTAGTCTGAGGAGCACCCCACGTTTTTAAGTTTTTCCTGCAACGATGATGTAATCCTAAAAGTGCATTTATCGAAAAAAAAAAATGGCGTGATAATACCGCGTTCCTAGTTGTGGAAAATAAGAGAGGAATTAAAAGCTGATGAACATGATGAAAATTTGTTATAACATGGCTGAGAAACTTCGACCTTAAGCTGAGCCATACATGAGTGAATTTGCAAAAGAATTTGTTAATGATGCTATTGGAGCTGGAGAACCGTCAGTTGCAATTGATCTTTATTTAGTAGAAGCATGGCTGCACAAGAGCGCGCCTAAAGAATTGTTAATCGAAGCTTATAACCTGCTAGATCCTTATGAATGCGGAGACTTGTATGACGATATAGCAGACGATTTAGGTGTACCGCGTAAAGTTCATTCACCAGATGAATAAAGAATAAATTTTATATTAAAAAAATCTACTTAGAATGAAAATTGCGAGGGAACCCCTCGACTAACAATCTGACGTAAACGGCAGCTGCGAGGCCCTCGCGTTATGTTCATTATAGCTTTATTTTTTATAATATCCAATGCACCAAAGGATTCAATGAATACTATTGTTCAAAAACATTTATCTAGAAAAGATACGAAACTAAATTGCGTTTGAATAATAAAAAACGGGAAAATTAACTATTACAAAAGAGCTGGTCATTCCCCCAAACCAACTCGTTACGAGATTAAGGGGTAAGGGGAGCCCCAGCTCTACATTCAATTCTATCATATGAGCATCTACATTATCGCAAGTGTGACTCATATTGTTGTTATTGTTTAGCAGATTTATCATACATAATAAGCACAAGTATCAAAACTGTTTCCCTAACGCAACAATTTTGAGAAATAACTCAAGAATCACAATAACAATGTTGTTGATGCGTAATCGCTTCTGATAGAGTTTCCCACATAAGCGGGGCGAGACAACCTGCTTGAGCACACCAAGCAACACCAAGCGACACGCCAAAAGACGCAAAGCTTGCATTTGTAAATATTTCGGGTATAGTAGTTACTCGTGCTTCGGCGCTGACACAGTTAGCAAGAAAGCATTGCGGACATAGCTTAGTTGGTAAAGCGCAACCTTGCCAAGGTTGAGACCGCGGGTTCGAGTCCCGTTGTCCGCTCTAGGTCCGATGAGTTATTCGACCTTACGGTGGGTTAGCCAAGCGGTTAGGCAGCGGCCTGCAAAGCCGTATAGATGAGTTCGACTCTCGTACCCACCTCGATTAAGCTTCAAGCTTAATAAACAACCTGGGCGGTTGGCGCAGTGGTAGCGCACTTCCCTGACACGGAAGGGGTCACAAGTTCGAACCTTGTATCGCCCACTCGAAAGGATTGCCTTTCACGCATAATTAAAAAAATTTTGGGTGATTGGCGCAGCGGCTAGCGCACTTCCTTCACACGGAAGGGGTCATAGGTTCGATTCCTATATCACCCACAATATGTTCGCAGTGTAAAATCACTGCGTTTTTTGTTATCTGGATATTTTTTTATTTGCCAACTTTCATATGAAAATTTTTGCATGCGAACACAGGGGGTCATAGCCACAAAAGTGTGTAAAGCTAAGCTGATGAATATCTTGCGGTATAAGACGCAGCTCAAACACCGTTACTAATTTAAGCTAACGAACTGAGAAAACAACGGTCATATGTTACTGGTGCAGTGCACAAACTGCTCCAGTAACGAATAATTGCAATTTAGTATTACTCATGCAGTATGTAAACTGCGCCAGTAACAAACAATTGCGATTTAGTGTGCGCCGAGCTTGCTCAAGGTTAAAAGCACACTGTGCTTTCAACGCAAGCGAGGTCTGCCTTCGTCAGAAAAGACGAAGGCAGGGCAGAGTCGTGTGAAACATTTGCGCTGTTGGCGAATGAGCAGAAAACAGATTAGATTACCGCAAAACGCTTGTATTGCAAGACTTAATACAAGATTTCTTACACACTTTTTGCCTATAACCTAAATAAATCAAGCAACCAATCATTTCTTCACAGAAACACACATACTAATGTTCATTTTGAGTTCATTTAATATCGTGCTATACTCGTCCGAGTACAAGTGAAAATTGCAGGGGTACTGGAAACAGTTGAGAAACACCCTTTGAACCTGTTTTGTTAAGACATGCGTAGGGAGCAATTACAATAAGTGATTTCTTTCTGTCACGATTTTCGTGACATCTTGCGTTGCCACAAAGTAGTAGCAATTACACGAGTATCAACTAAACAATTAAAAAAGATTTAAAAAACAACTAAAAACAAAAACCAAACACCAAAACCAAAAAATATCCGCCTGAATGTCACTTTTGGGAAAACTTGCACAAGTGAGGAGGAATACTGCACATGATTGATAGCAGCATAAGTGCTGAAACTATAGAATCGGCCATAAGCTGGCTTGCAGGATTCACAGAAAAACCAGGAGAACAAGGAGTTACTCGACCTCTTTACACAAAATCTTGGAAACAGGCTCTTTTTGCTCTTCGTCAACGATTTGAAAAACTCGGTATGACTGTAGAATTCGACCAAGTTGGAAACCTAATTGCAACTGTTGAAGGATGCGAAAAACCAGAAAGCATAATAGCTTGTGGATCGCATATTGACACAGTTTCAAGAGGAGGTCGTTTTGACGGCCAACTTGGAATAGTTGCAGCCTATTTAGCAATTAAGAATTTACTTACTAGATATGGAAAGCCAAAGAAAAGTCTTCGCATTATCTGCTTAGCAGAAGAGGAAGGCTCACGTTTCCCATACGTATTCTGGGGTTCAAAGAATTTCTTCGGACTAGCCCAAAAAGAGGACGTAGAAAATATTTGCGACAGCGAAGGTGTTCCTTTCGAAACAGCAATGCGTGAAGCTGGGTTCAATTATCAAACAACTCAACCTAAGTTCGCAAATCTTGAAGCCTGGATTGAGCTACACATTGAGCAGGGACCAACGCTTTACAGCAATCACGAAGATTTAGGTATTATCACTAGCATTGCTGGCCAGCATCGTTGGGATATTCATCTTAAAGGCGTACAAAATCACGCTGGCACAACAATGATGTCCTACAGGCACGATGCAGTAGATTGCATGTCTCATATAATCGCCAAAAATCTTGACAAAGCTAAGCAAGCAGGCGACCCACTGGTGCTTACTTTCGGTAGAATCAGCGTAGTTCCAAATCAAGTAAATATTGTTCCTGGAGAAGTTACTTTTTCAATGAACTGCCGTCATACAGATAAAGCTTTTCTTGATAAATTCTTGCAGGAACTCGACGAGGATATTCACGAAACTGCCAAGTCTTATGGCATTACAGCGCAGATCGATAAGTGGATGTCTGACGATCCTACACCACTTAGCGACGATATTATTAATCTTTTGAAAGATCAAGCTAATAAGCAAGGTTATGCGTACAGAGTCATGCATTCAGGTGCTGGTCAAGATACGCAAATTTTTGCTCCGTTTGTAAAATCCGGAATGATTTTCGTTCCTTCAAAAGATGGTATTAGTCACGCTCCAGAAGAGTACACAGATCCACAAGACGCTGTTCACGGAGTAAAGCTTTTACGAGATGCTCTGCATAGTTTGGCTTATGAGGACTAACTAAAAACCAACTAAAAAGATAACGAAAACCAAATAAATAGAAATCTAGGAAGGACTCAAAAGGCATATACGATGCAAACTTCACTGCTTAATTAATCGCAGCGAAGAAAAGTGAATATCGAATGAGAGTACAACGCTTATTCACGAATAAGAGGCTGATACGAAGGGGCGCACCACCACGGGTACGAAATCCTTTCGTATCTTTTTTTATTTTTGAGCAAAGTTGCGATTATTACTTTCAAAAAACTCAAAACACAAAAAAGAATCAAATTACAAACAAGAAAAGTAAGGAGGTGCGCATGCAAATTAGTAAACTGCTACAAGATGAGCCAGTAGCTAGTAAAAACTTGGAATGTTACCGCGAGCGCGGCTACACCAACGAAGATTTACTGCCAAAGCCGCAAGAAAAACGCACAATGAGCGCTCTTAATTTCTGCACTTTGTGGATGCAGTCTGTACACAATATTCCTAATTATGCTGCAGTTGGCGCGTTCCTTTTAATGGGATACTCTCCAATTTACGTAATGATTGGTATCATGCTTGGCGCAATTCTTACAGCAATTGTCATGGTTGCTAACGGTGTTGTAGGTTCCAAATACGGCATACCGTTTTCTATGCATTTGCGCGCAACATACGGAAAAGCAGGCGCTCAACTACCAGGATTCCTCAGGGGAGTAGTTGCTGCAATATGCTGGTATGGAATTCAAACATATATAGGTGCGAAAGCTTTAGAGATTCTAGTTGGCAAAATTTGCCCTGAGTTTCTTACTTTTGGAAACAAAATACCATTTGTAGGTTCACACATACCTATTATTATTTCCTTCGCAATATTTTGGTTGCTTAATTTGGCGATTGGTTTAGGCGGAGGAAAAACTCTTAATAAGCTAACTGTAGTATTAAGCCCACTTATTTACGTTGTTTTTGGTTGCATGAGCGTATGGGCTATTAGCTGTGCTGGTGGATTATCTGCAATCATGCAATATCATGCTACTGTTCAAGCGCCAACTAATTACGGTCTTGGGCTTTTCATGATGATGGTTGTAAATTCTGTACTGGGCGTTTGGGCTGCTCCTGCCGTTTCTATTGCTGATTTTACGCAAAACGCAAAGTCAACTATGGCTCAACTAAAAGGTCAAATTGCCAGCTTCTTGCTAAGTTACGCGCTTTTTGCTTTTACAAGCGTAGTTATTTTAGTGGGCGGATCGCTTTTTTACCATGAAACTATTACAGATGTTCTTGTTATCATAAACAAGTGGGATAATCTTCCTGCAATTGCAATAGCTACTGGGTTGCTTCTACTTACTACAGTTTGCACAAATGCTACTGGCAATATTGTTCCTGCAGCATACCAGCTAACTGCTTTAGCTCCGCGATTTGTAAATTATAAGCGTGGCGTAGTTATTGCAGCTCTTGTAAGCACTGTGTTAATGCCGTGGAAGTTTATGGCTAATATTACAGGCTTCTTGAATCTTATTGGTATGCTTTTAGGCCCTATTGCAGGTGTTCTACTTGCCGACTATTACGTAGTAAAGCGCACACATATTGATCTTGATCAAATTTATTACGATACAAATAGCTCGTCAAAATCTGCTTATTCTGGAACTAACTGGATATCTTATACTGCTACGATACTTGGGCTTTTATTTGCTCTTTCCGGGCAGATAATTCCTCTACTTTCACCACTTACTCAAATCTCATGGATTGTGGGATGCGCTGTAGGATTCGTGTGTCAAATATTACTATCAAAAGTTTTTCAGCCAACAATGGCTAAAGAAAGGAAATAATATGAACTACGATGTAGTAATCACAAATGGTTTGGTTGTATTCGATAATGAAGCAACTAAAGCCGATATAGCAATTAAAGACGGCAAGTTTGCTGCTTTTGGAAGCAACTTTACAGCCGATAAAACTATTGATGCAACTGATTTAATAGTTGTTCCTGGAAAAGTTGATTCTCACGTTCATATTAACGCTCCAGGCGGCGGCGTTCGCGACGATTGGGAAGGTTTTGTAACAGCAACTTCTGCCGGCGCAAAAGGCGGTATTACTACAATGCTGCAAATGCCTTGCAATCAAATTCCTGCAACTACTGATGGAAAATCATTTGAAGCAGTGCTTAAAGAAGCCGACGGAAAGCTCAAGGTTGATGTTGGTCAAACTGGTGGCTTGGAACCACAAAACCTCAATGGCGGAATATGCGAGCAAGATAAGCAGGGTGTCGTTAATTACAAAGCATTCCTCGGCACTACTGGCGACAAGGATTTGCAAGTTGATTTGTATAATTGCGACGATTATTCCCTCTACACCGGTATGCAGCAGATTGCAAAAACCGGCAAAATTTTGATTATGCATTGCGAAAATGCTCCTATTACAGACCAGCTTGGAAAGAAAGCTCATCAAATGGGAGCTAGAAAGCTTTCTGAGTTCGTAGCAACCAGACCTGTTTTCACTGAAGTTGAAGCGATTGAACGCGCTTGTCTTTTTGCTAAAGAAACTGGATGCAGAATTCATATTGTTCATGTTTCTTCACCAGAAGGTGCTCAAGCTGTTGCTGACGCTCGTAAGAATGGCGTAGACGTAAGCTGCGAAACTTGCAACCATTACCTATATTTCGACACTTCTGAGCTTGACGAAATTGGAAATATCGCTAAGTGCACTCCGCCAATTCGTGACAAGGAAAACCAGAATGGCTTGTGGGAAAAGGTTTTTGACGGTTCTATTAACTTCATTGTTTCCGACCATTCGCCAGCTCCTTTGAGTTTGAAGCAAACTGATGATGCTTTCACAGCTTGGGGTGGTATTGGTAGCGTTCAAAACGATGTTGATGTGTTCTTTGATGAAGCTGTGCAAAAGCGCGGAATGTCATTAACTCAATTTGTGGCATTGAATTCTAGCAATTCTGCAAAACGCTTCGATTTGAAAGGAAAAGGCAGCATACGTTTGGGTTACGACGCAGATCTTGCATTCATTAAGCCAAACGCTCCTTATGTTCTTAAAGCTGAAGACCTTGAGTATCGAAACAAGTTCAGCCCATACGTTGGTCGCACTATTGGCTGCCAGGTGGTAAGAACTTTGCTTCGCGGCGAAGAAATTTACAGCCAAGAAAATGGCGTTTGCAAAGGCTTCAAGGGCAAGTTTATTCTTCATCCAGCTAAGGATTAGGTAGAATCTTTAAACGTAATATTTAAAACTTAAAGCATATTCTACAGAAAGGAGGTAAGTGTGCTGAAACTTAATCACGATACTGTGGATTATGTTGAGAACGAGAATTTACTTGAACTACTTAAGCGCGAAGGTTACGACAGTACTTTTGTTGCAATAGAAGTTGATGGTGAATTAGTAAAACGCAAAGATTTTGAAACTTTCATAGTTAAAGATAACGCAAAAATTGAAGTATTTAGCATTATGGGAGGAGGATGAATGGAAAGTGACGATATTCGCGCAAAAGTTCTTAAACGTCAGCTAAAGGAAGATAATGATTTGTTTGCTCAACAATCAGTTTCAATACTTGGCTGCGGCGGTTTGGGATCAAACATTGCGTTGATGCTTGCGCGAGCCGGCGTAAAAAAGTTGTACATTTACGATTTTGACAGTATCGAGTATTCGAATTTAAACCGTCAAAATTATACGATTAACGAAATTGGACAACACAAAGTATCTGCTACTAAAGCGCGGCTTAATGAAACTTTGCCGTACGTTGAAGTAGAAGCTTTCGTGCAAAAAGTTACGCCGGAATCGTTAGATGAGATTGCTGAGCGCTCCGACTTGTTTATTGAAGCATTCGACAATCGCGAATCGAAAGCAATGGTTCTTGACTATTTCATGAATCATCCTAACAAATATGTTATTACCGCTTCTGGCTTATCTGGACTAGGAGATATTAAGAACGTAAAAATTAAGCATCTTTCAAACGTGTGCTTAGTAGGTGATTTTAAGTCTTCTCCTGAAGAAGGCTTGTATTTGCCTTATGTTTCGATTATCGCAAGTTTAGAAGCGTTAGAAGCGTTGAAATGGATAAAAAATGGAGGAAATTATGGAGAATGAAGATTATTTAGAATTAGGTGGTAAGAAGTTTACTTCTCGATACATTTTGGGTTCTGGAAAGTATTCTGAGGAGCTTATTGATGCCGCAGTAAATAGTGCTAAAGCTGAAATGATTACTGTAGCAATTCGCTATAGCGAGAAAGCTGCAGGAATTTTAAAGCATATTCCAGAAGGCGTTACCATTTTGCCTAATACTAGCGGATGCGTAACTGTAGAGGAAGCAGTTAACACTGCACATATTGCTCGCGAAATGGGTTGCGGAAACTTCATCAAGCTTGAGATTATTCCTGATCGCAAGTATTTGTTGCCAAACAATGAAGCTACTTTGCAAGCAACAAAGATTTTGGCTGACGAAGGTTTTACTGTTCTTCCTTACATGTATCCAGATTTGTACTTTGCTAAGGCAATGCGCGACGCTGGAGCTGCCGCAATTATGCCTCTCGGCTCTTTGATTGGCTCTAACAAGGGTCTTGAAACTAAGAAGTTTATTCAGCTTATTATCGACGAAATCGATCTTCCTGTTATTGTCGATGCCGGCATTGGCGTTCCAAGCCAGGCTGCTGAAGCAATGGAAATGGGTGCTGCAGCTGTAATGGCAAATACTGGAGTTGCTACTGCAAACGATATTGTGCTTATGGCTAAAGCATTCAAGCTTGGTATTGAAGCAGGCCGCGCAGCTTATCTTGCAGGCCCTGGTCGAGTGCTTGAAAAGGGTGCAACACCATCTTCTCCAAAGCGCGATGACGAAAGCAAGTAAGCAAACAAATAAAATAAGTCTTCAACTTAAAACACTGAAAATCTGAAACAAGTAAGCCTTACAAGTGCAGCCAGTACTTGTAAGGCTTGCGACATACCTAATTTGCACTTTTTATGAAAATGATATAAGGTATTCACTTGTTTGCGGACATAGCTTAGTTGGTAAAGCGCAACCTTGCCAAGGTTGAGACCGCGGGTTCGAGTCCCGTTGTCCGCTCCATTTGAAAATAAAATATCCACAATTCTGCAACATTCACACATCGAACATGCGTTTCCTATATACTACTTATATACTGAACTATGATGTGACGAGTGCAGTCAGCGCACAAGATTAAATGCTGAATGCTTACGAACGCAACTTGCATTATGTCAACGACTTGAAAGAATGGGGATTATGGCTGAAGACGTGCAATCTACCGAGCAGACACACTCTAAAGAAGATCGTATGTCAATCATGTCAGACGCTATTGATTCCTTATGGCAACAAGGCGAAATTACTTCCATTCCTACTTTTTCTAAACACCGTATTTTTTGTGATTTTCCAGGACTTCCAGCAAATACCCAACTAGCTTGGTTTAAAATCCCTGGGAAACTATTTGGAATTGCGCTAGGTTTATGCAAAGATGATGGAAAACATTTTCGTCAACTTGCAATCGCAGACAAAGATGGGAGAGTTTACACAGGAGATAAAGTAACTCCTGTAGAAGCAATTGAGCGCATACCACAATTGTCATTTATTGAGCAAGGGTCTTTTAATCTATATAACAAAACTAGATTCTATGGATCTAAGCAAATACAAGCATCACATAACTTTACAAAACAACTACAAAACGTATTTAAAAATTTACGAAAAAAGAAAGTAAATAAGAATACTTCAAGCTCATACGCAAAACAAAACATTAACGATAAGCCTTTTGTCTATGGCGATGTTGTTATGCAAGTTTCTTTAGATGATGGCTTACATCAAGTTGCTTCATGGATCTGCTTAAACAATGGAAAGCATAAAAAATATACTATCGAAGGCACACGCGTATCGTTGAGTGACGATTTTAGATGCAATCTTTCATATGAAGACGCTATTGCTACAGTATTTTTTGCGACTTTTTTTGTGCCAGATTTACACCAATCATTAGTTGGTTTTGGATATTTTCACGTATTACACCGCTTGCATACAGAAGCTCCTCTTGGCGCAATAAGAAGAAGCGTTTCCGATATTAAAACTGCGCGCAAAGAAGGTTTTAGAGTTTCCGGTTTGGAAGAATACTACGAACGCGTCATGCGCGACGTTGGAGCATTAGAGCAAACTCACAGTCTAGAAGCAGTCCATGCAGCGGAAAGATTACACTTACAACCTGCACAGAAAACTTCAGCACATTACTTGATTTGGGATGATTCATTAGAGCCTTCTGCAGCTTTGAAAGTGTTGCGCATTGAAGGTGCATTAAACAGACTACAAGCAATTTATCAATGCATTCAAGCAAACGCATCGCAAGGTGGTAAAAGTTTAGAAGATAATATTACTTGCGAGCGCATTTGTGCTATCGATAACTCATTTATTGAAGATCCAGCTTTTATTGCTAGCGAAGATTTAGGAATGCAAAGTTTCGGAGATCCTACGCAAGATGACTGTATTCGCCCATTAATGCATTTATGGCGCAAAGCTCGCAAGTGCCAACAGTCTGCATCGTATTTAAAACAGACTGAAGCAGGAGAGTGGTTGTATCGCCAATCTTTAGCTGAACTTATTCGTAGCTTGTATTTACCGTTCCGTTTTGATGCAGATTTTCGCTCTAATTTAGGAGATGGGAAAGTTGCATTAGCTTTTACAGCAACAGGATCATCACTAATGCCAAGAAGTATCTACGATACTCATAAAAATAAGTGGCATGAGTATAGCGATAGCGAAAAGTCCAATATTTCAGTAAATTACAATTTGAGAATTGGAATTATGCTTGCAACTCTCGCTTTTGGTATTAGCGATAAAATACAGCAAGTTTCTATTAGACTTGACTCTATAGGTTTAGAAGAAATGGTTGCTGCACAAGATAGCGCTATTAGCAATCTACTAAATCGTACGCTAAGAGCACTAAATAGAATTGATAACAATAGTACGACGCACGAAAAAGGTGAGCCAAAAGATGGAGACATTCATGGCGACCCTTCTAAGTTGCAAGATTTGCAACACCTACCGTTTGCTGATGTTGTAGAAGCTGCGCAATCATTAGTAGATGAGCATAGTGATGATTTAACAAGCGCAATGGCAGCCGGAAACAATGAAAACAACGCAAATAACACAAATCCTTTAGCAGCATTTAGCGAACCGCCAGAAGTGCGAACTTTAATGACCGTCACTTTCGAACGTGACAATTTCGTAAAACATATTCGCTCGCACGGATTACGAAATCCTATAGAATTCTACAAAAAATCTAACGCTCGTATAAGCTTAAACGAAAATTGCAAGCTTAACACTGTAGAACCATCATTCGATTTGCATGACACTTGCTTCTCACCTAACGGCGCACAGGAAGAGCCAGAGTTTTCAGACACACTATTTAACGAAGAACAAGAAGAAATACTCGGAACAGAACATGCTAAAGGTCTTTCTATACAACGAGAAGACTTGCTACAGCAAGCAGTCGCCGATTTTCATCATATTGCTTCACAACCATTGCTAACAACAGCTGAAAAAGCTCGTGAAGCAATGAATATCATCGAACAAATTGGCGACCCAGAGCTTAACAACCAAGCAGATATAGTAACTCGTTCACTTATTGACGAAACTACAATACCGGAACTTCATTTCAAAGCATCTCAAAATATAAGAGATATGCGCATACACGCCCAAGAACAACTCATAGAGGGCGACATTAAACAAGCATTAGAATCTTATGAGAACAATATTGCAAAATTTGACACCATGTTCACAATAGATAATGCTGTGCCACGTTACTTTAATTCATATGCAGAACGAGTAGTGTACAACCGCTTATTCGCAACACCAGACGAGCAAACACTACTTATTCCAGACGGATTATTCTACGCCCACATGGAATTAGCAGATTTGCTCTCACAACTACATCAATATGATGCGGCGTTAAAACATTTAAACACAATGGTTTCATACGCTCCAACATACGCATTATCGCATTTGCGACTTGCAGCAGCATTATCGCAACAAGAAGATTGGACGTCAACAGTAGCAGCATGTCTAAACGCACTTCGAGTCGCATTAGACAAAGACGACGCAGCATTCGCATACTATAGATTAGCTTATGCAGCTTGGATGCAAGACAAGTTCACTCTGGCAGCAAGCGCTTACCGAATGGCAGACTATTTAGCTCCAGGAAGAATAGAACCGCTACAAATGGAACTAGAAGAATTATTATCACGAATGCGCTCGCAGTGTTATAAAGCTCCTACTAGTATGGATGATGTTAGACATTGCTTTATGAGTGACGATATTCCTGTCTGGCCTAATATTGAAGCAAATCATATTATTGGAAAAGCCGCAAAGCTAACTGTTGACGATGGAATGTTTGTAATTGCAAGAACTTTGTGCGTAGCGCATATTCGAATGTCACTGAATGACGATTGTGAAGGTGCAGTACAATCACAGTTCTTACGTTCATTAAATGCGTAAATGGTAAGTGACATAATCTATATAAAGCAACAGCTGATTTGAAGGGGGTTTCATGAGTATGGCTCACGATGATATCGAGTCAAAAAACGCACAATGGACTCTTTTTGACGATTTTGACGAGCAAAATGAGACTCATGAAAATACGCAAAAAACAGATACGTGGATTGCTCAACTTCAGCCAACAGACACTGATGCGTTGGCTCTTGGAAACTTGCAGCCAGCGACGCTTACTATAGAGCAAGCTGCGAAACTTTGGGCAAAATTGGCAGCTTGGGCACAATCTGATCAAATTGCTTATTACGTAGAAGATTCTCCGACTAGTTCAGACGCAGCATATGATGCAAGAATGCGAGCGCTAAGCGCTTTAGAAGCTGCCTTCCCAACTTTAGATACTCCTCAATCTCCAACACATCGCGTAGGTGGAACTTTTTCTAACGATTTTACTTCTGTAAAGCATCCGTCTCGAATGATGAGTTTGGATGACGTATTTTCAATTGAAGAATTACATGATTGGTATAACAGCGTAATTCGCGATTTACAATGGGATGAGTCTAAGCCTCTTCCTATGACTTGCGAAGTAAAAATTGATGGTCTTGCTTTAAATCTTATTTATCGCAACGGTACTCTTGAACAAGGTCTTACTAGAGGCGATGGCGTAACTGGCGAGGATATTACATTAAACGTAAGAACGATTGAAGCAATACCAACACAGCTTCATTCTGATAATCCTGACGATATTCCTGAGTTCGTGGAAATTCGTGGCGAAGTTTTTATGAAATGGGAAGACTTTAGAAAATTAAATGATGAACAAGAAAATGCTGGACGAGTTGCTTTTGCAAACCCTCGTAACGCTGCAGCCGGCTCTTTGCGCCAAAAAGACCCACGAATTACAGCCACGCGTCGATTAAGCTTTTTTGCACACGGACTAGGTGAGCTTCGTTGGAAAGAAAATACAAACCATAACAATAGTGAAACAAAATTTAATCAGTCTGACGCATATAAGCTCTATCAACAGTGGGGAATACCTGTTTCTCCGTACACAAGAAAAGTCACAAATTTTTCTGAAATAGAAGAAATGATTGACTATTACGGAAAGCATAGAGCAAATATTTTGCACGCTTTAGACGGCATAGTTGTAAAAGTTGATGACAGAGCATTACAGCATCAACTAGGAGCTACTTCTAGAGCTCCACGATGGGCTATTGCATACAAGTATCCTCCTGAAGAAGTTAATACTTATTTGAAGGATATTATTGTCCAGGTTGGAAGAACTGGAAGAGTAACTCCTGTAGCTGTTCTTGAACCTGTTACTGTAGCAGGATCGACAATTTCTCGCACAACTCTTCATAATGCTTACGAAGTTGAACATAAAGGCGTGCTAATTGGCGATACTGTCGTAGTTCGTAAAGCTGGGGATGTTATTCCAGAATTAGTCGGACCGGTACTTAAAGCTAGGGAAGGGCGAGAAAATGAACTTAGAAAGTTTGTTATGCCAGAATACTGCCCATCTTGTGGAACTAAGCTAGCTCCTGCAAAAGAGGGAGATAAAGACATTCGTTGCCCAAATGTAGAAAACTGCCCAGCTCAACTTACAGAACGAATAATTCACTTGGCTTCCAGACAAGCTTTTGATATTGAAAATTTGGGCGATAACGCTGCGCTAGCTCTTACAAATCCTGAGGATTGCAGACCTACAACTGCAGAAGTTTACTGCCCAGATATGGATAAAATTATAATTCAGCGAGGCGCAACTCAACAACCATATATACCGTCACCAGATTTAACGCTACCTGAACCACAAACTCCAGTACTTAGAAATGAAGCTGGATTATTTAGTATTACTGCCGACGATTTGCAAAATGTAATGGTTTGGAAAGAAATTCCTCTTGTTGAAGAGTGGAAAGAAGTTAGTAAAGACGGTAGCTTTAAAAAGCGTACACGCAAAATAGGCGGATCTGGTCTTTGGCATCAAGTTAGAGCATTTTGGACTCGCACAATCGAAGCAAAGTTATCTACAAATTACGAAGCAGAAGGAACTCCCGAAAAAACTACTTCACCAAACGAACAATGGGATCCTCAATATCCTAAATTCCAAGTTCCAATTGACGCTAAAGTGGTACTTTGGAAAAATAAGCGCATTACTAGAAATGCTAAAACTAGCGACAACGCTAAAGAAACAATAAATGTGCCATGGTATACAAGACCTTCTGAAACTACTCGTAGTATGCTTGAAGAAATAGCTCAAAAAGGCAAGAATGCAGCACTGTGGCGAGTTTTGGTTGCTTTATCTATTCGTAGACTAGGTCCACCAACTGCACGTCTTATAGCGGCAAATTTTGGATCTTTAGACAATATTTCCAAAGCATCTATTGAAGAACTTACACAAATTGATGGAGTTGGTCCTGAAATTGCGCAAGCAGTATACAACTGGTTCCAACAAGCTAAAGACCCTGCTAATTGGCAATTTGAAGTATTAAAATCGTGGCAAGAAGCAGGTGTAGTAGGGAAAGTTGAAGCATCATCTTTCGCTCAAACATTAGTAGGTAAAACAATAGTTGTTACAGGATCTTTGCAAGGATTTACAAGAGACAGCGCAAAAGAAGCTATAGTCTCAAGAGGCGGCAAAGCATCAGGATCAGTAAGCAAGAACACATATTGCGTTATTCTAGGCGAAAATGCAGGATCCAAGGCAACTAAAGCGCAAGAACTTGGCATCCCTATGCTTAACGAACAACAGTTTAATACTCTTTTAAAAACTGGGAACTTAGAAGAAATACTACAAATTGCAAATAATACTGTTCCAAATCTCATTGCTGAGGAATCATAACGGATGAATACAAGTGAACTCGAAAAACAAGTTTACGATTTGCTGGGTAGCGTTATTGATCCAGAATTAGGTCGCTCTGTTACCGAATTAAATATGGTAACCGGAGTGCATGTGATAAAGAAAGCTGAAACCATTGATACAACAAAGTTTGCTTATGATGTAGAGATAAATCTTGAACTTACTGTGCCAAATTGCCCTCTTGCGGAAGTAATTACAGGACGAGTTCAAGAAGCTATATCTAAATATCCTCAAGCAATACTCATACCGCACGTTAACGCTACTGCAATGAGTAAAACTAAATTAGAAAAGTTGGTTGCAGATTTAAAAGCTGAACGCAAAGAAAATCCATTTAATAAAGCTGGCACTCGCACGAGAATTTTTGCTATAGCCTCTGGGAAAGGCGGAGTGGGAAAATCTTCTATAACTGCTAATTTAGCTGCAACTTTTGCCGCATTAGGTTACGATACTGCAGCTATTGACGCCGATATTTACGGCTTTTCTTTACCGCGAATGTTTGGAGTTAATTCTCAACCAACAAATTTAAACGGAATGCTTATGCCTGTAGTTGCTTGGGGAGTAAAGCTTATTTCTATTGGAATGTTTGCTGGAACTGATCGTGCTATTTTGTGGAGAGGACCACGATTACAACGTTCTTTAGAGCAGTTTCTTTCAGATGTTTGGTGGGGCAACCCTGATGTTTTACTTCTTGATTTAGCTCCAGGCACAGGAGATATGGCATTAGCTGTAGCGCAATCCTTACCAAACGTAGAGCTTGTTGTAGTAACAACTCCACAGCCTAGCGCATCAGATGTAGCAGTTAGGTCAGGTCTTATGGCTTTGCAAATTCCTGTAAAAGTTCGCGGAGTTGTTGAGAACATGAGCTGGTTTGAAAATAACGGCGAGCGCTTAGAATTATTTGGTTCAGGAGGAGGAAGGAGAGTAAGCGAACAACTTTGTAACGCTCTTGACACTAATGTGCCTCTTTTAGCTCAACTTCCTTTAGATCCTGCGCTTAGAGAAACTGGTGAAGCAGGGAGACCTGCTGTTCTAACCGAAGATGGAAAATTGGCAGATTCTAATTTAGCTAATACTTTTATTCATTTAGCTAAATCTTTAATAAAAAACTCTTAAAGCAAATAAAGCTTAAAATACAGCCGAAAAAATAAGTATGGGGTTGCTTAAAATCAAGCGACCCCATACTTTTAGTTAGTTATAAAACTAATTATTTAACAGCGTTCAACCACTGCTCTTTAGTAGCCTTTTCAGCTTCCAACTTAGCTTTACGCTTATTATCGGTTTCCTTAGCAATAGCAGCGTTAAGCTCTTCTAGTTGTGCTTCCAACTGTAAAGCAAAACTGGACTTACGAGCGTTAGCTTCAGGATCAGCCTCACGCCAAGCAGCTTCTTCAACAGCCTTAATCTTTTTATCAACGTCGTTTAAGCGAGACTCAATACGACGCATATCTTCACGAGGAACGAAACCAATAGCATCCCATTCTTCCTGAATCTGAGACAAAGCCTTACGAGCTTTCTTAGCAGCTTCTTCATTTTCTACTGGCAACAAAGCCTCTGCTTTTACGAGCAAAGCTTCCTTCTTAGCAAGATTTTCGTGTTCTCCAGCATTAACCTTTTCACGGTCATTTTGACGAGCATGATAGAAAGCATCAGCAGCTTCGCGGAACTTAGCCCACAAAGCATCATCGTGCTGGCGGCCAGCATTGCCAGCTTTCTTCCAACGATCCATCAAAGCATTGAACTTCATAGAAGTTTCACGCCAATCTTTTGAATCTTTTAAGCTTTCAGCTTCTGCAATAATAGCTTCCTTAAGCTGCTTAGCAGTATTACGCACGTGCTCACGTTCTTTAACCCAAGAATTGCGAGCCTGAGAGAATGCAGAACGAGCCTTTGAAAAACGCTGCCACAAAGCATCGGCATCAGACTTATTCAAGTGAATAGTAGTACGCTGATGCTCCTGCCATTCGTCAAATAAAGCACGTAGCTTATCGTTTAATTCACGCCAATTAGTAGATTCATTCATTTGCGCTACTAACAATTCTGCACGTTCTACAATATTTGTACGCTCTTTCAAAGCTTTTTCCAGAGCTTCTTTTCGAGCTTTAGCGATTGCTTCCTTCTTTTCATTACCTTTTGCAGTCAATTCGGCGTGTCGCGCACGTAAAGCAGCAATATCGCCTACGGCAGCAGGATTTTCCAATTCAGCTTTCAAAGTATTAAGCGTTTCGTCAATTTCTTTTGCTTTTACATTGGAAGCTTCTAAGCGCTTAGCAAAAAGATCAAGCTTAATCTTCAAATCAAGATAACGGTGAATATAGAAAGTCAACGCTTCTTCAGGAGTGCCAGTGGAGTATTGACCAACCTCACGCTCAGCACCGTTTTCAGTAACGTAAACAGTGCCATTTTCATCAACACGGCCAAAAGTTTTTGCGGCTTTAATATCCTCTTCACTATAAGAAATGGTTGGTGCTTGAGCAACAACACGAGTCTTATGCGCGAAGCTTGCTGGAGATGGAGCAACTGGCTTTGGCGCGGTAGTAGTTTTAGTAGTTTCTTCAGGTTTAGTCTGTTCGGTCACGGGACGACTCCTTACAGCAGATGCACGGTAACAATGTTACGAATAAGTATGACGGTAAGCCATGATTTTTCCGCAACACCACCTATTATAGTGGACATGGTACAAGGCTCATCAATATCGGGTTTCCCTGAATGGCTTCCTAGTGAACGCGCTGTTGAACAGCAAGTAATTGACACACTAAGAGAAGTGTTTGAACTCAACGGTTTTATTGGAATTGAAACGCGTGCAGTAGAACAGGGTTCAAGCTTATTAAAAAAAGGCGAAACCAGTAAAGAAATTTATTTATTATCGCGTTTACAAGAAGTTGGTCACGAATCCGACACTCCTGTAGAAGAACGCATTGGTTTACATTTCGATTTAACAGTTCCACTCAGCCGTTACGTCGTTGAGCATACTGGTGATTTGACGTTCCCATTTAAGCGCTGGCAAATGCAAAAAGTTTGGCGAGGGGAGCGTCCACAAGAAGGTCGTTTCCGTGAGTTTGTTCAAGCAGATATCGATGTCGTAGGAAATGGCGAATTACCTTCACACTACGAAGTTGAACTTCCACTTGTCATGGTTGAAGCTCTTGAGCGTTTACGTAAGTTCGGTCTTCCTAAGGCAACTGTTCATGCTAACAATCGAAAGCTTTCTGAAGGTTTTTATCGCGGTATTGGATTAAGCGATATCGAGGGAGTTCTTCGAGAAATCGATAAGCTAGACAAAATTGGCGCTGAAGAAGTATCCAAGCTTTTGGTAAAAGAATGCGGAGCTACGGCTTCTCAAGCTGATGCATGCTTAGAATTAGCTGAACTTACTGCCGAAACAGGAGATGAGTTGAAGTCTCGTTTCGACGAATTATGCGATAAGCATAATATTTCTCGAAATGATGATAACGAGTCTTATGTTTTAGCTTCTCAAGGTGTTGAAACTCTTGC